>CATLPG010000001.1 GCA_950054195.1 uncultured Saccharospirillaceae bacterium
CATATTTTTGCTTTTTTGGTGCAGCAAAATAATGGATATCTTGAAAATCTGGCTTTTTATAGTTTACATGAGCCCAGTTTGGTTCTTCCATTTTTTGCCAAATTTCAAATGACTTTAAACGGTATTCCAATAACCACTGGGGCTCTTCCTTTTTTAGAGAAATTTGTCTAATAACATCTTCGTTCAGACCTTTCTCTATTTTATCTGATTCGATATTTGTAGTAAAACCAAATTCATATTCTTTGGTTTTTAAATCTTCTCTTAAATCGTCTTCCGTATACTTCATAAAATATCCTTACAATGAAAAACTTTCTCCACAACCACACGTTCTATTTGCATTGGGATTATTAAACACAAAACCTTTACCGTTTAAGCCTCCAGAGTAGTCCAACTCTGTTCCAACTAAGTAGAGGTAGCTTTTTTTATCTACTACTATTTTAATGTTGTTATCCTCAACAACTTTATCTGCGTCATTAATGGTATTATCAAAATCGAGCTCGTACATAAGTCCAGAGCAACCACCTCCTTTAACTCCTACACGGATGAAGTGATCTTTTTGACCCGATTCTTCCATTAAGCGAAGCGCTTGATTTTTTGCATTATCTGAAACTTTTATCATCTCTTTAAATTTAAATCCTTAAAGGACAGCAAAACCAATAAATGACTTTGCATTTAATATAGGTTTTGGCTTTATATAAAGTTATGGAAAATTTAAACGGCTGTCCAGAAAAAAGAGATAAAAAAAAGCCACCTAATTGGTGGCTTCATGTTTAATTTGTTTTTACTTGTCCAGATCCTTCATCAACATCGTGATCATCATCTTTATCTGGATCGGTTATACCAAGATTAATATTATCATTTAGTCCTTTACCTTCATCCACATCGTGATCATCATCTTTATCTGGATCAGTTATATTATCATCCGTACTATTAACTCCTGAACCAATAGTGGCATCTGGAGAAAACGGGTTGGCACCTGGAATTAATGGATTTTGCTTATCACAACTAGCCAAAAACAGTGCTATAACAGATATGTACAGTAGCTTTTTCATATAACTATAACTAATATACGACATTTTTAATATCAAGGTTACAATCAACCTCTTAAATTATTAATCGGTTTAATCCGTTTTTTAACGGAGCTGGTATAATACGGGCAAGGTATATTTAACCCTTACTTTTTTACCTCTCTGTTCTCCTGGCTCCCACTTCGGCATGTTATTTACAACACGTTCTGCTTCCTTATCACACCCACTACCGATACCTCTTACAACATTAACATCGGTAATAGAACCGTCTTTTTCAACAACGAATTGCACATAAACTCTACCTTGAACCCCAGCTTCTTTAGCCATTTGAGGATACTTTATGTTTTTTCCAAGGAACTCATACAGCTTAGACTCTCCTCCTGGGAACGAAGGCATTTTTTCCACAACTGTAAAAACCTCTTCAATAACTGGCTCCTCTTCAACTGGCTCCTCGATAGGATCTGGAATTACATCATCCACTTCAGCTTCTGATTCAATTTCAGTCTCCTCAACCTCAGCTTCATCTTCCACAACCTCAATAATTTCAGGCTCTGGTGGTGGTGGCGGTGGTGGCGGTGGTGGCGGTGGCGGAGTTGTTAATGTTACTTCGATGATTTCCTCATCTTCCATACCCATTGACTCCTGTGCCAATTCACGATCAGCATAAGTTGCGGATCTTAGTTCATTAAATACAAGCACAAAACCCAAGGCAGCTAATAGCCCTATCAAGAAAAGCGTAATTTTCTTGTTTTCTAGGTTTGCATCTTTGTTTTTTTTCAATTCCATAAGCGTTCGTTTTTTCTTATGTACACTTTACATGAAGAAAGGTTCAAATTAACCTACAATTTCTTCGTATTGAGTTGAAGTTAACAAATCTTCCAATTCATTTTCTTCTGATAATTTAACTTTAATCATCCAGCCATCCCCATAAGGATCATTGTTTACTAATTCAGGCTCATCTTCAAGCTTTGCATTAAATTCTACAATTTCCCCAGTGATAGGCATAAACAAATCTGAAACTGTTTTAACAGCTTCAACAGTACCAAACACTTCTTCTTTATCAAGTGTTTCTCCTTCTGTTTCTATTTCAACATAAACAATTTCGCCAAGTTCACCTTGTGCAAAATCGGTAATTCCTATAAAAGCTACATCCCCTTCAACTCTAATCCACTCGTGATCTTTTGTATACTTTAATTCTGACGGTATATTCATTATTTGTTTTAATAGCTATTTTCTCAAAATTAATCATTTTTGTGAATGTTCCTAACTGATGAAAAGATTTATTTAACGGAATTATTTTTCGTTAGGATTTAACAATTAAAGGAAAACCCACCAGTAACGTACTGATGGGTTTATAGTATGTTTAGATTTTACTAATATCTGATGTTAAGCCTTCCCAATCTACTAGCGTTGCTTTAATGGAACCTACTAGTATTTTAGTTTTAACTTCAATTGGCACTTTATTTTGATCAGCTGTAATCCACATGGTCATATCCTCTTCTTGTTCCCATATTCTACCTTTCATTACGATTGGTCGAATTTTATGGCATTTAAATTTGCCTTTTCTAGTTTTGATAGTTTCGTCTCCAAGGTATTTAATCTTGAATGGATACACTTCGTTATCAATAAACATATCTACTGTAAATTCATCTCCAACAGATGCATCTTTGAGGTTTAATGTTCTTGCATAGTAGAAAGAAGACAACATATCTTGTATTCCGAAAGGGGCTTCGTAATCTTTTCCTTCTCCATTATCAACCACTTCTTTATCTTGTCTAAAAATATAATCTTGATTGATTTTAAATCCTCCTTCATCTACTCTACGAACAAACATCCAAGGGAATACTCCTTGTTCATCAATATAGGTTTCATACCTGTCTCTCACTTTAAAGAACCAGTTAAATGACCCTAATGTTCTACCAGTACCTACCATATGTAGTAATGATCTACCTTTTACAGTTTTATCCGTTTTTTTAACCTCTAGAACAGCTTCTCCAGCATCAATTACTCCGTAGTGAATTCTATACCTTAGTTTTTCACCTGCCTTAAATGCTTTGTGCTTAATTGTTCTAAACGTTTTTGCTTTTTTTGCTACTATTGATCCGCTATATCCCATTTGAAAAATGGAAACTAACGCTACTATTAATGTTAACTTTTTCATTTTACTAGGTTTTTGGTTTCTAGTAGATGTAGAGCAAAAGTTATGCCAAACTACTAGCTTAGGAGCTCAAAAACGTGTATTCCCATTAGGTGTAACACATCAAATATGCCTATACAGACATTCATTATCAATACAGGTTTACTCTTAATGTAAACGGAATAAATGGCTGTTATAATTGCTCCAGATAAATTAACTGCTAAAAAAATATTTTCAGCGGGGTTAAATAAAAAAGAGCCTACAACTAGTATCATTCCTAGATACCCTAATATATCAACAGTTTTTTTCATTCTTTATTTTAATAATATTCGTATTTGTATTTTACTATGTTTATGACGCCTGTACTTTCTGTTTTTTCCAGTGTGGCATCCAACAATCCTTTTTTATATAAAAATTCAACTTTTTTCTCTAGCTCATTGTTTGCATCAAAATAAGTAATTTCAGAGAGTTGCTCTTTTGCATCGTACCGATAAATTATTTTTTTTTGAAACTTATTATTGAATTCATCTTTATACAATTTACTTATTAACTTTCCTTTTTTGTATGCATAAGTTATTGATTGTTGTTTTGAGTCATCGAATATAAATCGGATTTTCTCTTTAATTTTTTTATTATTCTCCAGCAACACTTCTTCCTCTTTAAAGCATATTCCTTCCTCGCTGTTTGTGCACCGTATATAGCTGTTTTTATTAACATACTGGTAGGTATACGTTTGTTTAGCTATTTTTGTTTGGTCTCCAGATAGAAAAATAAGCTTATTTGCTGATAGGTTTTCTATTCTAAACCTAGTTTCACTTGCTATTCTGTCATTATTATATTCATAAATATACTTACCAAACCGCCCATATTCTGATTTGATTAATATTGCTAGTTGATTGTTATGGTAGGTATAGAATTCTGCTATTGTATCCAAAACATAATTGGTTACTTGATATGTTTTGTAGTATTGGCTTATCTCTCCTTTATCATTAAACTTGTAACAACTCTTTAGGTTAGGCATTTCAACTATTGGTCTCAACTCTTGTTTTTGACGAGTTTGTGTAGTAATACTTTTTACTCTCTTCTTTTGAATGAATGATGGATTAAAAGAAATTTGAGAAATTTCCTCAATCCCCACTTCATTTATAATCATTTGAGTTGAAATTTCCGAAGAAAACAAAGTGATTACAGCTAATATGATGATGCTGTTTTTTATCATTGGGGTCGAAAATAGCCACTTTTTAGTTTATTAACTCCTTTTGACTAAAAATAGTTCTGTTTTGGGTTGATTTTAACACTATATTAAGCTTTCTGTTTATCTCTTTGTTTTTGTTTGCTTGTTTCATAACTTTATAACCATATATAAAGTACTTTAAGTGTGTATCAAGCCAAAGTAAACAACAAAACCTTTACGATTACCCAAGAGGGAGACGAAAACTCTTTTACAGTGAATGACCAAACGGTTGATCTTGATTTAGTCTCGTTAAAGGATGGATCCTATCATGTTATTCAGGATAATCAATCATATAACATTGAAATTGTATTTGTAGATAAGGTGAAAAAGGAAGTTAGCGTAAAAGTTAACAATCGTATTTACAGTGTAAATGTTAAAGATCAGCTTGATTTGTTGCTATCAAAGTTAGGCATGGCAGATATGGTTAACAAAAAGGTTAGCAGTATTAAAGCTCCAATGCCTGGTTTAGTTGTAGATGTATTAAAAGCAAAAGGAGATGAGGTTGTTGAGGGAGAAAACCTGCTTATACTTGAAGCTATGAAAATGGAAAACATCATAAAATCACCTATTAATGGTGTTATAAAATCTATTGGGGTTTCGCCTAAGGATACCGTTGAAAAAAACCAATTATTAATCTCTTTTGAATAAACCTTAACCAAAAACCAATAATTTATGAAAAAAATAATAACTCTTATCGTTGCCTCAAGCCTCTTAATTGCTTGTGGTAATACTGAAACAAAAAATGACGAGAAAGAAACGGTTGAAAAATCGTACTCGATTAAAAACAACACAACCATATTAAAATGGACTGCGTATAAAACAACTGAGAAAAAACCAGTTGGAGGTGAATTTACGGAAGTAAGCTTAAAAAGTGTACCTGCTGGAAAAACACCCGAAAAATCATTAGAAGGGTTAACATTTGGAATACCTGTTAGTAGTCTTTTTACTGATAATGAAGAAAGAGATGGCAAACTAAAAAGATTATTTTTTGGTGTAATGCTAAATACTGAAATGATTAGTGGAGAATTTAAAAACATTGATGGTAATGACAAAGAAGGTAAAGGTGTTATTGCTCTTAAAATGAATGACGTTGTATGCGACTTACCTTTTAACTATACTATTGAAGGTAACGAGTTTGATATTGTAAGTGAGTTAAATATTAAATCATGGAAAGCAGACTCTGCCTTAAACTCATTAAATGAAGCTTGCTACGATTTACATAAAGGACCAGACGGTATCAGCTATACCTCTCCTAATGTAAGTATTAATGCTTCTGTAGAATTTCAAGAGAATTAATAAATCAACATATTAATTTTGAGGGAGCTTGTTTGCTCCCTTTTTTTATATGGATCAGTTTTTAAAAAATAACTTAAATCTAATTCCTCAATATAAACAGAAGAAATTTCTTTTAGCTGTTAGTGGAGGAGTAGACTCTATGGTTTTACTCCATCTTTTCAAAAAACATGATTTATCTTTTGAAGTAGCACATTGTAATTTTCAACTAAGAGGCATCGACTCTGACAATGATGAGTTGTTTGTTAAAGAGGTTTGTGAAATAAATAATATTAAGTTTCACATAAAGCATTTTGATACTAAAAGAATTGAGTCCTCTTCAAAAGATTCAATACAAATGATTGCTCGAAAGTTAAGGTACAACTGGTTTAAGCATCTCTGTAAGGAGTATACTATTGACTATATTGTAACGGCACATCATCTTAACGACCAAATTGAAACTTTTTTCCTCAATCTATGCAGAGGAACGGGAATTAACGGATTAAAAGGGATTGAGGTTTTAAAAGACAGGTTATTTAGACCATTAATTAATGTTAGCAAAGAAAATATTTTAAGTTATTCCAAACTTAACAGCATTAGTTTTAGAGAGGATGAGAGCAACTTATCCACTAAGTACAAAAGAAACTTAATAAGACATAAAATCATCCCTTTGTTTGAAGAATTAAATGCTTCGTTTAGTTCATCAATGGAAAACACATTAGCTCACATTAAAGATTCAAACAGCTTTTTAGAGCAAAGCATTAAGGAAAGACTTAAACCTTTAATTAGAGAAGAAAATGAGCAAATACTAATTGACTTAAATGCTTTAAAAAAGTTTAATCATCTTTCGCTACACTTATTTTATGCATTAACTCCTTTTGGTTACAACAGGTCTCAAATCACTTTAATTGTAGATGGTATTCATAATAATAGTGTTGGTAAATGGTTTTATTCTAAATCACATCAATTACTGATTGATAGGTCGATTATTATCATAACCAAAAACATAAAAAATGTTAAAAACGATACGGTTGTTATAAAAAAAACAGACACTAGTGTAACCTATCCCGTTCATTTGACGTTTGAAGATATAGATTCATTTAACAAATCTTTAACAAAGCAACACATTGCTCTATTGGATAAAAGTAAATTAACTTTTCCTTTAACTTTAAGAAATTGGAAACATGGTGACTCATTTGCACCACTGGGAATGGGAAAGAAGAGAAAAAAGGTTAGTGATTACTTAACAGATGAAAAAATAGACAGTTTTACTAAGCGAAAAGTATTTGTTCTTGAATCTGGAAACGAAATTTGTTGGATAGTTGGTTATAGACTTAGCGAGTTGTTTAAAGTAACCTCATCAACAAACAAAATTTTAAAAATTACTTTAACAGATTTGCCTTATGGAAACAATTAAAACGAAACTTATAGAGAAAGAAGAAGTATCCTCATTACATTTCCCTTCTGAACCGATTAGCATTAGAACCGAGCAAGAGCAAAAAGAATTGATTGCTAAATTAAAAACAGCTACTACGCTTGGAAATGTTCATCACAACAAGATTAAAATTATCTTCCAAGATGATGAAGGACTAAAGGAAGTTAGGACAACTATTTGGGCAACGGGAGATAGGCATATCGTTTTGAAAAAAGGTACTTTTATTCCTATTAATAGAATTGTAGATATTGTTTTATAACACTTAAACATTAAAGCATAAAAAAAGAGGCGAAATTCGCCTCTTTTTTGTTTACTAATAATTTTCTAATTCAACTAATACTCATCTTCATTGAAAAAGAAATCTTCTTTCGTTGGGTAATCTGGCCAAATATCCTCGATAGATTCGTATACCTCACCATCTTCTTCGATAGCTTGTAAATTTTCAATTACCTCTAAAGGAGCACCTCTTCTCATGCTGTAATCAATCAACTCCTCTTTAGTGGCTGGCCAAGGAGCATCTTCTAAATATGATGCTAATTCTAATGTCCAATACATAATTCCTCCTTTTTTAAAATGTTACGTTTCAATATTTACGCAAAAGTAATTTTTTTGTTGTCATTATCAAGTAAATCTGCACTTATTTTACTGAAAATTAATATTAAATTTGTTGAAAATTAGATTATAATGAATGTTTTAATACTTGGTTCGGGAGGAAGAGAGCATGCTTTTGCATGGAAAATTGCTCAAAGCTCACTACTTAACACCCTTTATGTTGCGCCAGGAAATGCTGGAACTGCATCTGTTGCAAAAAATGTAAATATACCTGTTACCGATTTTGATGCAATCGCTAATTTTTGTTTAGAGAATAACATAAACTATATAATTGTTGGTCCTGAAGCTCCACTAGTAGAGGGAATTTATGATTATTTCTCTTCGAATGATGAATTAAAGCATATCGCTGTTGTTGGACCAAGCAAAAAAGGGGCACAACTGGAGGGTAGTAAAAGATTTGCTAAGGAATTCATGATAAAACATAGTATCCCTACGGCTAAGTATAAAGCTTTTACGGCTATCTCGCTTACAGAAGGATATGCGTTCTTAGAACGTTTAAAACCTCCTTATGTACTTAAAGCTGATGGGTTAGCTGCTGGAAAAGGAGTTTTAATCTTGAATAATCTGGAGGAAGCTAAAAACGAATTAAAAGAAATGCTTCAAAACAATAAGTTTGGAGAGGCTAGCAAAGAAGTTGTGATAGAGGAGTTTTTAAAAGGTATTGAACTTTCTGTTTTTGTACTCACTGATGGAGAATCGTATAAAATTTTACCTGAAGCCAAAGACTATAAACGAATAGGTGAAGGGGATACGGGGTTGAACACAGGTGGTATGGGAGCGATTTCTCCAGTACCTTTTGCTGATGAACTATTTTTAACGCGTGTTGAAAACGATATTGTTATTCCAACCATTAATGGATTAAAAAAGGATAATATTGAATACAAAGGATTTGTTTTTATTGGTTTAATGAATGTTGCAGGCGCTCCTTATGTTATTGAATATAATGTTAGGATGGGTGATCCAGAAACTGAGGTTGTTTTGCCTCGAATAAAATCAGACTTATTAGATTTATTTGAAGGAGTTGCTTCCCAAACATTATCCGAAAGAGACTTAGAAATTACCGATCAAACGGCTTGCACCGTTATGGCTGTTTCTGGAGGATATCCCGAAGCATACGAAAAAGGAAAAAAGATTAATGGCGTTGATTTAGTTACCGAAAGTATTGCTTTCCACGCAGGAACTACCCTACATAAAGAAGATGTTCTAACTAATGGAGGTAGAGTTTTAGCTGTTAGTTCTTATGGTAAAAACAAAAAAGAAGCATTAGAAAAATCATATGCTTCTTTGAGTAAAATTTCTTTTGAAAATATGTATTACCGAAAAGATATCGGTTTTGATTTAAATTAAATCTTATTTAATTTGATCTGAATCAGCTTCAGCTTGCTTGTTATATTTTGGTTGCCAGTAGAATGTCCAATACCCTAACCCAAATATAATCAACAAGATAAAGATAGCATTTGGGATACCTTCTCCAGCTTTTAAGATATCAAAAGTCCATTGAAAAATGTCAACCAACGGTTTTACTAGCCACTGCATATTCTAATTATTTAGGTTTGATCTATCACAAATATAATCAACTTTACTTTTCCTACTAGGATTTAAGTAGTAAATTTCGCTTATGGTAAGCTTTTTACTTAGGAATAACCCATATGGAATACTAACTATATTTTTAATTGGTTTAGGTGCTTGGTTAATGCCAACTGCTAACCATTTAGAATCATATACATTTTTTAATATTGCTATTCCTTACTACACTTCTTTAACTATAGGGTTTATTATCAACTTAATAGCAGCTGCTTTTTTCAACCAATCGTTGAGTAGGTATTTCTTTGTAAATGAAAATGCTACTGGTTTTGTGTTTTTTCATTTGCTTATATCTTCCCTAGCATGTCATTCGCCCGACATGATCAACTTTAGCTTTCTAATTCTCTCTCTTTCATTGTTTATGAGTATGGTAATGAACATGAAAGAGTATGGGAATGAAGTGACAAACGTTTTTAACTCTGCTTTTTTTCTAGGTATATTATGCCTAGTAAACATCATCTTTTTACCTTTTATTTATTTGATTATTGCAGGTATTAGTGCTTTAAGAAGAGTTAATGCAAGAGACTTATTAATTATTTTGTTTGGTTTAGCCACTCCTTTGTACGTTGTTTTGGCTCTATCCTATATGAGTGAGAATTATTCTTTCTTTAATTCGTATCTAGACACACAACCTAGCACATCATCTTTTAATACTGTTTTATTAATTGCCTTGTTTGTTGTTTTCTCCGTGTCACTAACAGGCGTTGTTTTATTTAAACAAAACCGTATTGCTTTTGGAGCTAAAATCATTAAAGCTTACAACATCCTTGTTTTTTTATATGTTATTAGCATTATTTTGACTGTAGCTGGATTTTTCTTGAGAGACTTTTCGGGTATATTAGCTTGGGGGGCATTTGCTAATGCTGTGTTTATCGCCTCTTTATTTTTAAAGATTGACTTTAGATACAAAGACTTAGCATTAGTCCTCTTTATAGCATTTATATTTGGTGTTAAATACTTCTTATAATTTCTATATAAATAGATTATACTTTTAATTACTTTTGCTTTACAAATACTTACCTAACATGAAATTTGGAGTTGTAACTTTTCCTGGATCTAATTGTGATGAAGATATGGTTTATGTGCTTGGCACTCTTTTAAACCAAAAAGTTGAACGACTTTGGCATAAGGATACGGATTTAAAAGGCGTGGATGTAGTAGTTCTACCTGGTGGATTTTCTTACGGTGATTACTTAAGAAGTGGTGCTATTGCTAGATTTTCTCCTATTATGGAAAAGGTAATTGAGCATTGCAATAAAGGTGGTTATGCAATAGGTGTTTGTAACGGTTTTCAAATACTGTGCGAATCTGGGCTACTACCAGGTACATTGTTACACAATAACAACCAAAAGTTCATTTGTAAAAATGTTTACATAAAACCAGAAAGCAAATCAGCAGCTATTACGGCTTCTTTAGATAAAAATAAAGGGTATAAAATTCCTATTGCTCATGGAGAGGGAAGATATTTTGCTTCGAAAGAGGTTTTAGAAGAATTAAATGCAAATGACCAGATTTTATTTAGGTATTGTAATGAGAATGGTGAAATTGACCCTTCATATAACCCAAACGGAGCTGAGCAAAATATAGCTGGTGTAACAAACAAAACAAAAAATGTATTTGGTATGATGCCTCATCCAGAAAGAGCATCTGATGAAGAGTTAGGAAACATTGATGGTAAAGCAATGTTTGAGTCTATTATTGCTCAATTAAATTAAGCTCCTATATTTTTGACTTAATAATAAGAAAAAGTCATTATAATAACCCATGTAGCTAGGCCTATTAATATTGCTGGGTTTTTTAATGAGTCTTTTACTGGATCATTAATAACAGATAAAAATGTTGATTTTCTGATGAACTCAAAAATAGCAACTCCTACTGGGATTATGCTTAGGAATAAAACTTCTGTTTTTTCTTTTATGTATACTTGATATAAACAAAACCCCATGTATAACAGAACAATACCAACACCATAAAAACTCATAAATTTTTTAAAATTCACTTTTTCATAGAAGGGATAGGGGTTGATGGACTGCTTACTTTTATTTTTCCTTTTAATTAATGGGAAAAATATAGCCGTTGCAAAGGTTAGTGCTAATATCCAAGAACTCGCATAAACTCCTGCTATGTTAGCACCTACCATTATTCTAAAAATAAAACCAGAGCCTATGCATAACACATCAACTACACCTATTTGCTTAAGTCTCCATGAGTATAGTAAGTTAACCAATAAATAAGCTATAAAATAAATAACGATATATCCACCAAGATAAAGTGCTAGCAAAAGGGCGATAATCAATAAAAAAAATGAAACACTCGCTGCTGTTTTTATACCTATTTTGCCAGAGGCTATTGGTCTGTTTTTCTTTTCAGGATCTACTTGATCGACCTCCTTATCAAAAATATCGTTAACAATATAGATACTACTAGATAAAAAAGAAAATCCTAAAAAACCTAATATTAACGGCAAAATGAGTTCCCCTTTAATAATAGTTAAACCAAAAAAAGCAGGAAGCAAAATTACAATGTTCTTAATCCAGTTAGAAGCTTTAAGTAAGCTGAATATTTCTGAAAAACTTAACAAGCTATGGTTTGGTTAGTTCCCTCATCCCCTTAGAAACCTTTTTCAAATAGTCTCCCATCGCTGTTTCATTTAGTGGAATATCGACTGGAACATCTAATTTTATAGGAATATCTGCTTGAAAAGGTAAGGTTTCAATGAATGATATTTTTGCTGTAGTTTTTAGCGGTATTTTAACAGGAACCATAACATTAACTGGAATTTTCATGTTTAAGTCTAGTGGCATACTATCTATAATTTTCATATCTATAGGTATATGTGCCTGCATGCGTAATTGCTCGTCAAAACCTACTCTTAAGTCCTGCTTTAGTGGAATCTCTGCCTTGGCATTCATATTAATGCCCATCGCCTTGATTTTTTGGTCTAGTGGAATAGTGTCATCTACTTGAATAAGTACTTGTTCTGTAATACTTATTAATGTATCCACATAAATTGTTTGAGCTACTCCTAACTTTATAGGGATCATCATTTGTTCAGTTACAGGAATATCTGCTTGAAAAGGTATTTCGCTTATTACAGTTAAGTCAATACCTACATTTACATCATCAGTAATGGTTGCGTTTGTTGTCACTGGAATAGTTTGTTCCACTGTCATATCATATTGGATACGTGAATCAGACATTTTTTCCATTAAATCTCCAAGATCGTTAAGCTTTTTTTCTGACGTTTTTAGGGCAAAGATTAAACCAATAATAATTCCGACTGAAAGCAATAAACTTAACCCAGAAATTAACGCAATCCATTTATACTTTTTAGAATCGTTACTCATTAGATAGATTACTTATAAAAATTCATTTGATCGATGTATTTTCTAACAGGCTCTGTAACTAAGTACTTGATGCTCTTATTCTCTTTTATGCTGTTCCTGATAAAAGATGCAGAAATACTCATAACAGGTATATCTTCAAGAATCCTAACGTTTTTATGAGTGATTACTTCTTGATTGGCTTTATTGTTACTCCCCTCGTAAATTCTAGGGTAGACAACCACTTGATAATCTCTTAATATAATTTCATAGTTTTTCCATTTATGGAAGGATTTTAAGTTATCCTCTCCCATAACAATAGAAAAATGATAGTTCGGGTATTTTTCTTTCAAAAAAGTTAAGCTATCTATTGTGTAAGATGGTTTAGGTAGATTAAACTCAATATCACAAGATTTTAACTTTGTGTTATCTTCAATAGCTTCGTTAACCATTGCTAATCGATGATAATCTTTGAGAAGAGAGCTTTTTGTTTTAAAGGGGTTTTGTGGGCTAACAACAAACCAGCACTCATCAATAAAAGCTTGGTTAGCTATGTAATTACCAATAATTAAGTGACCAACGTGTATTGGGTTAAATGAGCCAAAAAATAATGCTATTTGTTTTCCTTTAGTCTCCATCAATTACTTACAAATGAAGAAACAATATCTTCAGCCTCATTTAATGCTAAAGGTAAAGCGTCATTAATTAATACATAATCAAACTGTTCTGAAAAAGCTATTTCTTCTGCTGCTTTATTCAATCGTTTCCTCAGCGTTTCAACACTCTCTGTTTTTCTACCTTCCAGTCTTTTTCTTAGTAAATCAATACTTGGCGGCATAACAAAAATAGCTAATGCTTTTTCTCCAAATTTCTTTTTAAGGTTTAGTCCTCCTACCACATCTACATCAAACACTACATGTTTTTTCTCACTCCAGATTCTTTGGATTTCACTTTCGAGGGTGCCATAAAACTGGTCTTTGTATACCTCTTCCCATTCAATAAACTCTTTGTTTTCTATTTTGCTTTTAAATTCCTCTGCACTTAAAAAATAGTAATCTTTTTTATCTACTTCATAGGAGCGTTTTTCTCTACTTGTAGCAGATATAGAAAATGAAAGATTTAGGTTTTGTTTCAACAAATGTTGAACAATAGTGGTTTTTCCAGCCCCAGAGGGAGCAGAGAAGATGATGCATTTTCCTTGAAATTCCATTTGCGAAAATAAAAAATATAATCTGTATCACAGATTATTTTAAAGAAAAGCGTTCTTTAACTTCCCAATTACTTCGTATCTCTATGGATTTTTCAAACCTAACAATACGTTCAGGCTGTTTTAATTGATAATAATTTCCTGTATCCCAAGAGCCATTTTTGTTTTCATCTACCAATACTTTCACCATATATTTTCCGGGTATCATTTCATTAAAAACAACTTCATTTGTGTAACGTACTCTTTTAATTGTATTGTCTTTCTGAACAATTTCTAAATATATATCCGCTTCTTCTGGCAAACTATCTAAGGCTACAGATAACGTTCCATAGAATCCTTCCTCATATGTTTTTACACGTACAAAAGCAGTGTCCTCATTTTGTCTGCCATAAATATCTGTAATGGCTTTTGGCAAAAACAATATTCTGTAATTTGCTTCAGAAGATTTATTGAAATCTATTGTTAGTTTTCTGGTGTCGATTGAATCTATTTTTAAGCCATTAATATTAATTAAAGAAGAGTCTTTTTTAACTTCAATTTTAGTTGTATCTACTGCTAGTATTGGAGTTACAAAAGTCAAGTTCACTTTGTCATTTACATCCATTGACAAACTTGTCTTTTTAATTTTTAGTGTTGTATCCTTTGGTTTTTTAAATGGATAGATAGTGATCGTGTCGATTATAGAATCTAGCGGAAGCTCAATTTTAAACTTTTCTTCCTTGGGATTATTTAGCCATAAAATTAATGAGTCATTTGCTTCGTTTAATACTTGTTTCTTTACCTCAATCGTAGAATTAAGTAACCTGTAGATGGCACTGTCTATTGGTTTATTGTAAACAAGCATTAATTTCCCTGGATATTCATAACTTTTACTTACGATCGACTGCTTTTTAAAGTTTTGCTCAAACAATTTGATCTCAATATCTTTCTTTTTACTTGTATCTATTCTTATGGTTGAATCTAAAAACCCTACTTTTTCGTTGGGTAAGTCAAAAAGGTAATTTCTATTTTCATCTTTCAAAGCAAAAACTTTATACCTCCCTCCTTTTAAATTTTGAAAACTAAACCTCCCTGATTTATCTGTTTGTGCAAAATAAATTGGCATTTCTTTAGAAACAATGGAATCATCAAACGAGTTATATAGCCCTACTGTTATTCCTTCTGAGGGACTTCCAGACTTAGCATCTGTTACTTTTCCAAAAGCAAAAAGAGAATCAATGTAATCGCCCGTAGAAAACACATAAGTAAAGTTTGTTAAAATGTTGTTTGCATTTAAATCCTTGATAGCATCACCAAAATTTATCGTGTAAGTTGTATTGGGAGCAAGTGTATTGTTTAAATCAATAATTAATGATTTACCCCTCACTTTGTAATCGGGATCTTTAGTGAGTGAGGGTGAAACAAATACCTTTTGTTGAGGGTTACTTAACGTAAAATATTCATCAAAACGCAGCTCTATTCTACTTGATGAAAAGTTCGTTGATTTGTTTTTAGGAAATGTTTTCTCTTCAATTAACCGAGGTGGGGTAGTATCTGCTGTTCCTCCACTGATATTCGTAAACTGTGCACAACCAAACAGAAGTGTTAATCCAAGAATTAAAAAAAAATAATGTTTAGCAGTTATAGCCAATTATAATAAGTTTAGTAATTGAGTTAGGTATTTTTCGTCTATTTCGTCAAAGGTATTTAATTCAAAACTATCTATATCCAATACACCAATAATTTCACCGTCTTTTTTAAGAGGTAAAACAATTTCTGATTTAGAAAGAGAGCTACAAGCTATATGACCAGGGAACGCATCGACATTAGGTACAATAAACGTTTTTTGTTGCTCCCAGGCACTTCCACAAACTCCTTTTCCTTTAGCTATTCTAGCACAAGCCACTGGTCCTTGAAAGGGGCCTAACACCAACTCATTTTTATCTACCAAATAAAAGCCAACCCATAAAAACTTAAACGTTTCCATGATAGCTGCAGATAAATTAGCCAAGTTCGCTATTAAATTATTTTCTCCTTCAACAAGTCCTTTAACCTGTGGGATTAAGTGCTTGTATTGCTCTTCTTTATTATCTGTTTGTACTAGACTTAAATCTTCTGCCAATTGTTTTATTGTTTATTGAATCCTAAATAAAAATAGGGTAATTTTGTAAAAAATCTTTTATATGAAATTTATTTTATTCTTCTTTTTGGCTCTTACAAGCTATTCGTTTTCGCAACAAACGATCAATGGGTCAATCATGCATGATGGACAAACAAGAACTTATATTTTATATGTTCCAGCGAGTTATAACTCCAGTACAGATGTTCCTTTGGTATTTAATCTACATGGTTATACCAGTAACGCAAATGAACAAATGAATTACGGTGATTTTAGATCAATAGCAGACACAGCTAATTTTATAGTAGTCCACCCGATGGGGTTAAATGATGTTAATAGTCAACCACACTGGAATGTGGAAAACGGGAACAGTTCTGTTGATGATTTAGGTTTTATTAATGCTCTTTTGGATGATTTGATCGCTAATTATGCTATTGATACGAACAGAGTATACAGCACTGGTATGTCGAACGGTGGGTATATGAGTTTTTATTTAGCTTGCAAAGCTAGCAATCGTTTTGCAGCTGTTGCTTCTGTAACTGGAGCAATGAGTCAACTTAACATTAATACATGTAATGTACAACACCCTACTCCTATTATGCAAATACATGGAACAAATGACAATACGGTAGCTTATAATGGAACTGCATTTACACCATCAGTTCCTGATGTTGTTAATTTTTGGGTAGCTGAAAACAATTGTAACACTACTCCAACCATAACAAACGTTCCTAACACAAATACTAATGATGGTAGTACAGTTGAGCACTATGTTTATACAGGTGGAGATTTAGGAAGTACAGTTGAGCATTACAAAGTAATTAATGGAGGACATACATGGCCGGGGTCTGCGGTTCCTTTAGTAGGAATGAATACAAATTATGATTTTGATGCATCTATTGAAATTTGGAGGTTTTTCTCTCAATACAACTTAGCCGATTTGAGACAAACTACGTCATTAAACGAAGTTGAGGGAACTAGTTTTAATGTATATCCTAATCCTGTTAATGGGGAAATTATTAATGTGTCTTTAAAAAATAATGAGCCGGCTTTATTAGCTATTTACAATGCTATTGGTAAAGAAGTTTTAAGAAAAAACATTACTAGCTCCGCAAGTTTTTCAATGGCTACTGTTGATGATGGAATGTACTTTTTTAAGATTGGAGAGCAAACCCTTAAGGTTATTAAACAGTAGTTTATTTACTTATTTAAAACTTTAGGAATTTTGAAGTAATCAGAATCTTTTTGAGGAGCATTTTTCAATGCTTCTTCTTGCGTTAGTGTTTCAATGGCTTCGTCTTCACGCAGTACATTAACCGATTCATTGATGTGAGTAAGTGGTTCAACACCATCAGTATCGATTTCATTTATCTTTTCTACAAAATCAATGATTTTAGAAAGGTCTTGTTGAATTTTTTCTTTTTCAGTATCTGTAAATGAAAGTTTCGCTAATGTTGCTACTTGATCAACTGTTTCTTTTGTGATTTTCATGAATAATACTTTTTAAGAGGTTCTTCAATTATTTCTTTGGTTAAATCTTTTATACGCTCAGCTTCCTGTTTAACTGTCATATTTGTTGTGTGTATAGCTGGATGAATAATTGTTCTAGCAATACCCGGCATTCCTACTTCTAATAAATTATGATGATCCCTTAATAGCTTCCAACTTGTTTCATAGGTAACAGGCATAATTGGAGCTTCTTTAGTTATCGCTAAATTAAATGCGCCAAACTTAAAAGGATAAACTTTAGGCGTGTGGTAATCTGGGATTTTACCCTCAGGGAATATCGCCACATTAAATCCTTTTTCTAATGCTTTTTTTGTTAGTTGAAGCGACTGTGCTGCTTTCATTTTGTTTCCTCTTTCTACAGGGATGTTCATGTTTTTGAAAAAAGCTCCTATAATAGGCCAATTTAAAATTTCTGCTTTACCTAAAAACACGGTTGTCTTTTTCATCATGTAAAAAATGATTAGGATATCTAAGTAAGAGGTATGATTAGCACAAATAACAGCTGGTTCCTTTGGTATATTTTGTTTTCCTTTTAATACAACTATAATTCCTGATAGGATTAAAATAGAACTAGCCCAAACTCTTTTGATTTTATATACTAAATGAACATTATTAACATTACGAACAAGAATTGCTGCTGGAGGAAAGAAAATTATAGATGTAACTAAAAATATACCAGCAAAGTAAAACTTGTAAAGAATTCTAAAAGGAAGGGTTATATACCAAAAAAAGTTTCTCATTAAAAAAACAAAGCACCTTACGCAAGCAAGGTGCTAAATTAAAATATATTGTTTACTATAGTTTCCTACCCTTAACTGTTTTTTGGGTGCTTCTTCTACGTGTACTGTTTTTAAGCTTGTACATTAAGTATGCCTTTAAGCTTGTTGTTGAAATGTAATATTCTTCACCTCCATAATTAACAATTGCTCTTCCGTTAGATCCAGTCCTTGCTTTTTCTAAACGGTATTTACCATCAATATTGCTTGCTTCAAATTTTAAATTTTTTCCTTCTTCGAACGATACATAAAGTGCTTTATCTTCTACAACCTCAACCACACCTCTTGTTCCATTAGGAATGATAATTTTGTTAAGATTTTGCTCATCTTTAATTACTAACTCCCCACCTTCTGTTTGTGTTGTACCATCTCTACTACCGTTATACAAGGTAATATCACCAGCAAGATAAAACTGTAACAACTTAATCTCTTGCTCTCCTAAATTATATTTATCTTTATCTGTAGTGGTAAATGGTCTTTTAGTAGCACAAGATGCTATCGTTAAAGCAACCACACCTAAAACTAAAATATATTGTAAACGTTTCATAATTGTATCTTTTGAAGTTTAGTAAAGCAAATCTTATGCCATCGGGAAGCAAAAATAAAAATAATAATATTTAAAACGAACGAGTAAGTAATAATATCTGTTATTGAACCAATAAATTACATCCTCGTGTATCGGCATAATCGTACCTTCCCAATACTTGAAATGTACCATCAACGTTTAATCTACCAACATCATCAGTAGCTATAAAAGAGCAACTATATACATTTGCTAGGTCAATGACGTTTATTAAACCTGATGTTTTGTTAACCTCTAAAGGATCTGATGTAGAACGCATTACAACCTTCATCCATGGTGGAGTTTGAAATGCATTTCCTGATAGGCTATAGGCTTGCGATAAAAGTTCGGTCATTCCATATTCTGAACAGATTGTATTTCTTCCAAAACCTTTTTCCAATTTAAGATGCAATTGGGTTTTCGTTAATTCTTTTCTCCTTCCTTTCATCCCCCCAGTTTCTATTACCTTTCCATAGGTTAGTTGATGTGAAAACTGATCAACATAATCGAGTAAGGAGTACGCAACACCAAACAATACAAAAGGTTTCGTTTCTTTTTCAAGTATGTTTATGATGTTATGGAGTTCTTTACCATTTTCTAAGTAATAACCGCTTCTAGCATCATTAGACTTCCTTATTAAATGATCAGTCATGTAAATAAGTGAAGAGTCGCCTTGCTCTTGGTAAGAAGGTAACAAGCAAAGAATCGTAAGATCCTCTGTTTTTCCAAAAAACAACTCAAAACAAGTTAAAAATGATTGCTCATAAGTATTTAAATCATGGACATGATGTTTACTCCTAGTAGTTAAACTGGTTCCACTACTTAGAAACGTTTTTTGAGCAGGGGCTTTAGCTGTATTTACATCATGTGTTTTAAAAAAGGAAATCGGTAGAAATGGAATTTTTTCAAGCTTATCAACACGTTTAACATCAAGATCAAGGTGATTTACAAATTCGTGATAAACAGGATTGTTTTCATACTGAAAATGAAAAACACGAAGGGCTTGTAATAAAAAATCTTTTTCGTTTTTTATCTTGAAAATTTCATCGGTATCTAGAGGACTTAAATCTCCCATAATTGATAAAGTTATAGCAAGAGTTTAAAAAAAGACGTATTTTTAGATGATATAATTAAAATTTGAATAAATATATTTTCATATTATTTCTAGGAGCGCTGACTATTGGTTGTTTAAAACCAGAGGAATATCCTAATGAACCTATTATTGCTTTTGAAAGTTTTACTCAGCTTAGTGATTCGGGTATTTTGTTGGTTTCTTTTACCGATGGTGATGGAAATGTTGGTTTGGCTGAGGGCGATACAATGAATGAGTTTAGTCCCGGGAATAAATATCATCATAATTATTTTGTTGAGTATTGGGAAAAAGTTGACGGTGTTGGTTGGCAAAGAGGAAAGGATATTAATGGAGATGACATTAGCTTTTTGTATCGTATCCCTGTACTTACACCTACTGGAAAAAACAAAGCTTTAAAAGGAAATATCTCAGTTACTATTGAGCCTTCTTATTACAATCCAATTTCGCCTGATAGCGACACGATTAAGTACATTATCACTTTGGTTGACCGAGATTTTAATGAAAGTAACACTGTAGAAAGCCCTGAAATTACTCGTTAGTATCACTTAAAAAATCAATATTTCTTTTAAGTCCTTTGAATTTTGTTCGCTTAACTGCCGATTTTCTAAATATTTCTTGAAAAACTTCTTCTGTTAAGTCTTCCCAATCGTTTTTAGTTAGTGATAGTAAGTCTGGATGCGGATTAAATAATGGTTCGTTATGCTTTTTTGAAAAACGATTCCAAGGACAAACATCTTGACAAACATCACATCCAAACATCCAGCTATCCATTTTACCTTTAAATTCCTTCGGGAGGATTTCGTCTTTTAATTCGATGGTTAAATAAGATATGCATTTTGACCCATCCACTACATAAGGTTCAACAATAGCTTCTGTAGGGCAATTATCAATACATGCTGTGCATGTTCCACAAAAATCTTTAATTGGTCCATCATACTCTAGCTCAAGATCAATAATTAACTCTGCTATAAAAAAGAAAGAGCCTGCTTTTGGATGAATTAAATTGGTGTTTTTACCTATCCAGCCTAACCCACTTTTTTTTGCCCAAGCTTTATCCATTACTGGAGCTGAATCTACAAAAACTCTACCTCCTACTTCACCAATGGAATCCTGTATGTATTGAAATAACTCTTTGAGTTTATCTTTAATTACCCAGTGATAATCCTTACCATAGGCATATTTAGATATTTTAGGAGCATTTGAATCTTTCTGCTGATTATCTGGAAAATAATTTAGCGCTAAAGAAACAATAGATTTTGCTCCATCAACCAGTAGGCGGGGGTCTAGGCGTTTATCAAAATGATTTGCCATGTAGCTCATCTCTCCTTGATAATTTCTGTTGAGCCATTCTTCTAATCTAGGGGCTTCTTCTTCCAAAAAGTCTGCCTTAGAAACACCACAAAACATAAAGCCTAGATCATACGCTTTTTGTTTTATTAGTTGGGTATTTAGTTGTTTGGGATTCAATTTAAAATAGTCCTCCTTGAGTAAATCCCTTATCTCTGCCTAAATGTTTATATGCTTTTTCTGTTACTTGCCTACCACGAGAGGTTCGCATAAGGTAACCTTCTTTTATCAAAAAGGGTTCGTAAACCTCTTCAATCGTTCCATCCTGTTCTCCAACGGCTGTGGCAATTGTTTTTAAACCAACAGGACCACCTTTAAACTTATCAATAATGGCAAAAAGGATACGGTTATCCATTTCATCTAAACCATTTGCATCTACATTTAAGGCTTCTAAACTATATGTAGTAATTGCTTTATCAATATTACCAGTTCCTTTAACTTGAGCAAAGTCTCTCACTCTTCGTAAAAGTGCGTTGGCGATACGAGGAGTTCCTCTGCTTCTTGAGGCTATTTCATAAGCTGCTTCATGTTCAATTGGAATATTAAGAATACCTGCCGAACGCTGAACAATATCTGTTAATAATTTAGAATCATAATATTCTAACCGAGCATTGATACCAAAACGAGCTCTTAATGGTGCTGTAAGCAAACCACTCCTAGTTGTAGCTCCAACCAAGGTAAATTTACTAAGCTCTATTTGAACAGATCGTGCGTTTGGACCTGTATCAATAACAATATCTATTTTAAAATCTTCCATTGCAGAGTACAAGTACTCTTCTATTACTGGGCTTAGACGGTGGATTTCATCAATAAAAAGTACGTCTCCATCTTCTAAATTGGTGAGTAAACCTGCTAAGTCACCAGGCTTATCCAAAACAGGGCCTGAGGTTACTTTAAAACCAACCCCTAACTCATTTGCGATAATACTTGACAGTGTTGTTTTCCCTAAACCTGGAGGTCCATGCAGTAACACATGATCAAGTGCTTCGTCTCTCAATTTTGCAGCCTGTACAAATACCTGTAAGTTATCTGTGACTTTTTTTTGTCCTGCAAAATCATCAAATGACTTCGGACGCAAAGCTTTCTCTATTTCCTGCTCTGGTTGCTGGTATTGCTCGTTATGAAAATCGAAATCTTCCATTGAGTACAAATATACTTATTAGTTTGATGAGTAATACTTACAGCATACACATATTTAATATTATGCTTCCAATTAACTATATTTAATTATACTAAAAAACAACCATGAAATTCGGAAAAGTTGAAGACCCCTCAGTAATAGATTTCACATTACCTCCTGATCATCCAGGCACAGAGGTTATATTAAATAAATACGCCTCAAAAGATAAACCAAGCATAGAGGTTGGTTGTGCTAAATGGAACAAAACAGATTTAAAGGGTTTCTATCCCAGAGGTACGAAAGATGAATTAGCTTATTATTCTACACAGTTTCGGTCGATTGAATTAAACGCTACTTTTTACCGTATTTTCCCGCCAGAGCAAGTAGAAAAATGGTATGATAAAACACCTGATGATTTTAAATTCTTTCCTAAAGTACCTCAATTGATCAGTCAGTTTAGAAGGTTAAAAGACTGTGAGAATATTGTAGAGGAATATTTAACCTCTATGGCTGCTTTTAAAGAAAAGCTAGGAATGATTTTTTTACAAATGCCTCAAAATTTTGCTCCAAAATCTTTTCCTGATCTAGAAAACTTTATTGAACAATGGCCAAAAGAATTTCCATTAACACTAGAACTTAGACATACGAATTGGTATAACCAAGGGGATGTTGCTGAGCAATTGTATCACTTACTCGAGAGCCATGGAATATCTCATGTTATAACTGATACAGCTGGAAGAAGAGATTTAATGCACATGCGTTTAACTACTCCTTATGCATTTATTCGTTACACTGGTGCTAATCATGAAAGTGATTATTCACGAATGGATGATTGGTTAGACAGAATAGCTGTTTGGATAGATCAAGGAATACAAGGTATTTACTTTTTCGTTCATCAAAACCTAGAAAAAGCATCTCCTTTGCTTTCTGCTTACTTTATTGAAAAACTAAATACTAGGTTTGGCTATGAGCTACAAATCCCAGAAACTCAAAGTCAAAAATCACTTTTTTGATTTTGAAAAGCACATATTATTCTCCTTTTGGAAAGTTACTTATTGAAGCAAATGAGGAATTTTTGTTAACAGTTATTTTTGATGATTCAAAAGAAAACGACTTTAAGGATAAAAATTCTATTATTGATAACTGCTCACAACAGCTAGATGAATACTTTAAGGGAAAAAGAGTTTCTTTTGACCTCCCGTTAAAATTAGCTGGAACTGATTTTCAAAAGGAGGTTTGGGGCATCGTATCAAATATTCCAAAAGGGAAAACAGTTTCATATAAGAACATTGCTCAAGAGCTTGATAATATAGGTGCTATTCGAGCAATTGGCAAGGCTAACGGTGATAATAAATTTCATTTAATTATCCCTTGTCATCGAGTTATTGGTTCAGACGGTAGTTTAACCGGGTATGCTGGAGGACTAGCTATTAAAGAAAGACTTTTGATTTTTGAAGAAGCTATTGCTAATCATCAATTGAGTTTTTCTTTTTCGAAGTAAGCTGCAATTGCTTTTGCCTGTTTAAGGTTTACCACCTTTGTTAAATCCTCCATACTTGCAGCCCTAATTTTTGATACTGTTTTAAAATGGTTCAGTAACTTTTCTATTGATTTTTCTCCGATTCCGTTAATATAACTTAACTCCGATTGAATAGCATTTTTACTTCGTTTATTCCGATGGTGTGTAATACCAAAACGGTGTGCTTCGTTCCTTAGCTGTTGAATTGTTTTGAGTGATTCGCTTCTTTTATCTATATAAATGGGTATTGAATCGTTTGGAAAATAAATCTCTTCCAGTTTTTTTGCAATTCCTACTACAGCTATTTTACCAAACACATTTAACTCTTTGAGTGCTGCAACAGCTGAACTCAGCTGCCCTTTTCCTCCATCAATAATGATTAGTTGTGGTAAAGGTTCATTCTCGTTGATTAATCTGCTGTATCTTCTAAAAACAACTTCCTTCATTGAAGCAAAATCATCTGGACCTTCAACTGTTTTGATATTAAAATGGCGGTAGTCTTTTTTTGATGGCTTAGCATTTTTAAACACCACACAAGCAGCCACTGCGTTTGTTCCTTGAAAATTTGAGTTATCGAAACACTCAATATGGTAAGGAGGTTCTTTTAATCTTAAATCCTTTTGAATTTGCTTTACTACCCTATCTGCATGCTCTTGAGGGTTGGTAATTTTTATGTTTTTGTACTTGTCGAATTTATATTGACGAACATTAGCTAATGAAAAATCTATCAGCTTCTTTTTGTCTCCAATTTGAGGAACATGTAGTTTAACTGATTCTTCAAAGTTAAACTCTATAGGAATTGATGTGTAAATATCTTTTGATTTACTATTGAATTTATTACGCAATTCAACTAATGTAGTAGCTAAAATATCATGGTCTGACTCTTCTATTTTCTTCTTTACCTCTGTTGTGTAGGACTGAACAATTGCTCCGTTAACTATTTTAATGAAGTTGACATATGCAGTATCAATATCTGAAATAATAGAAAAAACATCAACATTATTAATTTTTGAATTAACTACCGTTGATTTTGATTGATAATTTTCTAGTAGAAGCAGTTTTTCTTTTAGTTCTTGTGCTTTTTCAAATTGTAAATTCTCTGCATAGGATTTCATTTGATTCTTAACAAAAGCTATTACTTCATGGATATTTCCTTTAAGAATTTTTCTTATTTGATCTATACTTGCTTGATAATCTTTTTGAGTTTGATAGCCCTCACAAGGCCCTAAGCATTTTTTTATATGATAGTCTAGACAAACTTTGTATTTCCCCTCTTGAATTTGAAGCTTAGTCATATAAGGGCGGCAACTTCTAATTTGATAGATCTCTTTAACAAAGTCCAGCAATGTGTGCATTGTTCTAACACTGGAATACGGACCAATATATTCTGATTTTTTTATGCTCGTGTTTCTCGTTGGAAAAATTCTTGGAAAAGGTTCTTTTGTTATGCAAATCCAAGGATACGTTTTATCGTCTCTTAGCTGAATATTATACTTTGGCTTATGCTTTTTTATAAGTGAATTTTCAAGCAATAATGCATCATATTCGGTTGGTGTAATGATATATTTGATATCATCAATTTGTTTAACAAGGACTTTTGTTTTAGCGCTATCAGTTCTATTATCGTTAAAATAGGATCGAACTCTATTTTTAAGGTTTTTGGCTTTGCCTACATATATAATTTCTTTTTTACTATTGTAATACCTATACACCCCTGGCTTGGAGGGTATTGTAGATAATATTTTTTTTATATGTTCCTTAATTGTAGGCATAGAAAATAAAAAATTGCTAAAAAGATGGTAGTTATTTATTTATAATTATTTTTGTAGCAATTTAGAATACATTTTTACGTTAAGTAAATTTAAACTTTTATTATGAAAATTAATAAGATTCTTGTTGCTACTGACTTTACTGAAGTTGCTGATAATGCCTTAGCTCACGCTGTTAAATTATCAAATGCTACTCACGGTAAAATATTTGCTTTGCATGTAGTTAAGAAAGATGATGAAATCGAAAAGGCAAAAGCAAAAATAGCTAAACAAGCTAAAAAGTTTCCTGAAATTGAAATAGCTCCTTTGGTACGTATAGGTAATATCATTAATGAAATTGGTGATGCTGCTGCTGAAGTACAAGCTCAACTAATTGTTATGGGTACTCATGGACCTGTAGGGTTTAGACAAGTGGTTACAGGAGGAGATGCAATGAAAGTTATTACGCATTCAACAAAGCCTTTTATTGTAACCCAGAAGAAAGGTATTTCTGATCATGGATATAAAAATGTAGTTGTTCCTTTAGATATGTCTGATGATTCAAAGCAAAAGCTTGATGAGGTGGCAGATATTGCTAGGTATTTCAATTCAGATATTCACATTTTTGCTAGAAAAGAAAAAGATAGTTCTTTAGCTGTTCGTTTAAGAAACAACATCCTTTTTGCGAAAAAATATTACGAAAGCAAAAACATTAACTTACATGTAACGATTTCTGAAAACAAAAAGTCATTCGATCAAGAAATGTTAGATTTTGCAGAGCGTATTGATGCTGATTTAATCGCTATTGTTAACACGCTTAAATGGAATATGTTTGGAGGGGTTTTCTCTAGCAGGCGAGAGGAAAGCATTATTACAAACGAATTACAGATTCCGGTGCTTTGTGTTAACCCAATTGAAGTTAATACTACTAGCTACACGATGTAATTCAGCTACAACGCTTTATTGATTTAAAACTCACAAGATTACTTGTGAGTTTTTTTATAATCTGTAATTGCTAATTCTTGATTACAAAAAAAAGACTCTTCATCTTTTTTGTTTGACGCAACAAGTATTATTCGGTTTTCTTTGTTGTTGTCTATAAGGTTTTGATACCATTGGATTCCTTTTACATCTAAATTTGATGTTGGTTCATCCATTAACAAGATGGTTGTGTCTGATAGAATAGCTAGGGCTAACTTAACTCTTTGCCTCATGCCAGAAGAAAAATCTTTCAGTTTTTTGTTTTTGGTATTTCCTAAGTCTATAACTTCACAAAACTGGTTATAATCAATTCCCTTTTTCAAGGGTTTTAAAGGGGTATAGAACTGGAACAATTCTTTTATCGTGTATTGCTCAAAAACATCTATGTAGGGAGCACAGTAAGATAATTGCTTATAAACAACGTCAGGACTTATTATTAATCCTTTATTTGTGTAACTAATTTGACCTTTGGTTGGGGTTAAAAATGCCGATATAGTTTTTAAAAAGGTTGATTTACCGGATCCATTTCCTCCTAATACCGCACAATGATCGCCTAATACAAAATCCTTATTGATTTCTTTAAAAATCCACTCTCTATTATATCTCTTGCCAAGGTTTTTACAAGATATTTCCATAATTAGCTAAATCCTCTCATAATACCTTTCGTAGAGGCATTAATAAAATCTATGATTTCATCTTTTTCTTTTGATGGCGGAAGTTCAAGATCAACAATTTTAAGTGCTTGAGTCATATTTTTATTGTGAACATAAATAACGCGATAAACATCTTCTATTGCTGCTACTTGCTCATCTGAATAGCCTCTTCTTTTTAAACCAACTGTGTTTACACCTACATATGAAATTGGCTCTCTAGCTGCTTTAACAAAAGGAGGCACACTTTTTCTTACAGCTGTTTTCCCTCCAATAAAGGAGTGCTTACCAATGGTTATAAACTGCTGAACAGCTACCATTCCCTCTAGAATTGACCAATCTTGAATAGTTACGTGTCCAGCTATATTAACAGCATTTGCTAAAATACAGTTATTACCTATAAAGCAATCGTGAGCTACATGAACATAGGCCATAACCAAACAATTGTCTCCAATTTTGGTTTTCATACGATCAATAGTTCCTCTATTTACCGTAACACACTCTCGTATGGTAGTATTATTGCCTATTTCAACAGTAGTTTTTTCTCCATCAAACTTGAGGTCTTGTGGAATAGCAGATATTACTGCCCCTGGGAAAATTTTGCAATTATTACCTATCCTTGCACCATCCATAATTACAGCATTAGGACCAATCCAGGTTCCGCTACCAATTTCAACATCTCCGTATATTGTAGCAAAGGGCTCAATAATAGCATCTGGTGCTATTTTCGCATCGGGATGAATATACGGTTGTGGTTTCATTTAATTATGATTTTCTTTTACTACTTGTGCTAACATTTCTGCTTCTGATGCTAATTCTCCATTAACATACGCTTTTCCTTTCATGTTTACTAAACCTCTTCGAATCGGTCTTAAAAGTTTAAGCTCAAAAACTAAGGTATCACCTGGAATAACTTTTCTCTTGTACTTAACGTTGTCAATTTTTAAAAAGTATGTAGAATAATTTTCTGGATCTTCTTTTTCGTGAAGAGCAAATACTCCTCCACACTGAGCCATTGCTTCAATCTGAAGAACTCCAGGCATCACTGGGTTTCCGGGAAAATGACCAGTAAAATAAGGTTCGTTTAAGGTTACATTTTTGATACCTATTATTCCTTCATCTAATACTTCCGTAATACGATCTATTAATAAAAACGGATATCTATGTGGTATAATTCCAGCGATTTGATTTACATCATACACCGTTGTTGAAATATCAAACTTTTTTATTTTACTTTTCTTCTTTTTGTCGGCAAGGTCCTTGATTATTTTCGCAAACTCTGTGTTTCCGTGATGGCCTGGTCTTGCACTTAAAATATGACCTTTAATCCTTACACCAGCTAGTGCTAAATCACCAACTATATCTAGCAGTTTATGTCTAGCTGGCTCATTTTCATAATGAAGTTTAGTGTTATTTAAAACACCCATACCATCTATTTTAACATCTAGGTTTTCTTTCCCTAGGAGCTTTCTTAGATTATCAATTTCATCTTGCGAAACTTCTGGGCGGTCAACTAAAACTATTGCATTATCAATATCTCCTCCTTTGATAAGATTGTTTTTTGCTAAGTACTCTAGCTCTCTAAGAAAAACAAACGTTCTACTTTTAGCAATTTCATCGTTAAAACTTTTAATATTTAACATGGATGCATGCTGAGTACCTAAAACTGGAGAATTATAATCAACCATTACAGTTACTCTGTAATTATCATCAGGTACAGCTAATATTTCTATCCCTTTTTCTTCAATTTCAAATTTAATATTCTCTTCGAATTCGAAATACTCTCTATCAGCTTCTTGCTCTTCTATTCCTGCTTTTTGTATTGCGTCTACAAAAGGCCAAGCACTCCCATCCATAATAGGAATCTCGGGGCCATCAATTTGTATCAATGCATTATCTACTCCTGAACCATATAAAGCTGCTAATACATGCTCTGTTGTATGTACCTTAACTCCGTCTTTTTCTAGTGTTGTACCTCTTTGAGTATCTGATACTAATGATACATCTGCATTAATAATAGGTTCTCCTTCAACATCTACTCGCTGGAATTTAAATCCATGATTTACTGGTGCTGGAGTTATATTAATATTTGTTTTTTTTCCTGTATGCAAGCCAACTCCTGAAAGCTTTATAGCGTACTTTAATGTAAGTTGTTTATCTGCCATAATTATGTGTTAGGAATTTTTTTTGTCTATTGATTTAACAATTGTAGAAAGTTCCTTTTTTAATTGGTCTATTTGTTGTTTAAGTTTTGGCAACCCTCTAAAAAGCACGTAAGACCTCTTATAATCACCTATACTAAATGCTGGAGATCCTTGCCAAATTGAATTTTCTTCAAGTACACTTTGTCCTATGCCTGATTGAGCAGCTATTTTAACTCCATCAGCTATAGTTAAGTGTCCTACTATTCCAACTTGTCCCCCAATCATACAGTTTTTCCCAATTTTAGTTGATCCAGCAACTCCTGTTTGAGCTGCTATTACTGTATTTTCTCCAACCTCAACATTGTGAGCAATTTGTATTAAATTATCTAGTTTTACACCTTTACGAATAATTGTAGACCCTAATGTAGCTCTATCAATAGTAGTGTTTGCTCCCACTTCAACATGATCTTCAAGTATGGTATTACCTATTTGAGGCACTTTATGGTAATTATTCTCACTGTTTGGAACAAAACCAAACCCATCCCCTCCAATGATTACTCCAGAGTGTAATGTGCAATGTTTTCCTATTATACAAGCTGTATAAACATTTACATTTGCAAATAACGTTGTATGATTTCCTATAGCTACATCATTGCCTATATAGGTTCCTGGATATATTTTACAATTATTCCCAACTACTGTATTTTTGCCTATATAAACATTGGCTCCAACATAAACATTAGCTCCTATTTTTGCAGTACTATCAATAACAGCTTGAGGGTGTATGGTTAATGGCTCTTGCTTTATTTCGTTATAAACATCCAATAACTTAGCAAAAGCTGCCTGAGCATTATTAACTTTTACTAAGGTTAGCGTTGACGGTAATTTATCTTGAGGGATAAATGTATCGTTAACAATAACTATTGATGCTTCAGTTTGGTATATATAGGATTCATACTTAGGGTTTGAAAGAAAGGAAAGAGACCCTTTTTTCCCTTCCTCAATTTTTGAAAGTGTATTTACAGTAGTCTCTTGTGAACCCTGTACTTCTCCTTCTAGTATATGAGCTATTTGTGACGCAGAAAATTCCATTTAGGCAAAAATAAAAATATTATCGGTTTGTGAGCACCCTTTAAACGTTTATAATTATAACGATGGATTTGTCAATAAGTAAGTTTATTTAATCATAACCCCTCTTTTTTCTATTATAGGAACGGTTATCATATTGTTTTTAGTTACAGATTCAGCAACAAAAATATATTTTTTATCATACATTTTACCATCTAAAAAAAAGCTTACCCAAAACTCATTGCTAAGCGCTAAAACCTCTGGAGCTATTGGCTCAATTTTTTTTGCAGAACTGCTTGGTAGAGTATCCAAAAAATGTCTAAAAAGTGTTGTTTTTTTCTTTTCTCCTTTTATTTCTCCATACCCTTGGGTGGAAACAATAACACCTTCTATTGTTGATTTTTTTAAATTAATTAGATAGGAGTTCCATTCGTGATTTTCTTCATCACCTTCTTGAACTATAGCTAAAGCTATATCTTCCACTATTGGAGGGTTAATATCCTTTTTCATTTCTTGTTCTCTATTTATGAAACGATGGGTTCAAAATCAAAAATATTGGCTAAGTTGATAAGTAATCGATTTTTTACTTCTTGAAAGTTAATTTCCCTTCCTAACTCCTTTTTCATAGAAGTAACTGCTTTATCTGAAATTCCGCAAGGAACGATATTATCAAATAAATTTAAATCTGTATTTACATTAAAAGCAAAACCATGCATCGTTACCCAACGACTACATTTAATACCTAAAGCACAAATTTTTCTAGGGTTTTCTCCATCCACATCTATCCAAACTCCAGTCAAACCATCTATTCTATCTCCTTTAATTTTATATTCTTCTAATGTTAATATTACTGCCTCTTCAATGTATCTTAGGAACTTATGTATATCGGTAAAAAAATGATCCAAATCGAAAATAGGATAACCAACAATTTGACCCGGACCATGATAAGTAATATCTCCTCCTCTATTAATTTTATAGTAGGAAATATCATTAGTCTTGAGCTCTTCTTTATTCAAAAGTAAATGATCTTCTTGTCCACTTTTCCCCAAAGTATATACATGAGGGTGCTCACAAAAAATCAAATGATTAGTTGTTGGCATTGATTCACTTGGATTGTTTCTATTATGAATTTTTTGACTAATTGTTTTCTCAAAAATTTCTGTTTGATAATCCCAAGTTTTCTTGTAATCAGTTAACCCTATATCTTCAAAAAAGACTTCCTTAGTCATTAAACCTACTTAGTTCTTCTTTTAAACCTGTAATTACATCAACCTCTATGGTATCTACTTTTTTGATGTTTCCAAGATATACACTTACCCAATCAGTTAAATGAATTAAATATAATGCTCGTTGAATAATTGAGTCTCCTTTGCTATTAATTTCTACAACTGTATTGGAATATTTACTTATAATTTCTTTAGAAACTCTTTGACGAACTCTATTCCTCGTGTAATCGGTTTCGTTTAAGAGAAATATAGCGGCATAATCAGTTGATCCACCTGCCCAGCCAACAAGTTCATTGTGGTTCATCTCTGGAATTACATGATCCCAGCAAAGCTCTTTAGCGTTTTCATTAATTTGCTGTTTAAAACGAGTAGCTACTCCACTCATATAATCTTCTATGTAAATTACGGGTATTTTACCATGAATTTTATTTGCTATTTCTTCTGCTTCTACTTTAATGCTGTTTTCATTAGCATCTAGCAAATCGATGGATTTAGTTAGTTCCTCTTTAAAATCACTTGATATTAAATTATAGTTATTTAATAAAAATAACTGTTGTACAAGTGAGTATGCAAGCATTGATCTCGGTGGGTTTCCTCCAGGAACAACTATATAATTGTAGTTATTACTTTTAGCCGTTTCTAACACTTCTCCTCCTGAGGTTATACATGCAATCTCACATGAAGCATTAATTGCTTGCTTCATTGCGGATACCGTTTCTTCAGTATTTCCCGAGTATGAAGAAACAATAACCAGTGTGTTTTTCGATGCAAATTTTGGTATAAAATAGCTGTTATTTATAATTACCGGCACCTTAATTTCATCAGCTATTAACTCACTAACAATTTTTCCTCCAATACCAGATCCTCCTAAACCAGTTATTATAACATTATCAATTTTTTTATTGGGATTATGCAGGTTAGCATTTTCTCCTATTTTTACTGCTTCTTTAATCTGATTTGTAAAATCAGCAACAAATTGATCCATAAACTACATTTTAGAGACTACTAAACTAAGAAAATTTAACATTTTAGTTAGCACAATCACAACTATTAGACATGTATATCTTTGTATCAGGCAATAATTCTATAAGTCGTTGCTGTTGTGTATCTGATAATTGAATAAGTCTTAAATCCATTTTTTTTAAGTTTTTGAGGTTTTTCAACTCATCAGGAAAATCATCTAACTCGTTACTCCATAAGTCAAGATATTCTAAAAAACTTAATCTTTGTATTTCTTTAGGGATTTTAGTTAAACTATTATTGTTTAACCCAAGCTCCTTTAGACTATCTAAATTACAAACAGCTTTAGGAAATACATTAAACTTATTCTTATTCAATTTTAAAACTCTTAAGTTTTTCAAAGAGTCGATTTCGTATGGCAGATAGGAAAGCTTATTCTTACTTAAATCCAAACTTATTAAATTCTGAAACTGTAAAATTTCATTAGGAAACTCTTTAAATCTCTTTCTAGTTAACTTAAGATGAAATACTTCTTCTGGTTTTTCTAAAGCTTCGGATATACTTTTAAAAACCTTAGTAGAATCTATTTTTAAGTTTTGTGCAGATAAAATCGCAAGATTTAATGATAACGCTATAAATAAAAACACTCTCATACGTTTAATTTACTGATTTTAATTTCAAAAAAAGCAGTCTCAATCAAATTCATCTTGTTACCAGATGAAAAAAAATTTAATTTATTAACTTCGTTAGTGATTAATAAATTAAAACGTAAATGAAAGCAAAATATTTAATTCTAACACTTACCTCTCTATTATTTGTGGGTAAAAGCATTGCGCAAGATGGAAGTACAAATGAATCTAAAAAATGGAGGTTTGGATTAAAAATTGCTCCATCACTTAATTGGCTTACTCCCGTTGATAAAAGAGAATTTAATGGAGGAACAGGTGTAGGTTTTAATTGGGGGCTTGTAATAGAAAAAAAATTAGCTGAAAGAATTAGTATTAGTACTGGTTTTGAAGTTAATCACGAAGGCGGTAAAATTGACTTTGTAGGAACTAATGATCAAGGTGACATTGATTTCTTCTACTATATAGATGAAAACTATGATTTTGTTGAAACTGAGCAAAATTCAAACGGAAATTATGTTCCTTCAGACACCTCAAACATAGGAAGAATAAACTTAACTAAGAGAAGATATTCAAACACTTATGTTACTATTCCTTTCGGAATAAAAATGAAATCTAGTGAAATTGGCTATATCACTTATTTTGGTGAATTTGGAGGGAATTTTTCACTTTTATGGAATTCAAGAGTAAGAGATGAAGCTGACGCTAGTCTTTCTTTAACACCAAACGGTGTTGACCAAAACGACTTAAAAAAACTTTCTAACTATAGCGATATGCAAATAGGTAGAATTCAGTTATTATTTGGTGGAGGTTTAGAATACAACCTTTCTGGAACAACATCATTATTTGGAGCCCTTCACTATAACTTAGGCTTTACTAATGTAGCCAGAAAAAACTCTAAATATTTAGTAAATAGTAGTAATGAAAGAGTTAGTCAAAACTTTTCAGCTCATGGTATTCGATTAACCGTTGGTGTTTTATTCTAAAAAAACAAAAATTATACTTAAATCTCTTTAACACCTAGGGTACTCTCTAGGTGTTTTTTTTACCAAATTTATGGATACAATTAAAGTTATTGATTATATAGTTAACTGGATAAATGACTATGCTAACAAAGCTAATATTAATGGTTTTGTAATTGGAGTTTCTGGAGGGATAGACTCAGCAGTAACATCCACCCTTTGCGCTAAAACAGGCAAGGAGGTTTTGTGTTTAAACATGCCCATACACCAAGCAAAGAGCCAATTTGATAGAAGCAATGAGCATATTGATTGGCTAAAAACTAATTTTGGAAACCCTATAAAGTCTCACACCGTTGATTTAACCCGCACATTTGACCAAACATGTATTGATTTCCCAAAAGAAATTCAAGATGATCTTACCATGGCTAATGTTCGTGCTCGTTTAAGGATGACTACATTATATGCTTTTGCCTCACATCACAAATATATTGTTGCTGGTACTGGAAACAAAGTAGAAGATTTTGGTGTTGGTTTCTTCACAAAATATGGAGATGGAGGTGTTGATATATCACCCATAGCCGACCTAATGAAAACTCAGGTTTATGCTATAGCAAATGAATTAAACATTGTTGAGTCTATCCAAAAAGCTAAACCTACAGATGGGTTATGGGGTGATGACCGCTCCGATGAAGACCAAATAGGGGCTACTTATCCTGAACTGGAGTGGGCCATGGATTATATTTCTGCCAACTCTTCGGATAAATTATCTTCAAGAGAAGAGGAAGTGCTAGCCATCTACAAAAAGCTCCATAAAGCTAATAAACACAAGATGATTCCTATTCCTGTTTGTGAAATTCCAAAAGAATATATTAAATAAACAAAATAGAGACTTATATTTGTTTTCAACAATAATTAAAAGACTTGTCTGATAGTTTAGTTATCATACCTACCTACAACGAAAAAGAAAACGCAGAAAATATAATTCGTGCAGTTTTTTCTTTGGATAAGGATTTTCATGTGTTAATTGTTGATGATGGCTCTCCTGATGGTACTGCTGATATCGTTAAAAATCTTCAAAAAGAATTTCCAAGCCAACTTCATATTCAAGAAAGAAAAGGAAAGCTTGGATTAGGCACAGCATACATTCATGGGTTCAAGTGGGGATTAAATAAAGGCTACAATTACCTCTTTGAAATGGATGCCGATTTTTCTCATCCATATAAAAAACTACCTGAGCTTTATAAGGCTTGTGCTGTAGATGGTGCTGATTTAAGCATTGGCTCTCGTTATGTAAAAGGAGGAGGAATAGAAAACTGGCCTTGGAACAGGTTGTTTTTATCTTATTTTGCTTCCTTATACGTTCGTTTAATTTTTTGGTGGGGTATAAAAGATACTACAGCTGGCTTTATGTGTTACACCCGAAAAGTTTTAGAAACTATAGATTTAGATAACATTGAATTTGTTGGTTATGCTTTTCAAATTGAAATGAAATACACGGCAAAAAAACTAGGGTTTAAACTCGTTGAAGTACCAATAATTTTTACTGATAGACTTCATGGCCAATCGAAAATGAATGGCTCTATAATTAAAGAAGCTCTTTTTGGAGTTTTAAAACTTAGGTTTAAAAAGTATATTCCTGTAAAGTCAAAATAAATGTCTAAATTTTTAATAAAAGGCGGTTTAGTTGTTAATGAAGGACAAATTCAACAACTAGACATTCTTATAGAAAATAAAAAAATAATTAAGGTTGACTCTAATGTTTCTGATGAAAGTGCAGAAATTATAAATGCTGATGGAAAACACATTCTACCAGGGTTAATTGATGATCAAGTACATTTTAGAGAACCAGGATTAACCCATAAGGCAAATATCTACACTGAATCAAAAGCTGCAGTTGCTGGTGGAATCACCTCCTTTATGGAAATGCCTAACACGGTGCCTAACACATTAACCCAAGAATTACTAGCTGATAAGTACGAAATAGGAAAAAAAACCTCTTTAGCTAACTACTCTTTTTTTATGGGAGCTAGTAACGATAATATTGAGGAAGTTTTAAAAACAGATCCTAACAATGTATGTGGCGTTAAAGTTTTCATGGGGTCCTCTACAGGTAACATGTTAGTAGATAATGAAACTACTTTAAATAATATTTTTTCTAATTGTGAAATGCTTATTGCTACTCACTGCGAAGACGAACAAACCATCAGAAGAAATATGGCTCACTATACAAAAAAGTATGGTGATGATATACCTATTGAACTTCATCCAGTAATTAGAGATGTTGAAGCATGCTACAAATCGTCTTCTTTAGCTGTTGAATTAGCTAAAAAGCATAACAGCAGATTACATATATTACATATATCCACAGCAAAGGAGCTCGCTTTATTTAACAACTTAATTCCGTTAAAAGAAAAAAGAATTACTGCCGAGGCTTGTATTCATCATTTGTGGTTTGATGATAGCTTCTATAAAGAAAAAGGAACGAAAATAAAATGGAACCCAGCTGTAAAATCAACATCAGACAGAGAAGCAATTTTGCAAGCCGTAAATAATAATGTTATTGACGTTATTGCTACTGACCATGCACCTCATACCATTGAAGAAAAAACAAATCCTTATACTAAAGCACCATCTGGCGGACCATTAGTTCAGCATGCTCTTTTAGCTCTTTTAGAACTTTATAAAAATGGAAAAATAACATTAGAGCACATCGTTCAAAAAACAAGTCATGATGTAGCTACTTGTTTCCAAATTAAAGAAAGAGGGTATATTAAAGAGGGGTACTATGCTGATTTAGTAATTGTTAATCTAAAAGAAAAACAAGAAGTAAAAAAAGAAAACATTCTTTATAAGTGTGGTTGGTCTCCATTTGAGGGAACTACATTTCACTCTTCCATTGAAAAAACATTAGTTAGCGGGCAATTAGTTTACAGTCAAGGCGTTTTTAATGAAACTATAAAAGGAGAACGACTAGTATTTGATCGAGTTTAAAAAATGAAACGATACCTAATTTTTATTGTACTCGTTTGGAGTTGTAAATCAAATACTCCTTCCACCTCCAAACCTAACAACCTCATCGAAAGAAACACTTTTACAGAGTTATTGGTTGAAACTTCATTGCTAGAAGGTCACTTAGCTAGCATCAACACTAATGTTCCTGACGTAAGGGATGAGGCTTTAGGAAAATATAAAGGTGTTTTTAAAAAATTCAACATCACAAATAAACAATATCAAGACAGTTACGGATATTATGTTCAACAAAAATACTTTAAGGATATGATACAAGAGGCTATAGATAAAGTTTCAAAAAAAGAAGACCAAATGAAGGACCTTCCTGAAATTAATCAAATGTCTTTTGAACAATTAAAAACACTTTTAAGACAAGATGGGTTTGATGCTTTCCTACAAAAAGATTCAACATTATCTCATGAAGAAAAAATAGACACTATAGCTAATTACTACCGATTAAACCCAGATAAGCTAGAAATTATAAATTTAGATTCTCTCTCTTTTCAATATAGCTTAAATCGATTTAAAGAAGGAAAACAATTATTCAAGACGTTAGAAAAATCACTGAAAATTAAAAATGATTAATAAAATAGCTGTAAAAGGAATTCGAGTATACGCCTACCATGGGTGCTTAACAGAAGAAACATCAGTTGGAGGAGAGTTTTTAGTAGATGTTGAAATTCCTTGCTCATTTAAAGATGCTGCAGAAAAGGATGACTTATCACTAACCGTTGATTATGTTGAAATTAATCAAATAGTGATACAGGAAATGGCAAAAAGTGCCAAACTTATTGAAACCATAGGCTACAATATGCTTAATAGAATTAAAAAAATAAACGCTACGATAACTTCTGTTTTCATTGAAATAAAAAAAATAAATCCGCCTATAAATGGAGATGTTAGCTATGTTTCAATTTCAGTTGAAGGCTAAACCCCTCTTCTTTTTTAATTAACTTTAAGTCTTAAGGGGCTATGTAAAAACATTTATTGTAATTATATCAAAAAAACTTAATACGATGAGTTATCTACTAAAAACAACACCTATTTTATTCATTCTCTTTTTTGTTACCAAAAACTCATCTTGCCAAAACTTAATTTTAAACAATAGCTTTGAACTCAATAATGGCTCTACCTTTCCTCCTCCAGATTTTTCTAATGGTGATATTGACAATTGGACTGCTCCAACCTCTGGAACTCCAGACTATTTAAATACTGCAAATACTGGTTTATTTGCTATTTTAGGTGCCCCTAGCAACTCTTTTGGAAACCAGCCCCCCAATACAGGTAACGCTTATGCTGGATTTATTGCCTATGAGGCAAGTGGGGGAGAATATAGAGAATATGTACAAGGTCAATTATCTCAACCTTTAAATACTGGAGATACTGTTTGTGTAGAGTTTTATATTTCATTAGCTGAAAATGGCACTGAAAAAGTAGATGAATTAGGAATTTATATTAGTGATACAGCTATTGGGGACGCAAGTTCAGATTTTTTACCATACAACCCACAAATTACAGCTAATGCTTCTCAATTAAATGATTTTAATAACTGGATATTAGTTTCTGGCTCATATATTGCTGCAGGAGGAGAGCAATACGTAACTGTAGGAAATTTTAACAGTAATGCTAATACAACCGTAACATCAAACCCTGCAACTCCTACAGGTTTAGCATTAAGTGGAATTGCTTACTACTATGTTGATGATATTTCCCTCACAATATGTAGTACTGTGGATTCAAACACAGTTAATAACGACACTACAAACCAAGACAGCACTAATAATGATACAACAATAACGACAACCCCTTTAGACTCGTTACCATCTTTATCCATACCAAATATTATCACCCCAAATAATGATGGTAAAAATGAAGTGTTTCTAGTAAAGAATTTGATTTACTATCCAAATACATCATTACAAATATTCAATCGGTGGGGGAAACTTGTTTTTGAAACAAGCAATTATTTAAATGATTGGAAAGGAAAAGACAACAAGGGAAACATCCTTTCTGAAGGAGTTTATTATTATATTTTAACTAATGAGCAATTTTCTGTAATTAAAAAAGGTACAATAACTATTAACTACTAGTTAAAAAGATTAAACTTACATCAACATTTTATATGTTGTTGGTTTTTAAACGTTAAACAAAACGAAATTTTCTTTAGTTTTGCTTAACATTAGTTTACTTATGAAAAAATTACTTACACTTTTAGTTTTATCTATAATTCCTTTTATTAACAAATCGCAACAATGCGAAATAAATGCTTTTGCATCAGTTGACACGGCACTATGTGGCAAATGTTTTACGTTAAGTGCATTTGGCGTAGGAAGCTTTGCTTTTCAAGAAGATTTTAATAGCGGCTCTCCTCAAGGTTGGCAATTTACTCAAAATGTTACTATAGCAAATAATACTTGCGGTATACCTTCTCCAGATGGCTCAAACTTTATGTGGATGGGGGATGCTTCTCAAAATCCAAGAGACATGACTACTGTTGATTTAGATTTAACATTAGGCGGAACCATTTGTTTTGAAATGAGATATGCTGTGCAAGGTGGAGCCTCTCCTTGTGAAGGTCCAGATGAACCTTCAGAAGGTGTTTATGTCCAGTACTCAACCAATAACGGAGCAACATGGGTAGATATACAGTATTGGGATCCTAATGGTGGAAACGATCCTCAACTTACCTCATGGAATCAATACTGCGTTACAATACCAGCAGCAGCACAAACAACAAATACTATGATACGTTGGCATCAAGATGCTGTTACAGGTCCTGACTATGATCACTGGGGGATAGATAATGTAGTTGTAAGTCTTAACGATCCAAATTCGGTCATAACTTGGCAACATGACAATTACACATACCCAGCAGGGTCTGGTGGTGGTGATAATCCAACTCAAGCATGTATTACTCAAGAAACAACTTACGTTGTGTCTATTACAACTGGAGCTAATACTTGTTATGATACCGTAACAGTTCCTGTTAACTACCCTACCATAACAGTTAATGCTGGTATAGATACAAATGTTTGTGAGTCTTCATGTGTGGACTTAAGTGGTTCTGCATTTGTGGTACAGAGTCCTGCTAAAACACCAACCTATGTCAACGCAGAACAAAGCGAAATAAGCGGTAATCCTTCGATACCTCCCTTTATAAATGGTGATTTTTCCACAGATATGAATTTGAATATTACCACACTCAATACCAACTCTATTGATACGGGACAAATTACCAGAGTATGTATTACTGGCTTTGATTTAACTTCTCTTTTTGGTATTGGCGGTATAAGCTTGGCAAATGCAGATATTATACTCTCTTGCCCTGGTGGACAAAGTATAAACTTAGTAAATGCTGGTCAGCTAGCTGGAAGTAGCATACAAGACATGTGTTTTGAAGTTGGGGGAGCAGCTATTAGTTCAGGTTCTGAGCCATATACTGGAACCTTTGAGCCAGCAGAGCCATTTACAAACCTAAACGGTTGCGATGGTAATGGTTTGTGGAATATCGAAATTAGTGGAGATCATAATGCTTTATCTTTTCCTCCTTCTGGAGGAGTTGAGGGCTGGAGCATCACATTTGATGATCCAGAAATAAGTTATGAAGCTTTTTACTCATGGTCACCAACCACAGGTTTATCTGGTGCTAACTCTTTAAATCCATCAGTTTGTCCAGATCAAACAACAACTTACACATTAACAGCAGTAGATTCTAATAATTGTTTTACAGTAAATGATCAAGTTGTAGTTAGCGTTTGTGATGATATTGTTCCTGATATTGAAAGACCAAACATAATATCAATAAATGGAGACGGTAAAAACGATTCATTCATCATCAAAAGACTAGAGAATTATCCAAATACAACCTTAGTTATATTTAATAGATGGGGTAAAAAGGTTTACGAAAATTCCAATTATCAAAACGATTGGAAAGGAACCAATAATAGTGGTGCTGAAGTTTCTGCTGGAGTATATTATTATGTATTATCCAACGATACCTGGAAAGATGCAATTAAGGGTAATTTAACCATTACGAAGTAACCTCATCAAAAACAGTTAAAATAACTCCTATTGATTCTTTAATTTCATTAATAGTAATTGTTAAAGGTGGTGCTAACCTAAAACTTGCAGGGCATGATAAAAACCAAAAAGTAATAACTCCTTTTTCAAGGCATTTATGTACTACCTGCTGTGTTATTTCTTGAGAGGGTAAATCAATAGCTAACATTAAACCAATTTGTCTAATCTCCTTAACCAGTTTGTGTGTTGATAGCATTTCTTTTATCAATACACCTTTTTCCTTAACCCGTGGTAAATGCTCTTGAATAATATCAATTGTTTCATAAGCAGCTATACAACTAACTGGATGTCCTCCAAAAGTTGTAATATGACCTAACATTGGGTCATGCGATAAACAACTCATCATGGATTTGCTTGATACAAATGCTCCCATGGGCATACCTCCTGCCATTGCTTTAGCAATACATAAAATATCTGGTACTATATTGTATTGTTCAAAAGCAAAAAAAGTTCCCGTTCTTCCATAACCCGTTTGAATTTCATCAAGAATTAATAACGCACCAACCTCAGTACATCTTTCCCTTAATTTTAGCATATACTGCTTGTCAGGAATTCGAACCCCTGCATCTCCTTGAATCGTTTCCACAATTACAGCAGCTGTAAATTCATCTATGCTATCTAAGTCACTTATTTCATTGAAACTTATAAATGAAATATTAGGCAAAAAGTCGCCATACCCCTTTCTTTTTGTATCATTTCCAGTAACACTTAAAGCTCCATGCGTGCTTCCATGATACGATTTATTACAAGCAACATTTTTTTTTCTACCTGTATATCTTTTAGCAAGTTTTAATGCACCTTCAACAGCTTCTGCTCCAGAGTTAACAAAATAACTCGAACTTAATGTTGATGGTAAAATATGAGCTAATTTCTCTGCCAACTTTATTTGAGGTTCTTGAATAAATTCTCCGTAAGGCATTACATGCATAAATTTTTCTGCCTGATTTTTTACAGCCTCAACAATTTTAGGGTGAGAATGACCTACATTATTAACTGCCAATCCCGAAATCAAATCAAAATACCTCTTTCCGCTTTCATCATATAAATAAACCCCTTCTGCTTTCGTAATTTGAATTGCTATTGGATGCGGACTTGTTTGTGCTTGATGCACAAAAAAAATGTTCTTGTTAACCATTCTTAAAAAATAAACGCTATTGACTACAAAAATAAGAAGGCTAGATCAAGCGGAGTGGATTCAAGTAAAAACTTTTTAGTAAATTCAAAAACAATCAACTGTTTACTATGAGTTTTCAAATTAAATCTTTTCAAGAATACAAAGACAATTACAAAAAAAGCATTGAAAACCCAGAGAGTTTTTGGGAAGAAATTGCTAATAATTTTGTTTGGAAGAAAAAATGGAACAACGTACTAAGTTGGGATTTCTCTAAACCAGAAATCAAATGGTTTGAAGGGGCGACACTAAACATTACAGAAAACTGCTTGGATAGACACCTAGAGACTCGTGGAGACAAAACCGCTATTCTTTGGGAACCAAACGATCCAAAAGAAGGTGTAATAAAACTAACATACAAAGAATTGCATAGCAAGGTTTGTGCTTTTGCCAATGTATTAAAAAATAATGGTGTTAAAAAAGGCGATAGAGTTTGTATTTATCTGCCTATGATTCCAGAGCTTGCTATAGCAACATTAGCCTGCGCTAGAATTGGTGCTATCCACTCAATTGTATTTGCAGGCTTTTCCGCTACTGCCTTGGCGAGTAGAATTAATGATGCTCAATGTAATGTAGTAATAACTTCTGATGGAAGCTACAGAGGAAACAAAACAATCGATTTAAAAGGAATTGTTGATGATGCTTTAGAGTCAACCCCATCAATTCAAACATCTATTGTTTATAAACGAACAGGTGCTGCTATTGAAATGAAGGCAAATCGTGATGTATGGTGGCATGAAGAATTAGAAAAAGTAAATGATCAATGCGAAGCTGAAGAAATGAATGCAGAGGATATGCTATTTATACTTTACACTTCTGGTTCAACTGGTAAACCTAAAGGCATGGTTCACACCTGTGGAGGATACATGGTTTACACAGCATACTCATTTAAAAATGTTTTTCAATACGAAGAAAACGATGTGTATTGGTGTACTGCAGACATAGGGTGGATAACAGGACATTCCTACATTTTATACGGACCACTAGCCAATGGAGCTACAACTATTATGTTTGAAGGTGTGCCAACCTATCCAGATGGTGGACGCTTTTGGGAAGTAGTTGAAAAGCACAAAGTCAATCAGTTTTATACCGCTCCTACAGCTATCAGAGCACTTGAAAAGCAACCAATAGAATTAGTAAACAAATATAATTTAAGCTCGTTAAAGGTTTTAGGAAGTGTTGGTGAACCAATTAATGCAGAAGCTTGGCACTGGTACGATGATAATATCGGTAAAAACAATGCTCCTATTGCCGATACTTGGTGGCAAACAGAAACTGGAGGAATTATGATTTCTTCATTGGCTGGAGTTACCCCCCAAAAACCAACCTTTGCAACACTCCCTCTTCCTGGAATCCAACCTGTATTAATGGATGCTGAAGGGAAAGAAATTGAAACCACTGAAGCAGAAGGAAGGTTAGCCATTAAATTCCCATGGCCCTCAATTGCACGAAGCGTATATGGCGATCACCAGAGATATAAAGACACTTATTTTTCTGCTTACGAAAACAAATACTTTACAGGCGATGGTGCATTAAGAAACAAAGAAGGTCAATACAGGATAACCGGTAGAGTTGATGACGTAATTATTGTTTCGGGACATAACTTGGGTACTGCTCCTATTGAGGATGTAATAAACGAACACGACAAAGTAGTGGAATCAGCCATTGTCGGCTTCCCTCATGATATTAAAGGAAATGCATTATATGCTTACGTTATTTTACATGACGGTGTTGAAGGCAATGATACACTTCGTTTAGAAATAAACAGTCAAATTGCTGATAGTATTGGACCTATCGCCAAACTAGATAAAATTCAATTTGTAAGTGGATTACCAAAAACAAGATCTGGAAAAATCATGAGAAGAATTTTACGAAAAGTAGCTGCCGGTGAACATAAAAGCCTAGGAGATATCTCTACTTTACTCAATCCGGAGGTGGTTGATGAAATAATTAATGGAGTTTTAGTGTAATTTTTTTTTCAGTTAAAGAAAATAAATTATATTTGTTGCCCAATAAGGCTGGTGCCTTAGCTCAGTTGGTAGAGCAAAGGACTGAAAATCCTTGTGTCCCTGGTTCGATTCCTGGAGGCACCACTAGCTTAAAAAGAAAAACCCTTAGCTATTAAAGTAAAGTTGAGGGTTTTTTTGTTTTCCACTCAAGCAATACAACTATTTAACTATAATACCTAGCAAATTTATAAACCTTACTAATTTTGTTGGCATAATAATTTCAATAAGGGACTTTTAATATTAAAACATTGTAAAAATTGGTAATAATTCATTATTATTAGTAATGGAATTGTGTTTAATTTTAACAAATCTAATTTGATATGCAACTCTAAAGAAAGGCTGAGTTTTTTATGCTAAGTACAATTAGAAGGTTTAAGTCTTTATCACAAAAAAAAACAAATTTAAAGATGAGTAAATACTAGCTAATGAAGAACCTTTGTATATATATAATTATTTTTCTTTTTGCTTTTTCAGCGAAGAGTCAATATTATACAAATACTCAAATCAACACTATCAGAAATAGTAAAACAGCTTATGAGGGAGACATGTACCTGGACACTATTAACAATCAGTTTTTTATAGGGCTTTCAAATGGCTCTCTTGCTAAAATTGGCGACACCATTGATGAAAGAATTGATACTATCCTTTCGATTGGAGATTCTATTGCGTTTGTTGAAGGGTTAGATACTTTATATTCTACTATCTTAAAAGACAATGACTGGTACAAACAAGGCACCAACTCTACTTCTCAAAACATTAATGATAGTATTTATACTAATGGTGATATTCAGCTAACCAATTATCCTGAAACTAGAGCTGATGATACTACTGCCCACCTAAACACACTCTACACAGATAATACTGGTAATGTAAAAAGTGCCCGAAGAGAAATTATTCCCCCTCCAATTGACTTAGATGTATCTTCAACCTCTACAGGTAATACATTCAACTACTACAATCATTATGCAACTCAACTTACTAATGTTGGGTTAACTCCTATCCCGCTTGCTAACCTAGATTTTTATTTAATGTATTATGATAACGCAGTATTTAACAATGTAACTGTATCAACTACAGGAGTATTAACTTATGATGTAATTTCAACTTCTCCCAACCAAAACCGGTCCATATATGTTATTTTCTATACTAAATAGAATACATATATTTTCCCTCCTGCTTTTAAGCTTTTACGCAGGATACTCACAAAACTCTGCTCATATTTTTGTTGATTCATTAGATACACAAGTGGCTTCATTTTCAACATTCGATTGTAATTTTGGGCTAACCTATAAGGTATGGAATCAAACAGGGTTAAATTCATGTAATGCTTTTTTTGGAGGAAGTCCTGGAACTGCTCCAGCAGGATTTACAGACTCTGCCGGCTCCAGTAATACTCAATATGGAGACTTTTCCATTAGTCCGAGTTGGAATGGACAAGACGACATGATTCAACTAAAGGGTTTTATTATCATTCCCGAAACAGGAAATTATAGGTTCAGAACTTTTTCAGATGATGGATCTAGACTATACATAAATAACACACTAGTTGTGGATAATGATGGAACACACGCTCCTGCAACTGTTACATCAGGTAATATATTCTACACTGCAGGTATTTATCCTTTTGAATGCCAATACTTTGAAAGAGGAGGAGAAGATATACTTGTAGTAAGTTGGCAAACTCCATCTTCTGCAGGCTTTGATATTATGCCTAATGAAATCTTTATACGAAATGCATCATCTGTTTGTACAAATTTCTGGTTAAATCCAGGCAAACCATTTACATTATACAGTTGCCCAAAAGAGTTACAAGATTTAAACTTACCTAGTGGAGTTTACCTTTTTGATCCCGATGGGGATGGATTAAACCCCATAAAAGGATATTATGATAATGGCTTAGGAGGTGGATGGCTCATGGTTTTAAATTATGTCCACAGAGGAGGAACAGATCCTGCTTTAAATATAAGAACAAACAGCCTGCCATTACTTGGTTCATCCTCTTTAGGAGTCGATGAATCTGGCACACAGTTTTGGGGACATGCATCAAACAGCTTACTTAATCAATTTAATATAACAGAAATTCGTTTTTTTGGAGTTACTTCTAGCCATCAACGAGTACTTCATTTTAGCACAACCAATGCAAATGCTATCAACTACATTAGAACAGGTACGGGAAGCATGAATGGTATACAAACCGGATTCAGCAACTATGCTGGTTCTGGTGGCGGAACTGCAAATTTACCAGGAAGTGCAAATACATTTAGATCTAACCAAGGAGATAACGCCCTAACCTACACTCCTTTTTATAATGGGAATTACGAATGGGAAATAAGAAGAGGAAATGACTGGAACATGGACGATAGAGCAAATGATGAAGATGAAAACACTATTCATCGAGTTTGGATAAGAACAACAGATTGTGCAGTTAACACAGCTTTTTATGCTGATGGAGATAACGTTGATATTGCTGAAAGCATAACAAAAGGAAATGCTGAATCCATTCTAACACAAACTAACGGTGCAGAACAACCTGTATTTAGAGATAATATTATTGATAATATTAATTTCAATCCCGTTTTTGATATAGATGGTAATGATGAACTAATATCTGAATCAATTATTGGTCTTGAAAATTCTGAACTTACATTTTTTATTGTCGCCAAAGAACGAACAAGAACAACTAATAGAGTCGTTAAATTTAAAGACGATGAATCTGGATCAAACAGATACTTTATCCATTTTCCGTGGACGGATGGAAATGTTTACTGGGATGCTGGAACTGCCAGTGCTCCAAATCGTATACAAGGACCAATTGCTAACCCTGTAGGGCAACCTTCCATTGGATGCTTCTCAAATTCTCTTTCTAGCGGCATACAAAACATAAATGTTGATGGAACATCAGTAGGAAGCGATATAACTGGTCATCAAGTTTTAAACTTAGACTTTACCACTTTAGGGAAAGATTATAATGGTTGGATTGGAGATTTTATAGTAATAGATAAATTGCTATCAAACATCCAGATAGAACGAATAGAAAGCTACTTAGCGATAAAATATGGAGTAACATTAGGACATAACTATTATTCATCTTTGGACCAAGAAGTATACAATGTTTCTAACGGATACGGTAATGATATTTTTGGAGTCGGTAGAGATGAAGTACATGGACTATACCAAACAAGATCACATACTGAAAATATAAATACCAGTGATATTTTATTTGAGCTTACACAAGATGTAAGTGATCACCAGTTCTTAATCTCCGGACACAATGGAGGTGCATTAACCAGAAGAAACCTAGCAGGTGAAAGCAATGTTTTAACAAGAGAATGGTTTGCTGAAATGAGTGGAAACCTTGGTACTATTAATATAGAAGTTGATCTAGCATCAATCGGAGGTAACACAACCCCTGCTCCTTCTGATGTTAAAATAATAATAGCTAATAACCCAGCATTTAATAATGCCTACACAATTGAGGCTACTTCAATAACTGGAGGTATAGCAAATTTTGAAGGCATACCTCTATACGACAAGTATTACACATTTGTTAGTCCTCCTTAACAAAAGAGGCGATTCAGTTGAATCGCCTCTTTTGTATTATTAACCTAAATAGTCTTTAAGAAGTTTACTTCTTGACCTTTGTTTTAATTTCCTAAGTGCTTTTTCTTTTACTTGTCTAACTCTTTCACGAGTTAAACCAAATTTTTCACCAATTTCTTCAAGCGTTAATGGATATCTTTCATCAATTCCATAATATAGTTTGATAACATCAGCTTCTCTAGGCAATAATGTTGCTAACGAACGCTCAATTTCTTCCTTTAATGATTCCTGCATAATTTCTTCATCTGGCTCAGCCACATGATCTGATGCAAATACCTCATACATATTATTTGAGCTTTCATCATCGCTCTTTAATGGAGCATCCATGGAAATGTGTCTACCAGCTATCTTCAATGAACGGTCTACATCTTTTACGCTAGTTTCCAATTCATCCGCTAGCTCCTCGTTAGAAGGTGTTCGTTCAAACTCTTGTTCTAATCTTGAAAAAGCTTTGTTCACTTTATTAATAGAACCAATTTTGTTTAATGGTAAACGAACAATCCTAGCGTGTTCAGCAATAGCCTGTAAAATAGACTGCCTAATCCACCAAACCGCATAGGAAATAAACTTAAAACCCCTTGTTTCATCAAAACGTTGGGCTGCTTTGATTAATCCTAAATTTCCTTCGTTAATTAAATCGGATAAGGATAATCCTTGATTTTGATATTGTTTAGATACTGATATCACAAAACGTAAATTCGCTTTGGTTAATCTATTCAATGCCCTTTGATCTCCCTCTCTAACTCTCCTTGCTAATTCAACCTCCTCTTCTGCTGTGATTAAATCAAACTTGCTTATTTCTTGTAAATATTTATCTAGAGACTCTGTCTCTCGATTTGTAATTTGTTTTGTTATTTTTAACTGCCTCATATCAATTTTTCTTATTTTAAAGAAACTCCTCTTTATATATATAACGTTTTCAAAATGTAAATGGTTTGCTCCTCTACTATTAAAAACGTGTAAAACAGCTAGATGTTACTGCTCTTTAAGATTTTTTAACAAATCAATTATTTAACGTGGCTATCAAATTATTTAACGGTAATCATCTTATGACCTCCTTTTTAGGGTAGACGTTTGGGTAGACAAATAGGTGTATAACCGCCATATTTAAAACCTATTCAGTAATTTAAAATTCATTTGATTTAACTTTAATCATACTTTCTTTTCAGATTCAGAATCAAAAAACAAATGAAAAAAACGCTATTTATTATATTTTGTTTAATCTCAACTTTATTAGTGGGACAAAAAGGAGTTAGAAACGAAGGCATTTCCTTTATGGAAAACAAAGGGCAATTAGCCTATAAAAATGGTCGAAAAGCCAAGGATGTTTTCTTTCAATTATCAGCAAACGGCATAGAGTTATTTTTAACAAACAAAGGATTAACTTATTACTTTATTAAACCCGATGATGAAACCAATCAAGAAGAATTAGTTGTTAATAGCAAACAAAAACTGAAACAAAAATATTTTTCATGGGAAAAAATGGATGTTCACTTATTAGGAGCTAATATTATTCAAGAAAACATCGTTAAAGAAGGAGAAAGTCTAGCTTATGACAATTTTTATTACCCACATTGTCCTGAAGGTATCTTAGGAGTTAAATCTTATAAAAGAATTACCATTAAAGATGTTTACCCTAACATTGACTGGGTATTGTACGTAAACGAAAAAGAATCATCTCCTATTAAGTATGATTTTATTGTTCATCCGTCAGGTAATCCAAAAGACATAAAACTCCACTATAAAGGCTCTGAAAATCTCAAAATAGAATTTTCTCCAAAACAAATGGTGCTCAAAAACAGCATAGGGCAGCTGGAGGATAAAGAAATTGTTTCTTTTTCCAAAAGGAAAAGAATCAACACAAATTTCATTAAAATTAGTGACAACACATTTGGTTTTGAGCTTATTGATGAGTGGGACAAATCATCTGATTTAATTATTGATCCTGCATTAATTTGGGCGACATATTATGGATGGCAAAATGATGATGAATTTTATGGTGTACATAGTGATGGAGATTCTGTTTACTTTGTTGGAGTAAGTAACGCCAATTTTGGAGGCATATTAAACCCAGGAGGAGGAGCATACACACAAATGGGTAATGGTTTGGCTTCTGATGGCCATATCGCTCGTTTCGATACTGCTGGTGCTAGGCAATGGTCTACACATTACGGGAGTAGTGCAGTAGAAGCTTTTTGGAATGTGCATTCAAATGGCACAGATGTTTGTGTAGTTGGTTGGGCAGGAGCAGCAGATATGCCCACATTTAACCCAGGAGGTGGTGCTTATTTTGATAACACACTATCAGGGGGTAAAGATGCTTTTATTGCTCGTTTTAACTCATTAGGAGTTAGGGAATGGGCGACCTTTTTTGGTGGTACAGCTGGTGAAGAATTTATTGATGTGGAGTTTGACGGAACTAATTGGTGGGTAGTTGGAACGGGAAGTTCTGGGTTCCCAACTTTAGCTCTAGGAGGAGCTTATAATGATGCTACAGTTGGCGGATCTAGTGATGGGAGTATCCTAAAATTTAGCCCTACAGGCGTGTTACTTTGGTCTACTTTCTATGGAGGCTCAGGAACTAGTGATGGTATTTTAGATTTAAATTTTGACGGTACAAACATGTGGATTGCTGCAAATACAAATTCTGCTGATTACCCTACGTTAAACCCTGGTGGAGGGGCTTATTTTGATGGAACATTTAACGGGGGCACCACTGATGGAGCAATCTCAAAATTCTCTATAGGCGGTGCTCGTTTATGGTCTACATATATTGGAGGATCTGATATTGATAGACTAACCAGCGTTTTTAGTAATGGAACAGATGTTTGGTTATTAGGCAGCACTCGATCTACTAATTTCCCTACATTAAACCCAGGAGGAACGGCTTTTTATGATGGCACAAAAAACACAGGAGCAGCCAACTACTCTATGGTTGTTACTCGTTTTAATACAGCAGGCGTTAGACAGTGGGGAAGTTATTTAGAAGGATCAGGAGGAGAAGCTCTTCAATGCGGTATATCCGGAGATGCTAACAATGCAATTATAGCAGCGAGAACTTCATCTGCTGATTTTCCAATTCAAGCTAAGGCTGGAGCTTTTAACGATAATACTTATGGCGGATCTAACGATGCGGTAATGGTGCAGTTTAATACCTCTGATGAACTGGAATGGTCAACTTACTTAGGAAGCACAGATGTTGATGAACTTAAAGCTGTGCATTATGATGGTACAAACATTTGGGCTTGTGGTTGGTCTTGGAGTAATTTCCCTACGGTTGATCCAGGAGGAACAACTTACCATAAAGGAATTGCAACAAGCTTCTCTGATGCTATAATTGTTAAATTTGCTTCTTTGGGTGGTCCTTGTGGAGCATGTGCCTTAAGTGGATCGGGATCACTATGGACTTGGACAGGTTGTATCGATACCGATTGGTTTGACCCTTGTAACTGGGATAGACAATCAGTTCCTACAACAACTTCTGATGTATTAGTTCCTAACACAACCAATAAGCCAATAATTACAGGCGCTTTTGGAAACTGTAGAACAATAGAGGTACAAAGTAGTACTGGTGCTACCCTAGAAGTTCAGACAACATTGGGAGGTGGGCTAAATGTGACTTTTTAATTATACCTTTACCGAGACCACTAAATCGATTTATTTTGCAAATTGTTGTTAAACAAATTGTCCTTGTATTATTTATTTTTGCCCTAACTAATAACGCTCTTTGTTTTTCTCAGTCTTTAAACAAAGGCAATGATCTATACAACAAAGGGGTAGAATTAGCTCAACTAAAAAAGTTCGAAAAAGCACTAGAAGCTTTTTTTCAATGCATAGAATTTACTGAGGGTGATCCTGTTTTAAAAGCTCGGGTATACAATAGAATTGGTGTTGTTTATGGACGAATAAATGACAATACAACTGCTTATGATTTTTTTATAAAATCAATTCACCTATCCAAAGAAAACAACCTTCATGGTATTGAAATGTCTGCAAAAAACAACCTAGCAAACACACTACTTATGCTAGGAAAATCAGATTCTGCCTTGCAGTTAAAAGAAGAAGTATATGAATATTCAAAAACCCATCCAGCTGAAATATCAGCAGATCTTATAAAAGTTAACTTAGCCACTTCATATGCCGAAAGAGGGGAATATTCAAAAGCTGAAAAGTATTTTTTAAATTTTCTAGCGAGTCAAAACTCTGATAGTCTTGCGAAACTTCAAGGGGTAGCACAAATGAATTTATCGAAGCTTTATGGCTTAACTAATAAATGGAATAAAGCTATTAAATATGGAAAACTGGCAGAGCAAACATTTATAAAAACGAATAACAAAAAGGATTTAGTACAAGTATATAAAAACCTAAAGTGGTATTACGAAAATATAAATCAGACCAAACAAGCTTTAGCATACTCGAACAAATTTATTGAATTACAAGATGAAATAAATAGCAATTACAACCTTGCTGACTTAAGGCAAATAAAAAATAATTATGAGACTAAACTTAAGGAAGAAGAACTGAAAAACAAATCTTTAATGTTAGAAATAACAAAAAAAGAAAAACAACTAATCTCTAGGAAGCTTACCTTAATTATATCCATATCAGTATTAATAACGGTATTGGCTATTGTCATTTATTTCTTCCAAAGAAGAAAAATAAAAACCAATCTCAATATAATAAATGACATTGCTGAAAGAGTTAGTAACCAAAGCAAAAAAAACAAGTTAAATCAGCAAAAAATAGAAGAATTAGAAAAAGATTTAACCCTTAAAGAAGAGAAATTAAAATCTTTCGAAAATCATGTTACATACAAGCAAAAAAAGCAGGTTAACTCGCTTGCAGATATGATTCAAAAAGGTTTAAAAACAGAAGAAGATTGGACAGTTTTTTTAACAGAGTTTAGTTTAGAGTATAAATCATTTATTGATAAAATCTCCTCCAAAACTTCTCTCTCTAAAAACGATATAAAAATTCTTGCTTTACAAAAACTCAATTTAACCACTAACGAAATGGCTTTGGTTATGAATATCACACTGGGTGGTGTTAAAAAAGCTCGTAACAGACTACGAGAAAAGCTAAACTTATCAGAAGAAATAACATTAAACGAATTTGTCTCAAAAATATAAACCTTTGATTTACAGACTTATTCTATTGAATGTTTTTAAAGAAATATTCAATAGAATATAAATCCATTATATTTACATAAATTTTTTAAAATTAGTTAGCCATGACAGAGGAAATTCAAATGGGAATAGATGAAGCTAAAGCAGGAATGGATAGTGCTGTTGATCATTTAACAGCTGAGCTACTCAAAATTAGAGCGGGTAAAGCTAGTCCATCCATGTTGAGTGGTGTTATGGTTGAATATTATGGTTCTATGACTCCTCTTAATCAGGTGGCTAACGTAAACACAACTGATGCTAGAACAATTACTGTTCAGCCTTGGGAAAAAGCAATGCTTGATGAAATTGCAAAAGGAATTATCAATTCAAATGTTGGCTTAAATCCTCAAAGCAATGGTGAAATGATCATTATTAATGTACCACCATTAACTGAAGAAAGAAGAAAAGATTTAGTTAAGAGAGCTAAGGCTGAAGGTGAAAAAGCTAAAGTAAGTATCCGTAACCAACGTAAAGATGCTAACGATTATATCAAAGGTTTAAAAAATGATGGTCTTTCAGAAGATTTAGCGAAAGATGCTGAAGCGAGAGTTCAAAAAATTGTTGATGATTACACGAACAAAATTGATGAAGTAATCGATGCAAAAGAAAAAGACATCATGACTGTTTAGGTTCTCAAAAACCCAAACAGCTAAAGTCTCATCTTTTATAAAATTTTAATCAAGCTTTAAAACAGCTAAAAATGCAGATTGTGGAACCTCTACGTTTCCAATTTGACGCATTCTCTTTTTACCTTTCTTTTGCTTTTCTAGTAGCTTACGCTTTCTCGAAATATCTCCTCCGTAACATTTTGCAGTCACATCTTTTCGAACAGCTTTTACAGTTTCTCTCGAAATAATTTTAGCTCCAATTGCTCCTTGAATAGCAATATCAAACTGTTGTCTTGGTATTAACTCACGTAACTTAGCACAAATCTTTTTACCTAAATTATATGCGTTGTCTTGGTGCACTAACGCAGAAAGAGCATCTACTTGATCTCCATTAAGTAAAATATCCAACTTAACTAGTTTTGATGTTTTATACCCAATTGGTTGATAATCAAAAGAAGCATATCCTTTAGAAATTGTTTTTAGTTTGTCATAAAAATCAAAAACGATTTCCGTCATTGGTATATCAAAGGTTAATTCTACTCTTTCAGATGTTAAATAAACTTGGTTTTTAAGCTCTCCCCTCTTTTCAATACATAACGTCATAATAGCTCCAACATAATCTGATTTTGTAATGATTTGAGCCTTAATAAACGGCTCCTCAACATAATCAATTCTAGAAGGATCTGGTAAATCTGATGGGTTATTTATTATTAATAGTTCATCATCTTTCTTAAGATAAGCTCTATAGGATACGTTAGGAACTGTAGTGATAACAGTCATATCAAACTCACGCTCTAACCGTTCTTGAATAATCTCCATATGAAGCATACCCAAGAACCCACATCTAAATCCAAAACCTAGAGCAGCGGAACTTTCTGGAGCAAAAACCAACGAAGCGTCATTCAGTTGTAATCGACCCATGGCATCTCTTAACTCCTCATAATCCTCTGTATCTACAGGATATATTCCCGCAAAAACCATAGGTTTAACATCTTCGAAACCTTTAACAGCAGTAGTACAAGGGTTAGCAACAGTGGTGATTGTATCTCCTACCTTAACTTCTTTAGCCTCTTTAATTCCAGAAATAATATAACCAACATCTCCAGCTCTCACCTCTTTCTTAGGAACTAAATCCAACCCTAAAACACCTATTTCATCTGCAAAATACTCCTTTCGAGTATTCATGAATTTTACTTTATCTCCTTTCTTAATTACACCATTTAACACACGGTAATAGGCAATAATTCCTCTGTATGAGTTAAAAACAGAATCAAAAACCATCGCCTGTAACGGACTATCAACCTCTCCTTTTGGTGCTGAAACTCTTTTAACTACAGCCTCCAAAATTTGATCAACACCAAGCCCAGTTTTACCACTTGCTGGAATAATATCATCTTGACTACAACCAATTAAATCAATGATTTGATCTGAAACCTCCTCGGGCATAGCACCAGGCAAATCCATTTTATTTAAAACTGGAATAATCTCTAAATCATGCTCTAGTGCTAGGTATAAATTCGAAATTGTCTGTGCTTCAATACCTTGTGAAGCATCAACAATTAAAAGTGCCCCTTCACAAGCAGCAATAGATCGTGAAACCTCATATGAAAAATCTACGTGACCCGGTGTGTCAATTAAATTTAACACATACTCCTCTCCTTCAAACTGATAATTCATTTGAATAGCATGACTCTTAATGGTTATCCCTCTTTCTCTCTCCAGGTCCATATCATCAAGCGTTTGCTCCTGAAGCTGTCTTTCGGTAATAGCTCCAGTGGTTTGCAGCAATCTATCGGCCAAGGTACTTTTACCATGATCGATGTGCGCAATGATACAGAAGTTTCTAATGTTCTTCATTAATTAATAACTATCGTTGTTAAGAAAACAAAAATACGAGAAAAAGTCATGAGAATAGCTAATATATCTTTAATTTTAAGCTAAAGCATAAATTATGAGACTAGCACTTATTTTTGGAACTATTTTATTGCTTTCATGCAACAAAAATAAATACTCATGTAAATGTAACGTCAATACCTCTAGCGAATCATATGTGACAGAAGAAAAGTACCCTTCTTTAAATAAAGCAACGGAAGCATGTGATGAAAAACTAGAGAAAATTGAGGAACGTCATGAAAACGAAGCAAACAAATCAATTATTTGTCAAGTTTCCAAAAACTAAATCTTAACACAAAAACAAACCTTTAGCGGTTTTCCTGCTTATTTGATTCCCTTTTTCTATCTTTGAAAGACCATCTATTTAATTAAATTAAAAATAAGGAGTCAAACGATATGCTTTCTATAAAAAATCTACACGCATCCATTGAGGATAAAGAAATTATCAAGGGGCTTAACTTAGAAGTTAAGGCTGGTGAAGTTCATGCCATTATGGGACCAAACGGTGCTGGTAAAAGTACACTTTCATCTATTTTGGCAGGTAATGAGGATTATGAAGTTACCAAAGGTGAAATGTTATTTGATGGAAAAGACTTATCAGAATTAGGAACCGAAGAACGTGCGGCTGAGGGATTATTTCTTGCTTTTCAGTACCCAGTTGAAATACCTGGAGTAAGTAATATGAACTTTCTTAAAACAGCGATCAACGAGATTCGATCATATAGAGGAGAAGCCCCTATTGCTGCTAAAGAATTTTTAAAAATGGTTAAAGAAAAATCTAAACTTGTTGAATTAAACCCAGATTTGCTTAAAAGATATGTGAATGAAGGATTTTCTGGTGGGGAGAAAAAAAGAAATGAGATTTTTCAAATGGCTATGCTTGAGCCTAAATTAGCAATTCTTGATGAAACTGATTCTGGTTTAGATATTGATGCTTTACGAGTTGTATCAAACGGTGTAAATGCACTAAAATCTCCAAGCAATGCAACTGTAGTTATTACTCACTATCAACGGTTACTAGATTATATTATTCCTGATTTTGTTCATGTACTGTATGATGGACGTATTGTAAAGTCTGGCACAAAAGAGTTAGCGTTAGAATTGGAAGAAAAAGGCTACGACTGGATTAAAGAAGAATTAGCAACAGCTTAATTTATGATTGATACATTGGAAAAAACAAACGTATTCACAAAATCTATAGAGGAAGCTTCATATGAGCTATGGGACAAGTTTGAAAAACTTAGAGCTCCATTTTTAGAGCTATTAAATAAAACCAGCTTTCCTACAACTAGAGACGAGTATTGGAAATATACCCGAACAACTAAAATTTCTAAATCATCTTTTAATTTTCCAAAAAAAGGAAACTCAATTGATGTTGAAATTCCTGTTAACGCTTACGTTATTTACTTAAACAATGGTTTATTGGATGAGTTTTCAGTAATAGAAAGTGAATTACTCTCTATAAAATCTTTTGAAACTATAACTCCAGATCAAATTGCTAAGTATTTTGGTCATGAGCAAGACAATGAACGAAATATTTTTAACCTTTTAAATAGTGCCTATTTTTCAAGTGGCTTGTTTATAGAAGTTAAAAAAGAGTTGGATAAACCCGTTTACATTGTAAACCAACTTAATGGTGAAAACATTTTTGCTCAACCACGTAAAATAATTGTAGGAAATAAATTTTCTAAAGCAACAATTATTGAGCATACGGTTTCTAATAATTGTAACAATGTACTTTCTAACAATGTAACAGAGGTGTTTGTTGGTGAAAATAGTAACATCAATTATACTTCTATTCAAAACGAAGGTTCAGGTGTTTTTCATTTAGATAATATTCAAGCACATCAAGATAAAGACTCCATTTTTACCAATCACACCTATTCTTTTCAAGGAGATTGGATAAGAAACAATATTAATACTTGGGTTAACGGTGAAAACTGCGAAACAAATATGTTTGGCGCTTATAACGCAAAAAACAAACAGCTTATTGATAACCATACGACATTAGATCACCGTGTAGCTAATTGTTTGAGCAACGAGTTGTACAAGGGTACTGCTTCTGATAAAGCAACCGTTACTTTTAACGGCAAAGTGTTTGTTAGAAAGGATGCTCAAAAAATTAATGCTTTTCAGAGTAATAACAACATTCTATTATCGGATGATGCAACAATAAACTCTAAACCAGAGCTTGAAATTTATGCAGATGACGTAAAATGTAGTCATGGGTCTACTACTGGTCAGTTAGATGAAGAAGCATTATTTTATTTGCGTTCAAGAGGACTTAGTGAAGCAAGTGCGAACAATATGCTTGTAGGTGCATTTGTTGGAGAAGTTATCGAACATGTTGAAATCCCCGAACTAAGAGATTACATAAAATCACTTTACGGATTAGAATGATTGAATTAAAAGCCCATATCGACTCAATAAGAAAAGATTTTCCTACGCTTCAGCAAGAAGTAAATGGTAAACCTTTGGTTTATTTTGATAACGGAGCTACCACTCACAAGCCAAGGCGAGTAATTGACACTATAAATACGTATTACGTTCAACAGAATAGTAATATTCATCGTGGCGTACATACCTTAAGTCAAAATGCTACATCTCTATATGAAGAATCAAGAAACACTGTTCAGCAGTTTTTAAATGCTTCTTCAATCAATGAAATTATTTATACCTCTGGCACAACTGGAAGTATTAATTTGTTAGCATCAATCCTAAAAAAAGGACATTTTAAAAAAGGAGATGAAATTATCATTTCCGAAATGGAGCACCACTCAAACATTGTTCCTTGGCAAATGGTTTGCGAAGAAATTGGAACTGTTTTAAAGGTAATTCCTGTAAACGAAAAAGGAGAGCTTGTTTTTGAAACATTTAAAGAGCTTTTATCCGAAAAAACTGCCTTAATTTCTATTGTTCATGTTTCAAATGCACTTGGAACAATTAATCCAATTAAAGATTATATTGCTGAAGCAAAGAAACACAATAGTCTTATTCATATTGATGGCGCTCAAGGCGTATCTCATGGTGTAGTTGATGTTCAAGCATTGGATGTAGATTTTTATAGCTTTTCAGCTCACAAATTATTTGGACCAACTGGTGTTGGTATACTTTATGGAAAGGAGCACTTATTAGAAAAACTTCCTCCTTATCAAGGTGGAGGTGACATGATTAAAACCGTTACGTTAGAAAAAACAACGTATAACGATTTACCTCATAAGTTTGAAGCCGGAACCCCTAATATTGCTGGAGGTATTGCTTTAAAAGCTGCTATTGATTATGTACAATCCATTGGTTTTGATTTTATTCAAGAACAAGAACGTATTCTTTTAGATTATTTAACCTCTGAATTAAGGAAGGTTGATGGCTTAAGAATTATAGGGGATAACGATCATAAAACATCGGTAGTTTCTTTTATTATTGATGGTGTTCACCCTTATGATATTGGAGTAATTGTAGATAAAATGGGAATTGCTGTTCGTACAGGGCATCATTGCACACAACCTCTTATGGATAAATTTAATGTTCCTGGTACAGTTAGAGCATCCCTGTCTTTCTACAACACAATTGAAGAAATTGATATTTTTATTAAAGCATTAGAAAGGTCTTTAAACATGCTTCGTTAAAGTAACTATGTCAAAACTTAAGCACATACAAGACGAGTTAGAAATTGAAAGAGAAAAACTTCGTTTTCTGCTTGATTTAACAAATGCTATTAATGAAAACGCTAAAGTCAATGAACTTTTAGCAAGCTTCAAGGTTATTTTAGCCGATAAAATTGGCGTAAAACAATTTGCCTTTTTTAATCATCATAACAACTGGGAGTGTATTTTGAAGCACGGTGTTGATGAGGTTAGTGATCATTATGATTTTTTGAGCTTAAAGGTTGATAAAATAATCATTGTTCGTGATCGCCCAGAAGAAATTTTTCAAGGAGTAGATGTGCTAATTCCGGTTTTCCACAAAGATAAACCGTTATCTTTTTTAATGCTCGGTAGCTTAGGAGATAATGACAATGACTTTTCCCATTACCACTTGGGCTTTGTACAAACAATTGCTAACATGGTTTCTGTATCCATAGAAAACAAAATGTTTGCTAACGAAATTATGGAACGTAAGTTAGCCGATCACGACTTAGAACTAGCAGCAGAAATGCAATCCATGCTTTTCCCTACCAAATTGCCAAGTAACGATAAAGTAGATGTAGCTGCCACATATATTCCAAAACAACTGGTTGGAGGAGATTACTACGATTTTATTCGATTTAGCGAGGATGAGTATGTTTTTTGTATTGCTGATGTTTCTGGAAAAGGTATTTCAGCAGCGTTACTAATGAGCAATTTCCAAGCGAATGTTCGTGCAAATGTTAAGTATAACCACAAAAACTTAACACTAAAAGAACTCGTTGTAGAACTCAACAAAAACGTAATGGATGCTGCAAAAGGCGAAAAATTCGTAACAGCATTTATTGGCTATTATAATGAAAAAACGAGGAAGCTTAAATACATTAACGCAGGACATAATTACCCAGTAATCATCAAAAACAGAGAAGCTAAAATGCTCAAAGTTGGTTGCGTTGGTTTAGGTATGCTTGATGAAATCCCAACGCTTGAAGAGGAAATCGTACACATTGAGCCAAACACCGTTATCGTTTGCTATACGGATGGTGTAGTAGAAACCGAAAACACTAAGGGCGAACAATTCGACATGGAGCGTTTAGTTAATGTAGTTGCCAGTAATTTTGACGCCAAAATGAAAACCATCAACAAAATTATCATTGATGCAATGGATGATTTTAAAGGTGACATGCCTTATTTGGATGACACAGCAATTCTAAGTTTGCGAATTAGCTAATCCCTCTTTTTTAACGATAAATCATTAATACAATACCTCAACCCACTTGGAGGAGGCCCGTCAGGAAAAACATGTCCTAAGTGTGCATCGCATACATTGCAAGTGACCTCAACCCTTACCATTCCAAATGAGCGGTCTTTATGATAGGCTATGGCGTTTTCTTTTGCTGGCTGGGTAAAAGATGGCCAACCTGATCCTGATTCAAATTTTTCATTTGCATCAAACAAAAGCTCTTTGCAACAAGCACATTCATACTCACCAGGAGTAAACACCGAACACGACTCTCCACTAAACGGTTTTTCTGTTCCTTTTTCTCTGGTTATGTAGTAAACATCAGAAGATAGCTCTTGCTTCCATTCTTCTTTTGTTTTCTCTACTCTTCTATCTGGTTTAAAATTTCCCTTATTTGAGAGCTTTATAATGTCTATCCATTTTATCATACCTAAAAATACATATAAGTTGATTAAAAAGCCTTTTTGAAAAAGCAGTATCTTTGTACTATGAGTTTAAATAGTCAATCATCGATATTAGCATCAATTGGCAATACGCCTCTTGTTAAGCTCCAAGGAATAAGTAAATCACTTAACGCAAATGTTTATGCAAAACTTGAAGGGCTGAATCCTGGAATGAGTATTAAAGACCGAACGGTACTTTGTATGATTGAGCAGGCTGAAAGTGAAGGATTAATTACTCCTGGTGTTTCTACCATCGTTGAAGCATCTTCTGGAAATACGGGCTATAGCCTAGCTATGATTTGCGGAATAAAAGGTTATAAATGTATTGTTACTGTTAAAGACAAAGCCTCCAAAGAAAAAATAAACATGATTAAAGCCATGGGGGCAGAAGTTGTTCTTTGTCCTTCTGGAGCTAAACCTGATGATCCAGACTCCTACTACGAAAAGGCAAAATCAATAAGTGAAAGCATTGAACATGCATTTTACATTAATCAAAACTTTAATCTATACAATCAAAAAGCGCATTATAAAACTACAGGGCCAGAAATTTGGGAACAAACTGATGGTAAAATCACCTATTTAATCTCTCCTGCAAGTACTGGTGGAACGATTTCTGGAATTGCTAAATTTTTAAAAGAGAAAAACCCTGCAATTAAAGTGATTTCTGCTGATAGTGAAGGATCTGTTTTGAAGAAATATCATGAAACCAACGAATACGATAAATCATTAAAGAAAAAAACGTGGTTAGAGGGTGTTGGTAAAGATATTATCCCTCCTAATATCTCTATGGATCATATCGATGAATTTTTAATTGTTAATGATGAACGAAGTGTTGAAAACATTATTCACCTAGCAAAAACAGAAGGCATCATGGCTGGTGGATCAAGTGGCGCAGCTATGGAAGCTCTTTGTCAAGTTAAAGACCGTTTAACCTCTGATGATACAGTAGTGCTTATTTTCTCTGATCATGGAAGCAAATACCTAAGCAAATTTTACGATACAGAATGGCAAGTAGACAATGGTTTGGAAACTATTGAAAATGTTATTCGGGTTACTGAATAAAGAGAATCAACCATTTATTAATAGGTTAAATTAAAAACTACTACTGTTTAAGTATCTGTTTAGTAAACTCAAAACCATCTCCTTTAATTTTCAATAGATAAACCCCTTTCTCTTGGTTTAAAGGTATATTGATTATGTTTTTATTCTTTTCCTTCATATAGGATTTGATGAATCGTCCCTTACTATCATAAATGATTATTGTAGCCTCCCCTTTTACATCCCCCATATTAGCTTGAAAGTAATCGGTAAATGGATTAGGGTAAATAGTAATTAAATCACTTATTGATTCTTCTATGCTGGAACAATTATCTACAGTAACCAAAACAGTATCCTTATCTGAGCATCCTTCTGGAAGATTAAATACCTCAACAATAAATGTAGAGACTCCAACAGGTAAATTACGACCTACAATTACTGAGCTAGTTTCTCCAGTGTTCCATTGGTAAGCATCATAGCTATTTCCAGCAAATAGTATTACAGAATCAAAATCACAAATTAATATATCCGAACCTAAGTTGACCGGAATAACAGCAGGAGCTTCAATTACATGAATATCGATTAAGCTATCACAGCCATCAACAGTTGTTAACGTATCAAAAATAACTGTATCCGATAGATACCAATTTCCTTTTACCAGTACACTATCTCCAACACATATGTAAGCGGTATCATTTGTATTAATAGAATTATTAATTGTTATATCATAAATAAAAATGGAGTCGCAACCTTGTTGGGTTGCTACGGTGTCTCTGTAAAAGCCAGAAGCATAAATTATCTCGCCATTTAAATTAAAACTATCACAGGCTTGAATCATTAATGAATCTGTTAAGGAGTTCACTATTAAAACATCATATACAATTATAGAGTCACATCCTGCTTGAGACAAAATCGTATCAATATAAAACCCTGATGAATCAATCGTTTGCCCGTTAATTACGGTTATATTACATGAAGTATCTTTAACAGTATCTAACGATGAGTAATTAACAACAACCTCATAAATATAGATAGAGTCACAGCCATTTGAACGAACTAAGGTATCGTAAAAAGTACCTGTTGTGGTAATTACATTGCCTAAAACCGTAAGTAAGCTATCACATACTATTTGGCTAACCGTATCATAAGATGATTTTTTAATAAATAGATCATAGACAATGACCGAGTCACAACCCTCAATCGTTGGTACAGTATCTAAATATATTCCAGAGCTATCATATGTTTTTCCGCTTACCGAGATATAAGTGTCACAAACCGTATCCACTATAGTATCTAAATAGCTTGGGTAAATGGTAACATGTGTAACAACAACACTATCACAACCTGTTAAAGTTGTTAATGTATCATTATAAAACCCACTCGTATCAACCCATAAACCAGAAGCAATTTGAACAGAATCACATCCATTGGCAACTACTGAATCTAATGTAGCATTATTAACCACTAGATCATATACAATTACCGAATCACAATCCATTGCATTTAGAATAGTGTCGTTATAGATTCCTGAGACAATAATAGTTTTTCCACTAGCAGTTATTAAACTATCGCATACCGTATCAATTACTGTATCAGTTGTGGCATAATTTACTGTGATATTATACACAATTACCGAATCACAGCCCATACTGTTTAAAATAGTATCGAAATATATTCCTGTTGCATTAATTAGTTTACTATTAACCGTCAATAGGCTATCGCAAACTGTTTCTATAAGAGTATCGGTACTCGCATAGTTGATCCTTATATCAGTATATACAATGGAATCACATCCAAATTGACTATTTAAACTATCAACTAAAAGTGTATCGGCATAATACCAGCCACTGTTAAACAGTAAACTATCGCATGAAGTAAGTGTATTCGTATCATTATAGCTCAACCAAATGGTAATATCATAAACCACTACGCTATCACATCCATAAAAAGAGGTTAGCGTGTCTGTTACAACAGTATCTGTATAATATATTTCTCCATTAATTAGTATGCTATCGCATTGTGAAACCATTACAGAATCTAAAGAAGTGTTTATTGAAACACGGTAATAAATAATACTATCGCACCCGTTTGAAGATAATCCAATCAATGTATCTCTTACTGTTGTATCTGAGAAATAAGTATTGCCCAGTACTATAACACTATCACAACCAATGGTATCTACAAACGTTTCTCCAGGAGGACAAAGTTTCCATAGCTCTCTTCCATTAACGGTTTCTTCTGCAGAAGAATATATCTCCCCATTGTAAACCATAGATGATCTGTGATCCAAGCCCGCTGATCCAACAATATAATCACTGAGTAGCCTTGGATTATTTATTCCATCATACACCCAATACTCTCTTCCATGGATTCCATCATTTGCAGTAAAATATAACTTACCATAAGCAACAACAAAGTCTGAAGGATTTGAACTTCCTGATAAATTAATATCAAATAAAACAGCTGTATCTAAAACAGCATCATACATCCAAAGCTCTATTCCATTGGTTCCATCATCTGCAGAGAAAAACAACTGATTATTATAAACAATTAAACCTGCTGGGTTGCTATTAAAAAAACCGGGTCTAATGTCAGCTACAACAGTATCGTTAATACCATCAAACTTGTAAAGCTCGTTACCAACTATTCCATTGTTAGCTGCAAAGTATAACTCACCATTGTAATTAGTTAAAAAAGTTGGCGTTGCATTTGGCTTACCTGGGTAGATATCTAACACAAGCTTTACTCCTCCTGTATCAGTATATTCGTAAAGTTCGTCTCCAAAATTAGTATCAGTAGCAGAAAAATAAAGTTTATCATTAAACACTTCTTTTTGACTTGGAGAACTATTTAATGGTCCAGCAAAAACATCTTCCACTAAAACAGGCGAAGAAATACCCTTATACTTCCATAACTCTTCCCCAACAATAGAGTCATTGGCTGTAAAATATAAGGTGTCATCATAAACAATAAAGTCTTCTGGGTTGCTTCCTGCTATTGCATTGAGGCTTGCAACCAAGGTAGGTGCTAATACGCCATCGTATTCCCAAAGTTCGAAACCATTAGTACCATCATCAGCTCTAAAGTAAAGTTTCCCGTTAAATTCAGTGTAAAACCTTGGTAAACTGTTTGGCTTTCCCGTGTTTATATCAGCAACTAATGAGGCACTTGCTCCATCAAATTCCCAAAGTTCAAAACCTGTATTAGCTGTATCTAATGCAGTAAAAACGATTTTTCCATTAAATGTTGTAAGGTATAAAGGGAAAGATCCTGCAGCTCCAGGAATAATATCTTCTACTAAGGACAATTGACCATACCCAAAAACAGACGATAACAGAGTTAAGAATAACAGTATTTTTTTTGCCAACATACTAGGTTTTAGATTTCAGCAAATATAGGGAACAATTTATTTGAATGGTAGCTATTTAAGCTGCGAAAGGTAACTTACTCTTTAACCCTTGATTTTATTGCACATATTAGAAAAAAGCTCTTAACTCCATAGTACCTGCATGAATAGTTTTGATTCCTTGAGGCTTTCTGCCGTTATAATTAATCGTTAAGCTTAAGTTTTTTCCTATTTTTTTATTTAGAAGGACTTCCCAAGTATAGTTTCTTCCGTTCTTCAAACCTTCAAGCATTTCATATTCTACCGAAGAGTTTGTTTCTCCAATATAGTTTATCTCCACTAAATTAAACCGTGTAGTAAAGTTGACACTATTTTGCAAAGCATAAGAAACTTCGGCTCCTACATTGTGAATTTCAGCATACTGATAACTTAGCTCATTATTTTTAATTTTATAGGTATAACTAACGTTTCCAAACTGATTAAATTCTTTTTGATACGTTGTTTTAAAAATAGCTTCTATATAATTTATCTTATAATTTCTATTTGAGGTAAAATCAGAATACAACTCTTTTGTTCCCCATTCATTATCTAAATTAAACAGTGTTTTCTTTAACTTATACCGGGCATTCGTAAACTGAAAAAATTGTGCTCTAGAATCAAAACCATTGGCGAGCAATGTTTTACTTGAGTTTTGTTGAACCCCATAATTAAACCCATATTTATAACCTGTTCTGTTAAAAAACATGGTTGATCGCATTTGCTGTGAAATAGCTAAAAGTGAACTATCAGTAATGTTATCATTAATTGGGTTGGCTATAACTTCCAATCGATTATCGGTTATCTTTCGATCTACTTTATAATTAGTTGTATTTGATATTTTCGATATAAATTTCAACCCCTTGGACTTACTTTTACGAAGCAATTGCTTAGGATCTATCCTCACTGATTGACTAAACTTGTTTGTAAAAGCGGTGATATAGTTATTGCTTTGAGTAAATACTCTAATATAATTCGCTTGATCCTGAAACTGGGCAATCTCAAACTCATTAAGCTCCTTAACTCCATTGTCATTATAATCTATCCAAGTATAATTACCCTGCCCAGGATTAACCTCTATGTATAAAAATTCACGTTGTTGCTCCAATCCTGAACCTATTTCATAATAAGTGTTTAACTGAATCAACCGTTTAATGAAATTGGTTGAAAAATCTGTTTGGTTTACAAATGTTTTTTCTGGAAGCTTTCCAATCGTTGAATCCAAAATTGTAATGGTACGATAGGCTGATTGCCCCGATAGTTTTGTTCTATTATTTTTGGTTTGGTAATTATAACTCAACCCATAATCGTTGGACACAAGGGATCTTCTGAGTTCGTCTTCTTGCAATGTCTTTTCATTTCTCAAACTTCCATATAAACGGTACATAAACGAACTACTATCGCCATTTTGGATAAATACTTTACCATCAAAAAACTGGTAAGATGTATTTAATAATGAATCATCCAATCGAAACAAGTTATTTTCCATTTCATCCTCATAACCCAATTGAAAAAAAGAAAATCGTTTAATAACAGTTGATTTATGTCTGTAAAAATTTGTGTTTATAGTAGCTTCTGTTTGTAAGTAGCTTCCTTGATAATCCACAAGCAAAGGTTTAGTGTTTGAACTAAAAGACAAGTTGTTTTTAATGCCCTGAAACAAGGAGTCTATTAAAAATAAATCAAATTTATACCCTAAATCAAATGCTTTATTCTTCGATAAATTAAAAGCTGTGTATCCTAATGTTTGATTTTTATTGGTTACCACATTTGTTAAGTTCCAATTTCTTGAAAACTCTATCGGACGGTAAATTTCAATAAACTCAAAATTCTCATTAATAAACTCAACTTGACTTTGGTTCTTAACCTTCCATTTTTTTGATAATGCCTTTGCGTAAGACACCCCTAACTGACCTCCAAACCCTACATTGTCTTGATTACCTTCTTTTGAAAATGTATTAACATCATAAGTAGATAATGCCAGCGTTGAATTAATGCTGAAATCTTTTGAAAAGAGATACTTATTATCAAATGTGAGAAGCTGCTTTCTTTTAGGTGCTACTAATAATATAACAGGTTCGTAATTTCCATTTCTTATAATTTGCCCTGATACAGTATCTGGATTTACCCATCGATAAACCCTACCAAAAGCATTAAATCCATTTAATATGTAATCTCCATTACCGTTACCAACATTCGAAAATCTTAGCCTAAACCTAAGGGTATCTTCGTTATCCGACTGAACGTATATTTGGTAACCTAAGCTATCTATTTTCTCGTACAAAACTGCATTTTCTTCGCCTAAAACAGAATCTTCCTTGTTAACAAACGCTTGATTTACTTGGTCTCCAACATTATTTAAAACTTGCTTTTCTATATCATCTAAATCTTGCTGCAGCGGTTGGTTTTTATGATCTTGTTCTGCATAATACTGGAAAGATGAAGTCCATTTCTTTGTGTTATAGTCGGCCCTTGCTGTTACCAATGAACGTAGGTAGTTTTGATCCGCATATTGAAATTGCACCACAATTCTTTTGTTCTTTGTGATGAGCTGCTTTGCCATAAAGGTTATCTCTGCACTGTTATAATCTATCGTATAATCTTTATTTTGACCTCTTTCCAAAAGCTTGCCATCAATAAAAACTTGTTCTGTGCCTGATAAAACAATAATGGTTAATTCATTTTCAGCCCCAATTAGCTTATACGGACCTTGATTCCCTTCAACTCCTTGCACCCTGTTGGTTGCAAATTTACCTCTTGATATTGCTACATCTGTTTTTCCTGATAAAGTTGAACTATCAGATAACTTAATATTTCTTTCAAACGATAAGCCCTTAGCCTTTTTATTGTATTTCATAAAATAGCCATCATTACTACGTGTAATGTAATCTCCTGCTACTAACTTCCATTTTTCCTTGTTGAATAACTGGATAAAAACCTGATCAAAATCTTGTAGTTGCTGCGTATTCCCATCAGGTTGTATAGGTATATTATCATCTGTAATAGATGCTAAAACCTCAATATCCTCTGTTATTTTGCCCGAAAGCTGCAAGTTGAAGTTTGAGTTTACTCCCAAATTTTGGTTATTGCCTACGGATATTCCTCTGGATATACTTCCAGATTTTGTTAAACTATTTATTCCAATAATATCTCCTTGTTGATTGGTACTACTTTCTGGTGATCGAAAAGGATTTTTATATACATAGCGATCAGCAATAATTGAAGTATCTCTTAATGATTTTTCAAAAGACCAATCAAAATCAAAAACCTTGTAACTTAACGTTAGTTTTGTTGGCTTAGTGCCTTTCCAAACAAATAACGATTGAGCATAATTAATCGTATAAATGGAGTCTACTACCTCACCACTTGCATCGCTTACTTTTAATGAGCCTGGAACAATTACTAGGGAATCAAGCTTGGTTGAATCACTAACAATTTCCACAGACCTTTCTATACTGTTTGTTTGAGAGGAAACAGTACGTATACACAAGCAAAAAATTAGTAATATGACAACCCGAGGTGTATTCACGCTTTCAAATCTACGATTAAACCCTAAAAATGTTGTTCAGACAACCATGTTATTCCACTGTTTTGCCGTTCAATAACAATCTTACACCTTTAGATAACTTGCAAACAAAAGGATTGTTTACTTTTACATATACATTTAACCATATTTAAAATGGATAATAACAAAAAAAGACACTATTCTCCTAAAAAGAGAACCAACTCAAAAAGTAATGCTAAACGATCATCAGATGGTAAAGTGAGGCTAAATAGATTTCTAGCTCAAGCAGGGATTTGCTCTAGAAGAGAAGCCGACACGCTTATATCCACTGGGTTGGTAATGATAAACGATAAAACTGTTACCGAGCTAGGAACTAAGGTTGATCCTACAACAGATCGAGTAAAATATGATGGTAGAGAAATTAAATTTGATACTCTTAGGTATTTTGTATTAAATAAACCAAAAGATTTCATTACCACATCCAAAGATCCTCAAAACAGAAAAACGGTAATGCACCTTATTGAAAACGCTTGCATTGAGCGCATCTACCCAGTAGGAAGATTAGATAGAAACACATTAGGTGTTTTACTTTTTACAAACGATGGTGATTTAGCAGAAAAATTAACTCATCCAAGAAATAATATTTCTAAAACGTATTTAGTAGAGTTGAATAAAAAATTCGAAGCCGATCACTCGAAAGAAATATCTAGTGGTATTGAGCTTGAAGATGGACAAATCCATGCTGATGATCTATATTTTCCAAACAAAAACGATCGAAAAACAGTTGTTATAACTATTCACTCTGGAAAAAACAGAATTGTAAGACGAATTTTTGAACACTTCGATTATCAAATAAAAAAACTTGATCGTATTGATTTTGCAGGAGTTACCAAAAAAAACCTAAAAAGAGGTCAGTGGAGACCTTTAGATGAAAAAGAAGTTGGTTTTTTAAAATTATTGTGATTCACTTTGAAGAATGAGATAAACAAATATATTTGCGTACACAAAAAAAGAATTAAATGTCAATAGCTGATATCTACGAAAGCGGAGAACAAAAACAAAACAAATCTCACTTAGAAAATTTAATTGCCATTGCTCAGGTTGATGGTAATATTGATGAAACTGAAAAAGTTTTGCTTGCAAAATTTGCTGATCGACTCAACATCGATAGGAGTACATTTAATGAAATGATGAACCATGTAGCTAGCTATAATGTTATTCCTCCTTTTGATAAAGTTGATCGTTACAAAATGCTTTATAGTTTGGTTAGCCTAAGTTTAGCAGATAGTGTTTTAGATGAAAAAGAAGTTTCATTATTAGAAAGATACGCTATTGGACTAGGGTATACAGAAGAGAGAGCCAATGAATTGATACAAAAATCAATCAGCTGGGTATCTAACGACATTTCTTTCGAAGAGGCTTTCGAAAATATTTAATCAACAACTATTTTCTCTATAAAAACCTACTTGTTAAACAAGTAGGTTTTTTGTTTCAAGCAATTCTCTATAAGTAATTAATCTAGAACAATTCTAAATAAGAGCTACCCTTTTTTTGTATTTGTAAATGTTCTCGAGCAGTCTTAACTTTATTAAGTATAATCTTAATTTAGTAAACTGTCATGGCAAAAAACGCCTTTAGGAAAACGTCTATCGGACGAAAAGTTTTAATGGCCTTATCTGGTCTTTTCTTGATGTTGTTCCTCTTACAACACCTTACAATAAACATGTTGTCTGTGATTAGTCCAGATATGTTTAACGAAGTTTCTCACTTTATGGGAACAAATCCAATCGTTCAATTTTTATTACAGCCAATATTAATTGCAGCAATTATCTTCCATTTTGTGATGGGAATTGCGCTAGATATTATGAATAATAAAGCTAGAGAGGTAAAATATGCGTATAACAAGCCAAGTGCTAACTCAACTTGGATGTCGCGTAACATGATCATAACAGGTTTAGTTATTCTTGCCTTTTTAGGTCTACATTTCTACGATTTCTGGATTCACGAAATAACCGAAAAATACATTGAAGGAGACATGTCTGGGCTCAATGCTCAAGGCGAATTCAGATACCATGAAGAGCTGGTAGAAAAATTCGTTGATATTTGGAGAGTAATTATTTATTGCATATCCTTTGTGTTATTAGCACTTCACCTTCAACATGGTTTTGCTTCAGCCTTTCAATCAGTAGGAGCTAGAACTGGAAAAAATAAAACGGCATTACAAAAGTTTGGTAACATATTTGCCTTTGTTGTTCCTGCTGGATTTATTTTCATCGCATTGTTTCATCATTTCACCCATGGTGCACACTAATTTTTTTTGAATTATGTCAACATTAGATTCTAAAATACCTAAAGGTCCGTTAAAAGATAAATGGACATCGTACAAGGATAAAATAAACTTGGTTAACCCTGCCAATAAAAGAAACATTGATGTTATTGTTGTTGGTACTGGTTTAGCAGGAGGTTCTGCCTCTGCTACGCTTGCCGAACTAGGTTATAATGTTAAAGCTTTTTGCTACCAAGATAGTCCAAGAAGGGCTCACTCTATTGCTGCTCAAGGAGGGATTAACGCTGCTAAAAACTATCAAGGAGATGGTGACTCTGTTTATCGTTTATTCTACGATACAGTTAAAGGTGGTGACTACCGTTCTAGAGAAGCTAACGTTTATCGTTTAGCAGAAGTTTCTGCTAATATCATCGACCAATGTGTTGCTCAAGGAGTTCCTTTTGCAAGAGACTATGGTGGATTATTGGATAACCGTTCATTTGGAGGAGTACTCGTATCAAGAACATTTTACGCTAAAGGACAAACAGGCCAGCAGTTATTGTTAGGAGCATATTCCGCTATGAACCGACAAATTGCTAGGGGAAAAATCCAAATGCACAACCGTCATGAAATGTTAGATGTTGTTGTTGTTGATGGAAAAGCTAGAGGAATTATAGCTCGTAACTTAGTTACTGGTGAAATTGAAAGACATTCTGCTCATGCAGTTGTAATAGCATCCGGAGGATATGGGAATGTTTACTTCCTATCAACAAATGCTATGGGTAGTAATGCTACTGCAGCTTGGAAGATACACAAAAAAGGAGCTTATTTTGCTAATCCTTGTTATACACAAATTCACCCAACCTGTATTCCAAGATCAGGAGACTACCAATCAAAACTTACTTTAATGAGTGAGTCGTTAAGAAACGATGGTAGAATTTGGGTTCCAAAAAACATGGATGATGTTAAAGCAATTAGAGAAGGTAAATTAAAACCAACTCAAATAGCTGAAGAAAATAGAGATTATTATTTAGAGCGTAGATACCCAGCTTTTGGTAACCTTGTGCCAAGGGATGTTGCTTCTAGAGCTGCTAAAGAAAGATGTGATGCTGGCTACGGTGTTAATGCAACAGGAGAAGCTGTTTATTTAGATTTTGCTTCTGCTATTCAACGTTACGGGAAAGAAGAAGCCTTAGTTAAAGGACTAGATGCTAGCGATGCAAAACTAGTTAAAAAATTAGGTCAAGATATAGTAAAAGCTAAGTATGGAAACTTATTTCAGATGTATGAAAAAATTACAGATGACAACCCATACGAAACACCAATGATGATTTACCCTGCTGTTCACTACACGATGGGAGGTATTTGGGTAGATTACAACTTAATGACAACCGTGCCTGGTTTATATGCTATTGGAGAGGCTAACTTCTCTGATCATGGAGCAAACAGACTTGGAGCTTCTGCTTTAATGCAAGGGTTAGCTGATGGTTATTTTGTTTTACCATATACTATTGGTGATTACCTATCAAATGACATCAGAACTGGTGAAATATCTACAGATTCTCCAGAATTTGAAGAAGCTGAGAAATCAGTTAAAGATACAATTGAAAAATTTATCAATAACAAAGGTTCTCATTCGGTTGATTACTTCCACAAAAAGCTTGGTAACATTATGTGGAACAAGTGTGGTATGTCTAGAAACGAACAAGGCTTAAAAGAAGCTATCCAAGAAATTAAAGAATTGCGTGAGCAATTTTGGAAAGAAGTGAATGTTCCTGGAACAGCAAACGAATTTAATAAAGAGCTAGAAAAAGCAGGTAGAGTTGCTGATTTTTTAGAATTAGGAGAATTATTTGCTAAGGATGCACTACACAGAACGGAGTCTTGTGGAGGTCACTTTAGAGAGGAATCTGTTGAAACTGATGGCGAACAAAAAGGTGAAGCTTTAAGAGATGATCAAAATTTTGCTTACGTAGCTGCTTGGGAATATAAAGGAGAGCCAAGCGATGCCGTTTTACATAAAGAGCAATTAGAGTTCAATGATATTGAGCTTAAGCAGAGGTCTTATAAATAAGCTAACTTGATGACTAGTTGATTAGTATCAAAATGAATAAATTTCAATCACATAAAGAATTACTCGTTTGGCAAAAAGGTATATCCCTTGTCAAAAAAATTTATTTATTATGTGAAGAAATGCCAAAAAATGAAGTTTTTGGTCTACAAAATCAACTTAAAAGAGCTGCTGTTTCAATTCCATCAAATATTGCTGAAGGATTTGGAAGAAGTTCGAATAAGTCATTTGCTCAATTCTTGAAAGTGGCACGTGGATCATTGTTAGAAATAGAAACGCAAATTATTATAGCAAAAGAATTAGAGTTTATTTCTGAGGAAGATTTTGATAATATAAACTTGATTATAGAAGAAGAACATAAAATGTTAAACTCATTTATTAGGTCGATTGAAAGTAACTATATTAATCAAAACTAGTTTACTAATCATCTAATACACCAATACACTATAAAATGAATCTTACATTAAAAATTTGGAGACAAAAAGGACCTAAAGACCAAGGTAAAATGGTCGATTATAAGGTTTCTGATATTTCAGAACACATGTCCTTTTTAGAAATGTTAGATGTTTTAAACGAACAACTGATTGAAAAAGGTGAAGAGCCTGTAGCTTTTGACCATGATTGTAGAGAAGGAATATGTGGAATGTGCTCATTATATATTAATGGTGAAGCGCATGGTCCAGATAGGGGAGTTACAACATGCCAACTACACATGAGAATGTTTAATGATGGAGACACCATATATATAGAGCCTTTTAGAGCTAAAGCTTTTCCTATCATTAAAGATTTAACTGTTGATAGAAGTGCTTTTGATCGTATCCAACACGCAGGTGGATATGTATCCGTTAATACATCAGGAAACACACAAGATGCTAATGCTATTCCAATTCCAAAAGATGATGCAGACAAAGCATTTGACGCTGCTACTTGTATTGGTTGTGGTGCTTGTGTAGCTAGTTGTAAAAACTCTTCAGCTATGCTTTATGTATCTGCCAAGGTTTCGCAATTTGCGTTACTGCCTCAAGGACAAATAGAAGCCAAAGACCGTGTGCTAAACATGGTAAACCAAATGGATTTAGAAGGATTTGGGAACTGTACAAATACTGGTGCTTGTGAGGTAGAGTGTCCAAAAGGAATTTCGCTTGAAAACATCGCTAGAATGAATAGAGAGTTCTTAAAAGCATCCATAAAATAAAAACTTTGGCAAGCATTTTGCTAAAAACTAGTTAGTAATAACAAGCTTCGTAAAGGTGTTAAAAAATTGTGTGCTCATCAAACAAAAAAGTTTGCATATTAAAGTTAATAACGTTTCCTTTGCACAGCTATAAACAAAAAATAAATTTAAAATGGCAGATGTTAATTCAAAAGTAATCGCGATCATCGTAGATAAGTTAGGTGTTGAAGAATCTGAAATTACGATGGAAAGTAACTTTACTAATGATCTTGGAGCTGACTCTTTAGATACTGTAGAGTTAATTATGGAATTCGAGAAAGAATTTAATATTGCTATCCCAGACGATCAAGCAGAAAAAATCGCTACCGTAGGTGAGGCAGTAAAGTATATTGAAGAAAACGCATAATTGCGAACATAAAAAACAATTAACTTAAATCCATTCATTATGGAATTAAAAAGAGTTGTTGTAACAGGAATTGGAGCACTAACACCTATAGGTAATAGTGCTCTTTCTTATTGGGAAGGTCTCAAAAAAGGAGTTTCTGGTGCAGCGCCAATCACAAAATTTGATGCAAGTGAATTTAAAACACAGTTTGCTTGCGAAGTAAAAGGATTTGATCCATTGGATCATTTCGATAGAAAAGAAGCTAGAAAGCTAGATCCATTCGCTCATTATGCAATGGTAACTGCCGATGAAGCTATTCAAGACTCAAAACTAGATCTTGAAAAAATCAATCTTAAAAGAGCCGGAGTTATTTGGGGAGCTGGTATTGGTGGAATTAAAACATTCCAAGATGAAGTTGGTAGCTTTGTTACTGGAAACGGAACACCAAGATTTAATCCTTTCTTTATCCCTAAAATGATTTTGGATATTGCTTCTGGGCATATCTCAATTAAGTATGGTTTTAGAGGTCCTAACTATGCTGCTGTATCTGCTTGTGCTAGTTCTACTAATGCTTTAATCGATGCTTTTAACCTTATTCGTTTAGGCAAGGCAGATATTATGGTATCTGGTGGTTCTGAAGCAGCTGTAACAGAATCTGGAGTTGGAGGTTTTAACGCACTTCATGCACTTTCTACAAGCAATGAAAACCCAGAAACAGCGTCTAGACCTTTTGATAAAACCCGTAACGGTTTTGTTTTAGGAGAAGGTGGTGCATGTATCATTTTAGAAGAATACGAGCATGCGAAAGCTAGAGGAGCAAAAATTTATGCTGAGTTAGCTGGATCGGGCCTTTCTGCTGATGCTTACCATATGACTGCTCCACACCCTGATGGGGAAGGTGCAATGGACGCTATGAGTAATGCATTGGTAGATGCTAACATGAAACCAGAAGAAATTGATTATATAAACGTTCATGGAACTTCTACTCCACTTGGAGATATTGCCGAAGTAAAAGCCATTGAGCGTGTATTTGGTGATCATGCTTACAAATTGAATATTAGTTCAACAAAATCAATGACGGGACACTTACTTGGTGGTGCTGGAGCAATAGAAGCTGCAGCTTCTATATTGGCTGTATATCATGATATCGTGCCTCCTACAATCAATCACTTTGAGGATGACCCAGAATTTGATGAAAGATTAAACTTTACGTTCAATAAACCACAAGAAAGAACAGTAAATGCTGCTTTAAGTAATACGTTTGGCTTTGGTGGACATAACGCTACGGTTATCTTTAAAAAAGTTTAAGCTAATCTTTAACAATAATATTTAATCCCTTTACATTAAGCTGTGAAGGGATTTTTTGTTTTATATTACTTGTATGAAAAAATTGATAAGCAAGTACCTCTATCACATTTTGATCATAGCGGGTTTAATACAAGTCATCTCGTGTAATGATAATAGAGAAGATCCAGAAATCAAACACTTAACATTTTATACACCAAAAAGCAAATTTTACTATCAAAACGAAAAGATAATTGATAGTCTAGTTGATATTTGTAAAGAAATAGACCTATCAGCAAAAGACACTGTTGATTTCAGTATAATTGACAATCGATTCTACTTTCTCAAACTAGGAAATGATTCAGACTCCACATTCAAACAGTTACATGATAATGCTCACTTCATATCTAAAAAAGGCGTATTTATGCAAAATCAGGTTTTTAAACTAGAGAACGAAACCTTTATTTTTTTGTCTAATAATTTTGATTCTCCAAAACAAGAGCATACAAAATGGGAATGGAAAACATTGGTTATACAAAGAGATAGTTTACTTTGTATTAAGCATCAAAAGTTTGGAAACCAACAAAGAAAAATAGTTATCCCTAGCGATAAGGAACAAAAAAAATACAGGAACATGATTGCGAACATGAAGTACAACTATGAAAACCCGTTGTTCAAAACAAATTGAGCGTATGCAAACCGACTTCGAAACAAACGTATTCAAACTGGTTAAACTCATTCCTAAAGGCAGGGTTACCTCTTATGGCGCTATTGGAAAAGCACTTGGCTTAACAAATTCTGCTCGTATGGTTGGTCGTGTTTTAAGTCAATCAAAACCAGATATTCCTGCCCATCGCGTAGTTAACAGAAATGGCTTGCTTACAGGTAAACATCATTTTAATCCACCTTCACTCATGCAAAAAAAACTAGAGAATGAAGGAATAAAAGTAAGTAACGACAAGATCGTAAACTTTAACAATCACTTTTGGGATCCTCTTATTGAGCTTTAACCCTCATTCTACAATGTGTGGAACAATATCCCGGTATTTTTCCAGAATAAACCATAACCATTTGATTTTCAATAAAAGCACAATTATTGCTCTATTAGTATTAGACTATAAATTAAATAGATAGATATGAAACTTATACAAAAAAAACACATTGAGCATTTAAAGGAATTAGAAAGTGATATTAATATTTCTGTGTATATGCCAACGTACATAGCAAACAATAAAGAACTTAATCGCTTAGGGTTTAAAAACACTTTATCCGAGTTAGAGTATAAACTAAAAGAAAAAGGACTTGATGAAGAAAGAATAAGCAGTTTATTAAAGCCGCTTGTTGATTTAGAATCTTCTGATGATGATTTTTGGAACTTCCAATCAAAGGGATTAGTTGCATTTTTAAATGAAAATGTATTTGAGTATGCTACGGTGCCTATTCGTTTTGAACACCAAAACTTGGTAGAGGATTATTTTTACTTTAGACCAGTTTTACCTTTACTAGATGAAGAATATGATGTGCTAGTAATGTGTGTTAGTCCACAAAACATTCAATTATTTAATGCTAAAAAATATGAAATGATTGAATTCGAAGTAGAAGATTTATTTCCTCAAAATCTACAAGAGAGTCATTGGCATATCGACAAAAATAAAATCTTAAACAATCATGAATCAGGAGAAACAATTTTCCATGGTCAAGGCGGTGGAAAAGATTCCAAGGAGGAACGCGTAAAACGTTTTTTCAGGGATGTTTACACAGGTTTAGAAGAGTTTTTCAAAGGAGAGAAACGAACACTAATTTTAGCTGGTACAGACAAAACCGTTGATCTATTTAAGCAAAGCTTTCATTATGATCATATCCACGAAGAACATATTAGCGGAAATCATGATGAAACATCGGTAGAAGAATTGTACGAAAAAGTAAATGAAATCATTACAAACGATCTTGAAAAAGAAATGAGCGAATCGTTAAGCAAAATTGACGATGTAAAACACAAAGAAATCGTTCAAACCGATATCAAAGAAATTGTAAAAGCAAGTATTACTGGTAGAGTTGACTCATTATACATTAAACCAAGTGCAAAAAAATGGGGATATATTGATAACGAAAAACTAAGTATCAAATTATCAGAATCTAAAACAAACGGTGAAATTGATCTATACGGTAGAGCAGCAATTGAAACGCTACTTAAAGGAGGAAAAATTCACTTTACCGAAAAAGTAGAAAATGATCTTAGCTCAGATATAGTGGCATTGTTAAGACACTAATAGTAATCTAAAAAAAGTAATCCTTAATTATTTATCTTTAACTAAATGATTAAGGATTTTTTGTTTAAATACGTTTTTTTTATCGTTTTAATAGGTCTTGCAACTACTTCAAATGCACAAATGTTTGAGAGTATTAAAGTTAGCTTAAAGCATAAACCTTCCTTATATGCTACCTATGATGGTAGAGGGTCTTTCATATCAAACCGTATTGCTCAAGTTAAAAGCGTGAAATTGGGAGTTACTTACAACAAGCAATTTACATTGGCATTGGGCTACAATTGGCTAAAATCAGATTTTAATACCAATGTTAATGAAAATACTCCTGCTAAATTAAGGCTACAATATATATCTCCTTATGTAGAGTACTCCTTTTTAGAACATAAAAACATTGAGGTAACCATCCCTGTTATTTTAGGCTTCGGAAGATCTTTTTACAAAGGAGAAGATCAACTGCTTTACAACACAGGTTTTATTTGTACTTATGAACCCTCTATGACTGCCACTTACCGATTTTTAAAGTATTTTGGTATCGGTGGAGGAATCGGCTATAGAATCCTGCTAGTTGGCAACCGTAAAATTATAGAGCAATTTAACTCTCCTACTTATACTTTTAAGTTTAAGCTATTTTTTGGGGATATTTACAAAGATGTTAAAGGTTACTTAACTAAATAATCACTCAATTCATCAGCTATCTTTCGATCATTGCTTAGTCTTGGGATTTTATTTTGACCACCAAGTTTTCCTCTATTCTTCATAAACATCATAAACCCATCTTGGGCTACTTTGGTTATCTTTAGCGGTTGTAAAACACTTCCCTTAATTAAATCAAAGTAATAAACATTTTGCTCTTGCATACGTTTATCCAGAAACTCAACAAACTCAATATAATTAGCTGGTTCTTTCTGAAACTCAACAAACCACTCGTGAAAAGGTAGTTCTTTATCTTTTGGTGTTACTTGAGGAGCTACGGTAAATTCGGTTATTTGAGCATCAAACTTTTCGCATGCTTCATTCATCGTTCGTTCAACTTCTTCGGCAATAACATGCTCCCCAAAAGCGGATGTGTAATGTTTTATCCTACCAGAAACAATAATTCTATAAGGGTCTTTTGATACAAACTTCACGGTATCACCTATATTATAGCCCCATAAACCAGCATCGGTATTGAGTACAATCACATAATTTACACCTAACTCAACATCCTTAAGTGACAAACGCGTTGGGTTTTCATTGAAAAATTCTTCTGCTGGTATAAACTCATAAAAAATACCCGAGTTTAATTCCAATAACATACCTTCTGCGTTTTGACTGTCTTGATAAGCAATAAAACCTTCAGAAGCAGGATACAACTCTACCGAATCAATTTTTTTTCCTATCAGTTCTTCAAATCGTTTTTCGTAAGGCTTAAAGTTTACACCTCCATACACAAACAAGGAAAAGTTTGGAAAAATATCCTTAATTTTTTTCCCTCCAGATTTTTCAGATAGTTTTTCGAAATACATTTGAACCCAAGCAGGAATTCCACTAATGAGTGTCATGTCCTCTTTCATCGTTTCTTCAACGATCTTATCAACCTTTGTTTCCCAATCCTCAATACAATTGGTTTCATAGCTTGGCATTCTGTTTTTTTGAAGGTAAGCTGGCACATAGTGAGCAACAATACCAGATAATCGACCTAAATCAATACCCGCTTTTTTATTAAGTGTTGGATTACCTTGTAAAAAAATCATTTTTCCATTAACAAAACCTGCTTTTCCTGTTTCATTAATATATGATAACAAAGCGTTTTTAGCCGATTTTATATGATGCGGCATAGAATCTTTAGAGATCGGAATGTATTTAGCGCCAGAGGTTGTTCCAGAAGTTTTAGCTAAATACAAAGGTTTACCTTTCCAAAGCACATCACTTTTTTCCTCTAAAATTTGCTCTACATACGGCTTTAAACCTTCATAATCCCTTACAGGAACTCTTGATTTAAAATCTTCATACGTTTTTATTTCATCAAACCCATGGTCCTTACCAAACACTGTGTGTTTAGCCTCACTAATTAAGTAGTTAAATACCTTTTCTTGGGTTTCTAAGGGATTATTAATCCACTTTTTCTCTTTTCCAATTAAATATTTAGCGTAAGGCTTACTAAGCCAAGATTTTAATCCCATTTTACTCTTTTAAAATTGTTTTTGGATCAATTGATTTTCCTTTGTACCAAAGCTCAAAATGTAATTCATCGTTTTGAACTTGTGCTATCCTTTTTCCTCTACTTAATTGCTCCCCTATTTTTACTTGTATAGCAGCACAATTTTTGTATTTGGTTAATACACTCTCGGTATGGTAAATAATTATTGTTCCTCCTTGAATATCAAAAACAGAACCCTCCATAGGTGAACGAATAGCCTCTGCCGAATCAGTTTCTATATTAACTCCCCAAAAACCTTGACTTTGATTTCTTGTGATAGAACCATTTATTGGGTTAACAAAGTTTTTCTCTTTTAAAATACCCGATAATTCATCTTTTGCTTCCTCTTTGCCAAAATTTTCTACTTTCTCTCTAAGTATACTATCCTCGGGGATGCGTTCAAAAATATTCTTTTTGTAATTGCTATCAAGCGTTTGTAATTCTTCTAAATCAGTAATTAAAATGGAATCGCTCTCCGATAGAATATTTTTTAAGTTTTTTATCCACTTGTCCCGACTGTTCATTTCTTCAGTTAGCTCGGCTATTAACTGTTGATTTTTAATGTCTTTTTTTATGATTTCATCAGCCCTATCAATATCAGGATAACCGGGAATAAATTTCCGTAAAGAAGTATACGATATTGTTAAATAAGACAAGAACCCTATGAATAAAACAATAAACAAGAGCGATAAAATGTAGCCTGCTCTACTTAATGACAAAGAAAATTTTTCTTCAAAGGAATTTGGGTTAATTACTTGAATCTTTCTTCGTTCCCTTAAAAGCGACAAAAAATTATTTATTTTTTCTTTCACTTGGTTATCGTATTTTTAGATTGAAGCCTTATTTATTGCAACTTTTAGCTTAAAGATAAAATAAATTCGTTGATTAGAAGTTATACTGCTACTGGATGGAATAAAAGCATTAAATTTAAAAGATTTTTAAACTAGAGAAAGATCTCATTAGAGGTATTTTATGAAGAATATAGTAGGTTTTATACTTTTTACAGCACTTCTATTTTTTAGTTGTTCCACCGAGAAAAATAAATGGGTAAACCGAACCTATCACAATACTACGGCTTACTACAACGGTTATTTTAACGCACGAGAAATAATAAAGGAAGAAAATAAAATTTTCGAAAAGTCTCGATCCGAAGACTACAGCAAAGTGCTACCTGTAAATCGCTACCCTAACGAAGAAGAAGCAAAAAACTGGGAATCTCCCATGGAAATTTCTATTGAAAAAGTTTCCAAGGTAATTCAAAAACACGCCATGCCCCGTGAAAAAAAAGGTAAATATGCCCGAGTAGAATGGGGAAATTGGATGGATGAAAACTGGTTAGTTTTAGGTAAGTCAAACTTCTATAAGCGTTCCTATCCAGAAGCTATTGAAACCTTTGAGTATGTTGCTAAAATGTATGAGCAAGATCCATCAAAATATCATGCTAAACTGTGGTTGGCAAAAACATATATTGAGATGGGAGAATACTCCGAAGCCAATATTTATCTCAAAGAAATTGTAAACGAAAAAGAACTTGGAGAAACCAAAGAAGAAAGAAAAGAAGCTACTGAGGAACGAAGAAAAAGGTATAAGTCTAGAAAAAGAAGATCTTCAAGCATTAAAGTTGTAAAAGGAAGAGAGAAGAAGAAAGAAGAAGAGTCCATTATTGTTCCCTTTCCAGAAAAATTAACACACGAGTTAGTTGCTACCATTGCTGATTTTCATGTTAGAAAGGGAGAATACGAAGAAGGACTTATTATGCTTGACTCTGCTTATAACTTAGCCAGAAGAAGAAAAGATAAGGTTAGGTATAAGTTTATTGAAGCACAAATACATCAGCAGTTAGGAGAAAAATCACAAGCTTATGATTCCTATAGCTACGTAATTAAGCGAACAGCTCCTTACCAAATGACATTCTATGCGAAAATAAACAGAGCGTTACTTGCTAATGGATCAAACAGAAAAGCTCTTAAAAAGGACTTATTAAAGCTAGCCAGAGACGATAAGTACATTGAGTTTAGAGATCAAATATATTATGCTTTAGCTGAAATAGAACTTCAGGATAATGATAAGCCAGAAGCTATCACTTACCTTCAAAAATCTGCTGCTGCTCCCCCATCAAACGAAACTCAAAAAGGGAAAACATATATTAAGCTGGCTGATCTTTATTTTATGGATAAAGCCTATGTTCAAGCTCAAAAATATTACGACAGTAGCTTAACTAGCTTACCCAACACCTACCCAAATTATGAGAACATAAAAGAGAAAAGTGTAAGCTTAACCGATTTAGTAAAACATTTAAACAACATAAAACTTCAAGATAGTTTACAACAAATTGCTAAGCTAGATGATAAAAAACGGTTGGATAAAATTGAGGAAATTTTATATGCTCAAAAAATTGAAGAAGAACGAATAAAACAAGAAAAAGCACTTCAGCAAAACAATCAAGTTACACAAAATAATATAGTAGCCAACAACAATTCAAAAGGACAATTTTGGATGTATAATGAACAAACCAAAGCGTATGGTTTTAAAGAGTTTAAAAGTACTTGGGGAGATATTACATTAGAAGATAATTGGCGAAGAAGCAATAAAAGTAAATCACTTATTGCTCAAACACAAGAACCTACATCCGATGCTCCTATTGTATCTGATAAAGAAATAGATGAATTTTTGGCTCGATTACCTCTTGATGATAAAGCTTTAATGAAATCTAACGAAGAGATTTTAACTTCACTCTATTTCTCTGGGTTGATATACAAGGATAAACTTAACGACCTTCCAGAAGCTATTAACTCATTTAATGAGGCAATGACACGCTTTTTTCCTACCAATGATAATGTAGTGGGTGCCATGTATCAATTATACAAAAGCTATAAGCAGAAAGGAAATTTGTCTCAAGCAGAGGATGTTAAACAAAAAATCATTAGTACGTATCCAAAAAGTGAAGAGGCTAAAATTTTAAAAGATCCTAACTACATAAGCAATCAACAAAATCAAAATAAGTCTCAAGAAAACGAGTATAATCAAATTTATACCCTAATTGAAAACAACAATAACACACAAGCAGTAACTAAAATTGATGCTGTTTTATCTAAAAATGACGGTAATCCTTATGCTTGTCAGTTAAGATTTTTAAAGGCAAAAGCATACGGAAATATGCAACAAATGGATCAATTACAAATAGCTCTTAAAGATGTTATTGACAATTGTAAAACCGATCCTGTTGGTCCACTTGCCGAAGAAGCATTAAAAAAATTAAATCAACTGGATCAAGAAAAAGAAAAGCAAAACGCAAGAGAAAAACTATTTACGTTTGATCCTGGTGCTCCACACTTTCTTGTAATATTAGTCCCTAATGGCTCGTTTGATCTTAACAAAATGAAAGCTAGAATATCTAACTTCAATAAAGCTAATTTTAATGATAAAGGGTTAAAAACCTCACAAACGTTCCTAGAAAAAGAAACGCAAACGGTACTTGTTAAACAATTTTCGGATAAGGCTGAGGCTATAGCTTATTTAAAAGCTTACAAGGCTAATACAAAAGAGCTAAAAGAGTTTAATAGTGAATATGAGGCATACGTAGTTTCTGCATCAAATTATTCCTCTTTGTTTGTTTCTAAGGATCTTGAGAAATATAAAGAGTTTTACGACCTAAACTATAGGTAATTTTAACCTTTCACTTTCCAACAATATTTATAAATGAAAAAGTTATACACTTACATGTCGTTTTGTTTTGTTTTAATTCTGGTTTCCTGCACAAACAACCGGTTAGATGTTGATGTTTCATCTATAAACGTGAACCTTGAGGTGAACCGTATGGAAAAAGATATGTTTGAGGCCGATAGGTATAAGCTTAAAGAGTTAAACCAACAATGGAAAGCAAAATACGGTTTATTATACGAATCCTTTTTGTATGACATGACTAACATGGGGTTGGTTGATGATTCATTAACTCCGGTTCGATTAGAAATGTTTTTGAACCATAAAGACATGAAAGAGTGCTACGAACAGATAGACTCTGTATTTAATGATTTTTCTCCTTATAAAAACAAGTTTGAAGATGCTTTTAAGCATGTAAAGTTTTATTTTCCAGAGAAAGAAACACCATCACTTACTACCTTCTTTTCCAGTTTTCAAGCAAAAGCTTTTCCTACGAAAGATAACATCGGTATTGGTCTAGATTTGTATTTAGGACCAAATAATAAAATAACGCAAATGCTTCCTCCAGAGTTTTACCCAGCGTATTTAAAAAGTAAAATGGACAAAGAGTTTTTAGTGAGTGATGTAATGAAGCATTGGGTGTATTACACTTTTTCTGATCCTAAAGAATATGCCAATTTCTCGATCTACACCATTAAAGACGATTTATTGACCACCATGATACACCATGGCACCATGTTGTACACCCTTGAAGCCCTTATGCCTCAAGAAAAGCCTGAAATAAAATTTAATTACACACCCGAAAAACACAAGTGGTGCTTAGCGAATGAGCGATTTGTTTATCAATACTTAGTGGAGAACAGCTTAATATACACGAAAAATTATAAAGACATTTCAAAGTTTGTACAAGACGGTCCGTTTACTACAGGCTTAAGTGACGAATCTCCATCAATGATTGGTATGTTTATGGGTTACCGAATGGTAAAACAATACATGGATAAGCATCCAGAGTTTACTATCCAAGAATTAGTAGCAGGAAAAGTTAGCCCGAAAGAGGTGTTGAGTGGGTATAAGATATAAGTAACTCTAATTTGAAGAACAAAATTTCAATTCTACTAATCATTTTTTTTGCTTCCCAAGTCGCATACGGACAAGCTGACATAGGAATTGATCAATGGGAAAAAATTATCATTGGTGATTCATACGGTGGTTGGTTTTATTTTAACAATAAATATCAGATAAAAAGAGACGGGCTATTGCTTACCAAAGTTGAAAAACCAGATTCGGTAATAAGAGAAATTAATCCTAAATTAATTACTGAGTTAATTCAGTTACTAAAAAATGACTCAATTGAAAAGTCTAGCCCTTTAGACTGGTTTGGTAAGGACTCTTCTTGGCTAGATTCCTTATCAGCAGAATTATCATTTAAATATAAAAATGACGGAAAGAAAAAAAACATTGCTGACTCACTTTTGGGTAGTAAAATCAGGGATATAGATAAAGCTAATAGAGTTGCACTCGCTATGGTTGGCTCTAATAGAACCGATGATTATCCATATATCTATGTTAAATTTATTGTGAATAAAGACACCCTAACTTTTTCATCAGCAGGACAAGAACCATATATGCTTCCCTGGAGTTCAAACGAAAAAGTAATCTATAATTATAGGATTTCAAAAATCATAGCTGATCTACTACCTAGAAAGAAAAAGAGCAATAAAAAAAGGTTAAGCGGAGATGATTTCACAAACCGTTTCATTCAAAAATTTTACCGCTATTACTGTGAGAAAGAAAGTAAATATATTGAAGCTCATGAAAAATACCAGAAGTCATTTAAATACCTTGCGAAACACTTCGAAGTTAAGGAAGCAGAAATAGCCTATATGCATTCCATAGAGTGGGGTGGTAACCTATTAAGTGCCTCTTGTCTTGAAATGACATTAGTTGACACCAATATTTCAGAAAACATTGAGTTTTACACAATTTTTGGAACTAATAATCTTTTGAACTCACCAAAAACTATTGGTAAGAAGAAAGACAAGTTAATCAAATTACTTCTAGCAAACCCTATTTATAATTACACCTTAGGTTGTGAAGATTGTATTGGTAAAATACACTGGGTAAACTCTAAATCACTTAGCAAACAAGCTAAGAATGCGTTTAAAGAAGATTTGGTTGAAAATGGTATTAATCAAAATAAATATCGAGGTAAATTTAAAAATGCAATATTCTACGAATTAACGGAATCAAGAGATTCTAAAAGCAGTTTTTCTCGGTGGATTTTTTTAGCAGATGGTACTATCATTTTGTGGCAGATAGACGGAAACTACCTAATGAATTTACCTAAGAGCATAACTTCAAATCAAGGGTACGTTTGTACAGAAATTGATCCAAATCTCTTTGTTGACAGCAAATAAAGAGGTTTGAACTTTTGTACTTCCTACTTCAAGTCCAAAAAGTTGAATCGAATACCAATATTAATAGAAGCTCCGTTGAAGTTTACTTTGCTTGTTCTTACAGACCTTGGTCTACTAGTGTCGGTATTATCAGCGGAATTGTAAGAGTCCTTGTATTCAGTTTCTTTTTGAGAAGTCGTATAAGTGTCTAGTACGTCCGAACCATTTACTGTTTCTTGAGTTAGTATAGTTGATTTTTTCTTAATTTTTAATGTTACTAGTTCTACTTCTGCAAACACCTTTAACTTCTCTTTAATTTTTAAAGAAACGCCTGCTGCACCGTAATAACCTAAGGACAATCCATAGTTAGTTTCCCTTTTTGTAATTGTTTCATTCGTAGAAGAGCCTGTAGTAATTACATTCTTTGACTCTGTAAATGTTTTGCCCATTAAAGGGATAACGGCTCCTAATCTTGAATAAATCGTTAAAGCAGCATTAGATGTTTCTAACACAATACCAGGCATAATACGAAGTTGGCTCGTTTGTGTTTTTTCGAGTGTGCTTGAGTTAACACCAGAAAAATCTTTGGTTGTTTTTTTTAAACCATATAGGTAATTCGTTCCTAGTTCCACTCCAAAGTTTTGTGTATGCTTAAATCCTGCTTTTAATGTAGCGTTAATTCCTGTGCCGTACGTGCTGTATATATTTGTTCTGATAAGGTCTCCATTAGAGGTTGCGACAATTTTTGTTCCTATGGTATCAGAAGCAACTGGAAAAGCATACCCCACATGAAAAGAGGCATAAGGACCAATTTGACCGTAACTAACAAACGAAATAAAAACAACAAAAAGTAACGCCAGCTTTTTCATAATAGAATAGTTTAGATGACTAAAATAATTAAATAAAAATTATTCATTTCAATGTCACCTATTTATTATCCTAATATCCATTATTATGCCCTTATAGTTTTCAAAAATTAAACTAGCTCCGTAATATTTACCTTGTTCATCAGCCAAAGATTCTTCGATAAATAACTCTCCATTTTCGTTAATGTCGACATCAAATAATGAATTGATAATATCTAAAGAATAAAATTTAAAGAATGACTTATTTTTTTCAATTTCGACAGCAAGCTCAAAAGCTAAATGACTATTAAAAACACCATCCAAATTGGATTTTTCCAAGTACATACTGTCAATTGACCTATATATTTTAACAGAACAACATTTTAAACTCAATGAATCAATTGGCTCTTTAGCCTTACTAGAAAGAGTAATATTAAAGATCAAAAATATTAAGAGTAGAAATCTAACCATTAAAAAATGAAGACATTAATTAATTTGAAAACACAGTTTTGTCAATAGGTTCACGCTTTACAATAAGATCATCAATAGCATCCCAAAGGGCTATTCTCATTTCTAACGACTTTTTAGCCACAGCTGATACACCTTGCCATTTGTTCTCGTCATTTCCACATAGCTCATTGATCATTTTTAAAGCTAATGGTCCATGTTCGTCTCCATCAAGCTCAATATGTCTTTCTAAGTAATAAACCAATTTGCTGAACGATTCTTTGGATGAAGAAGAGTTGTTTAAGATTTCAAAAAACATATCTGGAATTACATCTTCCCTACCAAACGTAAACGAAGCAGCTACTAAGTGAGGCTCTCCAGTTTCGATGATTGAAAACGTATAGTTTAAAAAGGCTGCTACACGAGAATCAATATCAATTTCGTTTAACGCATAATCAATGGCATTTCCTTTTTGTATAAGGCTTATAAAACGATCTATTTGGTGTGTACTAGCCTTTATTTGATTCATAGCATCCAAGTACATTTCAAAATGACTTTTAGGCTCTCCAAGTTCGTTTAAATCACTTTCTTCACCATGAACAATTTCATTAATGAATCTTGCTAATGCTGGATTTTTTGGCGCTGTCCAGGGTAAGCTTACAGTAGTTAATTCAATTTGTAAGCTTTTAAGTAACGACATAAAATCCCACACTGCAAATACATGATTTTCCATGAACGTTTTAATATCATCTATGGAAGATAGGTTTTTGTATAGTTGATGATTTTTTAATTGATCTCTTAATCCTGAGATTTCGTTTTCAATCGCTGAAATTCTGTCCATGGTAACTAAACGTTTAGCCTTTAATTAATTCCTCAGCTAGTTTTTCCAAATCAACACCTCCAAAATTCCCCGAACTCATTAAAAGAAGGTTTTTGTTATTGTAATTTTTTTCTTTTAACTGTTTTACCAAAACGGTAGAGTCGGTAAATATTTCTACGTGTTCGGCATCAAATGCATGTTTAACATCTTCTGGATTTAGATCTGCTAACTTTTTGTGCTTCACAGCCTCTGGGTTAAAGTAAACATATGCTATATCAGCATGGTTCATTGCCCCCTTATATAAAGTTAAGAAAGTTTGATTTAAACTGCTAAACGTATGCAGTTCCATACACGCAATAAGCTCTCTGTTAGGATATTGTTCTTTTAGTGCTTTTGTAGTTGCTTTTAGCTTAGAAGGAGAGTGTGCAAAATCTTTATAAATGACTGTGTGTTCGTTTTCTTCCAATAATTCTAAGCGTTTACTTGCTCCTCCAAATGTTTTAATTGCTTCTAAAAAATTATTGGTGGAAATCCCCATTTGTTCGCAAACCAAACGTGCCCCATTTAAGTTTTGCAGGTTGTGTTCTCCAAAAACCGATAAAGGTGTTTGCTTACCTTCAACCTCAATAGTTGTAACCCCATTACTAATGGTGTGTTTTGGTGTATGATATGGGGTAAAATCGATTGAATGATTTGATTTGTTCACTAAACCAACTATTTCTTTATCTCCCTCAAAATAAACTAGCGATCCATCTTTTTCGATTAAATCAATAAAAATCTTGAATTGCTCTACATAGTTTTCGAATGTTGGAAACACGTTAATATGATCCCAAGCAATTCCACTTAGTAATGCTATATTAGGTTTATACAGATGGAATTTTGGTCTGCGATCAATTGGAGATGAAAGGTACTCATCCCCTTCTAAAATAGCAAAAGGAGCATCATCTGTTAATTTAACCATCACTTCAAACCCTTCGAGTTGAGCACCAACCATATAGTCAACATCAATATTTAAATGATGACAAACATGCAAAATCATGGAAGTAATAGTTGTTTTACCATGACTACCTCCAATAACTACACGTGTTTTGTTTTTGGTTGCTTCATAAATGTACTCTGGATAGGAGTATATCTTAATTCCCAGCTCTTTCGCTTTTAATAACTCTGGATTGTTTTCACGTGCATGCATTCCGAGGATTATAGCATCTAACCCCTCATTAATATTCCCTTCATCCCAACCAATTGTATTTGGAAGCAAACCATACTTTTCCAATCTACCTTTTGAAGGATCAAAAATTTCATCATCCGAACCCGTAACGTTAACTCCTTTTTTATGAAGAGCGATAGCTAAGTTGTGCATAGCACTGCCTCCTATGGCTATGAAATGAATGTTTTGCATAATAAACAGTATTACTTAAAGCTAGCTTTAAATAAATAAAAAACAAAAAGACAGAAGCCTATGCTCACACCAATGTTTAATAGCGCATATACAACTTGATTGTTTTTTAATAGGGTAAATGTTTCGTAACTGAAGGTAGAGAACGTACTAAAACCGCCACAAAAGCCTATAACTATAAATGGTTTCCAAAAATCTGAAGTGACAATTTTACTTGAAAAGTAATTGATTGATAAAGCCAAAATAACACAACTTAGCACATTAGCAAGAAGTGTATGCAAAGGAAAGTCTATATTAATAAATTTGCTTAAGACAAAGCGAAGTAAACTACCCAATCCTCCTCCTAAGAAAACAGCTAATATTGTCATGTTGTTTGGAACTTTTTATTCGTTAAAACAAACTTTTTAGTGAGCCAAAAGGTAAGCCAACCTATTGTAGAGCCAAAAATTGCTCCACAAAGAATATCTAATGGATAATGAACACCAAGATAAATTCTACTGTAAGATATGATTGCTGCCCATAAAATTAAACCGATAAGCATATACTTAATTTTTGGTTTTAAATACAAACCTATTAATACAGCTAAACCGAACACGTTGGATGCATGAGAAGAGAAAAAACCGTAGTATCCTCCACGATGATTATTCACAACATGAACAAGGTCTTTAATTTGTGGGTTGTGCGTAGGTCGTAAACGTTGAATTCCTTTTTTAAAAACTTCGGTAGAAACCGTGTTCGTTATAGCAAAACAAACCACTACAGAAACTCCAAGAATCAAACCTGTTTTCCATCCGTAATGTTTTATTAATAGATAAAGTAATAATGCGTAAAAAGGCACCCAAAAAAATTTGTGGCTAAACCAATACATCACTTCATCCCAAAAGGAATTATGTATACCGTTTAAAAATAAAAAGAGGTCTTGATCTATTTGTAAGAGTTGGTCGAGCATGAATTAATACCTCATAGCTTTACACTCGTCTGGGCGATAAAGAATAAATGTAACACTCACTCCTGCGAAATAGTACCAGTCGGATAGCTCAGAGATTCCTCGGTTAACTCCAATGTTACGGTCTCCAATTTGGTTGTAACTTCTATCTGCTAAATCAACCGTTAGAGAACCTGACTCTTCTGCCAATACACCAGGATCAACATATTTTTTGCTTACATCATCCAAATAATCGGTAAATGTTTTACGTACACCATACTCAAATGCTAACCCTATTTGCTTGCTAATATTCATTTTTAAACCAATACCAAATGGAACAGCAAACTGATTTAAGCTATAATAATCGGATGAGTTTACAGTTGTATTTTGACCTTCGGTACCTAGTGGCTGAAGCTCCAACCATTCGTTTTGGTAATATGCTTTGGGGTTAAAGTGAAAATAGGATACCCCAAGGAATAAAAACGGACTAATAGCTCTTGTTCTTGTATTTCCTAACTCGTACTTTTTAAAATTCACCTCCCAAATAGCACCAACTTCAAATATTTCGCTGCTAAAGTTTAAGTTTCTATTATCTAAAAAGGCGTTATCGCTTTGGTGATCGTATGCCTCTACTTTTCCGTACATAGCATGTAAACGATACGCATATCGGTATCCTCTTGATGTTCGTCTGTATATAAGACCAGCAGCAGGATTGGTGTTTTGGCTAAAGTGTTTATCTGGATTTAGATCACCTGTGTAATAGGATGCACCCAAAAATATCCCTAATTCATCACTTTGTGAGTATGAAACAGTTGAAGTTACTAGTAAGAGTATGATGCAAAAGTATTTCATCTAACCTATTTGACGTAATTTGCCTAATGATATTGCACAAAAGTACGAAAAAGAATAGGCTTAGTTGCTTATACTCCCTTAAAAAACTATCTTTTAGTCTCTCAATCGCTTGTTTTCACTTTTAACTCCCGTGCTAATTTCATCTATAATATCCACAGCTAATAAACACTGGATTATTTGGTTGTAAATACGTGTTACTTGATCCAGGTTTAGCTCCTTTTTTAGGTTAGGTTCAAAATAATTATGAGGTGTTTCAATTGCAATATGAGCAGATTTAGGAAATAACGAGATATAAATTGGTCCATTGAAAGCTTGCTTTATGTCTTGAAGTTGAGAAAGTACACGGTCATTAATAATGTTAATGTAATTTTCCTCGGAGTAACCAATAACTTTAAACGCTTTATTAAAATGAGGATGCGATTTTGATAGGTCGATCATACTCATATTCTTAGAGGAGTATATATACATTGCATCCCTTGAGTAAATACGAATAGATTTTTTAATAGGAAAATCACCAAAGCATTTTATTAAAATACCTTTAAAGGTATATTGATCATCTAGCTTTGTTTTAATTTCTGAAAAACGAAAGCTTGTGTTTCCTCTTTTACCTGTAAATAAATCTTCACCTCTAGCTTTTTCTGATTTATACTTAAATAACCGAGCACCTCTTAAATTACTTGCTGATAAATTATCTGATGGCTGATAGGTAATTTCGGGGATGAGGTGTTTAATAATTATTTTGATGACTTCATTCTTAAATTGACGAATTGGACCAGACTTACTTCTCCATAAAGCCAGATAAATAAGGAATGTAAGAACTAATGAAATAGTTACAAATCTAACAGGAGATTCTTTCACCCATTCAGTTTGATTAAAACTAAAGCTAATAAGACATATCAAGAAAAATAGGAATACACCTATTGCTGTGTAGTTTTTTTCTTTTCTTGCTTCTGCTGTTTCTTGAGCCTTTTTTAATCGATCTAAAAGCTCTTCTCTTGTATTACCTGCAAGTTGTGGTAAATGGTGATCCATTTATGCCTCTACTTCTCCTTTAAGTTTAATTTGTTGAACAAATTGTTTGATGCGTTGCTCTTCTTTCTTTTTACAAACTAGTAATATCCCTTTTTCTTCAACAACAATGTAATCCTCTAATCCTTGAAGAACTACTAATTTATCTTTTGGCATACGCACTACACAATCATTAGAATCATATAGATTTACGTGATCACCGATGATAGCATTACCTTGAGCATCTTTTTCGAGGTGTGTATAAAGCGATCCCCAGGTACCTAAATCACTCCAGCCAAAATCGGAAAGGACTACATATACATTTTCAGCTTTTTCCATGATTCCATAGTCAATGGAAATGTTTTTACACTCAGCATAGATATGGTTGATGAATTCATTTTCCATATCGGTATCATACACATTTTCGCCTGATTTGAATAAATCATTGATAGAACCTAAATGTTTTTCGAAAGCGTTAATGATTGATTCTGCTGTCCAAATAAAAATCCCTGAATTCCAGTAAAACTCTCCACTTTCCAAAAACTGCTCTGCCATTTCTAGTTCTGGCTTTTCAGTAAACATTTTTACCTTCTTCACCTGATCAGAAACTGTTCCCTCATCATCTTTAAATTGGATATAGCCGTAACCCGTATCAGGGCGACTTGGTTTAATCCCTAAGGTTACCAAACACTCCTCTTTTGATGCTTGTGCAATGGCTGTTTCTAACGTTTCTTTAAATACATCATCTTTCATCACTAAGTGATCGGATGGAGCTACTACTATATTTGCATTAGGGTTTCTTTTTTTGATTTTATAACAGCCATAAGCAATACAAGGTGCAGTATTTCTTCTTGATGGCTCTAATAAAATTTGACTTTCATCAATTTCCGGTAGTTGTTTAGCTACTAAATCTTTATAGTCGGCATTGGTAACAATAAAAATATTTTCTTTTGGGCAAACAAGGTTCATTCGGTCGAAAGACATTTGCAATAATGTTCTGCCAATTCCTAAAACATCATGGAATTGCTTTGGAAATTTTTCGGTACTCATAGGCCAAAACCTACTTCCTATTCCGCCAGCCATTAAAATACAGTAGTTATCTTTCATTTTGAATATCTTTTTATTAGCCACAAATGTAGCTATTTAAATGTAATGCTAATCTTAATTTTTCTTAAACTAAGCGATTGTTAAAGTGCTGCCATTAGCAACTCAATATTTTTATATGGTAAACCAAACGCACTTCCTAATGCTTTGCTTGTTAATGCTCCTTTAAAAATATATACTCCATTTCTAAATCCACAATCGTGTTTAATCATATTAGAAACTCCTCCTTCTTCACCAATTTGGATAAGTAGCGGACTAAAAATATTGCTTAGTGCAAAAGACGATGTTCTTGGAACTGAAGAAGCTATATTAGGCACACAGTAATGCACCACATCATACTTTTTAAATGTTGGTGTTTTATGGTTTGTTGCTCTTGATGTTTCAAAGCAGCCTCCTTGATCAATACTTACATCAACAATTACTGATCCTTTTTTCATTCTTGAAACCATGTCTTCACTAACTATACAAGGTGTTCGTCCGTTTTGGCTACGAAGTGCTCCAATAACAACATCGGCTCTCATTAATGCTTTTTCTAGCACTTTAGGATTAATTACAGATGTCCATACACGAGAGTCTAAGTCACTTTGCAGCCTACGAAGTTTATAAATGGAATTATCAAATACTTTTACAGAAGCTCCTAAACCTAATGCTGATCGAACGGCATATTCACCTACAGTTCCTGCTCCTATTACAACAACTTCGGTTGGACTAACACCAGCAATTCCTCCAAGAATGATTCCTCTACCTCCATCGTAACAAGTGAGTAAATATGACGCTATTGATATAGACTGTGTTCCTGCCAGCTCTCCCATTGATCTAACGATGGGATAAATGCCATCTTCATCTTGAATAAAATCCCATGCGATAGCTGTAATTTTTTTTTGCATGAGTTTTTGTAGGGTATGCTTAGGCTGAACGGATAGTTGCAGGGCCGAAAATAAGGTTTGTTTGCCTGTCATCAACTCGATTTCCTCATCACTAGGCGGTGCCACTTTTACAATAATATCTGCCTGGAAAACCTCTTTTGTGTTGTAGCAAATTTCTGCTCCTACTTCGCTATAATCTTGATCAGACCAATTGGCATTTTCTCCAGCTTTTGTTTCAACAAGTACGCGATGACCGTTGTTTACTAATAATGCAACAGCTTCTGGAACTAAGGCAACTCTATTTTCTTGAAAAGATGTTTCTCTAGGAATGCCTATAAATAGCTTTTTACCTTTTGAGTCTATTGGTTGGAGTTTTTCTTGAGGCATTAATAAAGCCTCCTTCGCTAGAGATTTTAACAGGTCATTATTCATCTATTCTTCAACTTTTAGGACAGTAACAGCTATTTCTCTTACTTCGTTTTTAACATCTATACTCACCTTTACGTAATCGGAAGGTAAAAAGTTTAATATTTTTTCGGGCCATTCAAAAAAACAAATAGCATTACTATCTAAAATGTCTTCAATTCCAATATCTAGCAGTTCTATTTCATCATTTAATCGATACAAATCGAAATGATAGATTGGTTTCTCTCTTTTTGTTTGGTATTCATTTACAATTGCATATGTAGGGCTAGAAATATTATCTATTACTCCTAATTGTTCGCAAATACTTTTTATTAGCGTTGTTTTTCCGGCTCCCATGGGTGCATCAAAACAAAAGTGAGAGTAGTTTGTAGTTAACTCTGCAATTTTTGCTGCAACTTGCTGGAGCTCGTTTATGCGATTAATTGTAAATGATAAAGACATGCTTTGTCTATTTCTTAAACTCAACAACTTTAAACTCAACCCTTCTGTTTTTTTGTTTGTTTTCGTCACTCGTGTTAGGAGCAATAGGATTGGACTCTCCGTATCCTTTTGAAACAATTTTTTTATCAGAAACGCCTAAGCTTTTTAAATATTCGGTAACTGATTTTGCTCTATTTAAGCTTAGGTTTAGGTTATACTCATCAGAGCCATCACTATCGGTATGACCTGATATTTCTATTTTAATACTTGGTTGTTGTTTGATAATTTTTGCTAGTGCGTCTAACTCCACAAAAGACTCTTTGCGAAGAGTTGCTTTGTCTACATCAAAATAAATATTATTCAATACTAACGAGGCATCCTTTTCAATTGGGACTAGAAAAAGGTCTACATTTTTTTCCTCATATTTTGTAAGTGTTCCCAAATCTAAAGAAGAAGAAACTGGTAAAAAGTTAACCTTATTTGCCGAAAAGCCATAGTTGTCTCCAGCTGGTAGTACAATTTTATATTCTCCTGTTTGTGGGTTACTTACTGCTTCACCAACAGGTTTGTTTGATGTAAGAGAGTAGTATACAATTTTAGATGATAAGTAGCTACTGTCTTTTCTGTTAAACACTTTACCTTGAACTAAAACAACAGGATTTGGTTTTAACTCTTTTGGAAGTTTAGCTCTGTAAATATCTGCTTCGCCATAACCGTCTTTTCTGTAAGAAACGAAATATACATAATCCCCACTTGCTGGTAATGAGTAATAAGCATCAAACCTAGGGGTATTTAAATACTTTCCTAAATTTACAGGAGTTGTCCAGTTATCCCAAGAATCTCCAATTCGCTTTGTTACAAAAATATCCTTTCCTCCAAATCCTGGATAGCCAGAGGTTGAGTAGTATAAAGTTCTATTATCTGCAGCTAAAAATGGGGAGGTTTCATTAGAGGCTGTGTTTACTACTGGACCTAATGAAGCTGGGGCTGTCCATGTGTTATCTTCCTTTTTTAAAGAATAATAAACATCTTTTCCTCCATATCCATTTTTTCTTTGGACGGTCATTAATAGTACATTCCCTGTATTTATCAAATAGTATTCACCAAATTTATTATCGTTGTAATAATCATCTATTTTAATTTCTGTTGGCACCTCCCATATAGAGTCGGATACTAGTGCCTCTGACAAGCCTTTAGTAGTTGTTCCATCGGGCAAATATTTATTTAAAAGAGTTGCTTTTTGACCATCTGGCGTTATAGAAGTTAATGAGTTATTTGATTTATTATTAAGCGGAGCTCCTAAGTTTTTTGCTGTAGTAAAACCTGTATCAGTTAATTCGCTTAACCAAATATCTTGATTTTTCGGCACTACATTTTGAGGGTGATTTTGCCTTGTAAAAAATAGTTTTTTACCATCTGGACTAATTACTGGGCATAGCTCATCGTATGGTGAGTTTATTTTTGCTCCTAGATTTTCTGTCTCTATTTCGTTTAATCCTTCCAGTTCGTTTATAGTAACTTTATAATCATTACTTGTTGATGATATACCTATAGCGTCTATTTGGTTATGCCCCTTTACTATTGAAGTCGCTAGTAGAACCTTAACTGATTTTACCAAGTAGTTAGTTAATGGTATTTCAATTTTTAGTAATCTTCCATTTTTAAGAGGCTTGACATCCTCGTCTAAATACACTGAATGAAATTTATCACCGGTATCTTTGATTAATACCTCTTTTACTGACCCAGCATTGTAGTTTTCATTAATGTATATTTCTGCTACTTGTTGAGGGTTGGTATAACCAACCTCTATCCACTCGCTTCCTCCATTAGGTTTATCGGATGCCCATGCACAAGGTGAAGATCCAAAAGAAGGTAAAACACTAGGTGAACCTAATGTTTGTTTTGCTCTATATTGAACTGGAGCAGTTTTATAATTAAACTCTGATGAAAAACCTATTAAGGTATCTGCCCATTGAACTTGTGAGCCTAATGTACTTGTACTAATAACAAGCAATAGAAACAATACTTTTTTTAGCATGCTACTTCATTTGATCTAACTTCATTTTTTCGGCAAAATGCGCACAATAGTCTCTTAAGTCTTCTACGATTGCTGTTTCGTTAGTCGCTTTTTGAAAATTATCAGCCATGGTCACAAGTGTTTGATAGAAAAACATTTTCATTTCATCTACCATCATTTCACCTGTCCATAAATCCATACGCAAAGCATGTTTATCTTCTTTATCCCAAAGGGCTAAAAACATAGCTTTACACTCCTTGTTATCTATGTTAGCTTCGGTAGCTGTCCATTTAATTTTTTGAGGGATTTTATTTTCGTTTGTTTCTACGTTAATAATGATATCTCCTTTTTTCTCGCTCATAATTTTTATAATGTTTGCTTAACAAATGCTGTTTTTGTTCTAACTCCAGTTGTTAAAAATACACCTAATGCTCCATTATCCCAATTTGTTTTGGGATTAGCTGGTGCAACATTACCTCCTCCTGAGTTTCCTACTATGTTATCTAACGTTGTGTAATAATCGTAACCGGCTTTGTTTAAAGAGTGTAGGTTTGCCTTTATTTCTTGACCGTATTGGTAAATTTCTCCAAAAACTGGAATAATTACGACATTACCATCGGTAAACTGATCATCAAAGTAATACAAATCATCAACTCCTTTGGTAAACTCTCCATCTACTTCAACAGTTCCTCTAAAGTAGTTTGTTACTTGTGGGTCATCTTGGAAAACAAAAAAGCAAAAATAACCAGAATCTGTAAAAGCTGAAGGTTCTTGAAAATCAAACCCTAGTGTATCTAGGTTTGTAATGGTTGGCATAGTCGACTCTGCTGTATAAGTAGTGCCTTCTAAATCAACTTTAAGCGTGTATGTTACATTTTCGGAAGCAGTATAACTAGGCAAGCTATATGTTCCATCGTTGTTATTTATTAAAGCCACATCGGTTGTGCCATCATTTAATGTTACAGTGGCATTTGAAATAGTTTCTGGTTGTCCTTCAAAATAACTCCCCGTTTTGGAAACCTTTGTTACAAAAGCATTGGTTCCTTCTAATAATTCTGCTTCAATAACAACTTTTGGAGGTGCATCATCCAAATCTAATTCGATAACTTTTTCGCAACTACTAACTACAAAAAGAACTGATATATATATAAATAAATTTTTCATGCTATTTTTTATTAAAATTCGAAGTTGTAGGTTACTGATGGAATCATTCTAAACAAAGATGTTTGAACAGCTTCGTTAACATTTGGGTTATCTTCATTTTCTCTAAAAGTAATCGTAAATGCATTTTCCCGAGCATAGAGATTATAAATAGAGAATGTCCAACTGGATTTCCATTTCTTCGTTTTTTTGCCGTACCAAGTTGCTCCTACATCCATACGGTGGTAATCTGGAAATCGTTGAGAATTTCTATCAGTATAGTAAGGTATTGTTACTCCCTGTATTTTGTACTGACCTGCTGGGAATGTGGTTGGTTGACCAGTATTATAAACAAAGGTTCCAGAAAATGCCCATCTATCAGAAAGTTTATACATTGCTACAACAGAAACATCATGGATTCTATCCTGCAGAGCATTATACCTTTCACCGTTGTTAACTTGATCGAATGTTCTAAATGCTCTAGAAAAAGTATATCCTATCCAACCTGTTAGCTTCCCTTTGTTTCTTCGTAGTAAAAACTCTGTACCAAAGGCAATTCCTTTCCCATAAACTAAATCTCCTTCAACATTTTCATTTAAAAATAATTGAGCCCCATTACGGTAATCTATTTGGTTTTGTAGGTTTTTATAATATCCTTCAACCGAAAACTCATACGTGTTAGATTTAAAGTTTCTAAAATAACCTAACGCTACTTGATCAATAATTTGTGGCTTTACATTATTTGAGCTTGGCACCCAGTTATCTGTTGGAGAAGATGATGTAGTATTGGATAGTAAATGAATGTATTGAAAGTTTCTATTGTAGGATGCTTTTATAGAACTTACATCATTTAACATATATTTTGCTGCAAACCTAGGCTCTAAACCATTATAAAACTTAATGCTTTCCCATGAATCATATTCCGTTGATGTTAATTCGTTTCCATCATTATCAAAGGTTTTTGCTGTTCCTTTACCCATGTAGTTAAACACTGAATACCTCAACCCGTATTGTAATGTGATTATCTCACTAATTTTCTGTTCGTTTTGAAGATAAACAGCTCCTTCCAAAGCATAACGCTTAGGAAGTATAATATTATTAAAACTAGGGTTTTCTGCACTAAGCTCTCCTGGACTAAATGTATGATGAATAGCATTTAACCCAAATTTTATAGTGTTTTTTCCGTTTAAGTAGTATGAAAAATCTTCTTTAAAGTTATAATCAAATATAGAGGCTTTAACACCAAATTGATCCTCTCCTTCTCCAATACTAAAGGCATAATCATAATTACTTACTATAAATGTAGTGTTAGAAAATAGTTTGTCGCTAAATAAGTGATTCCATCGAATAGTTCCTGTTGCATTTCCCCAATCAAAACCAAAAGCATCATTTCCAAATTTATCTCTTCCAAAGTAACCAGAAAGATATACCCTGTTTTTTTGATTAATTGTATAGTTTGCTTTAAGGTTTAAATCATAGAAAAAAAGTGCCGTATTTCTAAGGTTTTCATCAGCACTAAACTTTAAAAACAAATCGGCATAACTTCTACGACCAGCAATTAAGAAAGATCCTTTATCTTTTACGATTGGGGCCTCAACAGTTAACCTAGAGGATATTAATCCTATCCCTCCTTTTGCTCCAAACTTTTTATTATTCCCATCGCGCATGGTGATATCCATTACAGAGGATCCCCTTCCTCCATACTGTGCAGGAATACCTCCTTTGTAAAGGGCCACATCCTTAATTGCATCCGAATTAAAAACAGAGAAAAACCCTAGCAAATGAGAAGCATTAAATACTACAGCTTCATCTAATAAAATTAAGTTTTGATCTATTCCTCCACCTCTAACAAAAAAACCTGAACTACCTTCTCCTGCCGATGAAATACCCGGTGAAAGCTGTAATGTTTTCACAACATCTGCCTCTCCTAATAAAACAGGTATTGTTTCGATACTTTTAGGGTCTAGCTTGACTAAACTCATTTGAACCTCCCGAACATTCGCGTCATTATCTGAAGTATCGGTTACTACAAAGTCTTTTAATTTTGTAGTTGCTTCAGCCAACTCAATATTAATCGTTTTATTTTCAGTAAGAGTTACTGTTTTTTCAACGTCTCCAAACCCTAAAGATTGATATACTAACGTATAATTTCCAGGCGCAACACTTAAGGAATAAAAACCATAAACATTGGTGCTTGCTCCTACACCATTGAGTTCTTTTACACGAACTGTAGCTCCTATTAAATCTTCCCCATTGGAAGCATCCTTAACTGTTCCGCTTATTGTAACTTTTTGAGAATAAAGCCCCGTACTAACAAGTAGAAAAGAGATGAGTACTCTATACATAGTTTATCCTATTAAATTCGAATTAAAATTAAACAAAAATAAATCACAGATAATACCATTAAAAAATTTATACAACCGCTCGTAAATATGAGAAGTTGAGATTATTCTAATTTGGCAATTCCATGGCTTGCTTTAATAGATCAAAAACTTCTGTTGTTTTTAGGTCAATTAAGTCTTCTTCTGCAATCTCATCTTTAGGGTCATCTAAAAACAGAGGATCGTTGTGGTAATCATATATTGTCCATTCTCCCTGGTTGTATTCTAAACTTGTTAGGTTTTCAACCCAGTCTCCAGAATTTAAATAGGTAATTGTTCCCTTGTGAGTGGTTAATTTTTTAATTACTGGTTGATGGATATGTCCACAGATTACATAATCATATCCATTTAGAATAGCTATTTCTGCAGCAGTTTCTTCAAAGTTATTGATGTGTTTAACTGCACTCTTAACACTGCTTTTTATCTTTTTAGAAAAAGAATATTTACCTCTCCCTGTTTTTTCTAACAGTAAATTTACACCTCTATTAATTAATATTAACATATCATATCCTGCACCTCCTAATTTGGCTAACCATTTAGAATGCTTCATTACAACATCAAATACATCCCCGTGAAAAACCCAAGCTTTTTTATTATCATCATGGATTACCATCTTATTTACTAAAGAAAATGATCCCAAATTAAAATCGGCAAACTTTCTTAGCATTTCATCATGGTTTCCTGTTATATAGTACACAGGCACACCTTTTGAGATAAACTTAGTTAACTCTTTAATCACTTTCATGTGTGATTTTGGCCAATAACGTTTTTTGAAATTCCAAATATCAATAATATCTCCATTAAGAATAATTTCCTCTGGATCAATTGATTTTAAATAATTAAGGAGTTCTTTTGCATGACACCCGTAAGTTCCTAAATGAACATCTGAGATGACTACTCGCTCTACTTTTCTTTTACTCTTTTTCTCCATTTCTTTGTTTTTACAAAGATAGATGGAGCATGTTTATTTTAGGTAAAGTAAAGGTTATGCAGCAATTAAGATTTGCTCTTCATTTTAACAATAGGAATCAATACTTCCTCTAGAGAGATGCCCCCGTGCTGAAATGTGTTTTTGTAAAAATTCACATAGTAATTGTAGTTATTAGGATAAGCAAAAAAGTCATCATCTCTAGCAAAAATATACTTGGTTGTTACGTTAAGTTTGGGCAAATAAGCGTCATCTGGGTCAGTAACCTCTAATACTTCTTTTGCATCGTAACTTAAGTTTTTACCAAGCTTGTACCGAAGATTTGTATTTACATTTTTATCTCCAATAACTTTAACTGGATTAGTAACCTTAACCATTCCATGATCGGTTGTTAATATTAATTGAGCTCCACTTTGTGCTATGTTTTTAATAAGGTCTAGCAAAGGTGAGTTTTTGAACCAGCTAATAGTAAGTGAACGATAGGCTTTTTCATCATCTGCCAACTCTCTTATCACTTCCATATCGGTTCTAGCATGTGAAAGCATATCAACAAAGTTGTATACCACTACATTTAGATCATTTTGGAGCAAATCATTAAAACTTTCTACAAGTTTTTTTCCTTTTTCTAGGTTTGTAATCTTGTTATATGATGTTTTAACCGTTTGTCCTAATCTTTTAAGCTGATCTAAAAGAAAATCCTCTTCATGGTTGTTTTTACTTCCTTCTTCATCCTCATCTTTCCATAATTTTGGAAATCTTCTCTTAATTTCTGAAGGCATTAAACCTGCAAAAATTGAGTTTCTAGCATACTGAGTGGCAGTTGGTAATATGCTGTAATACATTTCATCTTCCTCAATAGTAAAATACTCAGAAAAAATGGGCTGCATAATTTTCCATTGGTCATATCTTAAGTTATCAATTACCAATAAAAATGTTTTATTACCCTTTAAGTGAGGGGCTACTTTTTTACTAATTAAGTTGTGAGATAATACAGGAACTTCATCAGACTGTCCATTAATCCAGTCTAAGTAATTCTCCTCAATAAACTTACAAAACTGCTGATTAGCCTCTTTTTTCTGCATGTGGAAAATTTCAGCCATGCTTTTATCAGAAGATTCGTCCATTTTCAAGTCCCAGTAAACAAGTTCGTCATACAGTTTTTTCCAATCATCGATATCTAAACGATCCATAAGCTTCATGCTTATTTGTCTAAACTCCTGTTGATATGACGAAGTAGTTTCTTCACTCACTAATCGACTTTTATCAACATTTTTCTTTATTGACAGCAATATTTGATTAGGGTTCACTGGCTTTATAAGGTAATCTGAAATATTTCTTCCAATGGCCGTTTCCATAATTGTTTCTTCCTCGCTTTTTGTAATCATTATGATAGGCAAGGACGGCTTTATTTTTTTTATTTCTGTTAATGTTTCAAGACCAGTTAGCCCTGGCATGTTTTCATCCAAAAAAACCAAATCATAACCTTTTTCTTTTACCATATCAATAGCCTCATCCCCATTGTTTATGGTATCTACTGAGTAACCTTTTTGCTCTAAAAAAAGAATGTGTGGTTTTAAAAGCTCGATTTCATCATCGGCCCATAGGATGTTTGCTGCCATAGTTTTTGTTTTATTTCAAGTTATGATTACCTTAATCTTGTTTTATCAAAGATAACAATGAAGATATTTAACGACCCAATATATGGTTTTATTTCAACTCGGTATTCAATTCTTTTAAAATTAATTGATCATCCCTACTTTCAAAGATTAAGCAGAATAAAACAGCTTGGGTTGACTTATCTAGTATATCCAGGTGCTCACCACACAAGGTTTCATCATGCTATGGGAGCCATGCACTTAATGCAAGAGGCTGTTAATAGCATCAGAGACAAAGGAAACGAAATTACTGAAGAGGAAGAGATTGGTGTTTTGATCGCTATTTTACTTCACGATATTGGTCATGGTCCTTTTTCACACACCCTAGAGCATAGTATCGTAAATGGTGTTAGTCACGAGGATATATCTAGTATATTAATGGAGAAACTCAATCAAGAATTTAAGGGAGAACTAACCACAGGTATTCAAATTTTCAATAATACGTACCGTAAAAAATTTTTACATCAATTAGTATCTAGTCAGCTGGATATGGATAGACTTGACTATTTAAAAAGAGACAGTTTTTATAGTGGGGTTAGTGAAGGAGTTGTAAGTAGTGATCGTATCATTAACATGCTAAATGTTTACAACGATGAGTTAGTAGTAGAACAAAAAGGTATCTACTCCATCGAAAAGTTTATTGTCGCAAGAAGACTAATGTATTGGCAAGTATATCTTCATAAAACAGTTATTGCTGCCGAATCAGTATTAGTTGAAGTTTTAAAAAGAGCTAAATACTTAGCGAAACAAGGTGAAGAGCTTTTTGCTAGTCCAGCTTTCAAAAAGTTTCTATATACTGATTATTACAAAGAAGATTTTTTACACGAAGATATTTTAAAAGCATTCACACAATTAGATGATTCTGATATTTTAACATCAATAAAAGTATGGTGTGGACATGAAGACAAAACATTAAAAACACTTTCACAGTCACTGATAAATAGAAAGCTTCCAAAAATTTCTTTATCTAAAACTCCTTTTAATAAAGAGTATATAAACCAAAAAATAGATGAAGTAAGTCATGTTTATGAATTGTCTAAGGAAGAAGCTAAACATTTTGTTTTAACGGGCTCTATAAAAAACAATGCTTACAACATTCTTGAAGACAGTATAAAAATTGCTTTCAAAAATGGAGAAATTAAAGATATTTCTGAGGCATCTGATAATTTTAATATTCAAAGCTTAACAGTTCCTGTAGAAAAACACTACTTATGCTTTCCTAAAATAATACTATGAGTATTTTAAGGTTTTTATTATTTCCCTTTGCTTTAATTTACTGGTGTGCAACAGCATTAAGAAATTTTCTTTATTCAAAAGGCATTTATAAATCTAGTGAGTTTGATTTACCTATAATCTCTGTGGGTAACCTATCTGCTGGCGGAACAGGAAAAACACCTCATGTAGAGTATTTAATACGATTATTGAGCACCAACTTTAATGTAGCTACCTTAAGTAGAGGATATGGTCGAAAAAAAGCTGGTTTTCAACAAGCAAATCTAAACTCAACGTCAAAAGATATAGGAGATGAGCCGCTTCAATTTTTTTCTAAATTTCAACCAAAGGTTCATGTTTTTGTAGATGCTAAAAGAGTTGACGGAGTAATACAAGCTATTAGAGAGGAACCTGAAATAGATCTCTTTTTACTAGATGATGCTTTTCAGCATAGAGCAATAAAACCGGGACATTCAATTTTACTCACAGATTACAGTTCTCCTTTTTACAACGATTACATACTTCCCATTGGGATGCTCCGTGAACAAAAAAGCCAGTATAAAAGAGCTAATACAATTATTGTATCTAAATGTCCAGAAACATTAACGCTAAATGAAAAGCAAGAGATTACTAACAAGATCAACCCTCTACCATCACAAACTGTTTACTTTACATACTTGAAATATGGAGCAATTAAAAGCTTTAACTCAAAAAATGCTTTTATAAATTTAGAAAGTATTACTAACTATACAGTATTACTAATAACTGGTATAGCCAAACCTAAACCACTAATAGATAAACTAAAAGAAAAGCAAATTAACCACCAGCATCTCAAGTTTCCCGATCACCATAACTTTTCCAAAAAAAATATTTCAAACATTATTAATATATTTGACAACATCAATAGCGAGAAAAAAATCATTCTAACTACTGAAAAGGATGCTATTAGAATGAAGCATATAAATGAACTCTCACAACTACCAATCTTCTTCATAGAAATAGAAGTTGATTTTATTGATAATAAAGAACAATTTGATAAGGATATTATAGATTATGTTAGAGCAAATAAAACAAACAGCTGATTTTTTAAAAAACAAGCTAAACGAGGATTACAAAATTGGAATCATACTAGGAACTGGACTTGGTGGTTTAGCTAACGAAATTGAAATAGATCATAGCTTTGCTTATGAAGACATACCCAATTTCCCTGTTTCAACTGTAGAGGGTCATAGCGGAAAACTGATTTTTGGTAAGCTTGGAGGAAAAAACGTAATGGCTCTACAAGGGAGGTTTCATTATTACGAAGGATATAACATGAATCAAGTGGTTTTTCCTGTTCGAGTAATGAAATTTTTAGGTCTTGAATTTTTATTTGTTTCTAACGCTAGTGGAGGTGTAAATCCTGATTTTGAGATAGGAGAAATCATGATCATTAACGATCATATCAACCTATTTGGAGACAACCCTTTAATGGGAAAAAACATCGATGAGTTAGGCCCAAGGTTTCCTGATATGAGCGAACCTTACGACAAAAAAATGATTGCTAAAGCAAAGGAAATTGCTAAAAGCAATAATATTGATGTATCAGAAGGAGTTTACGCTGGTTTATCAGGACCAACACTTGAAACACCTGCTGAATATAAATACGTAAGAATTATTGGAGCTGATGCTGTTGGTATGTCAACCGTACCAGAAGTAATAGCTGCAAGACACATGGGAATACCTTGCTTTGGTTTTTCAATCGTAACTGATTTAGGAGTACCAGGAAAAATTATAGAAATGACTCATGAAATTGTGCAATCTGTAGCGGTTAAAGCTGAGCCTAAAATGACAACAATTATCAAAGGCTTAATTGCGTCACTATAAAAGCAACCTTTTTCACACCATTTCGTTTTTTTAATTGAAATGAGGTTAGTATTTAGCATCTTAACACTATTTATGTGTTCTACCCTATTGTCACAAGAGATATGTGATAATGGAATAGATGATGATGGAAACGGACTTATTGATTTAAATGATACAGCTTGCGATTGTACTGGTTTTGGATCATCACAAACAATAAGCAGCTTGATTCCTAACAGCTCATTTGAAACAAATACTTGTTGCCCTTCTAATCACAGCCAGTTAAACTGTGCAGACACATGGATACAAGCATCTGGACCTACTTCTGATTATTATAACACCTGTGGATATACCCAAATAGGTGCTCAAACAGTACCCTCTCCTCTGCCTGATGGTGATGGCTATGTAGGTTTTTATAATGGAAATTCTTTTGACCCTCAATACAAGGAATATATTGGCTCTTGCTTATTAAGCACAATGACAGCTGGAACTTCTTACACCATTAACTTTTTTGTTGGTGGTGCAGGAACAAATAAACCCATTAATGTAACTATTTTTGGAAGTGACGATTGTAATAATTTACCATTTACGTCAAACTGCCCCACTAATCCTGTAAACACAGGTACGTGGGTAGAGCTAGGTAATGTTCTCGAAGATCCAGATGCATCAGGAGCTTGGATAAATACCTCTATAACATTTACCCCCACAATGGATATAAATGCCTTTGTAATAGGACCAGATTGCAACGATGACCCTGGTTTAAACTATTATTATGTTGATGGATTAACTTTAGCAGAAACATCTGGTTTTGGAACGGTAACTATTACAGAATCTGGAGGAGCCTGTAGCAATGACCTTACACTTAATGCTACTGCAGACACGTCTGGAACTTGGCAATGGTACTTAGATGGTGTAGCCATCATAGGTGAAACATCTTCATCTATCGATATTTCGGGAAACAACTATGGAACTGGAACATATACTGCTAGGCTAACTAATGGAAATAAATGCGAAACTGGAGATTATATTATTTCTGTTCCATCGACTCCAAATGCAGCATTTTACACAAGTAATGTTTGTGAGGGTGAGCCAGTAATGTTTACAGATACCTCAAATGACTCAACCGGAACAATTACAAACTGGCAATGGGACTTTAACAATGATGGAATAATAGATGATACTTCTCAAAATCCTTCTTTTACTTATCCAATAGCTGGAACATTTACTGCTACATTAATTGCTACTAACAGCGCTGGATGTAATGACACAACCACTTCAAATCCATCTTACGATCCAAATGATTCTTTAGATGTATTGACTTCTGCACCACTCGTAATTGTGTCTCCAAAACCAACAGCTAATTTTACTTTTGATACAGTATGCTTAGGTAACCCAACTAATTTTCTTGACAGTAGTTATGGAGCAAATATCTCTATGTGGGAATGGATAATAGACGGAAGCACAAATGCTAATCAAAACCCATCTTACCAATACACTACAATGGGACCACATACAGTATCACTAAAAGTCACTAGCGATAGTGGCTGTATGGACTCTATTACTAAAAATGTTGTATTACAGGCCGCTCCTTTAGCATCATTTAGTTTTACCGGTGTTTGTGAAAATGATCTATTTTTATTTACAAATGAAACAACTATTGGCGGAAATCCTGCTACTTCTAGTATTTCATATGCTTGGGATTTTGGAGACATGACTACCTCAACCGATGAAAACCCTACAAAAGCTTATACTTCGGGAACATATAATGTTCAACTTTCTGTAAACACTCCGTCTGGATGCTTTGATGATACAATCATTCCCCTATCAGTAGCTCCAAGCCCTGTAGCATCATTTTCTAATACGGAAGTTTGCTTTGGAGAATCAACCACTTTAACAGATCAATCAACTCCCCCTAATGGTGGAAGTATAATAAATTATCAGTGGTCACTTGATGAAACAAACTTTAACTCTCAAAATGTTATTCATACATTTTCGAACTCAGGAAATAACATTGTTACTTTAATTGTAACAACAGCTGATGGTTGCACAGATACAGCTAGTAATATAACTATTGTTCATCCTCTACCAATAGCAAATTTTGATTTTAACCCAAAAGACATAGATTTTTTTGACACAAGGGTTTGCTTTGACAACTTATCAATTGACGGATCTATTTACCAATGGGATTTTGACTTTCAAGGTGGGCAATCAGTCCAGCAAGACCCTTGTATTAATTTCCCTCAACTTTTAGAAGGAGAATATGATGTCCAATTATGGGTTAGTAGCATTCATGGATGTTTAGACTCCATTACTCGAACTGTAATAATTGAAGAAGGATTAACAGTTTATGTTCCAAACACATTTACTCCTGATGGTGATGGAACAAATGATTTGTTTCAACCATCATATAAAGGAGTTATCGAAGCTGAGCTTTTTATCTTTAACCGATGGGGACAATTAATTTATAGCTCAGATAGGCTCGATGCTGCTTGGGACGGCTCTCATCAAGGGGTTGCTGCTAAAGAAGACACTTATGTATGGAGGATAGTTATTAGAGATTTATTTAGGACTAAACACATCTATAACGGTCATGTAAACTTACTTAGATAAAACAGCGTAACCAGCAACCTTTTACTTTACTTTTCGTTACCTTAGTGTTATGTGGAGACTTATGTTTTCTTTGCTTTTTTGCTCAATACTATTCTCAGCTTCTGGTCAAGAAATATGTGATAATGGAATAGATGATGATGGTAATGGCATGATTGATTTAAACGATACAGCTTGTGTTTGTAACGGCTTTGGTTCTTCGCAAACCATAAACAGTCTAATACCAAACAGTTCTTTTGAAGATCGATCTTGTTGCCCAACCACGTTTAGTGAGTTAAACTGTGCAGACACATGGATACAAGCCTCTAACCCTACATCAGATTATTGGCATGACTGCGGAAGTGGTTTTGCTCCTGCTTATGGAGATCCAGGTCCAAAGCCCGATGGTCAAGGAATGGCTGCTTTTTTAGATATTGGTAGCTATAAAGAATATATAGGAGCCTGTTTATTAGCTCCAATGCAAGCAAACACATCCTATACTCTTGATTTTTTTGTAGGCATGGTAGCAAGTAGCCTACCTATGGATATGACCGTATATGGGACTCCAAACTGTGGTGATCTACCATTTAATGACGGTTGTCCTGTAGGGGAAGGCTCTTGGGTTGAATTAGGTAGTGTAAATGTGAGTGGTTCTGGCTGGCTCAACGTTCAAGTTACCATTTTTCCTACTCAAAACATTAATGCCATGGTCATAGGTCCCCCTTGTGCTTTGAACGATGGAAGTACTGCATATTACTATATTGATGGCTTAACGCTTGCCGAAACATCAGGGTTTGGATCGGTTACTATTACAGAAAATGGTGGTATTTGTAGCAATGATTTAAACTTAAATGCTACTGCCGATACTACCGGAACATGGCAATGGTTTAAAGATGGCATTGCTTTAGTTGGTGAAACTAGTCCCACTATTGATATTTCTTCCAACGGCTATGGTGTTGGAATTTATACTGCCAGAATTACAAATGGAACAAAGTGCGAAACAAATGATTATTTAGTCGAATCTCCTCTAAAACCAATAGCGTCATTTTTGGCCGATACCGTGTGCTCAGGACAAGCAATTCAATTTACAGATCTATCAAGTGACACTACTGGAGAAACAATAACAGGCTGGCAGTGGGATTTCAATAACGATGGATTAATTGATGACAATGCTCAAAACCCAACATTTACCTATCCAATATCAGGAACATTTACTGCTACACTAGTAGTAACAAATAACGCTGGATGTAGTGATACTGTTACCTCTACTCCAGGATATACCCTTGGTGATACAACATCAGCCCCCTTAGTTATTGTTTTGCCTAACCCTACAGCTAATTTTACTTTCGACACCGTATGCCTTGGAAACCAAACCTCGTTTACAGATAGTAGTTTTGGAGCTACCATCACCACTTGGGAATGGAGCATTGATGGTACAACAGACAATAGTCAAAATCCAACATACACATTTAATGCTGTTGGTCCGTTTCCAGTACAATTAAAAGTAGCCAATAGCTTTGGTTGTGCCGATTCAATTATTAAAAACGTTTTTCTAGAAACATCTCCTTTGGCTAGTTTCTCTTACACAGGCACATGCGATTACGAAACGTTTAACTTTACGAACCTAACAACAGTTTCTGGGGCTCCGGCTCCATCCAATTATTTATACACTTGGGATTTTGGAGATATGAGCACCTCAACAGATGTAAACCCTACCAAAACCTACGCCAACGGTTCATTTAATACTACGCTAACTGCTACATCTCCTGCAGGCTGTCAAGACGACACCATAATACCTGTTACAGTTTATCCATCTCCCACAGCAAGCTTTACTTCAAGCGAAGTTTGCTTTAATGAACCTACAACATTAACGGATCAATCTTCAACTCCAAATGGAGGGACTATTGTTGGCTACTCTTGGAATGTTGAAGGAAATACACTTAGCTCTCAGAACGAAATTTATACTTTTTCAACCACTGGGAGTCAACCAGTAACTCTAACTGTAATAACAGCTGATGGCTGTGTAGATAGCATAACCAACCAAGTAATAGTGAACGAACTTCCAATAGCTAATTTTGATTTTTCTCCAAAAGACGCCACATTTTTTGATACTCGTATTTGCTTTCAAGATTTATCCATTAATGGAGACTTGTATGCTTGGGATTTTGATTTTATTGGAGGACAATCTGTTCAGCAAGAACCATGCATAGAATTCCCCAAGCTTACAGAAGGGGAATATAATGTCCAATTAGTTGTAAGTACCATTAATGGTTGTTTAGACTCCATTACGCGAGTAATTACCATTCAAGAAGGATTAACGGTTAACATACCAAATGCATTTACTCCAGATGGTGATGGTCAAAACGATATTTTTCAGCCACTTTATACTGGTGTAAGCGAAGTTGAACTGCTTATTTTTAATCGTTGGGGACAGTTAATTTTTAATTCAGATAGACTAGATGCTTTTTGGGATGGATCATACCTAGGTGTTCCTGCGAAAGAAGATGTATATGTTTACCGAATCATTTTAAGAGATTTAGCAAGGAAAAAACATATTTATAACGGGCACATAAATCTTCTTAGATAAGCCATAAGTAACAAAATACCGTATATTTATAATATATGAGATCAATTTTACTAGCATTAATAATAAGCATATCGAGTAGTGCTATTTCCCAAGATAGTTTAAACATGTCTTTACTCTACCATTGGAAAGACTCTTCAATAACAGGCAGCTCGTTATACAACAACGCCTTCAATGAAATATGGGGCTACGCATCTAATGGAAGAGAATATGCTATTATAGGGTCTACCTTGGGCACACACTTTTTTGATGTTACCGACCCCGTTAATAGTCAACAAATAGATTTAGTAATTGGACGAGATACAGGTGCAAATATTGTACATAGAGATTATCATGACTATAACGGGTATTTGTACGCTGTTACAGATGAAGGAGATGGCTCATTACAAATTATTGATTTATCATATCTACCAGACTCTGTTCATGTAGTTTACGATGATGACAGTAAAATTAAACTATCACACAATATTTTTATAGATAGTGCTACAGGAAAACTATACTCTTGTGGAACAAATAGGTTTGAAGTATATGATTTAACGAACAATCCAACTGACCCTGATCGATTAGTTTGGTGCAACTTTGATATTCCTTGGTGGAATTCTACCATCGGAAGTAATGGATATGTGCATGATTTATTCGTAAGAAACGATACGGCCTATCTTAATGCTGGAAATGGGTTGTACATTGTAGACTTTTCCACTCCTACAACCCCAGTAGTACTTGGTTCATTTAATACTTATCCCGATCAAGGGTACAACCACTCTGGATGGTTGAGTGAAGATGGAAAAACCTATTGCTTAGCAGACGAAACATGGGGCAAAAAAGTAAAGGTTTTAGATGTTAATGATGTATCAGATATACAATTCATCGACACAATAGGTCCAGATATTCACCCAAACTCTATTCCTCATAACTTAATTATAAAGGGCAATTATTTATATGTATCGTTTTATGTGGACGGAACATATATTTGGGACATTTCAATTCCTAGTTCACCAAGGTTAGTTGGGTTTTACGACACCTCAACCGAACCACATCTCCAAGACTACAGAGGAAACTGGGGTATTTATCCTTTCCTACCCTCTGGGATACTTTTAGCTTCTGATATGCAAGAAGGCCTATTTATTTTTGATGTGCAAGAAGCAACTTCAAGTATAAGTATAACCGAAAACAAGAAATTATTTAATGTATATCCTAATCCAACCAAGGGAGAAGTAAGCATTTTAGGTCTAGATCATTTTGGTGAATCTTTTGATGTTACATTAACTGATATTAATGGTAAAATTGTATTTGAGGGGGATTTCGAAAATCAGTTTTTAAGCAAAAAAACATTTCTTGTGCCTCAACACATTGAAAGTGGGATTTACATTCTTCACATTAGTAATAAAACCTACCGTCAATCTCAACAAATTATTAAGCAATAGCTCAACTTTACTAAGTCAAATATTAATGGTATTTTTGACTTTTAAATTAAAATCAATCTGTGTCTAGCATTTACGACAAATACGAAGCGGTAATTGGGCTTGAAGTACACGCTCAATTACAAACAAAATCAAAAGCTTATTCTTCTGATAAAAACGAGTATGGGGCTACACCAAATACAAATGTAAGCGTTGTTTCGCTTGGTCATCCTGGTACTTTACCAATGATGAATAAAGAGTCTATTCGTTTTGCCGTTAAAATGGGGTTAGCTTGTAAAAGTGACATCACTGAAGACATGATTTTTGCTAGAAAAAACTATTTCTACGCAGATTTACCAAAAGGGTATCAAATAACGCAAGATAAAACACCCATTTGTACAGGAGGATCTGTAGAAATTAAAGATGAAAATGGAGAGGTTAAACATATTAACATTACTCGAATTCACCTAGAAGAAGATGCAGGTAAAAGTATTCACGACCTAGACCCATACAATACATTAATTGATTTAAATAGAGCTGGAGTTCCTTTGATTGAAATCGTTTCTGAACCAGATATCAAAAGTTCTCAAGAAGCCTATAACTATCTACAAGAAATTAGGAAACTGGTTCGTTATCTAGATATTTGTGATGGTAACATGGAAGAAGGAAGTTTAAGATGTGATGCCAATGTTTCTGTTAGATTAAAAGGAAGTAATGAGCTTGGTCAACGAACGGAAACCAAGAACATGAACTCTATGCGAAATGTTCAAAAGGCTATTGAATATGAAATAAAACGTCAAATTGATTTAATCGAAGCTGGCGAACAAATCCACATGGAAACAAGAACGTTTGATGTTGCTACTGGAACAACCAAAAGCATGCGTAGCAAAGAGCAAGCTCATGATTACCGCTATTTTCCTGAACCAGACTTACAACCGTTAAAAGTTTCTCAAGAATATGTAGGAAAGGTTAAAGAGCAAATGCCTCCACTACCAAAAGAACTTTTTGAAAAATATACTTCTTCTTTATCACTATCAGATTATGATGCCAATGTTTTGACTGAAACAAAGGAAATCGCTCTATACTTTGAAGAAGTAATTAAATCAACCGAAAATTATAAGGCAGCCGCTAACTGGGTAACTGTTAATATTAAATCATTTTTGAACGAACAAGCTATTGAGATTGATGATTTTTCTGTTAATCCTAAAACCATAGCAGAAATTATTGATTTAATAGACGAAAACAAAATTAGCAACTCTGTTGCCTCTCAAAAAATATTTCCTTTAATTGCTAAAGGAAGCGATCAATCACCTATTAAAATAGCAGAAGAAAATAACTGGATTCAAAACAGCGATTCGGATGCAATCACAACCTATGTTGAACAAGCATTAAGCAAATTCCCAGATAAGGTTGAAGAGTATAAATCTGGAAAAAAAGGATTGCTTGGTTTGTTTATGGGAGAAGTAATGAAAATATCTGGAGGCAAGGCAGACCCTAAAGCTGCTAGTGCTAAACTTAGAGAAATTCTTGATTAATGATTAAAGCATATAAAATACTAGTATTACTTGTTGGCATCAGTTTAGTTAGCTGTGGCTCTGGCGACAAGATTGGCATTGAAGGAAAAATAGACAACTATGATCCTAACAGCCCTATTAAGCAAGTTTATTTATTTCAATTACAAGGGCAACAATTAGTTGCTAAGGATACAGCATTAATTCAAGAAAACGGAGTTTTCAAAATAAAAACGAATAATCTTCCTGTTGATTTATATACTGTTGGAACAAGCATTAAAAATAGTGTGTTAGTTTATATTGAAAACGAAGAAAAACAACAACTTACTATTCATGATAATACTGCTTGGGGTTTTAATTATTCAATCGAGGGGAATGAATCATCAAACAAAATTCATGATTTTGTAGAAATAGTAAACGAGCGTGTCAATTTAGGTCAAACATATAATAAAAAAATGAGCGAGCTAGATTTTAATGATACTACTAGGTTAAATCAGCTACGAAATGAGTTTGAGAAAGAGTTAAACAATATAAAAGACAAGCGAAATCAGTTTATCGAGGACAATCTAACCAGTCCTGCTTTATATGTTACCATAAACGAAATAAACCCTAATCAAGAGTTTCCTTTACTAAAAAAAGTAGTAAACGAAGGTTTAGCAAAATCCATCCCTCAATCTTATTTTTATAAAACGACTAAACAGTCCATCGATCAATTTGAACAGCAAAAACAAGAACAAGAACGCTTGGCAAACCTTTTAAAGCCAGGAACGCCAGCTCCAGAATTAAGCTTTCCTAGCCCTGATGGTAGTATTATATCTTTGAGTTCGCTTAAAGGTAAAACTGTTTTGATAGATTTTTGGGCGAGTTGGTGTAAACCATGTCGAATAGAAAACCCTAGAGTAGTTCGTCTTTATAACAAGTATCAAAAATCTGGGTTTGACATTTATAGCTTCTCTTTAGATAAAGACAAAAGTAGATGGGTTAACGCAATACAACAAGATGGGTTAATTTGGAAAAATCATACAAGTGATTTAAGAGGTTGGCAAACAGCTGCAATTCCTTTGTATGGTTTTAACGCCATTCCTTTTACCGTTTTAATTGATAAAGACGGTAATGTTATCGCAAAGAATTTGAGAGGTCCTGCATTAGAAGAAAAATTAAAATCACTATTTGGTTATTAATCAAATGGATTTAAAAACAAAAAAAATGAAATATATTTTAATAGCTGTGCTCAGTTTATTATGCTTTTCTATAAAAGCTCAAGAACCAACAATTATTAAAGCCAAAATTAAAGGAAACAAAGGTAAATACGTTTATCTACAAAAATCGGGAGACAAAACCACCTTAGATTCTGCAAAAAACCACTGGCTTTTTGGTAGAGCGAAGTTTAATATTACCGTTGATGAACCTTATTATTACCAAATAGGAGCCAGCAAAACCAATACCGTTCCTTTGGTGTTAACTGGAGGAGAAAATGTTTGTGTAAAGGCAAATTCTCCACGTTTAAAAACCTATGATGTAGAAGGTTCTCCAGACTCTGAGCTGGTACAAGAGTATTTTGCTGTTAAAAACAATCCAAAAATCACAAAAGACTCACTAGCCAATTTCGCTGAAGCATTTATCAAAAAAAACAATTCTTCATTAGCTCTTTTTGTTGCCTTAGGTGATGTTAGAAACCAAAAGGAATCATTTGCTGTTGCCGAAAAAGGAATTGGTAAAGCTTATCCCAACAGTGCTTATCATGAACTCCTTAAAAAATATATCAAAGCTTACGAAGAAAAAAATAGCGATAAACAAACTGGTCCTGCTCGTATGGGGCAAGTAGCGCCAGAGTTAGATTTTCCTAATCCTGATGGTAAAGTAATAACATTAGAATCATTAAGAGGAAAATATGTTTTGGTTGATTTTTGGGCTTCTTGGTGTGGTCCTTGTAGAAGAGAAAATCCTACAGTAGTTAGGTTGTATAACAAGTACAAAGACAAAGGCTTTGATGTTTACAGTGTTTCTCTTGATAATAATAAAAGTAGATGGGAAGCTGCCATTGAAAAAGATGGTTTAATTTGGCCTAATCATGTGAGTGATTTAAAACAATGGAGAAGCGCTGCTGTAAAAAAATATGGTTTTGGAGGAATTCCTTACACTGTTTTGTTAGACAAGGAAGGGAAAGTTATAGCAACCAAGCTTAGAGGAGCTCAATTAGAGAATAAGCTTAGAGAACTTTTTGGGTTTTAATGCAACTTCCCTCTGGTAAAAAAATTTACTTTGCTTCTGATTTTCATTTGGGAGTTCCCAATGAAAAATCAAGCAAAGAACGAGAACATCAAATTGTTTCTTGGCTAAATTCTATTTCGAAAGATGCACATGAAATTTATTTAGTTGGTGATATTTTCGATTTTTGGTTTGAGTATAAAAGAGCCATTCCAAAGGGGTATACTCGCTTTTTAGGTAAAATAGCAGAGTTAGTTGATAACGGCATTAAAATTCATTTTTTCACTGGTAATCACGACATGTGGATGTTCGATTATTTTGAAAATGAATTAGGCGTAACCATACATAGAGAAAAAATCACTTTCGAATACAACAAAAAGAAATTTTTAGTTGCTCATGGTGATGGTTTAGGTCCTGGAGACCATGGATACAAATTCATCAAAAAAGTATTTAGGAATAAGTTCTGCCAGTGGTGTTTTGCTCGTTTGCATCCTAACTTTGGAATTTGGTTAGCAAACTTTTTCTCTAAAAAAAGTAGGCAACACACCGAAGAAGATAAATTTTTAGGCGAAGACAAAGAATGGCTAATCACTTATTGCAAAAAGAAACTTACTGAAGACAACTACAGCTACTTCATTTTTGGTCATCGACACTACCCTATAGATTTTAAGCTTGGAGAAGACGCAAGATACATCAACCTTGGTGAGTGGATATCACAAGACAAACACTTTGCTGTTTTTGATGGTAATGAGTTAAGCTTAAAGAAGCTTGACGCTTAATTTACCATTAACTTAAAGCCTTTTCCGTGAATATTTACAATTTCTACGCTTTCGTCCTTTTTTAGGTATTTCCTAAGCTTAGTGATGTAAACATCCATACTCCTTCCATTAAAGTAGTTGTCATCACCCCAAACAGCTTTAAGCATGTCGTTTCTATCAACCTCTTTTCCTTTGTTTTTACAAAGAATTTTTAATAATTCACTTTCCTTAGTTGTCAACTTGTCTTCCTCTCCATTTAGAGATAAAATACGTGTGTCGTAATTAAAGCTATATGAGCCTATAGCAAACTCTTTTTTATCTTCCACTTCTATACCCGAACGTTTAATAATAGCATTCATTCGAGCTAAAAGTTCTTCCATGCTAAAAGGTTTGGTTAGGTAATCGTCTGCTCCAATTTCAAATCCTTTGAGTTTATCTTCTTTCATTCCTTTAGCAGTTAAAAACAAAATAGGTATTTCTTTATCAATACCTCTAATGTCTTTAGCAACAGAAAACCCATCTTTTTTGGGCATCATTACGTCAAGAATCACAAAATTATACGATCCGTTAATGAATCTATCGTATGCTATTTCCCCATCTGGACATAGTGTAGTCTCAAACCCTTTAGCTCTTAAAAACTGATTTAATAGTAATCCTAAATTTGGATCATCTTCCGCCAATAAAACCTTCATATGCTTAAATAATTAATTGTAAATGTATGCTTAGTTAATTTAATTCTGCTTGTTTAGGAAAACAAACAGCAAAAATACTTCCTTTACCGTATGTGCTTTTAACTGTAACTTTTCCTCCGTGAGCTTCCACAATGGATTTTACATAATTTAATCCTAAACCAAATCCCTTCACATCATGCACATCCCCAGTTGGAACTCTGTAAAGCTTATCAAAAATCTTGTCTATATTTTCTTTTTTTATTCCAATTCCCTTATCCGCTACTTGTATACAATACGATTGGGCTTTTTCTTTTATTTTAATTGAAATTTCTGGCGGTTTTGAGGAATACTTAATAGCATTATCAATTAAGTTCCTTATAACGTTTGAAATGTGTTGATGATCGCCTTCAATGGTCGAGTGCAAATGATCTTCCTGAACCGTTATTTTACCATCTGCTTGTTTAATTTTAAGCTTAAAATCATTCACTACGTCCCCCACTAAATCATTTAAATCTAATGAAGCTATTTTTAATTTTAGCTTTCCTTTATCCAAAACAGCTGTTTTTAAAACTGTTTCTACTAAATCGCCCAATCGCTTATTTTCTGAATGAATAATATCTACAAAACCATCCTTGTTTTCTACATCCACCATGTCAGGATCTTTTAAAGCTTCGCACGCTAACTGAATCGTTGATATTGGAGTTTTCAACTCATGAGTCATGTTATTGATAAAATCATTTTTTATTTCGCTAAGCTGCTTCTGTTTAAAAATAGTGTTTACAGTATAATAAAATGCATACACAACTATAAGTATAAGGATAACTGAAACACTAATAATTAACCACATTTTACTAAACACATAACTGCTCTTTTTAGGGAAAAATATACTTAAGTGAAGATCGTTTAAATCAAAGAACCCGCCTTGCAAAATCATAATGTTAAACCCTATATCTAACAGCTCTTGAGTAAAAGCTTTTGAACTGCTATCTCTGTAAAAAACAGGCTGTCCTCGTTGGTTAAATACACCGTAAACGTATTTTGTATTTATACCTTTTTTAGAAAACTCTCTTTTAATCAATGAATCTAACTGCTTAGGAGTAATTTTATCCTGTGGTGATTCAAAACCAGACCTTATAACTATTGTTTGACTAGAAAAAGGTGTGTTAGACTCATTTCGATAGACCTCTTTTACATTTTTATTATAGTTCTCCTCAACTATTGCAGGTACTTGTTGGGCAACATCACGCATAGCAATACGCACATCTTGATCAAATTGAGCATTTTTTAAAATCAAGGCGTTTTTAACCCAAAAAACCTGAATAACAATTAACCCCAATATGGTTATGCTTATCGCTACAATTAATATATTTATTTTACTCTTTACCACTTATTATTGCCTGTTTAGACCATTAAAAGTAATCTATTAAATTCACATCAATAAACTATGATGTTTGTATTTAACATGATTTAACACCAATAATATTTTAACGAAACAATCCTGTAATGCTTCAATTTAATCTGTTTTTAGGTATTTTAGACCGACTTTATAAACCCACTGAATGAATTTTATTGATGTTTTTGTTTTAGTCTTATTTGTGTGGTTTGGCTACAAAGGCTTTACTAAAGGTTTGGTTGTAGAATTAGCTAGTATTGTGGCTTTAGTTGTGGGTGTATATGGTGGCTTAAAATTCTCTTACATTGTTTCAAACCTCCTTGTAGAAGATGTAGAAGGAAAATACCTCCCCATCGTGAGCTTTACTATTACCTTTGCCATCATTGTTTTAATTGTATTTTTAATTGGTAAACTTCTAGAAAAAATAATCAATTTAGCTGCGCTAAAAATTGCAAATAAATTAGCTGGTGCAGCATTTGGGGTATTAAAAGTCGCTCTTGCCTTATCCGTTCTAATTACAATTGTTGAGTCATACGACAGGAAATTAAACCTAATTCCTCCAGATCAAAAAGAAAATTCGGTGTGTTATAAGCCCATGTTAAACCTTGCTGGAGTTATTTTGCCTGAGCTGGAAAAAAACCAACTATTACAAGAAGTTGGCAATGAATTTACAAAGGAACAAAAGTCACAAGCAGAATAAATTCCTTTTTCGTACTTTTAGTAATTGTGCAAAAATCGATCATTAAATATCTCCTTTTTTTGTTTGCTACTTTATGTTTTTCAGCGAATGTAAAGAGCCAGTTTTATACAGGTTCTCACCAAGAATTTGGTAAAAACAGAGTACAGCATGTTAATTTTGCATGGCAATCGCACAACTATAAAAAGTTTAACGTGTTTTTTTATGGAGGTGAAAAACAGCATGCAGAATTTGTTGCTCGAGCCGTACATGAAAACCTAAAAGAATTACAAAAATTCTTTGAAGTAGAACTAGAAGATAAGTTTAGCGTATTGGTTTATACCCGCTATTCCGATTTTAAACAAAGTAACCTGGGTTTAACTAATGATATTAGTTCTAATGTAGGGGGGAAAACACAGTTAATTGGAGATAAACTTTTTGTTTATTTCGAAAAAGACCAACCAACTTTTGAGGCAAATATTAGAGCTGCTATTGCTCGACTGCTAGTTACTAAAATGCTTTATGGAGGGGATTGGAAAAAAGTATTGCGTTCATCTGCAACACTCAAGTTACCCGATTGGTTTACCGAAGGATTATATTCTTTTTGTGGTGAAAGCTGGAATCCCGAAATCGACAATATTGTAAAGGATGGCATTTTATCTGGACGTTATGAAAAACTAACCTATCTAGAAGGAGAAGAAGCCATCCATGCAGGGCATTCCCTATGGAATTATATTTATCAGGTTTATGGTCAAGATGTAATTCCAGATATCATTTACATGGTAAATATTTCCAAAAACTTTGAAAGCGGCTTTAAGTTTGTTTTAGGCAAACCAACCAAAACAGTTGTAAATGAATGGCTAGCTTACTACCAAAAGCAATATCAAAACGATGAAAATAATCGGTCAAACCCTAAGCAAGAAAAACTAACGCTTAAAAAGAAAAAAACACGAGGAAAAATAACTGATATAAAATTAAGTCCTAAAGGAGATAAAATTGCCTATGTTAGCAATGAAATAGGCAAACATAAAATCTGGATTTACTACTTAAATAAAAATAAATATACTAAGGTAGAGGCTAGAGGCTTTAAAGTAAGAAGAAAAACAGATTACTCAAACCCATTATTAGCATGGAGTACTGATGGTGGTACACTAGCCTTTATAGATGAATTTGAAGGAGCGGTTAACCTTACCACATACAACTTAACATCAAAGGAAAAAGTTAGAAAAATTGTTCCTGGATTATCTAAAATATTGAGTTTCGAGTATAGTCCTAAACCTAATGAAATGGTTTTTTCTGCATTAAAAAAAGGACAAGTTGATTTATGGATGTACAACATTAACGGGAACAGTGTAAAACAACTTACCGATGATTTCTATGATGATTTATACCCAAGCTTTACCGATAATGGAGAAAAAATAATTTTTTCATCAAATAGGCCTGAAGAAGAACTTTATCCAGAAGTAGAAATAAAACCTTTCAATTCTACATATGATTTATACATCATTAACGCAACTGTTAAAGGTAGAAAAGAGCTTAAACGTGTTACAAATACACCAAAAATAAACGAAACACTTCCTAGAGAAGTTGATTATCTAAAGTATACTTACATCGCTGATGAAAACGGTATTAAAAATCGATACATAGCAACTTTTGATAGTACCATTGCTGCAGTAGATACAGCAATCACTTACCGTTATTTTTCAAAATCATCAATAGTTACAAATTATAAGCGAAGCCTTATTAACTATGATTATGTAAGGAAAAAAAATAAAATTGCTCTTTTACAATATAAGGATAGAAGCTACCAAATATATGTAGGGAAAGAAAGTGTTGACCAAATGCTTCTTTCTGAATCGGTTATGGACACCTATTTTCAAAACATTGCAAATAACGAGGTAGACTCTTTAAATCAAATTAAAACAGATATTGAAATTGTTAATATCATTCCAGAGTCTAACAAAAATCAAGTATCAGTCTCTAACTATATGTTTGATGACGACAAAGAAACTCCTAACATATACAACAAGTCTCGAATTAGTGTAAACGACAATTCTATTCAAAACGATGAAGAGAAAAAGAAATTTAAACTAGGAAAACAAAAAGAGTATAAGGTAAACTTTACTATAGATAACTTAACCTCTCAAATCGATCAAAGCTTTTTAAACAACAGTTATCAATTATTTAATCCTGCCTCCCCAAGTTTTAACAACCCAAGCATTAACTTATTTAACATGGTTGAGCTTAAAGATTTAATGGAGGACTACCGACTAATAGGTGGAATAAACTTAAATTTTGACTTAGTAGATAACAACTACCTTGTTTCCTTCGAAGACCTAAAATACAGGATAGATAAAAAATATTTATTTGTTCGTCAATCCTACAGCTCCTTAGAGGACTTAGTACCTATCAAAACAAAAACCCATGAGTTTAAATACCGTTTAAAATATCCATTTAACGAAGTAATGGCAGTTGCAGGAACATTCAGTTATAGAAATGACCGAGCAGTTGTTGGTTCAGTAGATCAACCTACACTTGATGAAAGAGGATTTATGAATCATTTAGGAGGAGCTAAATTGGAATTTATTTTTGATAACACATTTTATAAAGGAATAAACCTATTGGAAGGTTTTAGGTATAAGTTTTTTGCTGAATTTTTTCATCAGCTTGATCAAGCTAAAACAGACTTTACAGTTATTGGTGCCGATTTTAGACATTACCAAAAAGTCCATAGAGATTTAATCCTAGCCTCTCGTGTGGCAGCAAGCACATCCTTTGGAAACCGGAAATTAATCTATTATTTAGGAGGTGTTGATAATTGGATTTTACCTCGATTTAACAATAATGCTGTTATACCAACTGATAAAGGCTTTACCTATCAAACAATTGCTACACCAATGAGAGGGTTTATACAAAATTCTCGCTTTGGAAATAGTTTTGCTGTAATCAATAACGAATTTAGGTGGCCTATTGTTCGATACTTTAGTAAATATCCTGTACAAAGTAACTTCTTAGATAATTTTCAAATTGTTGGTTTTGGAGATGTTGGTGCTGCATGGACAGGTAGCAACCCATACTCAAAAGAAAACTCTTTTAATAAAACAATTATTAGTCAAAAGCCTATTACCGTTGAAATTGAAAACCAACGTGAACCAATTGTATTTGGTTACGGCTTTGGGTTAAGATCACAGCTGTTTGGTTATTTTATACGGTTCGATTGGGCCTGGGGAGTTGATGATGGTGAAATTCAAGCCCCAATTAGATACTTTTCATTATCTCTAGATTTTTAATATGGGTGGATCAACGTTTTTTATTTTGGTTGCTATCGGTTTAATAGCTGGTGTTGCTTCGGGCTTTGTAGGCATTGGAGGAGGTATTATCATTGTCCCTTCACTAGTATACATTGTCGGATTAACTCCTCTTCAAGCTCAAGGAACAAGTGTAGCGCTTATGTTACCCCCAATTGGAATATTAGCTTTTATGGAATATTACCGATCAGGAAATGTAAACATTTGGTTTGCTATCGTAATTGCATCTGCCTTTATCATTGGTGGGCTATTTGGTGCAAAATTTGCACAAAAACTTGATCAAAATTTAATCAAATTAATTTTTGGGGGCATCATGATACTAGCTGCTATTAAACTCATTATCGATGGCTCTAAGTACTTTTTTAATCAATCATAACGGATGATCGATCGCATTAAAACATTAGCTAAAGAAAAACTAAAAGAGGTTGTTTCAATTAGGAGGCACTTACACAAACATCCAGAATTGAGCTTTGAGGAACACAAAACCTCCGCATTTATTCAACAAAAACTAACCGAATTAGGCATTCCATTTAAAAATGGCTTTGTTAAAACAGGTATTGTTGCTCATATTGAAGGTAAAAACCCTACAAAAAAAGTAATTGCTTTAAGAGCAGATATTGATGCTTTACCCATTCAAGAAGAAAACCAAGTGGCTTACAAATCGATTAACGATGGAGTGATGCACGCATGTGGACATGATGTTCATACTTCTTCACTATTAGGAACGGCAGCAATTTTAAACGAGCTAAAAGATCAATTTGAGGGAACAATTAAACTTCTTTTTCAACCTGGTGAAGAAAAACTACCCGGTGGAGCTTCACTAATGATTAAAGAAAATGCCCTAAAAAACCCTGATGCTGCTTTAATTATTGGTCAACACGTATTCCCTGATTTACCCTCAGGAAAGCTTGGTTTTAGAAGTGGAATGTACATGGCTTCTGCCGATGAAATCTATTTAACCATTAAAGGTAAAGGTGGACATGCTGCACTCCCGCACAAAGTCATCGACCCAATTTATATTAGTTCAGTAATTCTTTCGAGTTTACAACAAGTAGTTAGCAGAAATGCTCAACCAACTGTTCCTACAGTACTCTCATTTGGTAAAATAAACTCAAAAGGAGGAGCCACAAATGTTATCCCTGATGAAGTTTACATTGAAGGTACCTTTAGAACAATGGATGAGGAGTGGAGAGCTAAAGCCCATGAAATAATAACTTCAATTGTAAATAGCACCGCTCAATCTATGGGAGGATCAGCAATTGTTGACATCAGAAAAGGCTATCCTTTTTTAATGAATAATGAGGAGATTACCATTAAAAGTATTTCTAATGCAAAAGAGTTTTTAGGCGAGCAAAATGTGATTGACTTAGATTTAAGAATGACTGCTGAAGACTTTGCTTATTACTCACAACAAATACCCGGATGTTTTTATCGATTAGGAACGGGAGAAAGCACAGGGTTACATACCTCAACATTTAATATCAATGAAGCAGCACTAGAAACCAGCATTGGTTTTATGGCTTACAATGCAATAAAACAACTTAATTCTTAACAACTAAGTCTTATCTACAATAAGTAACTATTAAAAACGTTAAATAAAAACTGAAAATGGATGTTTACCATAGCTAGAAAACTTATGCAATAATCAATAAATTAATACTAGTTTGACCTTATAAACATAAAAGAAGTTAAGCAACCATTTTATAACCTATAAAAAATGAATAAAAACATTTTTCTTCCACTTTCACTTCTTCTTTTTTCTATAGTTAGTAATTACTCTCAAAGTGTTCCTATTGGTCAATGGAGAGAGCATTTATCCTACAATAATGCTATTTCAATTACCCAAGCAGGAAGTGTTATATACACTGCTTCCAACAATGGTATCATCTCTTATGATGTAAGTGATAATGAAGTGAAGTTTTTGAGTCGTGTTGAAACACTTAGTGATATTGGAATAAATACCATTTCCTTCAATTCATCAACCAACACATTAATCGTTGGGTATAAAAATGGTAATCTTGATGTTATTGGTGATAAAACAACTAATATTTCAGCTATAAAAAACAGTACAATAACAGGAAACAAAACAGTTAATAGTATATATAATATTGGTGATTTAGCATACCTATCTTGTGGCTTTGGAATAGTCGTGTTAGACACAAGAAAAAATGAAATAAAAGAAACCTATATCATTGGAACCGGAGGAACAAACACCAATGTGTTAGAACTTATAGTATATGAAAACAACTTTTATGCTGCTACTGAAACTGGTATTTATACTGCAAATGTTAACAATAGCTTTTTAAATGATTTTAATAGTTGGAGTTTAGTTTCAGGACTTCCTGAATCATCTGGAGTATATAATAGTATAACCTACTCAACAAATGGTATCATAGTAAACTTTGATGGAGATGTAGTTGCCGATACTATCTATCAATTCGATGGAATAACTTGGACCAAAATCCCTAACTACCAGAATTATCAAAATGTAAATAAACTCTATTACCTTAACGACAAGTTTTTAGTCAATCAAAAAGATAGTATCATAGTTCTTAATAGTACCACATTTGCTATTGAAGATATAGTTAAAAAATATGATATATTTTGGGAAGTAAATGCTAGTGATGTAATTTACGCTAATGATCGATACTACGTTGCTGATCAAGAATTAGCAATGGCTAGTTTTACTGCAAACCAAAATGGATCAATATATTCTGGACTCTGGAAAGCAACTCCTGGAAACTTTGCATTAGATATTGATATTCTCGATAATCAATTATGGGGAGGTACAAGAGGTATTGTTACCGGAGGGTGGACGCCTGCCAGTAAAGATGACGGTGCTTTTCATTACGATATTGAAAATGACCAATGGACCATTTATAGAGGTCAGTGCCATCCAGATCACGGATGTATTAGAGATATCATTGGCATTGTAATAGATCCTAGCAATCCTCAAAAAGCTTATGGCTGCGCTTTTGGTTTTTTTAATACGTTAGGCGAGTTTGAAAACGGACAAATGCTTTCAACAAGCAATCCTTCTAATTCAGCTCTTGAAGATCATTACCTAAACCCTGGTTGGTGCCAAGTAGCAGAGGCTAATTTTGATGAAGATCAAAACCTTTGGGTTGCCAACTCATACACTCCAAACCCTTTAGCTGTTAGAACTGCTGGTGATGAATGGAATAATTTTTATTGTGGAAATGAAAATAGAAACAAAATTATATCCGATATTATTGTTGATAAAGCAAATGGCTACAAATGGCTAGTCGTAGAACGTAGTCAAATTATTTGTTACGACTCTGGAGAAGATCCTCTAGATCCTTCTGATGATAGATATCAAACACTAAGTAGCGGAGCAGGTAATGGAAATATTCATGCTGGTCCTAAATGCATCATTGAAGATTTAGATGGTGAAATATGGGTTGGCACCGAAGAAGGCATAGCAATTATCTACAATCCCATAAATGTATTTGAGGGTGGTAATTTTGATGCGCAGCAAATTAAGATTGAACAAGATGGAAACGTAGAGTTTTTATTATCAACTGAGCAAATAAATAGCATCCAAGTGGATGGAGGAAATAGAAAGTGGATAGGAACAGAAGCTTCTGGTGTATTTGTTTTTTCTCCTGATGGTCAAGAGCAAATCCATCACTTTACGTTTGAAAACAGTCCGTTATTTTCTAATAAAATATTAGATATTGCTATTAATCAAAAATCGGGAGAGGTATTTATTAGTACCGATCAAGGGATTATTTCCTATAGAGGAATTGCTACCGAAGGAGGAAATGACTTTGTTGATGTTTATGCTTTCCCTAACCCTGTTCAACCAGGTTATGAAGGTCCAATTACCATTAAAGGTCTCATGAAAGATGCTGATGTAAGAATAACCGACCTAGCTGGTAATATTGTTTATGCAACAAAATCTATCGGTGGACAAGCAGTTTGGTATGGAACAAACTTAGATGGAAACAAAGTAAAAACAGGAATCTACTTAGTTTACATGGCTGGTCCTGAAGGTAGAAAGAAAGATGTAACAAAGATTGTTTTTGTAGAATAGTTCCTACAACAAGAAAAAAGTTAACCCAACAGTAAACGGATAAATCTCATCACTTGTTTCCCCAGTGAATAAAGGTGTTAACGAATAGAACCCTTGTAGGTTCCATTTACCATAACCAATCTTCAAGGTAGGTCCGTAACGGTAAATGTTTGCATTTCTAATACGGTAGGTTTTTACTTTGCTTTCTGGCTTAATAACTAAGTTCGTTACCCTAATTAACGCTCCTACTTTAAACCCAGGATAAAACCTAAACTTTCTGGCATTAAGGGTTCTTAACCTAAACTCTACGGGAGCTTCTATATAACTCGTGTAAAACTTATTTCTTTGGGTTTCGTCATTTGAAAGTATAAACCTTGTTCCTACGTCATCCGCTGTGCTATCATGAAAGTAAACGATGTTAGCATTATGATATACGGCTGAAGCACTATAATTTATTCCTAAGGCAAATGAAAACGTACCTTTCTTATTTATTGGTATGTCTTTATAAAACCCTACATCAAACCCATATGAAAATGGAGACGTTTCCACCCCATCCAACTCATTTATCCAATTAGGATGGTTAATCGAAAAGTTAAAATGATCAAACCGTGCTGGGTAAGCCTCATCATCACCAAACATAACTATACGCTCCAATAGTTGTGCTTGGTAATTATTCCACAAAAAAATGGTTAGGATATGTATACAAACAATCTTTTTAAGCATGTCATAAATCTTAAACCTGCTGGCAATCTAGCAAAAATAAATGTACATTTAATCCTTTAGTAAACATAATTATGAACTGTATAATTGTTGATGATGATGAAACTTCTCGTTTTGTTTTATCTAACCTAGTAAAAAAAATAGAAGATCTCCATTTAGTAGGATCATGCATAAACACACAAGAGGCAAAGGAAATACTAAAAAACAAAGAGGTTGACCTTATACTACTGGATATTGAAATGCCAGGAGAAACAGGCATAGAAATGTTTGAAAAAATGACAGGTAATATTGAGGTTGTTTTTGTTACTTCTCAAACCAAGCATGCTGTTTCTGCCTTCGAAAATGATGCTGTTGATTATATTCTTAAGCCCATTGATCTTTCTCGTTTAAATAAAGCAATAGAAAAAGTAAGACGTAGACTTTCTTCAACCACACAGGATGTAAGTAACGAAGCGTTTTTATTTGTTAGAGGGAGTACTTCATTCGAAAAAGTTTTTTTAAAAGACATTCTTTTTATTGAATCCACTAATGGATATGTCACTTTCCAAACTACATATAAAAAAATTACCATGAGTGGCACGCTAAAGAAAGTGATGGATAAAATTGAAGCTCCTGAATTTATTCAAGCACATCGATCATATGTAATTAACCTTCACAAGGTAACAAAATATGAAGCTGATAAAATAACGGTAGGATCAACCGATTTACCGCTCTCTCGCCTCTACAAAAAGGATATTATTAATGAATTAAATAAGCTAGCATTGTAATGAAAATTCTTTTGATTGATGACGATGCTACAACCAACTTTATCCATCAAACCAAATTGAATAAGCTAATTAAGCAAGCTGAACTTTCGTGTGTAAGTAATGGACAAGAGGCTCTTAGCTTTTGTAGAAAAAACAAAGCAATTAATCTTGCTTTTTTAGACTTAAACATGCCTGTAATGGATGGTTTAACCTTTTTAAAGGCACACAAAAAACTACCTAAAGACCATCAAATAAAAAAGATTGTATTATTCACTGATAAAGAAATAGACGATTCTTTAAAAACTTCGCTTAATATTTCTTTTTGTATACCAAAACCGCTTAATGAAGAAAAAATTAATACCATATTAAATGATCAACAAGGAGTTAGTTAAAGATTTAGACGAAGATATCTTACTTCAAGCGATAGCTATTTTCATCAAAAATGCCGAAAACGATTTAGGTGGTTTACAACTTGCGTTTGATCGTTCAAATACACCACAAGTTAAAAGAATTAGTCATAAACTCGCTGGTAGCTCCATATCAGTTGGGTTAGAAAAATTTCATCAACTAGCCAAAGAAATTGAAAACAAAGAAGAAGAAATTACTTTAAGTGATATTGAAGCTTTAACAGCAGCTTTCGAAGAAATAAAAACCTTCTTCCGTCCTTAATACTAGTTTGTATCTATTCAATTCATTAATTTTATTCAAAATTATAATCTGTAATGGCAAGAGTTTTAACAGGAATTCAAAGTACTGGAACACCACATTTGGGAAATATTTTAGGTGCTATTTTACCTGCTATTGAATTAGCAAAAAGCAATGAATCGTTTTTATTTATTGCCAATTTACACTCCTTAACCCAAATTAAAGATGGTGAGCTACTAAAACAAAACACCCTACATACAGCAGCTGCATGGCTAGCTTGTGGGTTAGATGTTGAAAAAACTGTTTTTTATCGTCAAAGTGATGTTCCCGAAGTAACCGAGTTAAACTGGTATTTAAACTGTTTTTATCCTTATCAACGATTAACACTTGCCCACTCTTTTAAAGATAAAGCAGATCGTTTAAGTGATGTAAATACTGGATTATTTACTTACCCCATGCTTATGGCTGCCGATATTTTACTATACGATGCAGAAATAGTTCCTGTTGGCAAGGATCAATTACAGCATCTTGAAATGACTAGAGATGTTGCCAGCAGATTAAACCATGCCATGGGAGAAACACTGGTTTTACCAGAAGCTAAAGTTCAACAAGAAACCATGTACGTTCCAGGCACTGATGGTGGCAAAATGAGCAAATCCAGAGATAATATTATTAATATTTTTCTTCCAGATAAAAAGCTGCGTAAGCAAGTTATGGGTATCCAAACGGATAGTACTCCGCTTGAAGATCCAAAAGATCCTGAAACAGATAATGTTTTTGCTATTTATCAATTAATGGCTTCTGAAAGTCAAATCGAAGAAATGCGAAAAAACTATTTAGCTGGAGGTTATGGTTACGGACATGCAAAACAAGCATTGTTTGAGTTAATTATTGATCGTTTTAAAACCGAACGTGAATTATTTAACCATTACGTTAACAACCCTCAAGAAGTGGAAGAGAAACTAAATATTGGTGCAAACAAAGCAAGATTAGTTGCTAAAGATGTGTTAAGCAGAGTAAGAGAAAAACTAGGTTATTAAGCTTTACTTCTTTTTAAGAAGCTAAACCTTCGTTTAAACCAATTAGCTAAACCTTTAAAATTAAATATTTGCTTTTCTGAAACTACTTGATAAGTTAATAGTGCACCTAAAGGGAATAACACTATTGAGCTTAACCACATGCCTATTATTGGAGGTAGTATTAAACTTTCTGCCAAACGCTCGCCTGTTATAGATATAATGTAATAAATCAAAAACATTACAATAGCTATGGCTATAGGGATACCAAAGCCTCCTTTTTTAACAATAGCTCCCAATGGTGCTCCAATAAAAAATAAAATAATACAAGCTAATGATAAGGTTAGCTTTCGATGCCACTCAACTTTTAGTCCGCTTAGGTAGCGTTTTCTACTTTCAAACTCTTTTTCTCTACTTTCCATGTAGCTTAAGGAGTTTTTTAATCGGTTTTTAGCATTCGTTATGGCTGTTCGCTGTTCAAGTAGGTTTAAATCCTCAAAGCTGTACTCATTGAATTTAATAGTATCCATGCTATACGAATTTTTTACCCTGCTAACTAAATGGCTGTTTTCGTAGTAGTGCCTAACTGATTTACGAATTGTATCAAACCTAGAATCTAGGGAATCAATTGCTTTTCCTAGTGTATTTAGGGTTTGGAACTGAAACATTTCTTTATAATCCTTTTCATCGCTTCTAACTAGTCCTAAAGAAGACACATCAATTTTAAAGGTTGTTTCATCAAAGGTTATTTGTTGGTGTGGTAGCACCGATTTTTCTTCAAAAGGGTTTGCTCCAGGGTTAATTACTTCGGTAATTTGACCATTATAAAGCGTAATAAGTATAAATCTCCCATCATCGGATTTTCCCATTAATCCGTTTTCTGAGCGAACTATTTTCCTGAAATTATACGTTGGATTATACTCATAAATAAGTACATCACTTAATTCATTGGTTTCTTTATTTACCTTACCTGCACGAATGCTAAAATTTTCAATCTCGTTGAAAAACACATTGTCTTTTAACACTAAGGATAGCTTGGTATTTTGAATGTCTCCAATTAAAATACGTTGCCTTAAGTTTACCTTTCCCCATATGTAGTTTGAGAAAAAGAATGACCCTACAGAAATAAAAACCATCAGTACCAACAAGGGTCGCATGATTCTAAAAATGGATAACCCTACCGATTTCATGGCGGTTAATTCGCTTCGCTCCCCTATATTACCCATTGCCATGATAGACGATAATAAAATAGCCAAAGGCAAAGCCATAGGCACTAGCTGAGCTGCTACTAAAAAGAGTAATTCAAGGATTACATCTACTCCTACACCTTTACCAACAAGGTCATCGAGGTACACGAATACAAACTGAGAAACTAACACGAACTCAGCTATAAAAAATGTGATTATGAAAGGTATTACATATGATTTAATGATAAACCAATCAATCTTTTTCATCAAAAAGGATACTTTACGTTATTATGATCCTAAAACGCGTTTTAAGTCATTTAATTGGCTTTCCCAAAAAACTTTGTTCTCTTCTACCTCATCTTCTTCTGAAAAATCGGTAACTACAATGGCTACATCTTTGGTGATGTCATCAACTTTTATGCGTAGTTCGAAGTAAGCTTTATCGTCTTCATCTTCTACCCAATGGTACCTTACGTACTCATTATTTTTTTGCCTAATGATGTCTGCTTCTTCCTCTTCGCCATCCCAAATAAAGAAAAACTTCCCTGGCTTAACATTTACATCATCACAAAACCACTCCGATAAACCACTTGGTGTAGAAATCATTTCATATAAAATTCCGATGGATGTTTTTAATGGTACTTCTACCGAATATTTTGTTTTTGCTGACATTAGCATGATTTATATTAAATTAAGTTGAACAATATATATAAAAATTACGTGTAAACCCAATTTATAGGTTTAATCCAATTTTGTTTAATCAATTTAATAAAAAAATTGAACAAAATATATTTTACACGACTTCTTTTTATTTAATAGTAGCGAATTAGATTCAAAACTTACATTTATTTGTATGTTAGGTATAATTAAAAAGAAAGTAAACAATGATAAAAACGATTATACCTCTAATTTTACTTTTAGTTATAAGTAACAGTGCTATGGCTCAAGATTCATCTATTATAAGTAAAACTCTAGACTCTCTTGAAATACTAAAAAATGTGGGAGGATTTGTTGACGGCTATAATAATCCACCAACCCCGGAAGAAAAAAGATTTTATAACATTACAAGAATGCTTTTTGGCCTACCATTTTACGAAGTAAAAAAACTTATGGTAGACGAAAATAAATTCGCTAGAACTTATGGCTTTTCAATTGCGACTAAACTATATTTTGACAGCTTGACTAATTCTGACCTCGAAATATTTAACGACACAGCCAAACTTCCTTTGTATACTCAAAGAGGGATTATGTATGCTGGAATAACAGCAGGACAATATTGCGAAATGGCATACAAATCAACCATTAAAGAGCACGAAACTTCTTTAAAGGAAAAAGATATTGTTTCTTCAATAAAACAATTCATTAAAGACAGCTCTCAATATCCTGATAGTTATGAATCCATATCGTTTACAAATTATACTTGGGGTGGAATTGAGGATGATATGTTTTTTGAAATTCAGCATAAATACAAATTAAAAAATACGGATGACCAATTAGTTGAAGTAGTCAATTATTTTATTCTTGACAACCAATTTAAAATTATGCTCATTGAAGCAACTCGGAGTAAAACCATAAATGTTCATCCACCAAAAATTGAAGAATGGATAAATGAATTCGGGAAGCAAAGATAAATAAAACACCTTGTACCTATAACATATAAGGTAATTGAGCACAAATGAGGAGCACCAGAAAAATTAATAATATTAAACTAGTTAATGAAAAACGAGATTCTCGACTGAAATTAACTAAACAACATATTCTATCTAACTCCCTTTCTGGAATACTTAATAATCAAAAATGGCAAAAACTATTCGAGTGGTTAGATGAGCGTAGAACAGTTTTTAAGGTTACATTTTTGCTATCCAAAGTGGAAATGAGTTGCGATTGGATTAGAGAAATCGAAAAAACTTCAATTCTACTTGATGATAGCGGCAACTTTGTAGAGTTCTATGAAATTAATAGTGTAAAAACAATTACTAGTGCCCAATTAATTAAATTTCTGGAATTAAATAGTTTGGACTTTAGCGAAACCGATCGTGAAATTGAAATCTACGGATATAGAAAATAATATCAACCAGATGAATTATTGATGGCAAGTGGATTCATTAAAATATCAGAAAATAATACTTTTGCTCCTAGATGGACAGGCTATGATGAGATATTAAGGCTAATAGCAAGAGAATTGAAACAATTAGAGCCGAAAGAACAAAACCTTAAGCTATCTGATTGGATTCAACAACATTTTCCTACCGAAGAAGAAAAAGATCCAATGGATCCAGGATGGGCTTTCATAAACAAAAGAAAAAATGATCTGACTAATAGGAGTATCGATTTGACTTCTTTAACCATAGAACAAACCACCAGTTTTTGGAATGCGGCAATGCTAGCACACCATAAATTAAATTCTTTAGGCTCAAATTACTCTACACTCAACCCTGAGTTTATGAAATCTTTTCTAGAAAAAAGAATAAGAACCTAATAAAATTTGAAACCGTTTACTTTTTATGTACTAAAAAGGTAAAGACAAAAATAAATGACAGAAGAACAAATACAGCATTCAATTAAACAGGGAAAAATAAAACTTAGTAACTGGGATAAATTCACCCACTATGGAGTAGTTATATTTTTATTCTTTTTTCCCGCTATGTTGGCCTTCTTTCGTATAAGAGATTTTATCAAAGGAACCCCCAAACCTTTTAAGGTAATTGAGATTTGGTTCATTTTAATTCCTCTAATTCTCGGGCTACTTTTTTATCAACTTCAAAAAAACAGATTAAAATTTAAAATTGCCCATACTAACTTGACAAGAAAAGAAGTTAAACCTAATAGTTCAAAAGGTTGCTAATGAACTCCAGTGGACACCTTTCTTAATGGATGAAAAGATTATAATTGCAAAAACACACCCTAGTATATTTTCTGGTAGTTGGGGAGAACAAATAACTATTCTATTCGATGATGATCGAATTTTGATAAATAGCATCTGTGATCCAGATAAAAAAAGTTCAGTTGTTTCAATGGGAAGAAACAAAAAGAATGTTAGTAAATTGCTTGAAGAGATAAATCAAGCTAGAAATTAAAAACATATATGAGCAAAATCGATAGAACATATTTTAAATTCAATCCCGCACCCTTGGATTTAACTATCAACTTAGGTGATTCGAAAGAATTTTTGCTATCGAAAGGTCTTATAAAAACTAAATACTATGAAAACGAAGTTTACTTTATGGTTACAGATGGAACTTCTTATCGAATAGAATTTACAAATGAAAAAGTTTCCAAGATTTGGTTTGGTCACGAGAGTACCTTCTCTATTAATGGGAAAAATATTTTAGGAGAAAACTATAGATCAGTACTGACTCTATTGGAGGATAATTTTGAACCTTTTAACTCAACGATCTCTAGTGTTGAAGAGATGAAAAAACATACCAATTCTCCTATCCTTTGTGTTATATGTAGAGATTTCTTTATCTCATCTATCGGCATAATAGATTATAGCGCTCACTAAATAATATTGCTGAACGTTTGAAAACACTAGAGATATGGAAATGAAACAAATAATAAACAAAGTAATTGCACTATTAAGTATCATTCTATCTCTTATTACTTACAGCAGGGTATATTTTATATTTCTCAACTCTTCAATGAGCAGTAAAGGTTTTGTGGAATTTTTTACGGTACTCTCTTCCATTTTGTTTATAAGTTGTTCTTTTTGTTTGACATCGATAGTTAATAATCAGGCAAAACCAAAAATCTTCCTTGCTTTATTAATTTATTGTCTATTGGGTGTATTACCACTTGGAGTTATAAACTATCACACCTTAACACCTACCATGCTAGCCTCTACTGTAACTATACTAATCTCAATGTTATCCTATAAAACAATCTCTATTAATACTAAATTGATAATAAATGGTACGTTATTAGTCGTTACTTCGACCTGGTGCTATTTGATGTTTTATGTTTAGAAAAAAATGTAGAACTTACACTATTGATTCTTCGGATAATCATAAAAAACCAAGGTTCCAATTCCTTTGGTAATTTCATCCCAGCTATCAATTTCTAATGAAATTTCGGCAATGGCACATGTGGGGAAATGGAATAAATTACCTGTTAAGTAATCACAAAACTCAGAAGTAGTCGGATTGTGTCCAACAAGCATAATGGACTCATATGCTTCACCAACCTTTTCAAGCTCCTTTAAATTATCTAAAATAGATGAGTGGTAAAGGTTCTTTTTAAATCTAATCTCATTATCATAAGCCATTCCTTTTGCTAATGCTTTGGCTGTTTTGGTGGTTCGTTTAGCAGCACTGCTTAAAATAAGCGAAGGCATAACCCCTCTTTCTTTTAATCGCTTACCCATGGTTATAACATCTCGCTTGCCTCTTTCATTAAGTGGGCGATCATAATCGGCTAATGAAGAATTAGACCAACTTGATTTTGCGTGTCTAACTAAATAAAGTGTTTTCATAAAATTTTAAGCTATCTACCATACATCAAAACATAAAAAATCATGTAAGTGATTTGATTTGACACACCCTTAATCCCTCTCAAGAGGGAAGCCGTTTGTATGATTTTTTTCGATTTGACATTAATGAATTATTTAAACTCAAACTCCGATCTTCTATTGAGGGCATGTTCGGCTTCTGTACAATCTTTTGGGCGAACACAATTATTTACCAAGTTTGTTTTTCCCATTGATTCGGTTGTAATTCGTTTTTTACTAATTCCGTTATCGGTTAAGTACTCTCTCACTGCCTTTGATCGCTTCTCGGTAAGCCTTTTATTTAAGGATGATGATCCTCTACAATCGGCATAAGATCGGATATAGATGTTTAGCTTTGGCTTTGCCTCTAACGCTTCTACAATTTTATTTAATTGATCTTCGGAGTCTCCTCGAATTTTATATGATCCTAATTCAAAATAGATATTTGACACCGTATATCCAGCATACTCAAGGTTTAAATTAAGTGTTGAACTTAAATCCACTTTTTCTCCCCAGATTGGCTCACCAGCTAGCTGAAGTGTTTTAGGGTAGTATTTATCTTTCGATATTTTTAAGGTATAGTCTCTGTTTTTCGATAATTGAAATTCGAAATAACCTTTATCATTAGCAACTGTTACAAACTTTCTTTCTGTTTTGTTATCAGTTAAAACAAGTTTTGCACCTGCAATAGCCTTTCTTGAATTCTCATCTTTTATGTACCCAAAGCCTGTGGTAGTAACTGGAAACATATAGAAATTAAAATCTACGTTACTTTTCCAATTATCACCCGTGTAGATATTTTCTAATCCTTCAAAGCCCTTCTTTTTTGCTTTAATTTGATAGTTTTTATTTCTATCTACTGAAAACGAATAGCGTCCTTCTGCATCTGCAGTAGATTGCTGAATTAAAACACCTTCTCCATCGTATAACGAAACATCGGTAAGTGGAGAAGCACTTCCGTCTTCGTTGTACACAAATCCCTGTACAGTAGTGCTACTTTTTAAGTTTAAATCTACTTGTTGCTCATTGTCCCAAGCTGAAGAGATGGTTAGTTTTTTCGCTCCAACTAGTCCCTTTTTCAAAGCAACTACTTCATACGTTTTATTGGGATCTGCATAGAATTTATACCTTCCTTTTTCATCCGTATAAACTTGTTTTAGTTCCTTGCTAGGCGATTGAATAAGTTTAACGAGCGTGTTTGCTGATGTTTTATTTGGAGGATCATAAACAGTCCCTTGAATAATTACAATCGTGTTTTTGAGGTTTAAATCAATTGGTTTTTCGTTGTTCCAGCTTTCGGTAACAGCAATAGCTGTTTTTGAGAAATAACCATCCTCCGTTTCGGTAGTTACCTCATATTCTCCCGGGTTTACCTCAAAAGAATAATTTCCATTTTCATCAGTGGTAGTCTCTGCTATTAGATTTCCATCTTTATCGTAAATCTTAACAATAGCTCCTTTAACCGGTTTTCCATTCACATCTTTAACAACGCCAGAAACAATCAGTTTTTTGAGACTTACTTTATAAATATCATCATCTCCCTTTCCTCCAAATCTATTGGAAGTTACATAGCCCGAAAATGTTTCGCTATTGTAGATAAAACCGAAATCATCCGCAAACGAATTGATTGGCTCCTGCAATATTTGTGATTCGGTTGGATTTGTAGCATTGATTAATCTGTTTTTAAAGATATCTTGGTTTCCATATCCCACCCTTCCATTAGATGAAAAGTACAAGAATTTACCATCAATAATATTTGGGAAATACTCGTCTCCTACCGAGTTAACATTCGAGCCTAAGTTTTTAGGTTCTGTCCATTCGCCCTCTTTAAAACTTGAAACATAAATATCAAATCCGCCCATGCCTTGCTCCAAATCGGCAGAGAAATAGATGTGTTTTTTATCATAGCTCAATGCAGGGTGACCTATCGCATCGTTTTTTGTGAAACCTGGAATTTTTAATTCTTTTATATTGAATATTTCTGGTGTGTTAAAATCAATGTCTGCCACATAAATTCGGGGAATTTGCGTTCCTTTTTTCCATTTTTTTGTGATGTCAATCTTTGTAAAATAGATCTTTTTATTTTCCACATCAAGATCAAACCCGTTCATGTGAAATTTCTCCTTGCAGCTTACTACAGTTTTGATGCCGTTTTCTAAGTCATAGCTATGCAACTGGGCTAATGGTCTAACGGATGTTCCATAATCCAAAATAGATAGATCATTGGTGCTATCAAACTTTAATTGAGCACCTGCTTGTTCTTGCTTGCTTTCAGAAATGTAAAAGATTTTATCATCAACTTGCTTGGTGAAAAAATTGGCAATTGGCGAGTTTAATTCTTCAAAATTAGAAACCTCATATTTAGGTTTATTTTCTTTTTTTCTGGCTAAAAAGTTTGTTTCCTTGATCAACTCATTTACCATTGGATCATTTGGATACTTCTCTTTATAAACAGCCAGTTTTTCAAGTGCTTCATCGTAGTTTTTACTACATTTTAATGCATCTCCAAATTTTAAATAGTCTTGATCATCAATTTTTTCATTTTCGAAAATTTGACGATATGTTTCCACTACTTTTGGATAATTGTACGTGTAATAGTAGCAATCTGCCAACCTCCTGAGGTTTTCCCCTTTAAGTGGTTGATCGTTTTCGTAATAGGTAATTGCGTTTCGAAACTCGTAGTTATCGTAAAGCTCATTGGCAATTTTAGTTTGACCTGTAAACGAGTTTACAATAAAAATGGAGATGAAGAAAATAACGGTATTTTTCATCTGTATTTGTTTAAGAATAGATAATTGATTTATCTATTGTTGTTGTAGATTCTATTTCTTTTAAACCAAGACGATTTGTTATCTTGTTTTACGATGTCAAAGGCAACAAAAATTTCGTGAGATCCCCCAGAAGCAACAGTACTTATGCCAGATAAAACATAATCGTAAGAATATCCAACGGTAAAGTTTTTGATGTATCCACCTGCATTAATTATAAATGCTTCTGCGTTTCGGTAACCTGGACCAATCCAAAACAAATGGTCGTACTCTAAACGAGCATCAATTTGTAGCCCTGATGTTCCACCAAATGTTTGTCCATAAATCATGGATGGGTTAAGAATGAATTTTTCTCCCAATTTAAAATCCCCTCCAATAACAAAATGTAGTGTTCGGTATAAATTATTTTGACTAGACACACCATTGATAAGATCTGTATTAATTTCAAGTAAATTAGAAACATTTAACCCAGCATAAAACATATCAGAAGCAGCATAGCCAGAAATACCAAAATTAGGAAAAAACTGACTCCTTAATCCTTGGTAAACTGCTTGGTCTTCTGGAATTTCAGTTACTACATCTTCTGCATTTATGCTAAATTGTGTTCCGGATAACGATCCTCCCAAGGATATATCAAAACGCTCATTTGCAGAGAAAATATAATTGACTCCCAAATTAACACCTGTTCGTCTGCTTATTCCCCAGCTGTCATTAAATACTTGAGCTCCTAAACCTATACTTTTTGCTACTCTCCCTTGAAACGTTAAGTTTTGAATGCCTGGTGCATTTTTAAATCCAAACCATTGCTTTCTTGCTCCTAAACTCACTCTTAAGTTTGCCTTTGTACCAGCCACCGCTGTATTGTATGCGTAGTCATTATTCATATACTGACTACTTTCTATAATCTGTTGGCCAAAAAAACTTAATGGACCTAAACCGATAATTAATAAAATAAAATGTTTCATAGTCCTTGAGTTTATCTAACAATTGTTACATCGCCTTTGTATATTTCACCATCAGCTTCAATGATATAAAAATATGATCCTGAAGGCATAGGTTTGCCTTTGTAAGTTCCATCCCAACTAGCAGTTACGCTATTAGAATTAAACACTAATATGCCTGTTTTATCATAAATATTAAGCGTAAAATCATTAACTGTAGACAAATAAATATTCCACGTGTCGTTTACCCCATCTCCATTTGGAGAGAAGGTATTTACCTGTAATAAATCTTCAATAGAAGAACAGCTTTGACTAACAACTATTGTATCAGAAGTTGATAATAAGCACCCAGCATCCATATCATGGTAGGTATATGTAATCTCAAACTTTCCATAGCCAGAAACTACTGGATCGAAATCTCCAAACTCTACACCTGTACCCGAGTAATCTCCTCCTCCAGGAACACCATTAATCAAGCGTATAGGTTGTAATACACCACACAGCGTATCAAAAGGAATCATGGTTACTACTTCTCCTCCCACAATAATAGAAATACTTGTACATGCTGATGGCTCACAACTTCCTCCTTCACCTCTTACGTAGTAAACGGTATTGTTTTGAGGAGTAACTGTAATCATATTACCAGAATCAATTGGAATACCACCACATGATGCCTCATACCATTGCCATTGGTCTCCATTTAACAGTGTTCCACCAGAAACAATTAGTGTTATTTCTTCACCTCTACATACTGTATCGCTTACTGTATTAATTGATGTTGGTGGTATTGAAGTTGTACCTAAATGAATGGTTCTTCCAACGCAAACTGTAGAATCACATAATGTTTCTGCACGAACGTAATAAGTTGTTGTTGCAGAAGGATAAACAGTAATTGCTGTATCATTACTTATAAACGTTCCTCCGCATGAGCCACTATACCAGCCCCAACGAGCAGAATCACCTAAACTACCACCATTTAAGGATAAACGAACAGAATCGCCTAAACAAACAGTGTCCATTGATGATTCAATACTTAATGGTAAGGTAGATGAGCTTAATTTATTGATGATAACTGTATCTCTCGTATCTGGACAACAAGTTCCAAAGCTAATAGTCCAAACTAATGTATTAACACCATCAGTCAATGTTACTTGACTGTTCGCACTGTTGGGGTTATTAATGACTACACCAGCAGTTGGAGAAGTCCATGTTCCTGTTCCATTGCTTGGTGTGTTTCCGTAAAGATTAATGTTTGAACAAACAATCGTATCATTTCCAGCATTTGCTATATCTGGCGATTGATTAGATACAAACACAAACCCTCGGTATTGATGTATACCGTAATCAATATCTTTTCTACCAGCTTGCGTGTAGAAAGTCTGTACGTTTTGCCCTGTTGTTGTTGCTGGAACGGCATTTGATCCAAAGTCCCAAGCATCGCTACTTGGAGCGTTTAATAAACGTGTTTCGCCAGCACAAAAGCTTTCATTTACTGATATAATTGGTTGGTTCGTTAAATCAAACCCAATATCTTGAACAGTAAGAGCGTTACCTATTAATTTAAAATTTTGTGATTCGCCATCTGCGCCAGAACCACCGTTTCCTCCTTGACCACCGTTTCCTCCTTGGCCACCATCACCACCGCAACCAACTTCATTGTTTGTTGCTTGTCCGCCAGCCCCACCAATACCGCCAGTTCCTCCAGCTCCTCCAGCTCCTCCAGCTCCACCTGAACCTTCATTACCAGCTTGAAGCTGTGATTGAATTATTTCTCCATTTAAACCATTATTAAAAAAATAGACCGCATAGCTACTTCCTCCTCCATATCCACCAGTTCCTCCAGTTCCACCTTGGCCTCCGCCACCTCCGCCTCCGCCACCGGAGCCAGATCCATCAATACAAGAAACACCGCCTTCTCCAGCGCCACCGCCACCACCTTGACCACCAGCACCTCCTTGTCCGTTAGTTCCAGCACTTGCCTGTGCGCCTGCATTCCAAAAAGCTAATGCATTTCCCGATGCTCCATCAGTTCCAGTACATCCCATCGATCCATTTTGACCATCTTGCCCATCTTTTCCAGATAAAACAGTGTCACAGCTTCCAACAGCATCATCGTTACAACCGCTTTCAACACCAGCTTGACCTTGCCCAGTAGTAGCGGTAATATTTAAAATATTAATACATGTCGCATCATTTTGTACACCTCCACCGTTTCCTCCGACTCCTCCATTAAAGTCTTCTCTACCGCCTCCGGCTCCGCCACCTCCAGCTCCACCATCTCGAAAGGTTGAACCAGCTGTTCCATCACCTCCATCTCCACCTACAGATGCATTACCTAGCCCTGCAGTACCAGCTGCACTTCCAGACCCACCTCCAAGACCACCAATACCACCATTTACAATGGCTACATCATTGTTTGGTTCGCCATCTGTACCTGCAATACCCGGTTGACCTACAGCACCAACCGTACCTGTTGATCCATTTGCTCCTGCTGAGGCATCTCCTGTTGTTATTTTACATCTAACTATTTTATAGTCTGAGCAATTGTTACAGTAAACACCATAAAGTGAAATACCATACGTTCCTGCAGCTGGTGCATCTTGAACTTCAATGCTCAAATCTTGTAGCCTAAATCCTCTTGCTCCGTTAAGTTCAAAAGCTGATATCCTTGCTGTTGGAGAAGTAAAATCTCTAACATTATTTGAATTTCTGTAAATAGTAGTAATATCTGCCTGACTAGTTTTTATCCAGTTATTAGTTGCATCATAACCACCTTCAATAGTTACAAAATCTGGCAAGCTTCCTATAGCGTTATCAAGCGTATATGTACCCACACTTAATTTTATTACATCACCTGCTTGAGCCAAATTGTTTATTGCATTATCAAGTGATGTTGGGTCGGCTTTAGTTCCTAAATCTGCAGTTGGTATTGCAAATGGTGTTGGTATTACATAAATAATGTTGCATTGTGCAACTAGCTGAGAAGCTGTTATCGTAAGGATAAAAAATGTTAAATATAATGCTCTAATCATTCTAAAAAATTAACTACGAGGTGGATTATACGTGTATTAAGATGCACAAGTTACAAAAGTTATCACGATTTTGTTTTTAATAACCTCACAATTATCTTACATTAAACATATAATTTTAATTAAACAATAAAAAAACATCAATCATGTCAAAAGGTTTTTATAACGTTCCGTTCTATGATAATGAACCTGTTTTAAGCTACACACCTGGTAGTGCAGAAAAAGAAGAACTTATTGCTACTTACAATAAGTTATACAAGCAAACCATTGAAGTACCTATGTATATCAATGGTAAAGAAGTAACTACTGATAATAAAAAGCCACTTAGCCCTCCACATGATCATAAACATGTAGTTGGTCATTATAATTTAGGAACAAAGGAGCATGTAAAACAAGCTATTGACAGTGCTTTAGAAGCTAGAGAGAAATGGGCAAACCTACCTTGGGAACAACGAATTTCTATTTTTTTAAAGGCTGCCGATTTATTAGCTGGACCCTACAGAGCTAAAATGAATGCTGCAACAATGATGGCACAGTCAAAAAACTGTTACCAAGCTGAAATTGACTCGGCTTGTGAGCTTATTGATTTTTTAAGGTTTAACGCTATCTATACTCAGCAGATTTACCAAGAGCAGCCAGAATCAAGTACTGGTGTTTGGAATAGACTAGAGTACAGACCCCTTGAAGGTTTTGTTTTTGCAATTACTCCTTTCAACTTTACCGCAATTGCAGGAAACCTGTGTGCTGCTCCTGCTATGTTAGGAAATGTTGTTGTTTGGAAACCAGCAGATAGCCAAATATATTCTGCAAATGTAATTATGGAGTTGTTTAAAGAAGCTGGTTTACCTGATGGGGTAATTAACATGGTTACTGTTGATGGTCCTGACGCTGGAGAGGTTGTTTTTAATCACCCTGATTTTGCTGGCTTACACTTTACAGGTTCCACAAAAGTATTTAAGCATTTATGGAAAGAGATTGGTTTAAATCTTGATACCTATAGAACTTATCCAAGAATTGTTGGAGAAACCGGTGGAAAAGATTTCATTTTTGCTCATGAGAATGTTAATACTAAAGAAGTAGCTACAGCTATTTCAAGAGGAGCGTTTGAATTTCAAGGACAAAAATGTTCTGCTGCTTCAAGAGTTTATTTACCAAACACTATTAGTGGTGAAATTATTGATCATGTAATTGAAGATGTGAAATCTTTTAAAATGGGATCACCTGTTGATTTTGAAAACTTTATTACTGCGGTTATTGATGAAAACGCTTTCGATAAAATCGCTGGTTATATTGATTATATCAAAGAGCAAGATGATGCTAAAATTGTAGTTGGTGGTAATTACGATAAATCAAAAGGTTATTTCATTGAACCAACAGTTGTTGTAACATCAAACCCCAAGTTTAGAACCATGGTCGAAGAAATTTTTGGCCCTGTTGTTACTATTTTTGAATATGATCCAAAAGATTTTGAAAAAACGTTAGAGTTGGTTGATCAAACATCCGAGTATGCATTAACTGGTGCCATTTTTTCTAAAGACAGGTATGTGTTAAACCATATGATGAAAAAGTTAGAAAATGCTGCTGGTAATTTCTACCTCAACGATAAACCAACTGGAGCAGTGGTAGGTCAACAACCTTTTGGTGGTGCTAGAGGGTCTGGGACAAACGATAAAGCTGGATCTTACTTGAACCTTTTACGTTGGGTATCGCCTCGTACAATTAAAGAAACTTTTGTTCCGTCTACGGATTACAGATATCCATTTTTAGGCTAAAACAATATTCCCTTTGGGAATTAAATATTCTTTTAAACAAGCCTCCCAGTTGAGGCTTGTTTTGTATATTAATGTTTAGAACTCACATAACATATGAAAATTTACACCAAAACTGGAGATAAAGGATCTACCTCACTATTAAGTGGGAAACGCGTACCAAAGTATAATGAAAGAATTAATGCATACGGTACGGTAGATGAACTAAACAGCCATATAGGGTTACTTAGAAGTTATGATATACCTAAAGAAAGTAAGCACTTTTTAATTAGTATACAAAACCTGTTATTTACCATAGGATCCAACCTAGCTGATGATTCTGAAAACAATAAGTTCAACTTACCTCAAATCACTAATGAGCACATCGTAAAAATTGAAGAAGAAATTGATCGACTAGATCAAGAACTTACTCCTTTATCATCCTTTATTCTTCCTGGTGGACACCTTGCGGTAGCACAAAGCCATATTTGCAGAACGGTTTGTAGAAGAACAGAAAGGGAGATAGTTACATTATCTGAATCTGTGAGTGTTGATTTGCTTATTATTCAGTTTTTAAATCGCTTATCAGACTACTTTTTTACACTTTCAAGAAGTTTAAGCAATCATTTTAATATAGAGCAAACCCCTTGGGTGCATGAGTAATGCTAAGGTATTTAGTTACTATATTATGTTTTTTTAGTCTGGTAAAAGGCTATTGTCAATCAATATCTGGTTTTATTTTTGACGAAAACAACACACCTATACCCTATGCAAACATTTATATAAAAAACCTTCAAAAAGGAACATCATCAGATGCAGAAGGGAAATACTTTTACCAATTTACAGAACAAAATATTTATGACATTGTTGTAACAGCTGTTGGTTTTGAAACGCAAGAGTTTAAAGTAATTATTGACGATAACCAAACAGAGGTTAAAAATGTTTGGCTAAAACAAGATGTAAAAGTTTTAAACGAAGTTCTTATTAAAGAAAAAAAGCGTGACCCTGCTTACGAAATAATAAACAATGCCATTAAAAACAGAGAAAAATGGGATAGCCAAATTGAAAAAAGTTCCTGCAATGTTTATATAAAAGCCAAAGAAGTTATTAGTGAAAGAGAAAAAAAGCGGAGAGAAAAAATAGCTCAACAAAAAAAAATTGCCGAGCAAAACAAAGAGGAGAATTTAGATGTTTTTGATAATTCAAAAAAAGAAAATGAGATTCCTCAAAACTCTAACATGACCGAAATAGAAATGGTTAGGTATTACCAATACCCTAACAAAGTAAAAGAGGTTAGAAACGCTGTAAAAAAATACGGAAGCTCTTATGGGTTGTTTTTTACCAATACCATCGAAAACGAGTTTAATTTTTATGATGGTTTAATGAGCTTGCCTAAGCTTAACGAAGTGCCTCTAGTTTCTCCATTAAATAGTATCTCTTTTATCACCTACAAGTTTGAGCTAGAAGAAACCTCGTTTATAAATGGTAAAATGTTATTTAAAATTAAAATGACTCCTAGAAAAAGAGGTAACTCAACCTTTAGAGGTTATTTGTGGATTATGGATGAAACGTTTCATATTCATAAAGTTGATTTTACTTTAAAAAATGACGGGTTACTTATTTATGATGAGTTTAATGTTCAACAAGAGTATCAGTTCATTAGTGATAGTACACTTGTAAAAAAGAAACAAGTATTTACTTACTCTTCCAAAAACAGAAAGCAAAACTTTAATGGATCAACCGTTGTAGAATATTCTAACTACAATTTAAACCCTAATATACCCAAACGTTTTTTTAGTAATGAGGTTGGTGTTACAACAAAGGAAGCTTACAAAAGAGACTCTTCGTATTGGGATAAAATTAGACCAGAGCCGCTAACAAAAGAAGAGCAACGCTACCAAAAAGTTAAAGATAGCCTGTATGAAGTAACACATTCGGGCCCTTATCTAGATTCATTAGATTCTGTTTTTAACAGAATTACATTTTTAGATGTTGTTTGGGACGGATTTCGATTTACGAACCGAAAAAAGAAAACATATTGGGGAGTTAGCTCGTTGGCTGCTTTAATTGATCCTTTTGAGGTTGGAGGTATTCGCTTAGGACCTTACCTGTGGTATTTTAAAAAGTTTGAAAACGAGCAAACGTTTAGAGCCAGCGGACAGTTTAACATGGGGGTTTTAAATGCAGACCCTAAAGGTTTTATTGATTTGAGTTATCGTTACGACCCTATTAATAGCGGCTACTTAAATGTGTATGCCGGTAAACAGTTTGATTTGGTAGTTATGAATGATGCCATAAGCAACCTACTGGTTAGAAATAACTGGATAGAAAATGACCAACTATCTCTTGGACATTCTAGAGAGTATGTTAATGGCTTTTTTATTGGAACAGCAGTTAATTTTTCGAACCGGCAGTCAATTGAAGACTATAATTTTGTTCCACTGTACGATAGCTTGTTTGGGGACAATTCTGTTGAACCCTTTACCGATTATCAAGCAACTACTATTGACGTTGAATTTTCCTATACTCCTTTTCAAAAATACATGCGAGAACCCAATAGAAAAATCATTCTAGGAAGTAGGTGGCCTACATTTAGTGTGTTATACAAAAAAGGTATTCCCGAACTTTTTGGAAGTGATATAAACTTTGATTTTGTGGAAGGTGAAATTAAACAAACGTTTCAAGTAGGTACTTTGGGAACTTCTTCTTACAAGTTATCTGGTGGGCAATTCATCAATACAGCTGATTTGAGGTATGTAGATTATAAAATATTCCCTAGAGGCGATAAGTGGTTTTTTGCTTCTTTAATGCAGTCTATGCAAATCCAAGATACATCCCTTAATGTAACCGATAGTTACTTAAAAGCACATTTTACTCACCACTTTAATGGATCAGTTATCAATTTTCTTCCTTTAATTAAACGTTTAGGGATACATAGTGTTGTTGGAACAAGTGCTTTATATATAAAAGAATCTAATTATCGTTATTTTGAATGGTTTGCTGGTATTGAGCGCACTTTTAAAATAGATAGAAGAAGGTTAAGGCTTGGGGTTTATGGTGTGGATGCTGTCTCTAACTACTCCAGCATTCAACCCAGAATAAAGTTTGCCATTAACTTTTACAGTATACGGGATAATAGCTGGGGATATTAAGCATCTATCCAGTCACCGTGCTCTTTGATAAGCTCAATAAGCTCCTCTAGCGCGTGCTCTTCGGGAATGTTCTTTTTAACAACTTCTTTTTCTTTGTAAAGAGTGATTTTTCCTTTACCTGTACCCACATAACCATAATCAGCATCTGCCATTTCTCCTGGACCATTTACAATACAACCCATAATACCAATTTTCAAACCTTTTAAATGATCGGTTTTGGAGCGTATTTTAGCCGTTGTTTCTTGTAGGTCGAACAATGTTCTGCCGCAAGAAGGACATGAAATATATTCTGTTTTTGATATTCTTGTTCTGGTAGCTTGCAAAATACCAAAGGCTGTATCGTTTAGAAATTTATCTCCTCCACAGTTTTCTGCAGCGATAAATACACCATCTCCTAGTCCATCAACTAATAGTCCGCCCATATCGGTCGCAGAATAAAGTTGTAATTGTTCTTGCGTTAAATCTTTATAAGCTCTACCAATAATTACCGGTATTTCACAGCCCTTATCTAATAAATAGTTAAAGATATAACGTTGTTCTGCTAAGCCATGTTTATTATAGGTATCAAGCAATAAAACAGCTGTTTGATCTTGTTTTAATTTATCAATTAGTTGATTTGATAGATCATCAATGGTTAGGTAAATAAAATTTAATACACTTGATGTTTCAACATTCTCCAGATAATCTTTCGGTTGAATAAAAGGGTAAACTCTTTCTTTCGTTTTATGCTTTAACCATGTGTTGTATTCATAAACTACTCCCAGAGTTCCTGGAATTTCAAAATCAATTTCATTTTTATAAAGAAACACATAATCGCATGCTTTATCGGTAATATTCCACTTATCTAATGGAACGGAGTAGTGATAACCCAAACCAAAGAGAGAAGCTGGCTTTATTTCTTTTTTCAATGAAAAATCTGCCATAACAACAGGAACTTGATCTCCACCAATATTTAATACTTTGTTTGTTTTTCTTTTTGAGTATTCAAAAGGATCTATATGGTAATCCAAAATCTCTGGAATTGCTGGATGATTTTCTCGATCGCTGTAACGATCAACTAGTGTTTTAGCTACTGGTATTTCTGCCTCTGCTGCTTCTGTTAAAGAAACTCTTATCGTATCTCCTAAACCATCTTCTAAAAGTGCACCTATACCAACTGCCGATTTTATTCTGCCATCTTCTCCATCGCCTGCTTCAGTAACCCCCAAGTGTAAAGGATAATTCATTCCTTCTTTTATCATCGTAGCAACAAGTAATCGATAAGCTTGAATCATGACTAAAGCATTGCTTGCTTTCATGGATAATACAATATCATGATAGTTGTGTTTTCTACAAATGCGAATAAACTCCATCGCAGATTCTACCATTCCATGAGGTGTATCTCCATAGCGACTAAGGATCCTATCTGATAATGAACCATGATTAGTTCCTATACGCATAGCCACACCATTTTCTTTACATTTCAATACCAAAGGTGTGAATTTACGCTCTATACGTTCAAGCTCTTCTTCGTAAGAGCTATCGGTATAATCGTATTCTTTAAATTGTTTTTTATCTGCGTAGTTTCCTGGGTTTACTCTAACTTTTTCTACAATATCAGCTGCTACTTCTGCTGCATTGGGTGTAAAATGAATATCAGCAACTAGGGGTATATCATGATAACCTAAAGCCTTTAATTCGTTTTTTATGTTTTGTAAGTTTTCAGCATCTTTTTTACTCGGTGCTGTTAAACGAATAATTTCACATCCTGCTTTAATTAAACTTACACATTCCTCCACAGACTTTTTTGTGTCCATGGTATCAGCAGTAGTCATTGATTGTACACGAATGGGGTTATCTCCTCCAACACCAACAGATCCAACTTTTACCTCTCTTGTTTTAAATCTTTTATACTGGGTTAATGATACGGTGTACTTATCCATGTTACTTTCTTTTCTTTCTTGCGTAATTTTTATGCTTCTTTTTTGCAGATTCTTTGTGTTTCTCAGCTAACCACTTTGGTTTTTGAGAAGGACTGTTTTTAGGTTGATCCCCTAGTAATCGTTTAATTAAATCTGGTCGATTTGCTTTATTTAATCGGTTTTCGATCCAGTCTTTATTTTCATTTTTATACCAAAAGAAAAACTTATGCTGTGCTCGTTTATCTTTTTCGGTTTTAGGAGCAAACATTTTCTTTAATGTGTATGGATGATAACCCGAGTAGTAAATAACGGTTGCTACCGTCATTGGAGTTGGGGTAAAATCCTGTACCTGCTCCAGTTTAAAACCCATTTCTTTAGTTTCAGCAGCCAGGTTTGCCATATCTTCCTCTTCACAGCCTGGGTGACTTGAAATGAAATATGGGATAAGTGGTTGATTTAAACCATTTTTTTGATCAATTTCATCGTACTTTTTCTTGAATTCTTTAAAATGATCAAAGCTTGGTTTACGCATAATTTTAAGCGTTTCATCTGCTGTATGTTCTGGAGCTACTTTAAGTCTGCCTGATACATGGTGTTTTTGTACCTGCTCCATGTATTCATCCATTTGCTTTTCATCTCCTTTTTTATTGTATGATTTAGTAAGTAAATCATAACGTATCCCCGACCCTATAAAAACCTTTTTAACTTTTTCGTGAGCATCTACTTTTTTATAGAGTTCAGTCATTGGTTTGTGAGAGGTATCCAAATTAGAGCAAACTACTGGATGTATGCAAGAAGGACTCACACACTTATCACAAATGGACTGATCAATTCCTTTCATTTTATACATGTTAGCTGATGGACCAGCTAAATCTGAAAGGTATCCTTTAAAATCGTCCATTTGAGTTACCTTATCCACTTCTTTTAAAATAGATTCTTCGGATCTACTAGCAATAAACTTTCCTTGATGGGCAGAAATAGTACAAAAGCTGCATCCTCCAAAACAGCCTCTATGGGTATTGATAGAGAACTTAATCATTTCATATGCTGGAATAGGGCCTCTGTTTTTATATCTTGGATGAGGTAAGCGCGTGTAGGGCAAATCGAAGGAAGCATCAATTTCCTTTTCTTCCATTGTTTGGAAAGGAGGATTTATGATCAAGTTTTTATCTCCTACTTTTTGAGTAATTCTTCGAGCAAATGTTTTGTTTGATTCTTGCTCAATATGCTTAAAATTTGCTGCAAATGCTTTTTTATCGTTTAGGCACACCTCGTGAGCATTCAGCTCAATGTCTTCCCAGTTTTTATTTTTAGGTATACCTTCACCCTGTGAACGTTGGTAAGCCGTTTGTTTTACCATTGTAAGCTGATGAAAAGGAACTCCTTTTTTTAATAGTTTTAGAATTTCTCTTAACGGTTGTTCACCCATTCCATACACTAAAAGGTCTGCACCACTATGTTCCAGAATGTTTGGAAATAGTTTATCCTCCCAATAATCATAATGTGTAATTCTACGAAGAGACGCTTCAATACCTCCAACTAATACAGGGGTTTCTGGGTATAATTCTTTAAGAATTTTTGTATAAGTGGTAACGGCATAATCTGGTCGAAAACCAGCTTTTCCACCAGGCGTATATGAATCTGTTGACCTTTTTCTTTTATTAGCTGTGTAATGGTTTACCATAGAATCCATACAACCACTGGTAACACCAAAAAAGTATTTGGGTGCTCCAAGCTTTTTAAAATCTCTTAGATCATCTTGCCAATTGGGTTGTGGAATAATTGCTACTCTAAATCCTTCACTTTCTATTATTCGCCCAATAACAGCAGATCCAAAAGAGGGGTGATCAATATAGGCATCACCTGAAATAATGATCACATCTAAATCACTCCAACCTCTTTTTTCTACTTCTTTTTTGGAAATAGGTAACCAGCTCGTTATGGGAAGTTGTTCTTGCATATATTAAAGATAATTTAAAATATGGACACTATTTATTAACCCATGGGAATAGATGATGTTAAATTTCTGTAAATAGACAATAAAAGCCCTTGCTTTATAGTATATTTAGTCTAAGTACTGATATATTATGAAAAAAGTTTTTACGCTAGCTTTAATTTCTCTTATTTCCTTTAACTCAATTAGTCAAAGCGAATGGGAGTATGAAACAACAAAAAATGGTGTTAAGGTATACACTGGCCCCAAGGAAGGTTCAAAACATAAGCAATGTAAAGCTATTGTAGAAATAAACACTACCATTGATGAGTTTTGTAGATATATCACCAATCCTGAAAATTATATATCACATAGTTCGAGAATTAAGCTTTTGAAAACATTAAAAAAAGGCACAACTAGTGCTTACTATTATTTAGCAATTAATGTTCCCATGTTTAGTGATCGTGATGGTGTTTATTATGTTGAGCAAAAAAGTAAATCTGCCACTAAAGCTAAAGTAGAAATTAAGGCAAAACCAACCATGTTAGAAGATCAAAAAGGGTTTGTTAGAGTAAAAATATCACATACTATTTATAATGTTGAAAAAACAGATAATGGTATTAAAATGACGATGTTTATGCATGCAGATCCGGGCGGAAGTGTTCCTGGATGGGTTGCAAACATGTTTTTGGTGGACTCCCCTTTAGAAATTTGTGCAGCTATTAAAAATGATTTAGAAACAAAAAGCTACTAAAGCTTTAGGTGTATTTTAGTTCCTGTTTCGTTGGCGCTAATGATTAATTCTTTATTAATATCTTGGGCTCGCTGGACCATATTATTTATTCCGTACCCTTTTTTAACACTTGATTGATCAAATCCTTTACCATTATCTTTTACAATTATTTCTTTATTATTAAATGTTATTGTAATGTTTGTGCTTTCTGCATGCTTTACAGCATTGTTAATAGCTTCTTGAACAATTCTAATCATATTTAGAGCCTCATAGAATTTTATTTCCTGATCTGTAGTTATTTGATTTTTAAAAATAATTTCAATATTACCTACTATAGATCGTAAGCTTGACAGATATAAAGCTATCCGTTTAGCTAAAATTAAAAGCGTTATATCTTCTTTATCCATTACCCAAATAGCATTTCTTAATTCTGTAATGGTGGATTTTGTGTAAGTATGTAACTCTGATAGTGTGTCTTTAAGTTGTGGTTGATCATATCGTAAATTATCAATGTATGAGGAGATATAAACCAGTTGAGAGCCTAAATTGTCATGCAAATCTCTTGAAATTCTAGTTTTATCATTAAGCATTTCGCTGTGTTTAAGTGTCAACTCTCTTTTCTCTTTAAAATTTCGTTGTACTTGATAAGAAATAACTCCTGATAATCCTATAACCTCTATAAGCACAGCTACTACTATCATAAGGTTTACATCAAGCTCAAAAGGGAATAGTCTGTTGTTACTTAAAATAATACAAATAAATGATAGGTATAAGGGAATGCTGGTAATTAAATAAGCTCTACTTAAAAAGTTTCGCTTTCTTAGTCCTATTATTAGTTTAGTAAAAACTAGCACAACCAATACCAAAAAAACAATATTCATCCCTCTACCTAACAATTTTTGGTGTTTAAAATCATCAGACACTAAAAGCATCGTTAAAAAAACACCAAGGTACATGCCCCAAAAAGCATAGAGCATGATTTTATCTAGCTTAGGTGATTTGAAAAATGACCTAATAAATAGTAGCGTTGAAGAACATAATAAAGCCATTAAAATAGGTCGCATATGAATACTAAAAAAGGAGCGGTTTATGTCGTGTAAAAACCATAGCCATCCTTCAGTATTTAAAATGCCTAGTGTAATTGAGCAAACATAAAATGTATATAAAAGAAAAATGCTTTCTTTATTTAGTGCGTAAAGGAAAACAGCTAAAAGTATAGCTAAAAAACAAACACCTATAAAAAACGTATGAAACCCAAAGGAAACTCTACTCTGCTTTATGTAGGAAGACGGTGTGTAAACATCCATTCCTAACCTTAAAGACGATAAAAAATTAGCTGTTTTAACTACTAATACTTTTGTTTCGTTTGGCTTAAAGCTAACCGTTGATAGTCGCTTATGATAATCTACGGGTAACGACTTTATGCTTTTGTTAGTTATCTCATAAAAACTGAATTGGTAAGGGTACTTATACCTAAAATCGAATAGAAGATTTAAAAGCTGAGAGGATTTATTTTTTATATTGATTTTAACCCAGTGATTTGCTTTGTCATAAGAAAACAAATACATGTTATTATTCGGTTTATCACGGAATTTATCATCAAACTTTTGAAGGTTTTCTATGGTTAGCGTTTTACTCGTATCAGAGAAATATGATGTGTATTGCAGCACCCTCTCGTACGTAAAACTATCATCAATAAATAGTGTATCTCGATTGGATGATGAAAAAACCGAAAAGTAAAAGACAATACCTATGAATACTAAAATAACCCTCAAGGCTTAAAGCTAAATAATTTTTGATTTCCTAGCTTTTTGTATGGCTTCAATTTTATTAGAAACGCGTAATTTTTTATAGATATTTTCTACATGTTTTCTAACAGTTCCATGGCTAATAAATAGTTTTTCTGCCACTACCTTATACGGAAAACCTTCGCTTAATTTTTCTAATACTTCAATTTCTCTAGCAGATAGCATTTCATTGTCGTTTTGTACCGTTGCAGATGTTTGATCTTTTTTAAACATCTCTAAAGCTTTAAAAGCAATAGTTGGAGACATCACTGCTCCACCATTCATGACATCCACAATCAGGTTATGAATATTTTCTGCACTATCATCTTTCAATAAATAGCCTGATGCTCCAGCTAAAATCGCATCAAATATTTTGTCTTCGGAATCAAAAATAGTGAGTATTACTATTTTAATCTCAGGATATTTTTGCTTTACAAGTTTTGTGGCCTTTATGCCATCCATCAATGGCATATTTATATCCATGATAATTAAATCTACTGGATTTTCTTCGAGTTTATCAAGAAGTTCCATGCCATTTACAACATCAAACACTACCTCAAACTGATCGTTAAAAGCAAGTTTTTGCCTCAAAACTTTTGTTAAGTTAGATGAATCTTCTGCTATGGCGATTTTAATCATACTCGAATTTAGGAACAATTCATCAGTATGATTTCATTTTTACCGTTAGATTGTAAAAAATACGATGAATGTCGTATTGTAAAAACTGCTGGTTAACCTGTTCTTTGTTACGTAGATAAAATATGTTCCCTATGAAAAAGTATTTGATAGCATTTAGCGCTTTAGTTTCATTGAATGCATTCTCTCAAAAGGTTGATTACAAAGTAGAATATGATAATCCTGTAGAACCAAAACTGCTTATCAATTTAAGGTTATTGGATGTTGACTTAAACACAGGTATTCAAAACTTAAGAACAGATAATACTTCTATCAATACTGGTATTTGGGGCTATTATAAAATACTTGATCCGCTAGAGGTTGAATTAGACCTAACAAAATCATATCTAGCACTGGGTAAATTAGGATTTACAGATTATCCTGGTAATACGGAAATAAGCCTAGGTTCAAATTTCTTTTTAACTACATCGACCAAGGTTAATCCTAAAACTAAAGTTGTCTTAAAATCAGAAACAAAAAGAGATTATAGAGAAAATAAAGACATTACAACTACTACATTTATAAAAATACCAGCAAAAAGGAAAGTTAGTCTTGGAGTAAGAGGAGGTTTATATTATAAATCCGGACCATTTAATTACAGAGACTATGCTTATGATGCAAATGCTCTATCATATCCCTTTGAAGAAACAAGAATAACAAGCACTGGTTTATATGCTGGTTTAATTAGAAGATCGGTTACAAACATAGCTATTAGAGATGACAAGTTTGGGAAGAGTATAAACTCCAGAGGGTTTGATCTACTTTTTGATGTTATGCTTGTTCCTGTAAATACATTTAAAAATCTTGATGATGAGGTTGCAGATGATGAAAGAAATGTAACGCAAGAAGTAAAAGATTATGATGGCCCAGGAGGTTCAAATTCTCCCTTAGGATTTAGAGTTGGTTACAAGCTATACCAAGTAGAAAAGAAAAAAATCACAGGAAAGAAATTTGGAATTTCAAGTACTTTCTATGCTGGTTACAAACCATTTCAAGGCTGGTTTATTCAAGGAGGACTTAGTGTAACCCTAGTTAAAGTAAAATCACTCACAAAAAATGAGAAATAATAAATTAACTTTTATTGTTGTTTGTTTAGGCTTACTATTTGCTAGTAAGCCTTTTTATGCTCAAAATTTAAATCAATTTGAGTATTTGGGGGATCCGTATGGCAACAATGAATTGTATTTAGGTTTATACCCAACCTTTACCATGCTAAGTAATTCTGATGTACCAAACCCATCGAGTCATCGGTTAAATGGGTGGAGTGGAGAAATTAGTATGCGTAAAGTCAACTTTGATCAGGGTAAATTAAGGTGGTCTTGGCAGCAAAAAATGTTTGTTGATGTGGTATTACTTTTGAACGAAGCACTTACTGAAGATGCATCTGCCATTGATCGAAAAGTTGGTACTGGTTTCAGCTGTGGTCCTATTGGTTGGGTTGATTTATCATGGAATTTATTAGATACAAACAAAAAGTACCAAGTGAGTTTGGGAGTTAACCATAATGATTACTTCTACTATACAACTATTGCTCCAGATACTTCAGCAAATGTTATTAGCCCTGAACCTCAAGGGTATTATTTAGGAGCTGGCCCATCGGTTGTTGTGAACTACTTGTTCAATGAGTATCTCATGGCCGAACTATCAACCTCCTACACATTTTCGTACGCTAAACCTGTGGATTTAGACTATGCTTTTAATCCTGATCCTAATTATCCAAAGCCTCATTTTGGACAAATAGATTTAGAATTACAATCTAAATGGGGTTTTTTTACTGGTTTTAATTATAACTGGATAATAAATCGAGGGAATTTACCTTCTAAAGGCAAGCGATTTGACTTATTAATCGGATTTCGTTTTATGTGGTAGGTGTTTCCACTTGTTTAATAAACTCCTCTACCTTTTCTACCATTTTAGTAGAACCAACAATAAATGGAACTCGTTGATGAAGCTCTGTTGGTTTTATTTCCATGATTCTGTTTTTACCATCAGAAGCCTTTCCTCCTGCTTGCTCAATTAAGAAAGCTAAAGGATTACACTCATACAACAATCTTAATTTGCCTGTAGGTGATTTTGGTGTTTGTGGATAGATATAAACACCTCCTTTTATTAAATTTCTATGAAAATCAGCTACTAATGATCCAATATATCTAGCAGAAAGCGGTCGGTTAGATGCTGGGTCAATTTCTTGGCAATACTTAATATATTCTCTTACACCTTTAGGTGCATGATGAAAGTTTCCTTCGTTCATAGAAAATATTTTTCCATCTTGAGGAGATTTCATATTTGGATGTGATAGATAAAATACACCAATGGATGGATCAAAAGTAAAACCATGCACGCCATTTCCTGTAGTGTATACTAACATTGTAGATGAACCATAAACCACATATCCTGCTGCTACTTGCTCGGTTCCTGGTTGTAAAAAATCTTCTAATTGTGCTGGAGTTCCTGGTTTTGAAATTCTTCTGTAAACAGAGAAAATGGTTCCAATAGAAACATTTACATCAATGTTAGAAGAACCATCTAAAGGATCCATAGTAACCACATAATTACCATCCATAGCTTCTTGGTTATTAAAAGCTATGTAATCTTCGTTTTCTTCGGATGCCACACCACAAACAACCCCTCTGTTAGCGAGTGCTTTTAGAAAAACATTATCTGCATAAACATCTAGTTTTTGTTGTTCTTCTCCTTGCACATTGATGTCTCCTACAGCTCCTAGAATATGTTGGGCTAACCCTGCCTTATTTACCTCACGTTGAACAATTTTTGCTGCCAAACGAATACTACTTAAAATTCGAGATAGCTCGCCTGTTGCATATTTAAAATCGTTTTGATTTTCTATAATAAATTCTCCTAACGTAATTGAACTCATGGGTTGGTTTTGAGGGTTCCACAAAAATAGTGAATAGATGGCTATAAAAAAAGATTAGTTTTTAGGGGCTTAATTTAATTTTAAAATCCCTTTTTTAATTGCTTTTTTAGCTGCCTTTTTTTCAGATTCTTTCTTTTGTTCGTGAGAAGCCTTGCCTTGTTTTTTACCATTAATTAATATCACGGTATGGTATAAGCCATTTTTTTCTTTAGACTCAAAAGTAACCTCGTTATTGGTTTTTTGCCCCCAAATAATTGCTCTGCTTTTTGGGTCTATTTTTTTCTTCTCTAGGTTATTATAATTAATGTGAGGAATAATTAGTTTTTGAATAATGGCTTTTTTAGCTTTTGCTATTCCTTTATCGAGATAGATAGCTCCAATAAGTGCTTCAATGGTATTTCCTCCTAAGTTTTTATGGTTTTGTTTATTGCTTGCTACCTCAACCAAAGATAGTATACCAATTTCATCTGCAATATTATTGAGCTTTTTACGATTAACGATAGTAGATAATAACTGACTTAGTTCTCCTTCTTTTTTATCGGGAAATTTTTTAAATAAATGTTGTGCAACAACCGATGATAGGATTGCATCTCCTAAAAACTCTAACCTTTCATTATTATTAATTGAATCTATTGATTTATGAGTAAATGCTTTTATATAATATTCATAATTCTTTATAGAGATACCTGCGGCTTTCTTTACAAATTTTTTAATTTGCTTTTTATTGCTCATATATAATAAAAAAAGGGACTTTAAAAAGTCCCTTAAGTAATTACTTTAATTTTTTGGCTACCTCAACCTCATGGTAAGCTTCTACAAGATCTCCAACTTTAATATCGTTGAATTTATCGATGTTTAGTCCGCATTCGTATCCATGTTTCACTTCTTTCACATCGTCTTTAAAGCGTTTTAGTGAGCCAAGTGCTCCTGTATATACTACAATTCCATCTCTAATGATACGAACATCAGCATCTCTAACCAATTTACCTTCTAATACGTAACATCCTGCAATTGTTCCAATTTTAGAAATTTTAAATGTTTCTCTGATTTCAGCAGTTCCTAAAATTTCTTCAACTAAATCTGGTGAAAGCATACCTTCCATGGCATCTTTCATTTCTTCAATAGCCTTGTAAATTACAGAGTATAATCTGATTTCGATCTCTTCTGATTCGGCTAATTTTCTAGCCTGTGCTGATGGACGAACTTGGAAACCAACAATAATTGCATCAGAAGCTGTTGCTAATAAAACATCAGATTCTGAAATGGCACCTACTGCTTTATGGATTACATTTACTGCTATTTCATCAGTAGATAATTTCAATAACGAATCGGTTAATGCCTCTACGGAACCATCCACATCACCTTTTACGATAACATTAAGTTCTTTAAAGTCTCCTATCGCTAACCTTCTACCAATTTCATCAAGTGTAATATGCTTCTTGGTTCTAACACCCTGCTCTCTTTGTAGTTGCTCACGTTTGTTAGCAATTTGCTTGGCTTCTTTCTCATCTTCCATGATGTTGAAACGGTCTCCTGCATTTGGTGCTCCGTTTAAACCTAAGATAGATGCTGGAGTAGCTGGACCAACTTCTTTAACTTGTTGTCCTTTTTCGTTATGCATTGCTTTTACTCTACCGTAGTGAGCTCCAGCCAAGATAACATCTCCTACACGCATAGTACCTGTTTGAACTAATAGGTTGGTTACGTAACCTCTACCTTTATCCAATGAAGATTCTAGTACAGTTCCAACCGCTAAACGATCTGGATTAGCTTTTAGTTCAAGTAGCTCAGCTTCAAGAAGTACTTTTTCTAATAAATCTTCAACACCAACTCCTGTTTTAGCAGAGATATCCATACTTTGGTATTTACCTCCCCAGTCTTCAACTAACAAGTTCATTCCTGCTAATTGCTCTTTAATTCTATCTGGATTTGCTCCAGGTTTATCAATTTTATTTATTGCGAATACCATAGGTACTCCAGCTGCTTGCGCGTGATTAATCGCCTCTTTTGTTTGTGGCATTATTTCATCATCCGCAGCAATAATAATAATAGCAATATCTGTTACGGCAGCACCCCTTGCTCTCATCGCTGTAAAGGCCTCGTGACCAGGAGTATCAAGGAAAGTGATTTTTCTACCCGTATCTTTACCTGTTACTTTGTATGCTCCAATATGCTGTGTAATACCTCCGGCCTCACCTTCAGCAATTTTTGCGTTTCTAATCCAGTCAAGTAATGATGTTTTACCGTGATCTACGTGACCCATTACTGTTACAATAGGAGCTCTATCTTCTAGTTTTTCTGGATCTTCTTCCTCTTCAATACCATCAACACCAACTTGATCTTCGGCTGAGATGAATTCAACAGTATAACCAAATTCTTCTGCAATAATTGTTATTGTTTCTGCATCGATACGTTGATTGATCGAGGCAAAAATACCTAAAGACATACAGGCAGAAATAACCTCAGTAGGAGAAACATTCATTAAAGATGCTAAATCAGATACGGTTACGAACTCAGTAAGTTGTAATACTTTACTTTGTTCTTCCTGTTCTTGTAATTCTTTTTCTCTTTTATCTGCTTGTGCTTGTCTCTTTTCTCTACGGTACTTGTCTCCTTTTTTTCTTCCTTTGCTACCACTTAAACGAGCTAATGTTTCCTTGATTTCCTTTTGGATTTCTTCACTAGAAACTTCTGTTTTCTCGTTTTTCTTTCCTTTACTGCCTTTACGATCTCTAACTTTTTTGGCAGCTTTCTCAATATTAACCTTTTTGATTCTTTTACGTTTTCCACGTTTATCAGAATCTGAAGATCTTTTCTTTTCAACTGGAAGTTCAATTTTACCAACAACTTTAGGACCGGTTAATTTTTGAGCTTCAGCTTTTATTGTTTCAATTTCTGGAGCCTTTTCTTTCTCCGTTTTCTTTAGTGGTGTTTCTAAAATCTCGTCTTTAGGCTTTTCTTCTTTCTTTGGCTCCTCTTTTTTAGGTTGTTCTTTCTTTTTAGGAGAAAGATCTATTTTACCAACTACTGAAGTTCCTGAAAGTTTTTCAACCTCGGCCTTGATTATTTCAACTGGCTTAGAAGGTGCTTTTGGTTTTGGAGTCTCTTCTTTAGGAGCCTCTTTTTTAGGCTCTTCCTTTTTTGGTTCTTCTTTAGGCGGCTCTTCTTTCTTTTTGGGAGAAAGGTCAATTTTACCAACAACTGATGGCCCCGAAAGCTTCTCAGTTTCTGCCTTTATAGTTTCTGGACTTTCAGGTTTTTTGACAGCAGGACGTTGCTCTCTTTTAGCTGTTGCTTCTTTAGATTTTTCTTTTTCTTTTTTTGCATCAGCAAACTCTTCTAAAAGAATGCCATATACATCTTCATCCACTTTAGTATTAGGGCTTGATTCTATTTCAACTCCCTTTTCCTTTAAGTGATCTACTAAAGAGGATATTCCTACATTCAGTTCTCGAGCTATTTTACTAAGTCTTTTAACTGCCATTAACTTTTTTTATTTACTGTTGGTATATTTTTTTATGAGCGTAGTTTAAAGATTTTATTATTCAGTTTCTTCTTCAAATTCTGCCTTTAATATACCTAATACGTCTTCAATTGTTTCTTCTTCAAGATCGGTTCGTTTAACTAAATCATCAAAACCAACTTCGATAACACTTTTAGCGGTATCGCAACCAATTGCTTTTAACTCTTCAATAATCCAATCTTCTATTTCGTCTGAAAATTCATCTAAATCTACATCGTCAATATCTTCAGCTCCTTCACGATAAACATCTAATTCGTAGCCTGATAATCTTCCCGCTAATTTAATATTATGCCCTCCTCTACCAATTGCTTTTGATACTTCATCTGGATCTAAGAATACATTCGCTCTACCGTTATCTAATAATTCTACAGATGTAACTCTTGCTGGGCTTAGTGCTCTTTGGATTAATAATGATGGATTATCAGTCCAATTAATAACATCAATATTTTCGTTACGCAATTCACGAACGATACCATGAATTCTAGCTCCTTTCATACCCACACAAGCTCCAACTGGATCTACACGATCATCGTAAGACTCTACTGCTACTTTGGCTCTATCTCCAGGGATACGAACAATCTTTTTAATGGTAATTAATCCATCAAAAATTTCTGGAATTTCTAGTTCAAATAATCTTTCTAAGAACTCTGGCGAAGTTCTAGATAAAATAATTACTGGTGTTGTGTTTCTCATATCAACACGAGCAACTACTGAACGAATGGTATCTCCTTTCTTAAAGTAATCGCCAGGTATTTGCTCATTTTTTGGAAGGATTAATTCGTTTCCTTCTTCATCTAAAATAAGCATTTCTCTTTTCCAGATTTGATATACTTCTCCTGTTACGATTTCACCAATTCTATCTTTATATTTTTTGTAAACGTTATCTTTTTCTAATTCTAGAATTTTATTGATAAGGTTTTGTCTTAATGCTAGGATATTTCTTCTTCCGAAGTCTTCCATTTTTAGTTCGATAGCAATTTCTTCTCCTACTTCGAAGTCATCTTCAATTTTTAAAGCATCAGATAGTTGAATTTCTAGCGCATCGTCTTCAACAGCACCATCTTCAACGATTTCTTTATTAATCCAAATTTCTAAATCGCCTTTATCTACGTTAATAATAATATCTACGTTATCGTCTGTTCCGTTTTTTTTGCGGATCATAGCTCTAAAAACATCTTCAAGCACTCCCATCATCGTCACACGGTCGATGTTTTTTAACTCTTTAAAATCTGAAAACGATTCTACTAAATTAATACTATCCATTATTGGTTTATTTAAACGTTATCACTAGTTTAACTTGGTTTATTTCATCAAAAGCGTACTCTTCTTTATGAAGAATTTCTTCCTTCTTCTTTTTACCTTCTACTATTTCTTTTGTTTTATATTCTAAGGTTACCCCATTAGCTGAAACATCAGTTAATTTTGCTTCAAAAGCTTTTCCGTTTTTTAAGAGCACTTTAACGTTTCCACCAATATGTTTCACATATTGTTTATGCACCTTAAATGGGTTTGACATACCCGCGGAAGACACTTCTAGTTCAAAATCTTCAACTTCTCGATCTAAATTATGCTCGATGGCTCTACTAAACTGAATACAATCATCAATTGTTATTTTCCTCTCTTCATGATCCAGCTCTACCATTATTTTATTACTCCCTGATATTTTCATATCAACCAAGAAGAAAGGCTCTGCGACTTCTTCAATTTTGTTATTGATTAGCTCTAAAACTGTTTCTTTTTTGATCATATAGGTAATAAAAAAGGGAACTTTTTAGTTCCCCATCATTCATTATATCTGTGCAAATGTACTTCTTTTTTATTGAATATGCAATATTTAGTTCTCATTATAAATGACCTCGGTTATCGTTTGCCCTACTGCTTTGAGGGTGTTTTTATCGATAACCTCCATATTATCTTTGTGTGTATGGTGAAAATGACCAAAATCATACTTTACAGGATCGTAATGTATAATGTCTATCGCGGGTATTTTTGCTATCGCATTTACATACTTATGGTCATCTGTAATTGCAGCCTGTGCGGGTAATTGAATATTTACAAAATAATTCCCATAACCTAGCTGTGCGGCTTTAGACCAAACTTTATCTACTATGTGTGGAGCAAAGTACATGGATATGTATTCTTTAGGAAATATGGCGTCTGATGCTCCTACCATATCTAGTAAAATTCCATACTTGGGTTTGTAATCTTTAATTGGTGGGTTATTCGCCCAGTATTGTGTTCCTAAACACCAATCATCTGCCATTTGTTGCCCTGCAATTCCTCCTTGGGTTGAACCGTAATCTTCGGCATCAAAAAAGATAATATCTACGCCTATATTTGTTGGTTTCTCTTTTAAAAGTCTTGCAACCTCCATAAGAACACCAACTCCACTTGCACCATCATTAGCCCCATCTATTGGTTTGGCTTGATCTTTTACATCTCGATCAGCAAATGGACGTGTATCCCAATGAGCAAAAAGCATGATTCTGTTTTCTTTCTCTGGTAGAAATTGACCTATGATATTTCTAATGTTTAGCTTGGCTCCATTAAAGGCTGTAACTACTCCCGTTTGTTCTATTACTTCTGCTCCAAAGCCTTTTAATGTTGCTGTTAAGTAATCTCCACAGTTTTTGTGTGCAACAGAGTTAGGAACTCTTGGTCCAAAACTTACTTGCTTTTCAATAAAATGATAAGCACTGTCTTGAGAAAATACAGGTGCAACTATTTGCTTTACTTGCTCTACCGTTTTTTCTTGTTGCGGCTTTGGTTTGGGTTCTTCGTTTTGGCAACCAACGAGTAGAATGATTGCTAATAAAAACCCAAAAAAGTTTAGTTTAATTCCCATGAAGTTCCTTCTTTACTATCCTTTATTGTAATATTTATTTCGGTTAGTCTATTTCTTATCTCATCAGCTAGCTGATAGTTTTTATCTTGTTTTGCTTGGTTTCTTATTTCTAAAACCATATTCATAATATCGTTAGATAAATCAACCGATTGATTATTCTCTGTTTCTATTTTTATACCTAGTACATTTACTAAAAATCCATCGAAAATTTCATTTAATAAAGCTAAGTCTTGACCTGAAATTGTATCTCTGCCATCTTTAACGTTATTAATCATTTTAACCCCATCAAAAAGGTGAGCAATGAGAATTGGTGTATTAAAATCATCATTCATTGCTTCGTAACATCTGTTTTTTAAATCATCAATATTAACTGATGATTCTTTTGATGAAACGAGTGTTTTTAGTGTTTCGTATGCTTTTAACATTTTTTCGAAACCTTTTTCTGATCCTTTGAGTGCTTCATTACTAAAATCAAGTGTGCTTGTGTAATGCGACTGGAGCATAAAAAAGCGCACAACCATTTCGCTGTATCCTTTATCTAGTAAAGGGTGATCACCAGTTGCTAATTGTTCTGGTGTAAATCCATTTCCCGCAGATTTACTCATTTTTTGGCCATTAACTGTTAGCATGTTGCCATGCATCCAATAATTAACCGGATCTCCATTACCAGCTCCAACATTTTGAGCAATTTCACATTCGTGATGAGGAAATTTTAAATCCATACCTCCACCATGAATATCAAATTTCTCTCCCAGATACTTTGTACTCATTACAGAACATTCCAAGTGCCAACCTGGAAAACCTTCTCCCCAAGGAGAGTTCCACTTCATAATGTGGGAATCATCTGCTTTTTTCCAAATGGCAAAATCCAGCGGGTTTCTTTTTTCTTCTTGACCATCAAGTTCTCGTGTATTAGAGAGTAAGTCTTCTATCTTTCTACCTGACAGCTTTCCATAGTTATGACTTAAATTATATTTTTCAACATCAAAATAAACTGAGCCATTGGATACATAAGCAAAACCTTCGTCTAAAATTTCTTGAACCATTTCAATTTGTTCAACAATATGCCCAGTTGCTGTAGGCTCAATACTTGGGCTAATGTTATTGTATTTACTCATTACATCTCTAAAACCATTTGTGTAGTGTTGTACTACTTCCATAGGCTCTAGGTTAAGTAGCTTTGCTTGTTTAGCTATTTTGTCTTCACCAGAGTCTGCATCATTTAAAAGGTGACCAACGTCAGTTATATTTCTTACATAGCGTACGTTATAACCAATAAATTTAAGATACCTATAAACGACATCAAACGACACAAAGGTTCTAACATTACCTAAATGGACATCGCTGTATACAGTAGGACCACAAACATAAAGTCCAACATGATTTGGAATTATAGGCTTAAAAAGCTCCTTCTTTTTTGTTAGTGAGTTATAAATTTTTAGTTCTTGCATAATTGAATAAAAAAAGGCTTCGATAATCGAAGCCTAAAATTACAATTTTATATCATACCTGTTACATTCCTATAACACCATCTCCAACATACTTACCATTTTTATAGACTTCTATTTTATCTAACAGTCCATTTTCATCGTACTTATACCATTTTCCGTTCCAAAGCTTTCCTCCTTTAAACTCTCCATCCATTAAGATGTCGTTGTTTTCATTGAAACGTTTAGCATAACCATCTTTTACATCGCTTTGAGCTTTATTAACTGCTCCCTCTGCCTTAGGTGAGTTTTTCTCTTTTACTTTTATTCCTGTACCTACGTTAACTGGCGCACTAACCATCCGCTTATCTTCAATCTTCACCATGTCCCCATCTTCAAAAGAAATAATTTCTTTTACATCTCCATTAGGATAATACCTTGTTGCTTTGCCTATTTCTTTACCATTTGATGTTGTGAACTCTAACTCTTTCTTTCCATTGGCATAGTAGTATGTAACCTTGCCTTTTGCTTTTCCATTTTCATCAAATGTTTTTTCTTGTTCTAGCGTACCATCTTCATAATACCGCTTAAAAGCACCACTATACAGTCTGTTTTTCCACTCGCCCTCTTCTTCTACATTACCATTTTCATAGTAAAGCTTAAATTTTCCATTAGGGCGACCTCTTTCATACACTATTTCGCTCTTTTTATTTCCGTTTGGATAGTACTTAACCCATAAACCTGATCTTCTTCCGGAAACGTAATCTCCCTCCTCAACTTTTTGATTAGCTGAAAACTTAGGACTTTTTTGATCTTTTCCATAAATAATCCACTTGCCCTCTCTTTTGTTTCCAATCATCTTATTTATAGAATCACCCCCTACTGCAGATTGTGAAAATGCAGCCGAACAGAAACAGCTAATAAACAATATAATGTAAAGTTTTTTCATCATTTTTAAGGAAAAACAGGAATGCAATATAATAAAATACTCTCTTATAAGCGCTAAATTAAACAACAAATTGAACTATAACCTTTATAATAGTTTACGTTAAAATTAATTTTTGGTTACATGATTAATTGTTATTTATTGGTTAAAGATTTTATATTTGATGTATGATAAATAAAGATCAATTGTCGGACCTGAGCATCCGTTTGGAGGCTCTAAAAGGGTATCTTTGACGTAGATGCCAAACTCGTAGAAATAGAGGAAGAGGAACTTAAAACTCAAGACCCTAATTTTTGGGATGATCCAAAGGAAGCTCAATCGCTACTTAAAAGAATTAGTGATAAAAAATTTTGGACAAAAAGCTATCAAGACCTTAAAACTAAGCTAGATGATTTAGATGTTTTGCTTGATTTTTATAAGGATGGTGAGGCCTCTGAAGATGAAATCACATCACTCTACAATAAAACCGTTGAAAAACTTGAAGATTTAGAGTTTAAAAACATGCTATCCTCCGAAGAGGATAAGCTAAGCGCTGTTTTACAAATTACCGCTGGTGCAGGTGGAACTGAAAGCTGTGATTGGGGAGAAATGCTCATGCGAATGTATATTATGTGGGCAGAAAAAAATGGTTTTAAAGTAAAAGAGTTAGATTATCAAGCAGGAGATGTGGCCGGTATTAAAACAGTTACTCTTGAAATTGAAGGCGAATTTGCTTTTGGTTATTTAAAGGGAGAGAATGGAGTTCATCGCTTAGTTCGTGTTTCTCCTTATAATGCTCAAGGAAAAAGAATGACTTCTTTTGTTTCTGTTTATGTTTATCCACTTATAGATGACACCATTGAGATTGTTGTAAATCCTTCTGATATTTCATGGGATACGTTTAGAAGTGGAGGTGCCGGTGGTCAAAACGTTAACAAGGTTGAAACTGGTGTGCGGCTGAGACACGCACCTTCTGGTATAATTATTGAAAATACCGAAAGTAGGTCTCAATTGCAAAACAGAGAAAAGGCGATGCAGTTATTAAAATCTCGCTTGTATGAAATTGAACTTCAAAAAAGAATGGCTGCTAGAGATGAAATAGAAAGTGAGAAGAAAAAAATTGAGTGGGGATCGCAAATACGCAACTATGTCTTACACCCATACAAACTTATTAAGGATGTACGTACCGGAGAAGAAACCGGAAACACCGACGCCGTTCTAGATGGCGATATTGATAGCTTCTTAAAAGCCTATTTAATGATGACCGGTCAAAAAGAAACCAGTAACG
>CATLPG010000002.1 GCA_950054195.1 uncultured Saccharospirillaceae bacterium
CATACTATCTGGGGGTTAATCGTATCTAATACCGTTAACGTACTTGTACAACTATCTATGTTTCCGCTTACATCCATCGCATAAACGGTTACCATGTGAACGCCTGTATCAATACATCCATAATTCTCATCGCTTGGATCTATCCACACGCTATCTAAACTACAGTTATCGTTTACACTTGTGATTAATCCTGTAGTATCGATTACTAAACTTCCAGTAGCATCTAAATAGAAGGTTGGGTTATTACATATGATTTGTGGGTTAATCGTATCTAGCACTATTACTGTACTTGTACAGCTATCAATGTTCCCACTTGGATCCATCGCATAAACAGTTACCATGTGAACGCCTGTATCTATACATCCATAGTTTTCATCGCTTGTATCGATCCATACACTATCTAAACTACAGTTATCGTTTACGTTGGTGATTAACCCTGTGGTGTCTATTACCAAGCTTCCTGTTGCATCTAAATAGAACGTTGGGTTATTACATATGATTTGTGGATTAATTGTATCTAGCACAGTAACTGTACTCATACAACTATCAACATTTCCACTTGGGTCCATCGCATAAACGGTTACCATGTGAATGCCTGTGTCTACACATCCATAATTCTCATCACTTGGATCTATCCACACGCTATCTAAACTACAGTTATCATTTACGCTGGTGATTAACCCTGTAGTATCGATTACTAAACTTCCAGTTGCATCTAAATAGAACGTTGGGTTATTACATATGATTTGTGGATTAATTGTATCTAGTACAGTAATTGTACTCATGCAACTATCTATGTTTCCGCTAGCGTCAGTAACATAAATTGTTATCATTTGAACACCAGTGTCTACACAACCAAAGTTTGTGTCAGCTGAGTTAATCCAAACACTATCAACTCCACAATTATCGCTAACACTTGAAATTAAGCCCGAAGTATCAATCGTTAAGTTCCCCGATCCATCTAAATAATACGTTGCATTATTGCACGAAACTTGCGGATTAATTGTATCTAAAACTGTTACTACTGCTATACAACTATCTGGATTTCCACTTAAGTCAGTTACCGTTAATTGTACATTATTTGCCCCTAGGTGAGAACAATCAAAATCTGTTTGGCTTATGATAAATATTCCGCAAGGATCATTACTTCCTCCATCTATGTAGCTACTATCTATAGTAAATTGTCCTAAAGCATCTAGGTAAATGGTTGTGTCTTGACAAATAGCTATAGGCGGTAACGTATCTATTACAGTTATGTTAGCTGTACAACTGTCAACATTACCATTTATGTCGGTAACATACATTGTTATTGTATTTGTACCTGAATCAGCACAAGAATATAAATATTGACTTAAGGTAATTGATTGAATACCACAAGAATCATAACTACCATTATCTATAAAACTACTATCAATTGTGAAGAATCCGTTTGTATCTAAATAGATTGTTGTGTCTTGACAAATAACAACGGGGGTTATGGTATCCAGAATGGTAATAATACTCGAACAACTATCAATATTTCCATTAACATCTGATATATAAATTGTAATGGTGTTTGTTCCTGTATCTGCACATTGCATCGATGTATCTTGGGAGCGAATCCAGATACTATCCACACTACAATTATCGTAGAAAGAAAAGATTAAACCAGAGGTATCAATAGATACATTACCACTAGAGTCTAAGTAGTAAGTTCCTCCTAAACATACTAGGCTTGGCAGTATTGTATCAACAACTGTAACAACAGCTGTACAACTATCAATATTTCCATTTAAGTCTGAAACATATAATGTTACATTATTTGCTCCTGTATCTGCACAAGTAAATGTAGTTTCGCTTAAAACAAAAACACCACAAGGGTCATCACTACCTCCATCAACATAGCTACTATCAATGGTAAATTGCCCAGAAGAATCCAAGTAGATCGTTGTATCATTACAAATGGCTAAAGGTGGAATTGTATCAAAGACCGTAACCTGTGCTGTACAGCTATCAATATTACCATTTGCATCGCTTACATACATCGTAATTGTATTGACCCCAGTATCTGAACAACTAAACAAGTACTGACTAAGGGTTATTTTAACAGGAGCACAGGCATCATTACTACCATTATCTATGTATGAGGAATCAATAGTAAAGAAGCCTCCTGTGTCAAGGTAAATGGTAGTATCCTGACATATTACTATTGGATTTATAGAATCAATTATAGTTAATTGTGATATACAACTATCTATATTTCCAGATGGGTCCATAACGTAAATCGTAACGTTTCGTAAACCTGTATCAATACAAGATAAAGAAGTATCTAATGGGTTTAACCAAACTGAGTCTACTGAGCAGTTATCTGAATATCCTCCAATTAAACCTGTAGTATCAATTGCTAACTGTCCGTTTGAATCCAAATACAATGTTTGGTTAAGGCATGTAACTGTAGGAGTAATTGTATCTAGTATAGTAATTGTACTTGTACAACTATCTATATTTCCGGATGGATCAGTAACATAAACAGTTACCATATGAACGCCCGTATCTGTACATCCATAAGTTGTATTGCTGACATCTATCCATACGCTGTCCAAACTACAATTATCGTTTACACTTGTTATTAAACCTGTAGTATCAATAATTAAACTTCCTGTGCCATCTAAATAGAACGTTGGATTATTACATGTAATCTGTGGGTTTGTAGTATCTAACACCGTAACTGTACTCTCACAACTATCGATATTGCCTGAAGGATCCATTGCATAAACAGTAACTATATGAACACCTGTATCTAAACACCCATAATTTATATTTAACGGGTTAATCCACACACTATCTACACTACAATTATCATTTACACTAGTTAGTAATAAACTTGTGTCTACAACTATATTTCCTGTTGCATCTAGGTATACTGTTGGGTTATTACAGATTACCTGTGGGTTAATGGTATCTAATACAGTTACTGTGCTTGTACAGCTATCGATATTTCCAGAGGGATCTATTGCGTAAACCGTTACCATGTGAACACCTGTGTCGATACATCCGTAAGTAGTATTGCTGGCATCTATCCACACACTATCTAAACTACAGTTGTCATTTACGCTGGTTATTAAACCTGTGGTATCTATTACTAAAGTTCCGGTAGCATCTAGATAGAATGTAGGGTTGTTACATACTATCTGTGGATTGATTGTGTCCAAAACAGTTACAGCACTTATACAACTATCAATATTTCCAGAAGGATCCATAGCATAAACCGTTACCATATGAACACCAGTATCCACACACCCATAACTGGTGTTGCTAGCATCTATCCACACACTATCTAAGCTACAATTATCATTTACACTTGTAATTAAACCTGAGGTATCAATAATTAAACTTCCTGTGCCATCTAAATAGAACGTTGGGTTGTTACATACTATTTGGGGATTTGTTGTATCTAAGACTGTTACAGTACTTACACAGCTATCCATATAGCCATAGCTATCGCTTACGTATACCGTTACTAAATGTGTTCCAGTATCTGGACATGTATAAACACTCGTAGTTAGGTTTGTCCAAACTGAATCCAAGGTACAGTTATCGTTTACAACATCAATGAGTAAAGATGTATCTATAATTGCCTGCCCTGACCCATCAAGATAAAGTGTTGGCGATAAACAAGAAATATTGGGATGCAACGAATCAAAAATTGTAATTGTTGCTACACAAGAATCCATATTTCCAGAGAAGTCCATTGCATAAACGGTAATGGTACTAACTCCTGTATCTACACAACCAAAAAGTGTATCTGTAGCTCTCACCCAGACTGAGTCCAAACCACAATTATCCGTTACAGAACTTATAACTCCTGTAGTATCTACAATTAACACACCATTGCTATCTATATAAAGGTTTGCGGGTTGGCAGACAATATCTGGTGGTATGGTATCTAGCACCCTAACAATAGCTTGGCATGTTCTAATTAAACCATTTGAAAAAGTAGAAGTTAAATTGACAATGTTATCCCCTGTATCGGTACAGAAAAACTGATCTCTATCAATAAATATATCGGCTATCTCACAGGGGTTTGATACGGTTGTATCCCACACATAACTGCTATCTATAGTAACCTGACCTGCAGCATCTAAATAAACTACGGTATCTTGGCAAACAGTTAAATAGTTTGTGTCAATATAAATAGTGTAGGTAAATGTACCGTACCTCTTGTAAGGACATAAGTCTAATTCACTAGTTATAGTGAATGTTTGAACTCCAATTGTACTATCTGGATCCCAGCAAAATGTTGCGACTGTAGAATCAGCATTCATTTTGTCTATAGTGAAATAAGTTAAAGGATCTCCAGCTGTATCTATTTCATTATTAAACCTAAGGAAATTAGTATCTGTTCCTGTACCTAAACCCAATACTTGAAAACAAAAAGGCTCAGTATAACATGCTTGATAAATATATGAGGTTGTGTCAAAATCTGGCCCTGTGGCATTAGGTACAACAGCGGCAGGTGGGCAGTTTTGTATATTGAACTGGTAGTCCCTCATGATTGTTGATTTGACATCATTAAAAGATGCTAAGCCCGTATCCACCTTAGTTTTTTCAACCATCATAATAGAAAAAGAATATACTCCTGGAACTGTTGGAGTAAATGAAAGCTGTCCTGTTTGGTTATTTAAATTAAAACCTGTAGCATCGGGACCAAATGGGTCATTAAATGATCGAGCTGGGGCGCCAACAAAAGCAATATCTTCTGGTTGATACGATCCAGCATTTGGGAAGCTTCCTGTTCCTATCCCTGAATATAAGGGGTTAACTAGATAATATTCTATATTATCTCCTTCAATATCACTAGCGATATTACTAAAATTTAATTCATCTCCAGCACAGGCATAAAATACAGGTGCTTGTGTTACTGTTGGTGAGTTATTTGTTTTGATGTTATGCGTATTAAACTCGTAAGCTGCCCTTTGTAAATTAAAAAACACTTGGTTATACAAACTTCTGGCACCTGGACTCACAATATTATTACTAGGTGCTGGACGTGCATAATTGTTAAAGTAAAAGCGAATGGTTTGGTTAGTCGTTGCTCCAGTAAACGGACCTCCTGCACCAAAAATATCAACCGTTATATCAGTACTTCCTGTGTAAGTATGAGTTTCGTAACCAGTTATAGAACCACCATTACAATCAGTTGGTTGACTGCTACAAGCAATATCAATTTCGGTGACGCTTGTTCTATTCATTTCTATAGAGTTTCCATTTGGCTCAAAAAGAAAATCATATCTTGGATTTCCATTATTCTTTATAGCAGGAAACAATTGTCCAAAGTCATAGTAAATATTTGCCGTAGACCCTAAGCCAACTCCTCCACAGTCTCGGTATACTTTCAAAGTAAAATCAAAACGGATTGAATAAACAGATCCTGAAGTAGCGGTTATTTCAGATGTGTAAGTCATTTCAGCACCCGCAACGTGAGAGGCATTAATTTTATTACCAACACAAACTGATATAAGTAGGATTATATAGAGTAGTCTTTTAGTCAAATGAAAGAATGTTAACTTTTGTTAAAATAAATACGGTTAATCAACAGCAAAGGTTGCTTTACACCTTTGAATAGTGACAAAAATAACAAAAAGACTCTTAACTAAAAGGGATAGAAAGCATCTTTTACATGATTGATATTAACGTTATTATTGTTTATTGAAACTGTGATAATATCGAATTGAATTTCTTTATCTATCTCTCTTTCTTGAATATAGGTGTTTGCTGCTTGGAGTAAGTTTTTTTGCTTCTTGAGTGTTACTGAAACTAATGGATCTACTAGGGGATTATCTCTAGTTTTAACCTCAATGAAATGAATAACATCTTCTTTTTTTGCAATGATATCGGTTTCTAAGTGTTTAGATCTCCAATTCACTTCTAAAATAGAATAGCCCAAGTTTATTAAATATTCTTGGGCTATAGCTTCTCCTTTTTTTCCTATATCAAGATGTTTGCTCAATTAACTATTCATTAATTCTTCTATTTCTTCCACTTCAATTGGGATGTTTCTCATTAAATTGAATGGCTCTCCAGATTTTTGAACGACTACATCATCTTCTAGTCTAATTCCTAAATTTTCATTTGGTATGTATATTCCTGGCTCCACAGTAAATACCATATTTTCCTGTATTGGCTCATGCCACAAACCTAAATCATGCGTATCCAACCCTATAAAGTGTGAGGTACCATGCATAAAATACTTTTTATAAGCTGGCCAGCTAGAGTTTTGGTTTTTAATGTCTGTTTTATCAATTAGTTTCAATTTAACTAGTTCGTCTTGCATAAGTAAACCTACTTCCTTATGATAATCATGTAAATTTATGCCTGGAACCAATAATTTAGTCGCTTCTTTTTTAACGTGTAGTACTGATTGATAAACTGCTTTTTGACGATCAGTAAATTTACCGCTAACTGGTATTGAGCGAGAAAGATCGGAGCAATAATTGGCATATTCAGCACCAAAATCAAGCAAGATAACATCTCCCGACTTACACTCTTGGTTGTTTTCAATATAGTGTAGCACACAAGCGTTAAAACCTGATGCTACAATTGGTGTATAAGAAAATCCTTTAGATCTATTATTTAAAAACTCATGCATTAACTCGGCTTCTATGTTAAACTCATGTACGCCTGGTTTTACAAAAGACAAAAGTCTACGAAATCCTTTTTCGGTAATATCACAGGCTTTTTGCATAAGATCTAGCTCTATTGAGTGCTTAACAGATCTAATTTTATGCATAATTGGTGCTGCCTGCTTGTATGTATGTAAAGGGTATTGATTTTTACACCATTTAACAAAACGATCCTCGCGTGTTTCCATTTCTGTATTAGCACGTGTATGCATGTTTGTATTTAAATACACGTTTTCTGCCTCCATCATTAACTGAGCGAGTACTCTTTCAAACTGATCTAACCAGAAAACATTTTTAATGCCAGAGGTTTCAAAAGCTGTTTCCTTGGTATATTTTTCTCCTTCCCAGATTTTTATTGTTTCTGAAGTTTCTTTTAGGAATAAAATTTCTCTATGACTTTCGTTAAAGGCATCTGGAAAAATCACTAAAATACTTTCTTCTTGATCAATTCCACTTAAATGAAAAATATCTCTATGCTGAACAAAAGGTAAGGTAGAATCGGCACTTGTGCTGTATATATCGTTTGAATTAAAAATAGCCAACGATTTTTTTTCAAGGTGCTTTACAAATTGTTTTCTGTTATGAATAAAAAGTTGTTTGTCAATTTTCTCGTACTTCATTGTTTTATTTTGGATTCAATTAAAGTTAAGGAAAGCTTAAAGCAAAAAAAAGCCTCAAGATGAATATCTTGAGGCCAGAGTTTCTTTAATAATTTCAATTATTCCTATAAGTCATCTAACTTAATAAGTTTTGCCTTTTTATAATTTTTCTTCTTTGGCTTAATTTTGTCAAGGAAGAAAACATTAACAATTTCGTCTTCCATTGTTATTTGCGACCTAGAAACACCATTTTTTATGGTTGTAGCATAATCGTTCTTAAACTTAGGGTTATATACTTCAAACGTTTCATCTACGAACTTCAAGAATATTTTAACGATTACTCCGTTTTTCACCTCTACTTTTCCTTCGTAACATTCAGTTTCATTTCCAGTACGAATTGAAACAATTACTTTTTTATCGTGCACACCATCTTCAACGTTGTATGCTCCCCTTTGTTCAAAAGCTTTATAGTAATAGTTATAGCAATCTACATCCTGTGCGTAAGATGCAGTAATAAATAGACATAATAGACTGGCAAAGTATAATTTTTTCATATGTTTTATGGTTTTACCATTTTAATGCTAAAATAAGTAAAATATTGCCTATAATAACGTTAAAAAGGTGTTAAAGCCTCTAAAAAGAGGCTGAATTATAACCCTAACAAAACTTCTACTGGATCTTTTGAACCAAAAAGCATTTTTTCTGGGTGCTCAAGCATTTCTTTTACCTTAACTAAAAACCCAACTGATTCTTTACCGTCAATTATACGGTGATCGTAAGATAAAGCAACATACATTATTGGTCTAATTTCAACTTTACCATCTACGGCTACAGGTCGCTCAACAATGTTATGCATTCCTAAAATAGCAGATTGAGGTGGGTTAATAATAGGTGTTGATAACATTGATCCAAAAACTCCTCCGTTGGTAATGGTAAAGGTACCTCCTGTCATTTCATCAACAGTAATTTTACCGTCTCTAGCTTTAATAGCTAATCGTTTAATTTCTGCTTCGATCTCAGCTAAGCTCATTTGCTCTGCATTGCGAACAACAGGAACCATTAATCCTTTTGGTGAAGATACTGCAATACCTATATCGGCATAGTCGTGGAATAAAATCTCTTTTCCATCAATCATACCATTAACAGCTGGAAAATGATTTAATGCCTCAGTTACTGCTTTAGTAAAGAAACTCATGAAACCTAAGCTTACACCAAGCTCCTCTTTAAATTTCATTTTGTACTTGGCACGAATATCCATGATAGGCTTCATATCAACCTCATTGAATGTGGTTAACATAGCTGTTTCATTTTTAACTCCTACCAAACGCTCCGCAATTTTTCTACGAAGCATACTCATCTTCTCTTTACGTTGCTCGCGTGTGCCTCCCCATCCAGCGGCAGATTCTGTAGAGAATCCTCCTGCCATGGCGCTTACTACATCACTTTTTAATATTCTACCTCCAGGGCCAGTTCCATTTACTTGTTTAGATGAAATATTGTTTTCATCCATTATTTTTTTAGCAGAAACAGAAGGATGACCTTTCGCATATGTTTCTTCTTGCTTTGGCTCTTCTTTTTTAACTGGGTTAGGGTTTGGAGCAGCCTCCTCCTTTTTATCCTCTTTCTTTTCTGTTTTTTCTTCTTCAGAAGAGGATTCCTCCTTTTTATCCAATCCTTCAGGTCTTGGAGCATCAGTATCTATTAAACAAACTACTTCGCCTACAGCTACTGTATCTCCTTCTTCCGCTTTAAGTGTAATAATACCACTTTCCTCAGCTGGAAGTTCTAATGTTGCTTTATCAGAGTCTACTTCAGCAATAGCTTGGTCTTTTTCTACGTAATCTCCATCTTCTACTAACCACTCTGCTATTTCTACTTCTGATATTGATTCACCCGGACTGGGTACTTTCATTTCTAACATAATGAATCTATCTTTTAAACGAGTTCTTTTACTTTATTTGAGAATAATTTATCTATAATCGCTTGGTGTCTTAATCCATGAGAAACTGGAGATCCTGTAGCTGGACTTCCACTTGCTGGACGAGCTATAACATCAATTGCAACTGGGTATTTTCTTGTTTTACCGAGGACAAAATTCCATGCTCCCATATTTTCTGGTTCTTCTTGCACCCAAAAATAGGATTTGTCTTCACCATATTTGCTTATGATCTGTTTTATTTTTTCTTCTGGGAAAGGATATAGTTGTTCTAGGCGAACAAGTGCCACATTGTTACCTACTCCTTTTTCCTCTCTTTGCTCTAATAAGTCATAATATAACTTACCTGAGCAAAAAGCTACCGTATCAACATCTGATTTGTTAACATTTGGATCATCTACAACTTCTTGGAAAGAACCATCTGCTAATTCATCAATTGTAGAGATTGCCTTAGGATATCTTAAAAGTTTTTTAGGGGTAAAAACAACGAGTGGCTTTCTAAACTCTCTTTTAACTTGCCTACGTAATAAATGGAAAAAATTGGCTGGCGTTGTACAGTTAGCAACCTGTATGTTGTTCTCTGCACACATTATTAAATACCTTTCCATTCTACCGCTTGAGTGCTCACTTCCCATACCTTCGTAACCGTGTGGAAGCAACATAACTAAACCATTCATTACCCCCCATTTTTCCTCGGCTGCTGTAATAAATTGATCAATCATTATTTGAGCTCCGTTATTAAAATCTCCAAATTGAGCTTCCCATATAGTTAATCCTTGAGGAGTAGCAAATGCATATCCATAGTCAAAACCTAAAACTCCATATTCAGAAAGTAATGAGTTGTAAATAGTAAACTTTGCTTGATTTTGAGAAAGATTGTTTAATGTAATAATCTCCTCTTCAGAATCTTCCGTTTTTATAACTGCATGACGATGGGAAAATGTTCCTCTTTCTACATCTTGTCCAGAAACTCTAACAGGGTGACCTTCTTGCAATAAAGAAGCATATGCTAACATTTCTGCTGCACCCCAATCTAACTTGTCTTCTTTAATCATCGTTGCTCTATCATCCATGAGCTTTACGATTTTACGGAAGTATTTTTTTCCTTCTGGTAAGGTGGTTATTTTTTCTCCTAGTTCAAGAAGTTTGTGTTTTGCCACGCCAGTTTGTATTTCTTTAAAGATATCATCGTCTTTAGCAAAACGATACTCCTGCCAAGTTCTGGTTAAAAAATGTTTAACAGAAGCTTTTTCAACTTGTTTTGACTTAACAAAATCATCTTCAAGTACTAAATGAAATTTCTCTTTCATTTCTTTTGCTTCATCTTTTGAAACAACACCTTCAGATACTAATTGATCCAAATAAATATCTCTAGGGTTAGGGTGCTTAGCTATTATCTTGTAAAGTTTGGGCTGCGTAAATTTAGGTTCATCTCCTTCGTTGTGCCCGTATTTACGATAACACAATAAATCAACGAACACATCTCTTTTAAACTCCTGCCTGTACTCAAGTGCAATTTGCATTACTTGAACGACAGCTTCTGGATCGTCTCCGTTAACATGAAAAACTGGACAAAGGGTAGTTTTTGCTACATCTGTGCAATAAGTACTTGATCGTGCATCTAAATAATTTGTTGTAAAACCAACTTGGTTATTGATAACTATATGAACTGTTCCTCCAGCTCTGTATCCATCTAGCTGAGCCATTTGAACAACTTCATAAACAACCCCTTGACCTGCTACTGCAGCATCCCCATGAATTAAAATAGGTACTATTTTGTCTTCACTACCTAAGTAATTGTCAATTTTTGCTCTTGATAAACCTTCTACTACAGGATCAACCGCTTCCAAATGCGAAGGGTTTGGGGCTAACGTCATATGAACATTATGTCCTTTATCGGTTTCTATATCACAGCTCCATCCTAAGTGATATTTCACATCACCATCAAATGCTTCATCTTCATATTGTTTACCTTCAAATTCTGTGAAAATTTGCTCGTATGGTTTATTAAATATGTTAGCAAGAACGTTCAATCGTCCTCTATGAGCCATTCCAAAAACAAACTCTTTAATTCCAAGCTCAGCCCCTCTTTCAACTAAATTATCTAAAGCTGGAATTAACGACTCAGCCCCTTCGATAGAAAATCTTTTTTGACCAACATATTTTTTTTGAAGGAAATTCTCAAACTCAAATGATTGATTAAGCTTATGTAGAATGTGCTTTTTTTCATCGTTTGAAAACTTTGGACGATTTTTAAGCTCTATTTTGTTTCTAAGCCATTGTAATCGTTTAGGTATTCTGATGTACATGTATTCAATACCTATAGATTGGCAATACGTTTGCTTTAAATGCTCTATAATATCTTTAAGTGGCGCTGGTCCTATCCCAACATCTTCTCCTGCTTGAAAAACAACATCTAAATCAGCTGTTGTCAATCCATAATTCTCTATATCAAGCTTTGGCTCGTAATTTCTTCTTTCTCTTACTGGATTGGTTTTGGTAAACAAGTGACCTCGAAAGCGGTAATCATTTATAAGGTTTAAAACCTTAAACTCTTTGTGCATGTTTTCGCTAATACCACCACCATCATAGTTTGATCGTTGAAAATCAAAACCTTTAAAAAAGTGCTGCCAGCTAACATCTACAGAATTGGGGTCGTTTTTATATTGTTGATAAAGATGTTCAAATGCATTAACATCTCCGTTTCCCACGTTAGAAAATTGATCCATAAGATATATTTACTACCTCTTTTTTGTTAATAATTATAAAGATATTGAATTATTATCATTCGTTTATTAAAATGTAAAGCTTTTACAAAAAAAAGACCCCTCATATAGAGGAGTCTTTACTATTAAATGTGATTATTGGCTTAGTTTTGTATCATTGGTTTAGTCTCTTCTTTCTTAAGAACTGGAGCTCCATCTTCTGGTGCTGGAGCTAAAACTTCTCCTGCAATTTTAACAACTTTAACTGGTGCATTTTTAGCGTTAGAAGTTATGGTTACGGATTTATTAATTCTACCAACTCTGTTAGTAGCATAAGTAACTTTCATTTGAGCACTTCTACCTGGCGCAATTGCTTCTTTAGGCCATTGTGGAACCGTACAACCGCAGCTACCTTTAGCTTTAGTAATTACTAGAGGTTCTGTACCTGTATTTGTTATTGTAAAAAAGCAATCTCCATTAGCTCCTTTTTGAATTCTCCCGTAATCATGAACATCTTTATCTACAGAGATTACTGGACCTTCTTGCTTGATTTCAACATTTGTAGCTGCTCCTGGAACTATGCCTTCTTGGGCAAATGATGCTGTTGCAAACAAACCTAATGTTAAAGCTGATAATATTATTTTTTTCATCTTTATAATTATTTGATTTTAAATTTAATTTCCTACCCCTGGGGCTAATACTTCTCCTTTAATCCGAACCACTTTAGTTGGTGCGTTTGTAGCGTTTGAAGTAATCGTTACGGACTTATTAATTTTCCCTTCTCTTTTAGTGTCATATTTTACACTCATTTTAGCACTTTTACCTGGTGCTATAGCTTCTTTTGGCCAATCAGGAACTGTACACCCACAACTTCCTTTTGCTTTAGTAATTACTAATGGCTCGCTACCTGTGTTCGTGATGGTAAAATAGCAAACACCATCAGCTCCATTAGCAATAGTACCATAATCATGAACTTCTTTATCTATAGAAATTTCTGGCCCATTCATTTTAACTTCGGCCTGAGCAAATACACTTGTTGTGAATACTGCCATCATGACCACTCCAAAAGACAAAATAAACTTTTTCATTTTTTATTATTTTTTTAATGTTTAACGTTTAGTCAAAATAAAAATAAGTCGTACTTACCTAAAACCTCAATTATTTAACATCCGTTTAACAAAGTTTTATACTTGTTTTATTGATATGCTTAACGCAAGTTACAATTCTATTGTTTCCTAATCAAATAATTTTAACAATCGCTTAACCATTTTAAGCTATAGCTTTTGCTTAAGCTTTCCTTGCAATGTGCTTTTAAGTTGTTTGGCTTCCGAAAGAGACAACTGCCTACCTATACCTATACGTTTATTTAAGTAGCTAAAAAATATAGTTTCTTGTCCTACATCCCAAAAGGCTCCTGTCATAACTTGAGCAAACCCATTATCTTTTTTTATTCCTATCTCTAAATCCTTTATATTTTGTTTTAAAAAGCTTTCTGCTTTTCCATATTTACCTATAGCTTTTTTTAAAACAAGTTCATCTTTTGTTAGTTTAATATATTCAAAACCCATCTTTCTCCAAAGAAATACTCGAGCAATTTTATATTCAAAAAACAGCCAAAAAGACAAGAAGATAATTAAATATAGTTTCCTTTCTTTATCTGTGTAATTGGGATTTATTTCGGTTAAAACTTCCTGATTTAACAACAAATAAATTAAAACACCCCCTATCAATGTCCATATAATTAACCACCCTAACAACAACGACTCTTTCCAGCGCTCCACCTTAGGTGATATTATAAATGTTGTGTACCCTTCTTGTTTATGGTCTTTAAAAGAAATTCTATTTGATATCCACTTCATTTATTGTTATATCTTTGTTAACCTGAAACATTATTATTTGTTGCTTCGTTAGTAAAAATAATTAAGTATAATAACGTAAACAAAAATTCGCATTAAATATGAAAAGAATAATACTTATATCATTAGGCTTATTAAGTTTTGGAGTTAATTTTTCTCAAGAGAGTAAGGTTGAAGAGAAACTTAAAATATGGTATGCTGATGAAAAATATCTAAAACTTGCAGATAAAGCCACGGGATATTTAGAAGGTAAATACAAAAAAGATCCTGTTCCGTATATCTATGCCTCTATGGCTCTTTTGAGAATTTCTCAAAACAATGACTTGGCAAAAGATATTCCAAAAGCATTTAAAGATGCGCTTTCTTATGCTGGTAAGTATGGTAAAAAAGATCCAGAATTTCAATATTATGACAAGTACATCAATCATTTTGAGGAACTGAAGGAAATAGTTGCAGAAGAAATTGATAACTTTTTACTTGAGGATGACAAAACTAAAATTGACAAAGCTCTTAAAAACAGTATTGCACTACTAAAGAAGATAAACGACATGGACCCTAATGACAAAGGGGCTCAAATACTTAGAGGTTATTTAGAATTACACGCAAAAAACTCTGCGGTAGCAAAACCAATATTAAAGGAATACATACCGATGGTAGAAACGCTAAAAGCTACAAGAGCAGAAATGCCTCCAAAAGCAGAATTGGTTGAAGAAGATCCAAAGGCTAAAAAAAAGAAAAAGAAAGGCCCTGAGATTAAACCTTTAAAACCTTTTGAAGAGATGACAGCTATGGAGCAAAGATATTTACGTATGGGATTAATGTATTATGCTAAGTATTTACACTCTAAAGGAAAGCCTGATGAGGCAAAACAAATCATTGAAATTGGAAAGCCATACTTTTACAATAAAAATGAACTTTCTTTAGCAAAATATGACCCGAGGTACAAAGAAATATATAATAAAATTAATAGCTAATACTCTTAAAGGAAGAGTTTCTAGCATAGTTTCACTGTTGCTTCTTACTTTTCTTTTTAATTCTGGTAAATCTCAATTTTTCTCAACAGATTCAATTTATAAAATTGATTCGTTGTCGATTGGAAACGAAGGTGATTTATATCTTGACACCCTAAATGAGAACTATTTTATTGGTTTAGCCCACGGTAAGGTAACTCAAATCAACTTAGACTCAAATACTATTGAAGGTATTTTGGACCTTAAACTTGATTCTGTTAACGGTTTAGTTTTTCCTATCTGGGCAGAAGAGTCAGGCGGCCTTGGCACTAATGCATTTGAGTGGTCTTACGGAAATGGAGACGAATCTCAAGCTGCTTTTGGTGTTCCACTGCCAGTAGATTGCGAATTATTTGCTGTAGGAATAGCTTTGTTTGATGGCACAGCGGAAGTTGAAGTATATAAAAATGGAGTTGCAACAGGAGGAACATCAGGAGTAGGCTCAGCTGGGTCAACTATAAACACCTTGTCAACGCCTATTTCCTTTGCTGCGGGTGATAATGTTAATTTTAGAACAGTAACTGCTGCTGGAGCAAATGCTGGTGGTAAAGCTGTTGCTTGGTTTCGAGTTCCTAGTAAAATTAAAACATACGAAAAATTTAATGGCGCAGGAGTTCCATCTAATGGATTGGGAGTTGATGGTGATGAATATTTAGATATTAATACGGGTGACTTATACATTAAGGAATCAGGGGCATGGGTTTTAAAGCTTAATATTAGAGGTCCAGCTGGCTCTGATACAGCCAGACCTTTTATTCAAGTCACTAACACATTATCTGGTGATATTAATGGTGGCACTACCCCTTTTACTTGGCTTGACGTAAATCCTGCCACTTTTATAACCAACGATCTAACTTCATTTGTCGTAGCAAACAATGGTGTTACAGTTTTAAGCACTGGCATTTACAAAGTAACCGTGTTCCAATACCAAGTAGAAACGAGCGGACAAAGGAACAATGCAGCATTAAGGTTATTGGTAAATGGTAATCCACTGCCATATTATGGAGCAAACTCCTATCAAAGATTTGCATCAGGACATGATGAGAGCACAGCAAGTATTTCATCCTTAGTTAACCTCGGAGCAGGAGATGCTATTGGAATAAGAAACGATAGGCTAGCAGCAAATGGAGTAGTTACTTGCCCCGCAGGTACACTTGTATTTTTAATTGAAAAGAAATAACGTGAATTTTACTAAAACAAACATCGAAGGACTTCTAGTTATTGAACCAGCGGTTTTTGGAGATGAAAGAGGCCATTTTTTTGAATCATTTAGACAGGATAAATTCAACGAGGCAGTTGGAAAACACATTAATTTTGTACAAGACAATCAATCCTTATCCTCAAAAAACATTGTGAGGGGACTTCATTTTCAAAAAGACCCCTTTGCACAAGGCAAATTAGTTCGAGTAATTAAAGGAGCAGTAATAGATGTTGCCGTTGATCTACGAAAAGACTCTCCTACACATGGACATCATTTTTCTATTGAATTATCTGAGCAAAACAAAAAAATGTTTTGGATACCAGAAGGCTTTGCACATGGTTTTTCAAGCCTTGAAGACGATACTATTTTCTCATACAAGTGCACAAATTACTACAATAAAGAATCCGAAGGGTGCATACTATGGAATGACAGCAACTTAAATATCGATTGGCAAGTAAAAAACCCTGTGATTTCCGATAAGGATAAATTAGGAGAAAAATTTGCTAACTTTATTAGTCCATTTTAAGCATAGCGTGTGATTAATAAATTAAATCCAGTTTTCTTTCTTGTTTTCCTTCTACTCTTATCATGTCAAAATGATAATGATGATAATGAAAAACCAGAAACAAATACATTATTAACTCCAGATACAGCTGTGTCTTATCAAGAGTTTATTAAGCAAAATTATCAAGTATTCCCAATGCCTTTACCCAATGAATTAGTTTTTTGTGGAGATAAAATTCCGCTTAACCGATCGCATGTTAGAGAAAATCTTGATCGAGAAATTTTAGTAAATACGTATTGGCACTCTAACACTTTTTTATATCAAAAGCGGTCAAAAAGATGGTTTCCTTTTATTGAGAAAATATTAACTCGAGAGGGTGTGCCTGCAGATCTTAAATATTTAGCTTTAATTGAAAGTGGATTAACAGATGTAGTTTCACCTGCAGGAGCTACTGGTTTTTGGCAATTTATGGATGGAACTGGTAAAGATTATGGTTTAGAAATTACAGAATATGTTGATGAACGCTATCATATTGAAAAATCAACTGTTGCCGCTTGTAAATATTTAAAAAGAGCTTACAAAGAGTTTGGAAGCTGGCCATTAGCTGCGGCATCATACAACATGGGTAAAGGGGCATTATCAAAGGTTTTAAAAAAACAAAAGGTTGACTCCTATTTTGATTTACATTTAAATAAAGAAACCTCAAGATATGTTTATCGCATTTTAGCAGCTAAATTAATTTTAGAGAATTCTGAAAATTTTGGCTTTTACTTCCGGAAACAAGATGGTTATTTACCTTACGCTACTAAAACGCTTTCTGTTGACACAACAATCAATGATTTAGCACAGTTTTCTATCGATCAAGGAATAAACTACCAAATCTTGAGACTTCTTAATCCTTGGATTATTAATTACTCACTACCTAATAAAGAGGGTAAAACCTATTATATTTTAATCCCTAAAAATAGTTCTAAAGAAAATGACGATGCCATCTGATGAAATGCTAGAGGTTTATGGGGCTAGAGTCCACAACCTTAAAAACATTGATGTAAAAATTCCAAGAGATAAACTAGTTGTTATTACAGGACTTAGTGGTAGCGGAAAATCTTCCTTAGCTTTTGAAACTATTTACGCTGAGGGGCAAAGGCGTTATTTAGAAACTTTTTCCTCATATGCTCGACAGTTTTTAGGGTCACTTGAACGACCAGATGTAGATAAAATAACAGGTTTAAGCCCTGTTATATCCATAGAACAAAAAACAGTTAGTAAAAACCCAAGGTCAACTGTTGGAACAATTACGGAAGTTTATGATTTCTTAAGGTTATTATATGCTCGTGTAGCTAACGCATATTCCTACAACACAGGGGAGAAAATGGTGAAATACACCAGTAGCCAAATCATCGATTTAATTAACGAACAGTTTCAGGGTAAGAAAGTGTTATTTCTTTCTCCCTTGGTAAGGGGTAGAAAGGGGCACTACAAAGAGTTATTCGAAAAAATTAAACGAAAAGGATTTATTAGAGCCAAAGTAGATGGTGAAGTTATTGAGCTAATCAAAGAAATTAAACTTGATCGTTACAAAATTCATGATATCGATGTTGTTATTGATCGATTAGAAATAAACGCATCAAACGAAAACAGAATTAAACAATCACTTGAGGTAGCTTTTAAAAATGGTAACGACACCATGATTGTTCAAGACCATGAAACAGGAGAAATAAAATACTTTAGTAAAAATCTAATGTGCCCATCTACAGGAATTGCTTATGAAGAGCCAGAACCTAACTTATTTTCTTTCAATTCTCCGTATGGATCTTGTAAAACCTGCAAAGGATTAGGAACAACACTTGAAATTGACATTAAAAAAATTATTCCCGAACCTAAACTTTCGGTAAAAAAAGGAGGAATAAAACCATTAGGGTCATACAAAGGATCTTGGATTTTTAGGCAAATTGAAGCTATTCTAGAAAAAGATGGCTATACAATAAACACACCTATTAAAGATATTTCAGATGATGCAATTGGAAATATATTATATGGTACAAACGAAACTTTTCAATTAAAAAATAATACTGGGATAACAGAAAATTCTGCTGGCTTTGAAGGAATAGTTAGCTTTATTGAAAGGTATCAGGATGATTCATCTGGAGCAATGCAAAGCTGGTCTAAATCATTCATGAATAGAGTTCCCTGTTCAACTTGTAATGGTGCAAGGCTAAAAAAAGAAGCGTTATATTTTAAAATTGATGAAAAGAGCATCTACAATTTAGCTTCAATGGATATAAGCGATTTAGCTCTATGGTTCAAAAGCATCAATAATCACTTAGATAAAGACCAAAAAGTAATTGGTAAAGAAATTGTAAAAGAAATTAATGCTCGTATTTCTTTCTTGTTGGAGGTTGGTTTGGGATATCTTACGCTTAACAGAAGTGCAGGAACACTTTCTGGTGGAGAAGCGCAGCGTATTCGTTTAGCCACACAAATTGGAACCGAACTAACTGGAGTACTTTACATTTTAGATGAGCCTAGTATCGGGTTACATCAAAGAGATAATGACAGACTAATACAATCGTTAAAAAAACTAAGAGACATAGGAAACTCTATCATAGTTGTCGAACATGATAAAGACATTATGCTGGAAAGTGACTACTTAATTGACATTGGTCCTGGAGCCGGTATAAATGGCGGAAAAATCCTTTTAGCTGACCATCCAGATAACATTAAAAATCAATCCTCAAGCACAATAGATTATCTAAATGACCTCAAACAGATTGAAGTACCTAAAGAAAGACGAAAAAACTACGATAAATACCTCACACTTGAAGAAGCATCTGGAAACAACCTTAAAGATGTCACACTAAAAATACCTCTGGGTAATATGATTTGTGTTACAGGTGTATCAGGTAGTGGTAAATCTAGTTTAATCACACAAACGTTATATCCTATATTAAATGCCCATATCTACAATGGAGTAAAAAAACCTTTACCTTACAAAAAAATTAAAGGACTTGAAAACATAGACAAAGTAATAGAAATTGATCAATCACCCATTGGTAGAACACCAAGATCAAACCCTGCTACTTACACAAATGTATTTAACGATATACGATCTTTATTTGCCGATTTACCCGAAGCTAAAATTAGAGGATACAAACCTGGCAGGTTTTCATTTAACGTAAAAGGCGGTCGATGTGAAGAATGCAAAGGAGCTGGTGTAAAAACCATTGAAATGAATTTTTTACCCGATGTTCACGTAATTTGTGATACATGTAACGGCAAACGATATAATAAGGAAACTCTGGAAATTAAATACCGTGGAAAAAACATTAATGATGTACTTTCCATGGATATTTCTAAAGCGGTAACTTTCTTTGAAAACATTCCTAAAATTAAATCTAAGCTCGAAACATTAACATCCGTAGGACTTGGTTATTTAACACTTGGTCAACCATCAACAACACTTTCAGGTGGAGAAGCACAGCGAGTTAAACTTTCTACAGAGCTATCTAAAAAAGATACTGGTAACACCTTTTATATTTTAGATGAACCAACCACAGGCTTACATTTTGATGATATTAAGCTACTTCTTGAAGTCCTAAACCAACTGGTTGAAAATGGGAATACCGTTTTAATTATTGAGCACAACATGGATGTAATAAAATCATGTGATTATTTAATTGATGTTGGACCTGAGGGAGGTCAAGCTGGTGGAAAAATACTGTTCGAAGGAACTCCAGAAGAATTGGTAAAAATTAAAGACAGCTTTACAGGTAAATATCTAGCTAAGGAATTAAAATAATGAGAAAAAAACTACTCCTACTAGCCTTAATAATCTTCAGCTTAAAACTGAGTGCCCAATTAACCATTAATATTGAGGCAGATTTTAATTATGGTTCAATTTTAGAGTATACCATTCAAGACATTAAAAAAATCTTAATCGAAACAAACCAAAACATTACCAAAAAAAAAACAATTGAGGTTTTTTGTTCGCTTGATGAAAACTTATCAGATAGTATCTACCTTGACTATAAGAATAACATATTAAAAATTACCGCCTCCTCAGAAAAATCAATGGCTGACGGTATTTACTATTTTTTGCAAGACAAACTAAACATCCTCTTTTATCACCCAAAAGAAACGGGTTATTTCAACGTAAATATTAATCTAACAGCATTTAACACCTCTATATATCCAAAGTTTAAAATAAGGGGATACCACATGCATACCACTCACCCCATTGAACTTTCAGACTATATTTTAGACCATACTTATGGAGAAAAAGGAATTGAAGAAGTAAAGCACTACATCGATTGGCTCGCTCGCAACGGTCAAAATTATTTCGAGTTCGTTTTATTAGAAAGTGTAAAACTTAAAAAATGGATCCCCTATTTTAAAACTATCGAGGAATATGCCCACCAAAGAGGCATTGTTTTAGGTTTAAATGTAACACTACATCACATACAGCAAAAAGTATTTACGCTCTACAAAAACTGGCCTAATTCGTGGAAATCAAAAAAGAAACAAATCCTAAAAAACATTGAAACACTAAACCAATTAAAATGGGACTATTGGGTTATAGATTTTAAAACACATGAATTTTCAAAAGACAATAGCGACAAAATAACGCGGTACAAAAAATTAATATTTGATGAGTTAACAAAAAGAAACGTAAAGTTTGCAGATAAGTACCACGTAGTAAATAAACCAGATCCGCTAGCAAATCCTGACACCAGCCTTTTATCGTTTATATCAAAAACCACAGGATTAATTCATACCGTTATGTTTTATAGTCTAGTGGATGAAAAAGCACCCGTTTATGAAGTTGAAAATTTTCAACACTCAATTAGCAAACTGCTAAACTCTAAAAAGTACCGAGAAACCTGGTATTACCCCGAGTCTGCTTATTGGGTTACTTTTGATAATTCAGTTCCATTAATGCTTACCCCTTATTTAAATGCACGAATAGATGACATCAACTTTGTTGACTCAATAGGAGTTGCAGGTCATTCTACTTTTACCTCTGGCTGGGAATGGGGATATTGGCTTTTCGACTGGAGCATTGCCAATTGGACATGGAACAAAAACAAACCTCAAAACAAATATGATTTTGTAGAAAAAATAACAAACAATAATGAGTTAACAGAGCAATTTTCTCTTTTAGCCGATTTACAAAACACCTTTATTAAAGACAGTAACCTCATCCAATACATGGATGCCCAAGCAGCAACCGATGAATTACCAACATGGATTTTTAACAAAGAATTTCATCCAAGACCTAAGTATTCATATAAGTATATCAGAAATAAAGCTACACCAGGCGAACTAAACGAAGTAAAACAAGACATTAACACAATGACTAATTTCGTTAATCAGTCAAATAACATTCTAGAAAAAATTGATACCAATAACCTTAATTTACCTAGCAAGGAATTATTTTATGGGTATTGCATCACCGTTTTAAGAGCTCAACACAAAATTCATACACTAAATTATTTGATCCATAAAAATCAAAAATCAGATAAAGAAACACTCAAAGCTATTTTAAATAAAGCAAAGAAAGTAAGAGAAGAAGCTCAACTAATTGTTCGAAAGCAAGAAGAAAACTACCGTTACCCTTACGACATCATAGCGGTTAAAAGAAAAAACAAAACAGCCTACCGTTATGGTTACTTATACACAGTAAGTGATTTGTACTTTTGGGAACGCGAAGAGTTACAAGCTAAAAAGAATAAATACAATGCTTGGTATAAAAAGATTAATTCATTCCTAAGAATTTCAGGAGTAATCAATTAACTTAGCAAAAATCATTAAACCAAACCATGAAACATTTTTTAGTTGTTTTAACCATACTGTTAGGAATATCTACGCTAAAAGCACAACTAAAAACTTCATTTTTAAGTGATTTCAGCAAAAACGAATCACTTAACATTACAGTTGCTGATGCGAAATCATTGCTAGTAGAGTACGCAAAAGAACTTAACGAAGAAGTTAGTCTAAACATATTATTTAGACTAAATAAAAACATCACGATTGATACTTCTGAGTATCCACCTCACAACTACACGCAAACATATTCTTTCAATTTAAAAAACAAAGAAGCTAACCTGGTAATCGAAAGCCCTTCGCAACAAGGGTTAGTTTTTGGTCTGTATAATTTTTTACAAGAAAAACTTGGCATTCTTTTTTATCATCCAAAGAATACTTACATCCCGTCTCCTAAAAGATGGAACTTAACAAGCGCTTTTATCAATACCGTTAACCCTAGGTTTACCTACAAAGGTTTTCATATCCACACACAACACCCATTAGAACTTACAGAATACCTAATGGAAGATGAATGGGGAGAAAAAGGACAAGAAGAAGTAAAACAATATTTCGATTGGTTGGTAAGAAACGGTCAAAACTATTTCCAGTTCTTTTTACTAGAAAGTATCAAAACAAAAAAATGGATACCTTACTTTAAACCAATTGCCGATTACGGTAGAAAAAGAGGCATCTCTTTAGGCTTAAATGTAACACTACACATGATCCAACAAAAAGCCTATACACTTTATAAAAACTGGCCTATTTCTTGGCTTCCAAGGAAAAAACAAATCTCAAACCGCATAGAAAAACTTAACCAAATCAAATGGGATTATTGGACCATCGACTTTAAAACACACGAATTCACAAAGGATAAATCCAAACGAATTGACCGATTGAAATTTCATATTTATGATGAACTTAAAAAGTATGGTGTTAAAATTGGAGAACATTACCACGTGCCTAATCGTCCAGATCACTTAGAAGATGATCTTGAAGGAAAAGAAAAAGAATTTGTTGAAAATTCAGCCGGTTTTATTCACACGGTAATGTTTTATACAGTAACAGATGAAAAAGCTCCAGTGTATGAGAATAACAACCTCAAACACATGATGAAAAAACTAACAAATTCAATTGATAATAACAGAGAAACTTGGTACTTCCCAGAATCTGCTTATTGGGTAACGTTTGATAATTCTGTACCTATGCTGTTAACTCCTTACCTAAATGCTCGTTTAACCGATATAAAAACCATGGATTCTCTAGGTATTAATGGACACATGACTTTTAGCTCTGGATGGGAGTGGGGTTATTGGTTAATTGACTGGAGTATTGCAAGATGGAGTTGGAAAAGCGAATATGAGACACCAAAACCCTATGATTTGCTTGAGAAAGCAACCAAAAGAAAATCTACATACTATAAACTAGAAGAGTTATCTAACCTACAACACCAATACATTAAAGACAGTAACCTTATCCAATGGTTAACCGCACAAACCGTAACCGATGAAGCTCCTGAGTGGATTTTTAATAAAGAATTCCATCCAAGACCACCATTTTCTTATAAGCATTTAAGAAATAAATCAACAAAAGAAGAAATAGCTTACGCACAACAAGCCATAAAAACATTGCATCAATTTGTTTACAAAAGCGAGAAAATACTAGCCACTATTGATAATAAATATGATGATCCAATTCTTCAGGAATTAGTAGATGGCTATACCATTACAACCCTAAGAGCAAAACACAGGGGTTATATATTAGAATACCTTATAACCAAGAGAATGCAACAAAAAAGGCTTGACGAAACAAAACTTCAGCTCGAAGAAATAATGAAAAACGCTCAAAACACACGTCTTGAAGCTCAAGAAATAGTCAATAGAAGAATAAAAGAGTACCGTTACCCAAACATTATTATTGGAAACAAGTACAAAGGAAAAACAGCCTATGGTTTTGGTTATTTATACACCGTAAAAGAACTTCACTTTTGGAAAAGAGAAGAAGAACAAGCCAAACGAAACAAGTATAAAGTTCGCTTCATGAACATCTACAACCTCATGAGAATAGGAGGATTAATTAATTAAAAAATGACTTTGTATTAAAAAAAAGTTAACTTTGTGGTTCAAACTATAATGAACCATGAAAAAAAATTTACTTAATCTTTTATTTTTGCTGTCACCTTTTTGGGTGATTTCGCAGGTACAAGTTGGTAACGGAACCAGCACATCTGCTCAAACACCAATTAACGCTTTTTATGGGTTTTCTTACTCTCAAAGCGTTTACTTACAAGGGGAAATCAATGCCTCTGGATCTATTACAGGTATTCAATATTACTTCAATGGATCTTCATTATCAAACTCCGATAGTTTGACCGTTTATTTAGGTCACTCATCAAGAACGACATATGCATCAACTACAGATTGGGAGCCAATAGGTAATTTAACCCAAGTATTTAAGGGGAGCATACCAAACCCAGGTGGCGCAGGATGGGTTGTTATAACATTTGACACACCTTTTGCTTATAACAACACAGATAATTTAATTGTTGCTGTAGAAGATGATAGACCAGGTTTTAATGGTAGCTCCGATGATTTTTATAACTTTTCATCTGGTTCTACTAGATCAATTTATTACAGAAATGATGCAACAAATCCTGATCCATCAACTCCTCCAACAGCTTCAGGTACTAGTACATTAGTGCCAAATATTATTTTTGATGGTATCACGCAGTCTTGCCCTGCTCTTACAGGTCTACTAACAAGTAATATTTCTGACGATTCAGTAACAGTAAGTTGGACGGAAGGTACTAACGATATATCATGGGAAGTAGAATACGGTTTAAGCGGTTTTGCTTTAGATACTGGAATGACGATTATTGTAAATGACACTTTTGCTAATATCAATGGTTTAATTGGAAACACAGAATATGATGTTTATGTTAGAGGTATTTGTGCAGTAGGAGATACTGGTATTTGGGTTGGCCCAATTACATTCACAACTAACTGTAGCAACTTCACTCCTTCTTACTTAGAAGATTTTTCTTCATATGTTCCTGATTGTTGGGAAGAGGCAACTGGTCGTTTAACATCAACTACTTCACTAAGTTTGGGTTCTTCTGATTGGACATCTGATGGTTTTGGTAACAATGGTTCATCTGGTGCTGCTAGAGTTAATATTTCTGGAACCACTAAAGATGAATGGTTAATTTCTCCATCTATCGATTTAGGTAATGGTTCTATTCAATACCAAGTAGAATTTGATGTTGCTTTGACTGCATCTTTTTCAACAAATCCTGATACATTGCAAGTTGATGACACATTAGCATTTTTAATTTCATTAGATAACGGAACTACATGGTCACCAGCTAACATTTTATCCATTTGGGAAGATGGTAGTGAACCATCAAACACTGGAGATCATATTACAATTGATTTAAGTGCATACACTGGTGTCGTTAAGTTTGCTTTTTACGGTGCTTCAACTGTTTCTGGTGAAAGTACTGATGCATCTATTGATAATTTCTGGGTTAGAGAAATCCCTTCTTGTTTAGAACCAGATAGCTTAGCACTTGTTGATGTTGCTTTTGACTCTATAACTGTAGAGTGGAACGACAGAGCAGTTTACACAACTTTATTAGTTGAGTATGACACAGCAGGTTTCGCGTTAGGAACTGGTAATGAATTTATAGCATTATCAAACCCTGTAGGAATTAATGGACTTTCAGGAATAACATCCTATGATGTTTATGTAAGAGGTGTTTGTTCACCTGGGGACACTAGTTTATGGGTAGGTCCATTAACTGTTACTACTCCTTGTGGTCCATATACTCCAGCTTACTTAGAAGCTTTTAATTCTTACCTTCCTGAATGTTGGGAAGAAGCATTAGGTGAATTAACAGATAGCTCTACTATAAATTACACAAGTTCAAAATGGGGATCTGATGGACTTGGAAACGTAGGAACATCTGGTGCCGCTCGTGCTAACGTATATGGATCTGATGAAGATTGGTTAATTAGTCCAACAATCGATTTAGGTGATGGTTCGACACCTTACAGACTAGAACTTGATGTAGCCTTCACTGATTTTGGCAATACCTCTCCTGGATCTTTTGATGTTGATGACACTGTTGCTTTAGTTATATCTACTGATAACGGTATCACTTGGTCAGATACTAATGTATTACAAATTTGGGACACACTTAATGAACCATCTAACACTGGAGATCATATTATAATTGATTTAACTTCTTACACTGGTCTAGTAAAATTTGGAATGTATGCTAAATCTCAAACAACGACTGGGGATAACGATTTCTCTTTTGATAACTTTTGGGTTAGGGAAGTTCCTGCTTGTGATGAGCCAGATAGCATTCATACTGTTTTTGTTAGTAGAGATTCTATATCTGTTGGTTGGAATGGAGCAGCAGGAAACACTTCATTTATTGTAGAGTATGATACTGCAGGATTTACACTTGGCACTGGTATTGTTTCAACTCCTTTAGCTACTGCTAATTTTAACATAGGAGGTTTAGATATTAATAGTTCTTACGACTTTTACGTTAGAGGTATTTGTAGTGGCACAGATACAAGTATTTGGGTTGGTCCTTACACCATTACAACTTTAGAAAGTTGCCCTAATATCGATTCATTAGCTATTGCAGTTAACTCATTTGATTCTGCTACGGTATCGTGGGTAGCTGGTTTTTATGATAGCTCTTATATTATAGAGTATGATTCAACTGGGTTTACGCTTGGTACAGGAAACATTGTTAATACAACAAACAATCCTTTTGGAATTAGTGGATTAACTCCTAATACTACCTACCAACTTTATATAAGAAGTATTTGTACAGTTGGTGATTCTTCTGAATTACTTGGTCCGATTTCATTTACAACACCTTGTACTCCGTTTACTCCAGATTATTTCCAAGATTTTGCAACCGGTGTTGCTCCTGATTGTTGGAGTGAAGCAGAAGGATTAATTGCTACAAATACAGTATTTACTTCTTCTACTTCTGATTGGACAGCCGATGGTTTTGCTAATAGTGGAACAACTGGTAGTGCAAAAATTGAAACTTACAGTGGCTTTGGTAGTGTTAATGGTTGGTTAATATCTCCATCTATTGATTTAGGAACTGGAGCTACTCAATATATTGTTGAATTTGATATAGCATTAACTGAGTGGATTTCTACTACTGGTTCTACTATGGATGCAGATGATAAACTTCACTTAGTAATTTCTACCAATAACGGTTCTACTTGGAGTGATACTAACATATTAATGACATTTGATAATACTACTCCTATTTCTAATACTGGGGATTATTATTACTATGACTTATCTGCTTACACCGGTATTGTTCAATTTGGCTTATACTTTGAATCTCCTGCTGGGCCTAGTGATAACGACTTATTTATAGATAATTTTAATGTTGTTACACGTCCTGCATGTTTACCTCTACAAAATCTATCTGCTTCAACAGTAACAGATACAAGTGTTGAACTAACTTGGACAAATGGACCAAATGATGTTAGTTGGTCGATAGAATATGGTGGAGAAGGATTTACTCAAGGATCAGGAACAATTGTTTCTGCTGGTTCTAATCCATTTACTGTAACTGGACTAACTGCTGATAGTACTTATGATTTTTATGTACAAGGTATCTGTAGTGCTAGTGATAGTAGTACTTGGGTTGGGCCAATTACTGTTAGTACTCCTTGTGCCGTATTTACTCCAAATTATTTTCAAAACTTCTCAATGGGAGTTGCTCCAGAATGTTGGGATGAGGCAGAAGGCTTAATTGGAACTAGTACATCTTTTACATCTACAACAACTTCTAGTTGGACTGAGGATGGCTTTGGTAACGTTGGATCAACTGGTAGTGCTTCAATCAATACTTGGTCTTTTATTGATCAAGAAGACTGGTTAATTTCTCCCTCTATTGATTTAGGCAATGGTTCAACTGAATATATCGTTGAGTTTGACCTGGCAATGACTGAGTATGATGATGTAACAGCTGCAACACTAGATGCTGATGATAAACTTCATTTAGTAATCTCTACCGATAATGGAATAACTTGGAGTGATACAAATATTCTTATGACATTTGATAACACTTCTACTATTTCTCCAACAGGTGATTACCAATTCTTCGATTTATCAACACTTCCATATACTGGTTTAGTTAGATTTGCTATCTACTTTGAAACTACAGGAGGATCAAGTGATAACGATATATTTATCGATAACTTTAATGTTATTGTTAAACCTACTTGTCCTAAGCTTACAAACTTAAATGTAAGTAACCCTACAACCACAACACTAGATTTAGCATGGACTAACGGTCCTAACGATATTAGCTGGATGGTTGAGTATGGACCAGTTGGTTTTACTCAAGGTACAGGAACTACTGTTGCTGCTGCAACTAACCCATACACTGTTACTAACTTAAGCCCAGATGTAGCTTATGACTTTTATGTAAGAAGTATTTGTGGTGCAGGTGATTCAAGCTTCTGGGTTGGCCCTGTATTTGATACTACTATTGCAGTTTGTGCTAAAACACCAAACTTCTCTTTATTAACTGCTGATAGCAATAAAATAAATGTTGGTTGGAATTTAGATACTATACATACAGGTTACATTATTGAGTTTGGACCTGAAGGGTTTACTCCAGGAACTGGAACTACAGTGAGCTTAACTGCACCAGATAACTTTTATAGTGCTACAGGCTTAGATCCATTAACTGAGTACGACTTTTACATTAAATCTATTTGTACATCAGGAGATACAAGTGCAAATGATGGTCCATATACTTTTGAAACTGGATGTGGTTCTTTTGCTCCAATTCCTTATACAGAAGACTTTATTTCTTATGTTCCTGAATGTTGGGAAGAGGCTACTGGTCGTTTAACAACAAGTAGTACACTTAACTTTGGTTCATCAGATTGGACAAATGATGGTTTTGCTAACAATGGGACTACAGGTGCAGCAAGAATGGAAATTTGGACTGCATCTAAAGATGAATGGTTAATTTCACCATCTTTTAATCTTGGTTCTGGATCATCATCGTTAATTGTTGAGTTTGATGTTGCACTTACAGTATGGAACACCACTGTTGGAGATACACTTCAAGCAGATGATACGTTAGCTTTAGTTATTTCTACTGATAACGGTCAAACTTGGTCAACCTCTAACATACTAAATGCTTGGGTTGATGGTAATGAGCCTTCAGCATCAGGAGACCACGTTGTATATTCATTAGCTGGTTATACAGGTGGAGTAAGATTAGGTTTCTATGCTGCATCATCTGTAACTGGTGAAGATGTTAATGTTTACATAGATAACTTTGTTGTTAGAGATACTAATGCTGTTTCTAGTATTGATGAAAATATAAATGAAATTTCAGACAATCAATTCAAGGTTTATCCTAACCCTAATAATGGTGAGTTTAATATCTTAAATGAAGGATTATCGGTAAATGCTAATATTTCTATTCTAGATATTAGTGGAAAAGTAATTAAAGACTTTAACCGTCAATTTACAACTGGTGACACTCAAAACATAAATATTTCAAACTTTGAGTCTGGAATCTATATTTTAAGAGTTAACAAAAATGGAGTTGTTGAACAACACAAAATCATTGTTCAGTAAATAAATTAAAATCTAAATTTAAAGGGATCAAAATATTGATCCCTTTTTTTATACCCTAAAGTTGCATCAGATAAGATTTTAAAAATTCTTAAAAAAGAAGATTAAAGCAATATTAAACACGGTAGTAAGCGCCTATTTTGTATTTTAGTACATTGGGTAAGTGTTCGTGTAACAAAACCAATGTTTTTGAGTTATATAAGTACATTGATTAAATATAAATTAAATACGGTTTTATTTATTTTGATAACATGCTTTATGCTTGTTATCAATACCAACCCCCTATTCTCTCAAAATCCTGTTATTAATTTCGATATAAAAGTACAAGATGCTTCTGGTAGAGGTTTATCAGATGCAAAAGTTACGATTACTCAAAACGGAAGAGAGGTTTTTAATGAAACATCAGGTAAAAATGGTAGACCAGGCAACTATCAAGCCGAATACGAATACAACTATTTGGTGACATTTTCAAAAGAAGGCTATGTAACCAAAAAAATTGAAATTAACACCGTTGATAACTATAATGTTGAGGATGTAGAGTCAGAAATTGCAGTTCCGTTTAATATTGATATGATCGCTAAGCAAGCTGGAGTTGACTATTCACCTGTTGAAGACAAACCTGTAGGTAGGTTTTTTATAGACCCAGCAACTGGTTTCTTTGATGTTGATAGAGCTTATTCATCACAAAGAAAAAAAGAGGTGGATCGCTTTTTCGAAAAAATTGAAGAGGATGCAAAAAATAAAGAGAAAAGGTTTAAAGAATTAGTAAAAGATGGTGATAAGCTTGAGCGATCAAAAGAATATGCTAAGGCAATTGACAAATGGAAAGATGCCTTAACGTTAAAAGATGATGATGAACTAAAAATAAAAATTACTGATGCTCAAATGAAACTGGATGAAGTGAAAGCTGAGCAAGAAATAGAAGAAAATTTCCAAAAAGCCATTAAGGAAGGGGATGCTCTATTAGCGTCTAATAAATTTGATGAAGCTATTGCTAAATACAACGAAGCGCAATCAATAAAACCAAAAGAAAAGCTTCCAAAAGACAAGATTGATGAAGCCAATGAAAGACGAGCTAACCTAGAAGAAGAGAAAACGAATAAAGAGTTTAATGATCTTTTAGCTAAGGCAGATCAACTACAAAAAGAAGAAAAGTATGATAAGGCAATTAAAACATTAGAGGAGGCCTCAGCACTAAAGCCCAAGGACAAAACTCCAGCATCTAAAATTAAGGAGATTAGTGACTTTTTAGCTGATAAAGCAAAAAATCAGGCAAAGTTTGATGAGCTCATTTCTAATGCGGATAATTTATTTTCACAGAACGAATATGAAAGGGCAAAAGACATCTATGAAGAAGCAAACCAACTAATGCCTTCTGAAGAAAAACCTAAAAAACAAATTGAAGAAATTGATCGTTTAATTGCAGAAAAAGAAAAAGCAGAAAACGAAACAAAAAACAAACAAGAATCCTACAATAAGCTAATTAAAGAAGCTGATAAATTTTTATCCAGTAAAAACTACGATGAAGCGAAAAAAAACTACCAAGAAGCATCAAAAATATTTCCAGAGGAATCCTACCCTCAAGATAAACTAAAAAGTATTGATGAAACGCTAGCATCCATAGATAAAACATATACATCATTAATTGAAACTTCAGATAAGCTATTAAACGAAGAAAAATATGATGAAGCCATCAAGTCATATCAAGAAGCCTTAAAACTAAAACCTGCAGAGTCTTATCCACAAGATCAAATTAAAAAAGCTGAAACTAAAAAAGCAGAGCTTGAGGCTAAATTCAAAGATCAAAAAGAAAAGAAAAAACAATACGATAATTTAATATTGAGTGGTAATAAAAATGCTATTGCTAAGAATTACACAGATGCACTTGATGATTACAAAAAAGCAAGCGAACTATTACCTGATGAAAATTTACCAAAAGAAAAAATTAAGGAAATAAACGATTTATTGGCTTCTATTGATAAGGATTATAATAAACTAATAGCCGAAGCAGATGCTCTGCTAGAATCTGGCAAATTAAATGAAGCAATAACTAGTTATGAAACTGCTCTAAAGGTCAAAAATGACCAATACCCTAAAGATCAAATAGCAAAAGCAAAAGAACTATTAGCTAAAGAAAAAGAGCTGGCGCTTAATGAGCAAGAAAAAGAAAAAAAGTATTTTGCTTTAGTTAATGAAGCTGACCAAGAACTTACACGCCAAAATTATGATGCTGCAAAACAAAAGTATCAAGAAGCATTAAAACTTAAAAAAGATGGTGAAGAGGCAAAAAAACAATTAGCACTGATTGAAGATATTATTAAAAAGCGTAAAGAAAAATATGACAAAATAATTTCAGCTGCTGATGCAGATTTTAGTTCAGAGAAATATCAAAATTCAATCAGCCAGTACGAAGAAGCTTTACTAATATTTCCTATTGAACAATATCCTAAAGATCAAATCAAGAAGGCAAAAGATTTGATGCAAAAGAAAAAAGAGGAAGCATTAAGTGCACAAGAAAAAGAAGCCAAATACAAAGAATTTATAAACAATGGAAACCTTAATTTTAATTCGGAAGATTGGGTGCAAGCGAAAGACTATTACCAAAAAGCATCAGATATAAAGCCTGATGAAACTTATCCCAAAAGCCAAATTGATATAATTAATAAACAACTTGAAAAGCTTAAAGCTCAAAAGGAACTAGCCCTAAAAGAACAAGAGAAAGAAAAAAAATATAATGAGCTTATCAAACAAGCTGATTCAAAGTTCAACTCAAAGGATTATGAAAAGTCCAAAGAACTCTATAAAGAAGCATCCAAAATTAAAAATGACGGTTATATACAATCTCAAATCGACAAGATAAATGCTGAAATGAAACTTCTAACCGAAAGAGAAGAGTTAAAAAAACAATACGATAAAATTGTAGCTGTAGCAGATAAGAAGTTTCAAGAAAAAGAGTATGAATCTGCAAAAGATTTATATAAAAGAGCAATGAGTTTTAATCCTTCTGATACGTATCCTCCAAAAAAAATTGCAGAGATTGAAAATATATTGAGTCAACTTGCAGCCGAAGAAAAGATTAAACAACAAAAAGAAGCAGAAAAATTAATTGCGTATAATCAATTCATAAGTAAGGGAAACACAAACTTTGGAAAAACAAGATACGATGAAGCGTTAAAAAATTATAACGAAGCATTAAAAATAAAGCCCGGAGAAACATATCCTAAACAACGAATAGACGAAATAAATAAACTCCTAGAGGAACAAAAAAAACAAAAGGAAAAATACAAGGAGCTTAGCAAAAATTACTTCGATATGGATGCCGAATTATACGGTGAAGAAGTAAACATGAAGGAATCTGAAATTGGTTTAGTACTAACTAAAACGAGTAATAAAGACGAATACAAAAAATACCTCAAAGTAAAAGAGTTTATCGACTCTATAAATGAAGTAACTACGGTTAGAGATACAAGTACACAATCTAACCAGTATTTTACCTTTCAGCAATACGAGCAAATGGTTGAAGAAATCGAAAATCAACAAGAATATGATGATTTAGGTAGACGAGCAAATATGGAATCACTAGCCTTATTTAAAAACTATATTGCTACAGAAAACGGGAAGCAAGCACTTAAGGCTTACAGCGAAAATGGAGAGATAGCTAGTCTTATAGAAAACATGAAAGAAGACCTATCTCAAGATCAAAAAGAAGGCCAAGAACGTATAGGAGAAAATGCAGCATATTACAACGATCTTAATGACAAATATGCTAAGAACGCGACTAAAGAACGTATCGATAACGTAAATAAAACAAGCGAAATCTCAGAAGAGATTACTCAAATGAAAGAAAGCATCCAAGAAAACCAAAACGATGGTCAAGAAAGCATTGAGCAAAACAACATTCGCTATACGCAATTAAATAACCGTTATGCGGATGAATCAAAAGATATTAAAGAAAAAAACACAGATAAAACTTCTGAAATTTCTGAGCTTTTAAACGAAATGAAGGAAATTATTCGAGAAAACGATAAAGACGGTCAACAAAATATTGAAGAAAATGCTGAAGTTTACAATGCTCTTTTAAACGAATATGCCGAATATAAAACAGAGTCTAATAAAGAAATGCTAAATAAGCAAGGTGAAATTTCTATGCAAATAGATGAACTTAAAAATACACTTGCCGAAGAATTTGGAGATGGTATTCTACTTGTTCAAAAGCAAGAAGATGCAGTAAACGAATTTAATGAGTCTCGTGACCAAGCTAAAAAAGAAATCCAAGAAAAAAACATTGATAAAACAGGTGAGCTATTTGAGCAAACCGAAAAAATAAAAGAAAAACTTGCTCAAGAATCCAAAGAGGGACAAGAAAGCATCGAGGAAAACACAGAAATCTACAAAGATTTAAAAGATAAATACGCAGAGCAAGCCAAAGATATTTCAATAAAAAACACAGATAAAACAAGCGAAATAGCTTCTCAAACCGAATTAATGAAATCTAAAATCAGTAAGGATAATGAAAGCGGTCAAAAATCTGTTGAAAAATATCAAGCCGCCTACGAAGAATTTAGTGATGAAACAGTTGATAACAAAACACGAACCACTAAAGAACAAAAAAGAAAAACACTTGATGCATTCGAAAATATTGAAAAGCAAAAAGAACAAATTTCAAGCGAAAATAAAAATGCAGAAGTTAACACCATAAAAAATACAGTTAAAACCCAAGCTTATAAAGAGCAATTAGCATCTAAAAAGAAATTAGAAGCAGAAAACAACGTTGATAAAACATTCCTAAATGCCCAAGATTACAATGATGTAGAGGAAAGAAAAACTAAAATGCCAGCTGAGGATGTTCCTAGTCAGTTAGCCCTTATCTTTCCACAAGGAGTTACACAAAAAATTTACCAACGTAAAAATGAAGAAGGAGATGTAATTGAAGTTACCGTTAGGCGAATAGTGGTTAATGGTAACGATGGTGACGAATACCTTCAACGAACAACAAAAACAGGCTCTGTTTACTTTAAAAACGGAATGCCAATTGATGAAACAACATACTCCACCGAGTCTGGAGGAAAAATTAACGAATAAAACCTATGATGTTTAAAAGCTTAAAAACCGCGTATTATTTAGTAGTTTTTACTTTATTATCCCTATCAATAAACGCTCAAATTGAAGACCCCGTATCATGGTCGTTCAGTACCGAAGTGGTAAATAACGAAACCTACATAGTTTCTAAAGCTACCATCGATCCAGGTTGGCATTTATATTCGCAGTATCTCGAAAGCGATGACGGACCAATACCAACCGAAATTACGTTTAAAAAAACGAGTGCATTTGAATTAATTGGTAAAAACGAAGAAAAATCTAAAGTCGTTACCGAGTACGATCCAAACTTTGCCATGAACCTCAACTTCTTTAAAAAAGAAGCCATTTTTAAGCAAAAAATCAAAAACCTTTCTGCTACCGATCATGAGGTTACTGTTGCTGTATATTACATGGTATGTGACGATGAAAAATGTCTTCCTCCAAGTCAAGAAGAGTACAATGTAACGGTAAAAGCTAACCCTAAAGGTAAAGTAAAACTAATTCCTGCAGCAGGCTCAAAAACAAATAACTTCGTTGCTCCTGATTTAGAAATAGAAACACCACAAAACCAAGAGCCAGAAAAAAAAAACGATCAACTAAATAACCTTTCCGATCCAATAAAATGGTCGTTTTACAGCAAAGAACTTGCTCCTAACGAATATGAAATAGTTGCCAAAGCCCAACTTGAAAAAGGCTGGCACATCTATGCTTCTGAACTACCAACCGATGACGGACCAATAGCTACAGCTTTTACAATCAACAAAGGCGATCAATACGAACAAATTGATAAAACTGCTGAAGAAGGAAAACTTATTTCAGCATACGATAAAAACTTTGAAGCAGAGTTAAAATACTACGAGAACTCCTACATCATTAAACAAAAAATAAAACTTAACGATGGTGTTAAAGCGAGTGATGTTACCATTAACGGAGAAGTTTATTACATGGTATGCACCGATGAAAAATGCCTACCTCCTACTCCAGAAGAATTCGGGTTTAATTTATTAGATAATAAAAAATCAGTTGACCTCGCTAATAATTCAAATTTAGCTTCCGAAGAAATAATACCACAGCTTGAAAATTTTGATCTTGAAAATCCGGTAAATGATTGCGGTGGTGAAAAAGATGACACAAAAAAAGGACTTTGGGTTTTATTTTTTCTTGGATTAGGAGGAGGTTTGTTTGCCATACTTACCCCATGTGTATACCCAATGATTCCATTAACAGTAAGTTTTTTTACTAAAGGTGGAAAAGAGAAAGGAAATGGTATAGGTAAGGCTGCTTTATACGGTTTTTTTATCATGCTCATTTATGTATCATTAAGTATCCCATTCCATGTCTCGGATCAAGATCCTCAAATTTTGAATGCAATAGCTACTAACCCAATATTAAACATTGGCTTTTTCATTGTTTTCGTCTTTTTTGCATTTTCATTTTTTGGTTTTTATGAATTAACCTTACCTAGTAAGTGGTCTAATAAGTCTGACACTGCTTCAAACAAAGGTGGTTTACTTGGTATTTTCTTCATGGCATTAACTCTGGCACTAGTATCATTCTCTTGTACAGGTCCAATTTTAGGTTCGGTATTAGCTGGAGTACTTAAAGATGGGGCTTGGCCCTTAACAGTTGCCCTGTTAGGTTTTGGTATTGCGCTTGGATTACCATTTGCTATTTTTGCAGCGTTTCCTAGTCTTATGAAATCTTTACCACAATCTGGTGGATGGCTTAACGCAGTAAAAGTAACTCTTGGATTCATTGAGTTGGGCCTTGCATTAAAATTCCTTTCCAATGCTGATTTAGTTGAGCAATGGGGATTAATTAAACGTGAAACGTTCTTTGCCGTTTGGATTTTACTTGCCTTGGGTTTAATGGCTTATTACTTAAACCTTATCCGTTTTCCTCACGATTCCAAAAAAAGAAAATTGTCTTTTGGAAAAGTTAGTCTAGCTATTCTTATCGGGTGTTTTGTTCTATACTTAATACCTGGACTAACTTGTGGAGACGGAGCAAACAGAAGGCTTGTTAGTGGATTCCCACCACCACTATTTTACAGCTATTGCAATGATGGTAGCAACAAATGTCCACTTGGTTTAGACTGTAGAAAAGACTTTGAAGAAGGTAGAGCTTTTGCAGAAAAAGTAGATAAACCAATTCTATTAGATTTCACTGGCTGGGCATGTGTAAGCTGTAGGGAAGTTGAAGAAAACATTTGGCCAGACCCAGAAGTGTTTAAACTAATAAGCGAAGAATATGTTTTAGTTTCATTATATGTTGATGACGCTAGGGAGCTTCCAGAAAATGAAAAAGGTGTGGTAGAAATAAAGTACGATAACGGAACGGTTAAAAAGAAAAAAATCAAAACCATTGGGGACAAATGGTTTACTTTCGAAACCATAGCCTTTAAAAATAATTCTCAACCGAGATATGCACTACTGTCTCCTGATGGTCATTTATTAAACAACCCTATTAGCTATAAAGACATTAGGCAAAATGGTGGAGCAGAATTTTACGCAGATTTCCTTGAATGTGGATTAGAAGCTTACGAAAAACTAAAAAACAATTAATTTCGTAACCCAAGCAAAAAACTTATGATAAGATTAACCCTTAGTTTCTTTTTTATTATTGTATTATTAAGTTGTGGTGAAAATACAAAACCCACAGCTACTAAGCCCGAAGTTAAACCCAACCTGGCTTATGGATTTGATTTAAACAACTATGAGGTGTTTTATGATACCGTACAACCCGATTGGACATTGAGTCACTTGTTGTTGCCTTACAACGTGTCGCAAGCGCTAGTAAATGAAGCATACCTTTTAGCTAGAGATAGTGCTAATCTCAACTATATAGATAAAGGCAATCTTTGCATTATGCTTTGTAAAAAGGATAACGATACGGTTAAAAACCTTCAAACAGCTATTTATGTAAAAAACTTGGTAAACTACTATGTATTTAACTTTACCGACAGTACAGTTGATGTAAAAGAGTATAATAAGCCAATAGATATTGCTCTTAAAGAAACTTCAGCAGAGATACTTCCAGGAGGGAACCTTTCATTTGCCATCAATCGATCTGTTCAAAACAACAACATTAGTTATCCGCTAATAGAAGAAATTGCTGGAATTTTTGCTTGGTCTATCGACTTTTTCCACCTTCAACCAAACGACAAACTAAAAGTAATCTACGAAGAAAAAAGTGTAGATGGTGAAGTTATAGGAATAGGTAAAATACGCTCTATTTTATTTAATCATAATAAACATGATTTTTATGCCTTCCGTTACAAAGTAGACTCCTCAACAGCTTACTATAATGAGTTAGGAAAAGGCATGAAAAGTTTATTCCTTTCTGCTCCACTTAAATACTCTAGGATTAGTTCAAGCTATTCTCCTCGCAGGTTTCACCCTGTACAAAGGCGATGGAAAGCTCACTTAGGTACGGATTATGCAGCACCACGTGGCACACCAATTTGGACAACTGCAGATGGAGTTATCATTAAACGAGGATACACGCCTGGCAACGGTAAATATGTAAAAGTAAAGCACAACAAAACCTACTCTACTCAGTATCTACACATGTCGAAATTTGTAAAAGGACAAAAAGTTGGCGATTTTGTAGAACAAGGAACAATCATTGGGTACGTTGGCAGTACAGGACTTGCAACAGGACCTCACGTATGTTACCGCTTTTGGAAAAATGGTAAGCAAGTGGATGCCCGGGCTCAAAAGTTCGAAAATGCCAAACCGATGGATTCAACATACTTGCCTACCTACTTAGAATTTGTAGATTCTGCTAAGCAAATTTTAGACAATATTGATTACCCTACTTTCGAAAACGATACAGCAAAAACAATTGACTCAATAAATAGCTAATTATGAAAACAACTAATCTATTTTACCTTTTACTTTTAGGGGTATTAATAAGCTGCTCAACAAAAGAAGAAGAAAAAAACTACGTAACCTTTTCTGGAAAAATCGAAAACCCTTTTGGAGATAAAGTATTTGTTTCCAACCTTGATAGAACCTATCAAAAAGAAATTATGTTAAAAGAAGATGGATCATTTAGTGATACATTCAACTTAACAGGTATGGAGGGTAATATGATTTTTAGTGATGGACGAGAAATGACTCCTCTATTCTTAAAAAATGGAGATGACCTTAGACTTACATTAAATACCGAAGAGTTTGATGAAACAGTTTCTTACTCAGGAAAAGGAGCAGATAACAACAACTATTATGCTAAAAAAATGCTACTAGTTGAGCAATTAATTGATGCTGAAGAAATGATAGATTTGGATAGCTCTAAATTTGAAAACAGGCTAAGCGAAGTAATTGAAAAACTTAATGCTCATATTTCTGAATCTAAAAACTTAGACTCTATGCTAGTTAAAAGTGAAGAGGCTGAGCTAGAAAAATTTAAATTACAATTACAAAGTCAATATAATTATTACCGTCAACTAGACTTAGAATTTGCTGGTAAACCTGCCCCAAATTTTGAAAACTACACTACAATTGATGGCAAAACGTTTTCATTAAATAACCTAAAAGGAAAATATGCCTACCTAGATATTTGGGCAACGTGGTGTGCACCATGCAAAAAGGAAATTCCATTTTTAAAAGAACTTGAAAAGCAATACCATGATAAAAACATTGCTTTTGTTAGTATATCTGTTGATGCTACAAAAGATAAAGACAAATGGGAGGCAATGGTTGCTGAAAAAGAACTTGGAGGCATTCAGGTATTTGCTGATAGCAGTTGGAATTCTTCCTTCATGAAAACATTGAAAGTAAACAGCATTCCTCGCTTTATTTTACTTGATCCTAACGGAGTAATTGTAGATCCTAACGCACCAAGACCTTCTCAAAAAGAAAAGGTCAACGAACTATTACAGGTTATCTAATCCTCTTACTGCATTCTTTGTGTATTTATAGTTGAAAAATTTTTCAATTGATACCGCATTTTCTGTTTAACTTATTCACTTAAAATAGCTATATTTAGTTTAAACAGAATTAGAGCATGTTACGTCAGAGTCTTCAACAAAAGCTTCAACAAAAGCTATCGCCCCAGCAAATTCAGCTAATGAAATTGTTGCAAGTTCCTACACTTGAGCTTGAACAACGCATTAAAGACGAAATTGAGGACAATCCTGCTCTTGAAGAAGGAAGAGAAAAATTAGAAGACGACTATGAGCAAGACGACTATGGAGATGATTTGTCTGACTCTAGAGACGATTTTGACATAGACGATTACTTAGACTCTGATTCATCTTACAAAACCTATTCTGGAGGTTCTGGAACATCCGAAGACGATGATTACCAAGTGCCCTTATCTGGAGGAGAAACCTTTCAAGAAAACCTTTTAAAACAAGTTGCGCTTCGGTTACGTGATAAAAAACTAACCATTGCCGAAAACATCATTGGAAACCTAGATGATTCGGGTTACTTGCGTAGAGAACTCATTAACATGTGCGATGATTTAGCGTTTAAATTCAACATCATGGCAGAGGAAGAGGAAATAGAAGAGGTTTTATTAGAAGTTCAACAATTAGAGCCTCCTGGCATTGCAGCACGAGATTTACAAGAATGTTTATTGCTTCAATTAGAGCGTAAACTTATGACATCTGATGAAGATAGAGAGGAGCTAGAAGATGCCATAGAAGTAATCGAAAAACAATTCGATGAGTTTACCAAAAAGCATTACTCTAAAATTATCGATCGCCTAGAAATGAGTGAAGAACGCTTAAAAGGTGCTATTGAGGAAATTACAAAGCTTAACCCAAAGCCTGCAGGAGCAATTAAGGAATCTGCAGCGCCAGTTCAACACATCATCCCTGATTTTATTTTAACCGAGGAAGATGGCGAATTGAACCTAACACTTAACGCACGTAATGCTCCTGAGTTACGTATCAGCAACACCTATGCGGATATGTTTGATACCTACGACAAGAGTAAAAAAACAAAAGAAGACAAAAAAGCTGTGCTTTTTATCAAGCAAAAGCTAGATGCTGCCCGTTGGTTTATTGATGCTATTAAGCAACGTCAAAATACGATGATGGTAACGATGAGTGCCATTATTGAAATTCAAGAAGAATACTTTAGAACAGGGGATGAAACCAAACTAAAGCCCATGATTTTAAAAGATGTGGCTGATAAAGTTGGGTTAGATATCTCCACTATTTCACGTGTTACAAACACCAAATATGTTCAAAGCCCGTATGGTACATTTTTATTAAAATCATTCTTCTCCGAATCATTATCTACGCAAGATGGTGAAGATGTATCTACCAGAGAGGTTAAAAAGATTTTAGAAAACATCATTAACGAGGAAAACAAAAAGAAACCCCTTACAGATGCAAAACTAGCTGAAATGCTTAAAGACAAAGGGTATAACATTGCAAGAAGAACAGTGGCAAAATACCGTGAACAATTAGATTTTCCTGTAGCACGCTTAAGAAAAGAACTCTAATTGAATATCGTAGCCAAAACCTTATCGATTTTATTTCAACCAATGCTCATGCCAGCATTGGCTATTTTTTTACTGTTTGATCAGCATGAGTTTTTCTCTTTGCTATATGTCGATGAGTTTGTTTACAGGCTCTACATTACAGGATTTATATTAACGATTGCTATGCCCATGCTTTCGTTTCTTATTATGCTCCGCATGAAGCTCATTACCGATATTAATTTAACTGTTAGAAAGGAGCGCGTAATGCCTACCTATGTGGCTATAATTTATTACTTCTGCTTTTACTATATCCTTCGAGAAATTGACGGGCTAAGCATTTATATACTAGCCGCATTTTTTGGTTGTATTGTTGCTATTTTTTTAGCAAATATCATTACCACTTATTGGAAAATAAGCATTCATCAAATTGGTATTAGTTCTGTTGCAGCTATTATGGTTGCCACTTCAGAAGTTACCTTTACCAATAACACAAGTTGGATTACTTTTCTACTCCTAATGATAGGCCTCATTGGTTGGAGCAGACTACTCCTTAAGCGACATACACCTTTACAAGTCCTAGCAGGATCAATATTGGGGTTTGCTATTCCTTATTTTATGATTGTATATGGGGTTTGGGTTTGATAGGACCTCCATTTTATACCAAAAAGACCATTAAAATTATATATTAAAACTTCATCTTCAGCATTCATGTTTTTATAATCCGATCCTACAACTTTTATTCTTTCGTTTTTCTCCGTTATAATTTCTGGAATAGTATATTTTCGTCCACGAATAAGGTCTTTATTCATTATTTTCGATTTGGTTAAGGTAGGCTTAGACGCATCAAATAAACAATTTACTATTATGGTAAAAGACCATGCATATATCAAGTAATGTAACACAAATAACGAATAAATTTTCAAGTTTCTTTTAGAAAATTTGAATCTCATCTTATTTGTAAAACCTATTATAATAATTATAATGGAGAAAACTATAATTGAAGGTACTATTGATTGACTATACTCAACAATATTATAATCCAATATTACTCTTACAAGTAGAGCCAAAACAGGAGTTTTAATCGAAATAGCTTTGACAATTTTATCATCACTATCATCTAAAAATATTCTATGAAAGCCTTCTTTCGATAAACCATTTATAATTATTTCAATTATTGGAATTAGCAGAACGATGATAATTATCAATAAATATGGGTATGGAAAAAAAATTAGCCATAAGGATAATAAGTAGAAAACCACATCTAAGTAGTATTTATCGTAAAGTCTATCTTTTAAATTGTCCAAATTCTTTTTTTTCACCTCATCATAAAGCTCACTCCTGCAGAAAAATACAAACCTGAGTAATCTTGTGAAGCGTTTGTGCGATCACCGTTGTATCGCCATTTTTTTCCACCAAAATCCCAGCGGTAGCCGCCATGAAACGATAATCTTATGCTTCGGGCTAATCGAATCTTTAAATTGGCTTTGGCATCTAGTAAAAAGGAGTTTTTTACAAAGTCGTAATTAATAGCATCAATACCTGTAAAAGGTGTTCCATTGGTTTCATCTATTTTTAATTTGGAGCGCATATACGTTAATCGTGCTGCTGGGATAAAATCTACATACTTACTTTTTATTAAATCGTACCCTAACGTGTAATAGATATCCCATCCATTCCAATCGGCAGATATAGAATCGTTTATACCTATGTTAGATGAGTTTTTGTAATAATAGCTTCCTCCAAAATCTACGTAAGGACCAAAATCTTTGTAGGAGAAAAAGTGTCCACTAAAAACATCGATATAGTTTCTAAAAAATACTGTTCCAAAAAAATCATTCGTAGCCGCTAAATCAATTTCAGTTAAACCATAGGTAAGCTCTAAACCAAAATAACCAACATCATAAGCACCTTTCGCTTCTTTATACAGCGATTTGTTGTTTACAATAATAAATGGATACCATGCTTTTAAGGTAGAGTCTAATTGTTTTTCTTGTGAGGTATTAACCAATATTACACAGTCCTTTTTAAGGTCGCTGTATGTTTTTTGAATCGCATCGTTTTGATAAATTTCATAATAGTCACTCCCATCTGAGTTGGCATAAAAAATACCTATAGAGAGTGTTTTATTAGCAATCAACGTATCTTGCGAGCTATTGATTTTTGCTACCATAGGCTCAAAGTTGTATGTCCCAAGGTTTGGTGAGGTGTATCTTACTTGAGAAATATGCGCTCTACCAAACTGTCCGTAAAAATGTTCTTTCGGAAATTCATTAGCTAATGACTTAAAGTTTTGATACAGCTTTTCTTCTCGATAAAGTGTTGCAAATGGTGTTTCTTTGCGTTCGTGCCTTTTCCATTCTACACCATCAAAAAAGGAAAGGATACATTTTTCAAAATCTGTAAAGTTCTTGCCTAAATATGTTTTGTAAAGTTCTGTGTGAGCCTTAAAGTTTTTTCGAAGGATGTTTTCTAATTCGTAAATACTGTAGCTACGCTTTAATTTTATGGAGTTATCAGCTGTTTGTTTTACATAACCTTGCACATAACGAATAAGATCAATCTCTTTTTCAATAGAATCGGGCACGGCTTGTTTTTCGTTTGGTAGCAAATAATATAGCATTTCAAAAGCCAATTCATTAGACCGTTGAATATCTACCCCATGAACCATAAATTTTTCTTTTAGCTTCTTGTTATAGTTTTTGAGTGAATCAAAAAGTGCAATAAAGTCATCGTTAAATTGACGATAAACAATACTATCTATTTCTTTTATTGAATCGTTTATATACTTATTGATTACCCAACCCGTACCATATCCAAACTCAACCAAGAAGTGATTAACGTTTGCTTGCTTATTAAGGTATTTAAACAGCTTTAATTCAATGTTTGAATTAGAAGTCGAAAACATATGATTTTCTCCAGAGAAGAAGTACTTTTTTTGTTTTACAGCCTCTTCCAATGGTTTAAAACTTGTACTTAACTTATCTGTTGATAGATTAACATAGTGGTATTTTTGTTGTGCAAGAGTTGATCCGCTTATACCAATCAGTAAAAAAATAAAAAATAGACGCATGCAATTCATTTAATGTAACAAGTTAATCATTAAATGATAATAATGTTTTCCAAGCTTCTTCGATATGGTTATTAGCTAACAATTCTTTGGCTCTTTTATGTAGCTCCTGTTCCAATTTAGCGGGTTCATCTTCTAGTTCTACAAACAAGTCGCTTAATTCAATCAGTTTATAATCGTTTACATCTGTTTCGTTAGGTAGTTCTTCTACAGATCCAAGCAAACCTAAATCGTTACCTGTTAAAATGGTACTCAAGCGAATATCTTTAGGAATTTGATCTACACCAATTCCAATCGTTGTAATGGGTTTTTGAATTTCGAACATGGAGTTTTTATCTGCTCTACAATACCAGTTTCCTCCCATACGAGCCACCAAATCAATTTTTTCCTGATCAATCATTTGATCTGCGTTCAGCACGCGTTCATCAATGTGTATTTTCAACACTTCACAAATCACTAAGTTTCCTGCTCCACCCTCGTTTCCTAATTCTACTACCTCATTTACTTTACATTCAAACTGCACAGGAGATTCCTTTACTCGAAAAGGTCTTATCGTTTCAGAATCAACCATGGTTAATCCTGATTTTTCGAACTCATTCACTCCTTTTTCAAACGGTGAACTAGCTAACGACATTTGCTGTACAATTTCGTAGTTTACCGCATTAATAACTACTTCAGGAACTTCTTTGATATTATCGTAAGTATCTTTTGTGGTGTTTGTTCGTCCGCTACGTGCTGGTGAAAAAACCATGATAGGTGGGTTAGCACTAAAAACATTGAAAAAACTAAAGGGTGCTAAATTGACTTTTCCATTTTTATCGATGGTACTTGCAAAAGCAATAGGTCTTGGACCTACACTACCAAGTAAATAATGATGAAGTTTTGGAACTGAAACGTCTTTGGGGTTTATTGTGAGCATGGATATATTTTTAACTATTAAATATAGGAATATCTAATTTGATTATTTTTAATCAACGAGACCAATTTACATAAACCAAAACCTTGACCAAACCAGAAGAAATATTAAGACAGTATTGGGGTTACGACCAGTTTCGTGGACTACAATCGAATATTGTATCCTCTGCGTTGGAAGGGAACGACACCTTAGGTTTAATGCCTACTGGTGGAGGAAAGTCCATTTGTTTTCAAGTGCCTGGAATGGCAAAAGAAGACATAACCATTGTTATTTCTCCTCTTATTGCTTTAATGATTGATCAAGTGGAAAACCTACAAAAGAGAGGAATAAAAGCAATAGCCATCTACACGGGCATGACTTATCGAGAAATTGATGTAGCACTCGATAATTGTGTATATGGAAACACCAAGTTTTTATATGTTTCTCCCGAAAGATTAACCTCAACGTTATTTAGGGAGCGAGTGAAAAAAATGAATGTTTCTTTTTTGGTTGTAGATGAAGCGCATTGTATTTCGCAGTGGGGTCATGATTTTAGACCATCGTACCTAAAAATAAAAGAACTCAAAGACTTTCTAAAGCAAAAAACTCCTGTTTTAGCTTTAACAGCTACCGCAAACAAACTAGTTCAAAAAGATATTGTTGAGCAGTTGGAATTAGAGAATCCGCAGGTTTTTAAACAAAGTTTTTACAGAGAAAACTTAGGCTATTTAGTGTTTCATGAACAAAATAAAGAACAACGGTTAGCCCAAATACTTACAAAAGCCAAAGGAACAAGCATCGTTTATGTAAACACCAGAAAAAAAACAATGGATATCTCCAACTATCTTAAGTCAAAAGGTTTTTCGGCTGACTATTATCATGGAGGCTTAAACCAACAAACGAGAGCTAAAAAGCAACAGGAGTGGATAAATGATAAAACACGTGTAATGGTTTCTACCAATGCTTTTGGGATGGGTATTGACAAACCTGATGTTCGTGTAGTGGTGCATTTGGATATTCCTCAAAGTCCGGAAGCATACTTCCAAGAAGCAGGAAGGGCTGGTAGAGATGGAAAACGAGCATATGCAACTATTCTATACCAAGAAAGTGACAAATTAGATTTGCTCAATATGCATGAACTTTCTTTTCCAGAGATTGATCAAATACGAAAGGTTTACAATGCACTCGGAAACTATTTTCAGTTAGCTATTGGTTCTGGAGAAGGGGAATCCTTTGTGTTTAACATTGGTGAGTTTGGTACCCGTTACAACATGAAGCCTATTATTATCTACAACAGCTTAAAACTATTGGAAGCAAATGAATACCTTTCCCTTTCTGAAGCTATTTATCATCCAACCACTGTTAAAGCATTAGCATCTGCTAAGGATTTATACGAGTACCAAGTAAAAAACAAATCGTTTGATTTGGTATTAAGGGTACTCATGAGAAATCATCCTGGTATTTTTGATAGCTATAAAAAAATTGATATTACTAGCCTAGCCAAAGAAACGCAAAAATCTACCAAGGAAATTGATGAGATTTTAACCAAATTAACAAAGCTGGAGTTGATTGATTATGTGCCTTCTCATGATTCACCACTGCTTACTTTTTTAGCTCCTCGAGTAAATGAAAAAACAATCAGGCTTTCAAAAGAAACTTATAAGGATCGTAAAGACATTACCTTAAATCAAATTAATACAATGATTGCTTATTGTGAAACAAAGCATATTTGTAGAAGTAGGATTTTACTAAGCTATTTTGATGAATCAGACTTTAAGAATTGTGGTATTTGTGATGTATGTATCGAAAACAAACGAACAACCCTTAACAATGCTGATTTCGAACAAATATCAGAACTTATTAAACAAAAACTATCAAGTGGTAAATTTACACTCAAGGACTTGGTTTATAACTCACCATTTGATGAACAAAAAACAATAAAAGTTATTCGGTTTTTACTCGATAATTCAATTATAAAATATAATTCAAACGGACTTTTAGGGCTAAATTAAGCTCTTCGATTAATAACTTTTAAGAAATCAGTTACTCTTCTACGTGCAATTGGAATTTCATGTCCGTTAGACATAATTACTAAATTACCTCCATTTCTAGATACCTCAACCATGTGGTTGTGTTTATTTATAATGAATGATTTATGCGTACGATAGAAGATTTTATCATTCATTTTTTCCTCGTAACGCTTAATCGTTTTACTACTGATTAGTTTTTTACCTGAAGAAAGAATGATTTCAGTATAATTTTCATTTGCCTTAAAGTACACAATGTCCTTATTCTCTATGAAAATATAACCGCTTCTTGTTGGAATAGAGATTTTCTCCATTTCATCCTCGGGAGTAATTTGATTATTAGCTGTTGAACTATCATCATCCATAGACGGACTATACCTCATGGCTTTTTCAGTAGCCTTTCTTAGGTCGTCTATATCAATTGGTTTTTGGATGTAATCTATAGCATCTGCCTTAAATGCTTCCAATGCATATTCGCTATGCGCAGTGGTAAAAACAACATTGAAGTTTTTAGTTTCGACCTCTTCTAGAAGATCAAATCCATTTTTTTGAGGCATGTTAATATCTAAAAATACCACATCAGGACTATATTGTTTGATTAATATCTTCGCCTCATCAGCACTTCCTGCTAATCCTACTACTTCTAACTCCGGACAAAAACTTTGAATAAGTAAATGTAGGTTTTCTCTTGCGTTCATTTCATCGTCTACAATAACAGTGCTTAGTCCCATGGCCTTTAGTTTTTTGATTTATTTGAATTTACGTGAAAATTCATGTCAAAATATTGGGATATAGTGAGTGGTACTAGCTGTTGAGTTAACGGTAACAGCGATTGAGTTAACGGTAAATGGAGAGAAACCTATTTTTTAGCAAATTCTACGATAAGATACGTCAGTAAAGCGATTAGCAGTAAAAAGAAGAAATACTTTTTGTTTTTATAGATAGGCTTTTTAGGTCTTTTTGTAATTTTTTCATATTCATGAAAAAGCCTGCCAAAATCTTTCTTTTGGTTAATCACCTCTTTTGGAGGAATAGGTTGTTTATCGTTATTTATTTTATACTCTTTCATGTTGTTAAACAAAATGGTTCATACAGGCAATTCAGGCCTGCTTTTCATTTAAAAGTTTTTTTAATTTATCTAAGATTCGATACACTTTCATTTTTGCATTTGCCTCTGTAATGGACAATATTTCGCCTATTTCTTTAAAGGAGTACTGTTCAAAAAATCGTAAATCAATAATTTCGCTTTGCTTAGGTGGTAAAGAAGCCAAAATAGTTAGTACTTCTTTATGAACATCTTTTTCTTTAACCTCAACGTATTGCACAATTTCAATTAAATCACTGTCTCTTACTTCTACAAATCGTTTCTTGGTTTGTTTACGAAAGTGCATGTTTACCTCATTCATCGCTATTTTATAAAGCCAAGAGGAAAACGGAAACCCTTTATAGGTATACTTATCTAAGTTGGTAATTGCCTTTAAAAATGTTTTGCTACTAATATCAGCTGCCAACTCTTCGTTACGAACTTTTTTAAAAATAAAAATATAGATAGGTGTGTAGTAATGCTCATAAATGGGAGCAAAAAAGCGTTTATCTTCTTTTGCTTTATTTATAAGTTGGTTTTCCTTTTCTATGTTAATACTAGTTGCCAAATGCCTTTTTTACTATAATGCACAAGAAGTAAAAAAGTAACACTAAAATTCTTTAATATATTTCATAACGATAATTTCATCGTTTTGCTTTACCCTAACAATAGCACAATGAGAAACATGGGCAATGTCCCACTCTTTTGTTGGATCAAATACTTTAGACTTATCTTCTAATTCAAAAATACGGTCACAATCTAAATTTCCATGCGGAGATGTTCTTCTTACTCTAAACTGATGATTGCTAAGTCCGCTTTCTTTGGTAACAGTAAACCATGTTCCCTCTCCTTGTCCACTTAACCATTTTGCTCCCTCTGGAACATTTTGATGTTTGTCTGCTGGTAACTCTCTTCCTTTTCTTTTCATACTACTTTGAAGGTTTTAAGAGATTAACTTTATTATTCTTTTTAATCAACTCTCCATCTTTAAAAATGTAATAATATCCATAATCATTAATGATGTAACAATTACTTGATGGACTTGGAGATAACGTGTAAGGTAACTTAAGCATGATTTTTTTTCTAAGCCCAACATCGCTAGCAGCAGCAACTTGAGCAACAAATCGAGAACAATTGGTTCCGCCAGCCTTTATTGGACCATAATAAATAGCTCCTTTGTTCTGCATAGACTTAGCCTTGCTAAAAGCTTTATTGAATGATGGAAGAACTTTTACACCAGCTTTTAAATAACCTTCTCCGTGAGTAGCAACAGTAGTACACAGTTCTGTAAAGATTTCTTTGATATTAACTACTACATCATTCTTAACAATGGCCTTAGTATAAACTGTTACGTCTGGATCAGTAAATTTATCTCTCACTCTTCCTTTTTGATAAGGCGTATGGTATCTACCAAAATCCATGTAATGTACCTCTCCATTACTATGATCAATTAGTAATAAAGCAGCGTGACCAACTGGCCACATATCGTTTTTAACAATACCCACCCATTTCATGGGAGTATCGTACCATTTTCCTTCAATAATAGCACCAGTTTTTGGCCATGCTAAAGGCACTATTGTTCCTTTCTCACTACTCATTTCTATTGCTTTTGTATGACAAAATTAGTGTTTTAAGATCATTTATTCTTATAAGGCCTAAGCTTACAAGTACTAAAACGCTAACTATTAGTATAAAAATCACCTCTAACCACCAACTGTTGATAAAGCTAACATACACTCTAGTTGTGAAGGTAACTGCTACTACTAAAGCTAAAAATACCATTAATGATGTCATTAGTTTAATATTCAACTTTAGCTTAAATAGTTTTGACGCTATGAATAGTTGAATGACAGCTGTTACAGCTTGGGTAATTAAACTTGCTAATGCTGCTCCAAAAGCTTTGTAGTAAGGAATTAAAACAATATTAAGCACTACGTTAAGTATCGCTCCCGATAAAGCTACTCTATTTAATATTTTTAAACTTCCATTAGCTGTAAGTAAGGTGCCAAATATATAGGTGCAGGAAACAAAAAAGAAACACGCCATCAATAAGGAAAACACAGGTGCAGATTGATCAACATAGTTATCATACCGAGCCCCCATAAGTTCATAACTATAAAAAAAGCTAATTATAACAATTATAATACCTCCCGGAATTAATAGTTTTGATGCTGTTACAACTAATGAATCTACTTTTTGTTTTTCCTTAATCAACTTAGCAAAGACAGGAAGTAAGATTATGGCAAACAAAGAGGCTATATTATTTCCTGCCTCAAAAAAACGAAAAGCGTTAGCATAAATTCCTGCTTGCAGTTTACCATCGGGTAGCATTCGTTCAATCATTACACTGTCAATTCTGTAATAAATTACCATTAATAGTATTAAAACTGCATAGGGTAGGCTTTGCTTTAAAATATTAATGGAAACTGCTCGCCTGTATTTAAAAAGTTTTGGTTTAGCACTTTTAGTTAAAAAGTATAATGCAAGTACAAGCGTAACCAAATAAGCAACTGTTTGGGCATAAATTAGCCACTCAATTTTAAAAGGAGTTTTAGTTATTCCTCCCCACAGTAGTGCAGCGCATATAGCGACCATCAAAAAGCGATCAAGAACAGAAATAATACTGTCTTGTTTAAATAAATGTAAACCCGTTAGGTTAGAACGAACATAAAGAATAAATCCCATAATTATCTGGTTAGCGATTAACCACATAATCATATGAAAGGTATCGAATGAATAACCCAAAAACCACCATGTTAACAAAACGGATACTCCAAAAAAAGCAGAAAGAATTAATCTTAACGCAATGATGTAAGGAAAGTATTTGGTTAAAAGAAAATTATGTTGTGCAATATTTCTTGTGTTATAATTAACAATACCTACATCAAGAATAATATTTAATAAAAAAGTTAGACCTAAAAGTGAAAAATACTGACCGTAAATTTCTTGACCAACTCTGTTTTGAATTTCTCCATCAATTCCCAAGATATAAAAAGGCTTTACTAAAAAATTTAGTAGCAGCAATAACCCTAGGTTTATGACGAATTTTTTATTCATGAACGTCAAATTTACATTCTTTACGCCTTTTTTAACATAAAGGTGACAAATACTTCATAATTAAGTCTACCTTTGCAGGCAATAACAACACCTTTTTTTATTTAAATGGAAAACATTAGAAACATAGCTATTATTGCTCACGTTGATCACGGAAAAACAACTTTGGTAGATAAAATGATTATGGCAGGTAAATTATTTGCCGATCATGAAAGACCAGGAGAACTAATCATGGATAACAATGATTTAGAGCGTGAAAGAGGAATAACCATTTTGGCTAAAAACGTTTCGGTTAATTATAAAGGAACTAAAATTAACATTATTGATACTCCTGGTCACAGTGACTTTGGAGGAGAAGTAGAGCGTGTAATGAACATGGCCGATGGTGTTTTACTTTTAGTAGATGCCTTTGAAGGACCAATGCCACAAACACGTTTTGTACTACAAAAAGCAATTGAATCTGGTTTAAAGCCTATTGTAGTCGTTAATAAGGTTGATAAAGAAAACTGCACGCCTGATGAGGCTTACGAAGCAGTGTTTGACTTAATGTTTAACCTTGGTGCTACTGAAGAACAATTAGACTTCCCTGTTGTTTATGGATCTGCTAAGCAAGGATGGATGAGTTTGGATTGGCAAAAACCAACAGATAATATCACCGTTTTATTAGATCAAATTTTAGAGCATATCCCTTCTCCTAAAGTTGAAGAAGGTACTCCACAATTATTAATTACATCATTAGATTACTCAAAATATACTGGACGAATTGCTATTGGTAGATTACAGAGAGGTACGTTAAAAACGGGTATGCAAGTTTCGCTTTGCAAAAGAGACGGATCAATTGTAAAATCTAAAATTAAAGAGCTTTACACATTTGAAGGAATGGGTAAAAGCAAAACCGAAGAAGTTCATGCAGGAGATATTTGTGCGTTAACTGGTATTGATGGTTTTGAAATTGGTGATACCATTGCTGATTTTGAAAATCCTGAGCCTTTAGAAACAATTAAAATTGATGAGCCAACAATGAGTATGTTGTTTACTATTAACAACTCTCCATTTTTTGGTAAAGAAGGTAAGTTTGTAACCTCAAGACATATCAAAGAAAGATTAGAGGCTGAGCTTGAAAAAAACTTAGCGCTACAAGTAAAAGAAACTGATTCTGCTGATTCTTTTATGGTGTTTGGTAGAGGAATTCTTCACTTATCTGTTTTGATTGAAACCATGAGAAGAGAAGGATACGAATTACAAATTGGACAGCCACAAGTTATTATTAAAGAAATAGACGGTGTTAAGCATGAGCCTGTTGAAGAGTTAACGATCGATTTACCAGAACATGTGTCTGGAAAAGCTATTGAAATGGTGACTCAACGTAAAGGAGAAATGTTAAGCATGAATCCAAAAGCAGATCGTGTAGTACTTGAATTTATTATTCCTTCAAGGGGAATTATAGGGTTAAGAAACTACTTATTAACGGCTACTGCTGGAGAGGCTATCATGTCGCACAGATTTAAAGAGTTTCAACCATACAAAGGAGAAATTCCAGGAAGACAAAACGGTTCATTAATTTCTCTAGAAACTGGTAAGTCAATTCCTTTTAGTTTAAATAACCTACAAGACAGAGGAAAGTTCTTTGTAGACCCTAACGAAGAAATTTACGAAGGACAAGTAATAGGAGAAAACTCTAGAGATAATGACTTAACAGTTAATGTTACAAAAACTAAAAAGCTTAGTAACATGCGTTCTTCTGGAGCAGATGACAAAGTGAAATTGGCGCCAGCTATTAAGTTTAGTCTAGAGGAAGCTTTAGAATATATTCAAAAAGATGAGTACGTTGAGGTAACTCCAGAGTCCTTAAGATTACGTAAAATTTTACTGAAAGAACACGAGCGTAAGCGTGCTAAAAACGCAATGGCTTAATTCAATTATCATTAAGAGACAATTAGATACTAGTTGTCTCTTTTTTTTAATCAATATCTGTCCGAATTATTACCGTTGTATTTCCTGAAAAGCCATCTGTGGAGGTCCAAGGAATATTTATTGGCTCCGCATTTGTGAAAGGACAACAGCCAGATGGTACATTAAAACATAACGAACGGGTGCTCATAGCGGGTATTAATAATGTTGTTGAAGGACTAAAACTACCACAGGGAGGCGGATAAACCGTTCCAGAAGCACCAGCAATATTTAATGTAATATCAAAATCTGTAGGATTATTTAGTGATATACAATCTCCGCTAGCGGGTATTGGAAACAAGCAAGTAAAAACCCCAAGTGTACATGTTCCGCAACCTCCCGAACCGAAAGCAGATCCTGGAACAGCACACCCTCCATTATCAGTAAGCGTTGTTGAGCAAGCCCCTCCGTTAGTAGAACTAACACAAAGGTTTCCCCCTCCCGAAGAATTAATGGTAAGCGTATTAGTAGCTGTACTTGTTATACTCAGCGTTCTACAATGAGCATTTCCAGTAATTAAAGGGTATGTTCCTACGGTTGGAATAACAACATTGTGAGTTGATACAGGTATAGCGTTTAAACTCCAATTGCAAGCCTTATGCCAATCATTATCAGTGGAGCCATTCCATGTATTTGTTTGAGAAAAGCTGTATAAGCTTATACTCATAAAAAGAGTAATAATGCTATTTTTCAATGTGGTTAAATTTTAACTACTAATTAAAACTACTTGTAAACAACATAAAACCTTAAAATGTATATTTAACGTCTCGTATTGTACACATAAACAGCAAAAACATTTATTTATCAAACAATTAGAAGGTCGTCAAAATTATCAATATCAAGTTTATTCTTGATTCTATATTTGATTTTTCTAACACTTTCATACTCTACATTAATGAGCTTTGCAATTTCACTATCTCCCAAGTTAAGTTTTGCCAAAACCATAAATCTAAGGTCATTTTTGGTTAGTTCAGGATAAAAGGATTTTAATCGATCTAGATAACCCTCTTGAATCTTATTAAACTCCACCATAAATTTCATCCAATTTTCGCCACTCGATGTATTTTTTACTAGCTCATCAATTGTTTCTTTAGAGAGCGCTTTAGGTGTACCCTTTTTTAAATTTTCTATTAGTTCATTTTGTGAAGCAATAGACTCCTTTAATTCATCTAGCTTTTTGTTTTTAACCTCAATTTTCAGTTTTTTAATTTCTATGTCTTTAGATGATAAGTACGCTTTTTGTTTGTTAAATTTATTTCTTTGATAAAAAACTAAGACGAAAGTTAAGGCTAGTATAAAACCAATTAATAACAGAGAAATGGTAAGATAAAGCTGTTTTTTTTCTGCTTTATTTTTTATTAAAATCTTCTCTTTTTCCTTCTCTAACAATAACTGATCGTTTATGTAGATCAACTGGTTTATTTCATTCCTTACCGATTCGCCTTTTATCATATTATACAAGGAGTCAGACTTATTTTTAAATATTAATGCCTCTTTATAATTCTTTTCTTCTAAGAATATTTTAGCATATAAATCATAAACATCCTTTAGCGTATAATTACTTGGTTGATTATTCAATGATTTTTTTATCCATAATTTAGCCGATTCAAGATCGTTTTTTAAATAATAAACATCGGCAAGTAACCTACATGAAGATGGTAAATTATAATTATTCCCTTGCTCTTCGATCTCAATTGCTTTTAGCAAGTTCTTTTCGGCCAAAGAGTAGTTTTTCTCCTCAGTATTTATAGTACCTAAATAAAAATAACAAGTAGATACATCTGTAAAAGCAGGTTTTTTTTTGAATACCTCCATTGCTTCATTTAAAAGATATTTCGCTTCATTAATTTTATTATAACCGGAGTAACTAATTATACCTTTGTTCATCAAAAAACATGCTCTGTAATAATCGCTATCCCCAATATATTTTTCTGAGTCGATTATTAACTCATTTGCTTTATCGTAAAATTTAATTTCTACATATGCATTTACAAGATGTATTGTAACCGCTAGGTATTGCGAAGTATATTGTTCTTTATAATTTTCAATAGTAGATTTTGATCTATTTAAAAATTTTAATCCTTTTACTAACTCTCCTTTAGAAATAAACAATACGCCATTTTGCATTAAAATTCGTGAATGCTGAAGCGGATTCTCTATAGAGTCTGATAGGCTTAATGCTAGCTTATTGTAGTCTAAGCTTAAGCTATCGTTTCCTATTCTAAAATAGCTAGATGCCAAGCCATAATAAGCCAAACACTGAGAAGCTTTTGTAGTATCCTTTAAACTAAATTCTAATGCTTGTTTGTAGTAATTAATTGCGCTATCGTACTGGTGTATATTGTAATAAAATAATCCATAGTACGCTCTACTTGAGGATTGATAGTCTGTCTCTTCTACTAAATCTGAATAATTTATTGTTTTTACTCCGTACTTTATTGAACTATCTATTTTGTACTCCTTCGTAAAAACATAAAAGTAGCAATCACTTAAACGGTATTTTATTAAATAAAAATCCTTTTTGCTTAATTTGCTTTTACAAGCTTGAAGTTTTGTTTCAATATTAGTGAGCTTACTAAAATCTTTGATTGTCCCTTTTAGAAAAGACTCGTGGATTAATTTAGTTTCCTCAATTAGCCTATCACAATCTTGGTTAAAACCTACCATTGTAAGAGAAACAAAAAATATGATAAGTGTTGTTTTCAATTGAGTTGAATAAAGGTTACTAAAACATATCTATTAGTAAGTAAATTTAAGTAGATATAATTAATATGTAACATATGCTTATCTTTAAATAAGATTATACACTATGAGTAAGTATATCCTTGAAGATGATTTTATTGAAGATGATTTCAAATTAATTGGTATTGCTTGTCACTCACAAGATCACAGGTTGAGCTGGGCAATAAACAAGGAGTTATCTATATCTTTATTCAAGGAAAAAGAAGTATTATTAGAAACTAAAAAAGCTGGTACAGCCTCATTTTCTAATTACTTTTATGAAGACGAAGACCTAAATGTTGGTTATCGCCTTCTTGATAACAAATTTAAGAAGCAATTGCTACTGCCAGAACAAAAAGCAGCAGATTATTTGCTTATTATTTACGGGGATAGCTCTACTCAAGATGTATTAACTAGCTTAAGAAAGATTAACATTGTTTTAATGTGCTTTGAAATAAATGTGAGTACTTTAAAAAACAAACAAAATCTTTTGTTTTAATTTTAAACTATGAGAAAAACAAAACTAGTAGCAACCATTGGACCTGCTACATCAAGTAAAGAAATTTTATATCAAATAATACAAGAGGGAGTAAATGTATGTCGTTTAAATTTTTCACACGGAACACATGATGACCACCTCAAAGTAATCAATACCATTGATGAAATAAATAAAGAAAACGGATTACATATTTCTAAACTAGCAGATCTTCAAGGGCCTAAACTTAGAGTAGGTAAGATGGAAGATGATAGTATTTTAGAAGAAGGGAAAGAAATCGTTTTTACTAGTAAAGAGTGTATCGGTAATGCTAAGAAAGCATACATGAACTACCAACGATTTGCTAGAGATGTATCTGTTGGGGAGCATATATTATTAGATGATGGAAAGCTAAAGCTTCAAGTTGTTTCAACAAATAAAAAGGATGAAGTTGTTGCTAAGATAATTTATGGAGGAGTATTAAAATCTAATAAAGGAGTTAATCTTCCAAATACTAAAATTAGCTTACCTTGCCTTACCGAAAAAGATCTAGTTGACTTAGACTTTGCTTTAGATCATGGTGCGGATTGGATTGGATTATCTTTTGTTCGTTCGGCAAGAGATATTATTGAGCTTCGTCACCTTATTTCAAACAAAAAAAAGAAAGCTAGAATTATAGCTAAAGTAGAAAAACCTGAAGCGGTTGAAGATATTGACGATATCATTAGAGAGGCTGATGCGGTTATGGTTGCTAGAGGTGACTTAGGTGTTGAAATTCCTATGGAAGAAGTGCCTATTGTACAAAAAATGATCGTGGAGAAATGCTTAGATAACGCTAAACCTGTTGTAATTGCCACACAAATGATGGAGAGCATGATCGAAAACTCTGCACCTACTAGGGCTGAAGTAAACGATGTAGCTAATGCGGTATTAGATGGTGCTGATGCAGTAATGCTAAGTGGAGAAACTTCTGTAGGAAAATATCCAATTGAGGTTATAAAAGCTATGATTAAAATTATTAATAAAATGGCGGTACATGTTCCGGGTCGAGTGCATGCAGCGGATGAAACAATTACTGATCAAGAAAGATACATTACCGATTCTATATGCTTTAATGCAAGTAATTTGGCTGATAAAACTAATGCCAAGGCAATTGTTACGATGACACACTCTGGTTATACTGCCTTCAAAATATCAAGTAAGCGACCAAAAGCAAATATTTTTGTTTTTTCTGGAAATAAAGAACTTTTAAGTAAGCTTAATTTGGTATGGGGTGTAAAAACATTTTTTTACGATAAAATGGTAAGTACCGACCATACAATTGCTGATATCAAATACATCTTAAAAAAGGAAGGTTACGTTGAAGAAGGAGATTTAATTATTAATACAGCTAGTATGCCAATTGAGGAAAACGGAAAAACCAATATGCTTAAACTAAGCCATATTGAGTAGGTATCTTATCTAGCGTTTCTAAAATTTCTTGTGATTCCATTGAGGTTACCAGAGTCATTCTGGTTTCCTTAAAGTTTGGTATGCCTCTAAAATAGTTACCGTAATGCCTTCTCATTTCAACAACTCCTTCTCTTTCTCCTTTCCATTTAAGGCTCATTTCTAGGTGTCTTCTAGCTACATCTGCTCGTTCCTCTAAAGATATTTCTGGAAGCTCCTCTCCCGTTTGTATATAATGTTTTACTTGCTTAAAAAACCATGGACTTCCTATACTTGCTCTCCCAATCATAACTCCATCAACACCATATCTATTTTTATATTCAACAGCCTTTTGAGGACTGTTAATATCCCCATTGCCAAAAACAGGAATATGCATTCTTGGATTGTTTTTAACTTCAGCAATGAGCGACCAATCTGCCTCTCCCTTATACATTTGTTTTCGGGTTCTCCCGTGTATAGATATAGCTTTTATGCCAACATCTTGTAATCTTTCGGCTACCTCAACAATGTATTTCGTATTATCATCCCAACCTAAGCGAGTTTTAACAGTAACTGGCAGGTTTGTTGAGTTAACTATTTCTTTAGTCATTTCAACCATTTTGGGAACATCTTGCAAAATTCCCGCTCCTGCTCCTTTCCCAGCTACTTTTTTTACCGGGCATCCATAGTTTATATCGATAATATCAGGGTTAGCTTGCTCTGTAACCTCTGTTGCTTTTCGCATAGAATCAATATTAGATCCAAAAATTTGAATCCCTATTGGTCGTTCATACTCAAAAATATCAAGCTTCTTAACACTTTTAGCTGCATCTCGTATTAATCCTTCCGAAGAAATAAACTCTGTATACATTAAATCTGCTCCATACTCCTTGCATAATGCCCTAAACGGAGGGTCACTAACATCCTCCATGGGAGCAAGTAATAAAGGGAAATCTCCTAATGCTATGTCTGCTATTTTAACCAAACAGTACTTTTTATGTTGCAAATATAATATCTTTAGACCGATGAATCTTGAATTTTTAAAAGGTAGGTACGGAAATCAGCTTTTTGTTCTTTTAATCATTGCTTTAATCTCAAGCATGATCTTTAGCTTGCTGACATATTTCTATATAAATTATGCTGATGGAGTTACTCTCCAAGAAATGGAAAAGCTTGAAGGTATTAGCATCACTTCACATTATGTTTCCATTGTTTTAACTCAATTGGGTACGTTTTTATTACCGCCTTTAGTTTTTATTTCTTTGTTAAAAGGAGATGCTAATAAATACCTCAAGCTTAAAAAGCCAAAACTCCGCTTCCTAATCATTATTATTCCACTTTTTATCTCCTGCTTTTACATTATACATGGACTAACATACGTAAATCAACTTGTTCCCTTTTCTCAGGAATTTATTGATAATGACAATAGTTCTCAAGAACTTATTGAATATATGCTCCAAAATAGGGGTGCTTTATCAGTCATCTTAAACCTAGCAGTTTTTGCACTTTTCCCTGCTATTTGTGAGGAGTTTATTTTTAGAGGAGTGATTCAGAAACTAGTAATAAAAGCCACAAAAAACACTCATTTAGGTGTGTTTTTAACAGCAGCTTTTTTTGCTTTTGTTCATAGCCGATACTTAACCATTTTACCTATTTTTTTCATGGGAATAGTACTTGGCTATTTATTCATTTACAGCAAAAGCATTTGGACAAACATTATTTTACATTTTATTAATAATGCTGTAGGCGTAATTCTTTACATCTACTTTAGCGATTATGCTACAACAGCCCAACTTGATTATTTGCCAATACTATTAAGTATTATTTTATTTATTGGAGTATTTTGGAGAATAACCAAAAGGAAGGTTGATATAAATAGTGTTTAATTATCTTTTATTCCTTTTTTTCTGCTCTCTTCTTAATTTATTATTTATTACTCTTAGCCATGTACCACACTGGTTAATTAATTTTTCAAATTCTTTCTGCTCATTGATAGAGAACATAGACCCATTAGCTACAATAGGTTCAAAAAATGCTTTAAACAGAGTATCATTCTTGTTGACTAAAAAAATATCAAAATTACCTATTGACATAGCTGCTTTCATAAACAAAAATGACTCCTCTTTTCTATATATAATTTTAGGTTTAATTATTATTTGATATAATGAGTTTTCTGTATAATTAGTTCTAAAAGAATTTAGCCCCTTTTCGAAAAGATGGATCATTTTTAAGGAGTCTAGTTTTATCAAATCTACCTTTTCACTTCGATAGCCACCAAACACTGCTTGGTTGTAATCTATTGAAATGTCAACCTCTGTAATACTATCTAACATTAATGGTGTGTTAGAATAGGATGTATCATAACCATAGCGATAAACTATTCGTTCTCCTTCCAAATCTTTAATCGCAGGAATTTTTCTTTCTATTACAGCTGTTTTATTAGCTTGAGAAAAAATAAATGCGTTGGGTAGAGTTAATATTAACATTAAAAAAAGTTCTTTCATTACTCCTTTATTTAAACACATTCTAAATTAGAAAAACATTATCAAATAATTTATACTACATTTGAACCTCATTTTCTTTAAGGGTAATTTTGGAAACAATATGTCACAGGTCGCAATTTCTAAAGAAAAAACATTGGTTAGTCAAAAAATAGCCGACTATGCTGCGTTATCAAAACTAAGGCTAGCTTCACTCGTTGTTTATTCAGCTGGTTTAGGTTATGGTATAGCTCCAAATGGCTTTAATTTGTTAGATTTCATCTATTTAATACTTGGTGGTTTTTTAGTAACAGGAGCATCAAATGGTATTAATCAAATTATAGAAAAAGATTCTGATGCGTTGATGGAGCGCACAAAAAATCGTCCACTTCCAGCAGGAAGAATGAATGTTACCGAAGCGCTTATTTTTTCTTTAACCATAGGTATTTTAGGCTTGTACTTCCTGTACGCTATAAACATTACTTGTTTTGTATTAGGCTTAATAGCACTTATTTCCTATGCGTTTGTTTATACCCCACTAAAAAAGATAACACCAATTTCTGTTTTTGTAGGGGCTTTTCCTGGGAGCATTCCTCCTATGATTGGATACGTTGCAGCTACAGGTCATTTTGGTTTAGTTCCTGGTATCCTATTTTTTGTTCAATTTGTTTGGCAGTTTCCTCACTTTTGGGCAATTGCATGGAAAGGTGCTGATGATTATAGAAAAGGAGGATATAAAATGCTTCCATATGGTCCAAAAAAAGACAAAAAAACAGCTTTTATTATTCTTTTTTATACCCTGTTTATTATACCTGCGGGTATGTTGCCATGGGCATTAGGAATATCTGGAATAACTTCTATGATACTAGTTACTGGCTTAGGTATTTACTTTGTCATACCAGCGTTTAAATTATATAAAACACTAAAAGATGAAGATGCATTAAAGCTCATGTTTGCTTCTTTTACATATTTGCCTCTTGCTTTTTTGTTTTATTTTCTAGACGTGTGGATTACACGAATGTTTTAAAATTATATAATCACTTTTATGAGTGAAACAGAATTAAATAAAGAGTCTGAATTTTATAAAAAAGCTCAAGTAAAAGCAAAAACAAACTTAGTTTATATTAGTTTGTTTGCTGTTGTAATGCTTTTTGGAGGGTTTACAAGCGCCTTTTTAGTTTCTAGAGGAGCCGGTTTTTGGGTATCTCTTCAGCTACCTACATCATTAATATATAGCACTGTAACAATAGCTATTAGCTCCATCACCATGGTTCTAGCTTTAGTTGTGGTTAAAAAAGGAAATAAAAAGCTTTCCATGCTGTTTTTATTTCTAACACTAATTTTTGGATTAGGTTTTGGCTATTTCCAGTTTAAAGGCTGGGGAGAAATATATCAAAAAGGATATGCCTTTACAGGAACAAAAATTTTAAGTGCAAACGATAATGAAGAATTCTCTGTTTCTGGTGAATTTGGTAAAGACTACGAATTGTATTTTGGAGGAAATCTTTTATTTAAAGATGAAGGAGGGTTTTACTATTGGGGTAAAAAAATGATTCCCATTGATAGTGAAGAGTATCAAGAATTTTCTAAAACTAAACCAAAAATGGTTTTTGGTAGCGAGTTAATCGAACTTCAAGAAAACAACGAAGAAAATTCGCAGAATAAATACCTTGCCGTTGTAAAGTTTAGGTATAATCTTACCGAAAATCAACAAGCTAAATTAGCAGATCAAAGTATCGTTAGTGCCTCATACTTCCATGTTTTAACAGGTGCTCACTTAGCTCATATACTTATTGCACTATTTTATCTCTTATATTTAATAATTGCTTTAGCAAGAGGTAAATACGGAAAAGATTATTACTTAGGAATAAAACTAGGAGGTGTTTTTTGGCACTTTTTAGGGCTTTTGTGGCTGTATTTATTCTTGTTTTTATATTTTATTCATTAAACTTGCACTACTAAAACTAAATTAACCTTAAAACTATGGCAGGACACGTAGAAAAAGTTGATGCAGCAACCGCTTGGGGAGGTGGTCGTTCTCCTTTTAATGTCACGTATGGAAAAATGATGATGTGGTTTTTCCTTGTATCAGATGCATTAACATTTGGAGGGTTTTTAATCTCATTAGGTTTTGCGAAGGCTTCTGCCGATTCTTGGCCTATTGCAGAAAAAGTATTTTTTCACTTTCCATTTACACATGCAGAGCTACCGCTAATATATGTCGCTTTAATGACTTTTATACTTATTGTAAGTTCTGTAACAATGGTACTTGCGGTAGAAGCTGGACATCGAATGGATAAAGCTGGTGTACAAAAGTGGTTAGGATGGACAATTGTTGGAGGAGCAATATTTTTAGGCTCTCAAGCTTGGGAGTGGTATACATTTATTAATGGTAATGAGCACGGTATGGCTACATTAACATGGAACCCATACTTACCCGAAAATCCTGGAGAAATTAGATATACAAACTTCTTCTTCTTTGTAACTGGATTCCATGGATTCCATGTATTTACTGGAGTAATAATAAATGCTGTTGTTTGGCTTCAAGTGAAGAAAGGAATTATGCACGAAAGAGGGCATTATGAAATGGTTGAAAAAGTTGGTTTATACTGGCACTTTGTAGACTTAGTTTGGGTATTTGTATTTACATTCTTCTACTTAGTTTAATTAAACCTGTTATTATATTCTTGAGATATGGAAAGAGATGATTTAATTGTAAACGACAGTTATGCACCAATGGCTAACCACTCAGAAGAGGCAGGTAAAGCTATTAGAAAAAAAATATGGAAAGTAACTGCTATTCTTTCAATTTTAACTGCAGTTGAAATTGCAATGGGTATATTTTTGAGTGATCGCTCTGCTGACCTTTGGCCAGTTGTTAAATGGTCATTTATTATCATGACAGTAGTTAAAGCAGCATACATTGTGCTTATATTTATGCACTTAGGAGATGAAAAAAGATCCTTTAGGTTTTACATCATTATACCTTATTTAATTTTTATAGGTTACATGATTTTCTTATACCTAATAGAAGGGTTTAACGTATTTACATACTAATTTAAAATACATACAATATGGGAGGGGCAACTTCTAAAAGAATAGGACTTTTTTTACTACTCTTTGGAGTTCCCCTTATTTTTTTAATGGTACTCTCTAGAGGAGATACCGAGTACAACGGACTAAAATTTTACGCTAAAAACATTACCGATTCTGGCAGAATAAAAGTAAATGACTTTTTATTTTATGACGTTGATAGTAATGCTATTACAAAAGAAAGCTTAGAGGGAAAATCGATTATTATTACCACGTTAATTCCTTCATGTCCTGCTGCTTGTCCAATACTATCTAAGCAGCTTGGAGAATATATATATAACCCTATTTTACACGAAACAAGGTTAAAAGATTTTATAATTGTTTCCCAACTGATTGATACAAATGGAAATCAAGTAGATTTAGCCTCATTTATTAAGGAGCAACCTGTTAATGCTGAAAAGTGGAAAATAGTAACTGGCCCACAAGAAAATCCTCTTTACGATTTTGATCTACCTAATGCTAAGTTGAATCAAGACAGCCCTAAAGACAATGTAATTGGTGGTAAAACTTACTATAAAATGATACTATTAATTGATAAAAACCACTACCTAAGAGGTATTTATCAAGGAGATAAGACACCTGAATTAAAAAGACTTCAACAAGAAATTAAAGTACTCGAAAGAGAATATAAAGAAGAACTAGAAAAGAATAAAGAAGTTAATATATGATTAAACCAATAGCTTATTTTTTTTCTACAATTATTACTCTAACTATAGTTAGTTGTGGCAATAGTGATAAATTAGCGATTTATGGTAGAAAAGAGTATGATCCAGATACTAAAGACTCTGTTGAGCATACTATAGGAAGCTTTTATTTTATTAATCAGAATGAAGATGCTATTACCCAAGAGTATTTAAAAGGAAATATTACGGTTGCTTATTTCTTCTTTACTACTTGCCCTTCTATTTGTCCTATCATGACAGATAACATGAAATATCTTCAAGAAAAAACCGATAAATACGACATTCAAATCCTTGCGCATACTGTAGACCCAGAAACTGACACAACTGAAAAACTAAAAGCCTATATTGAGAGAAAGAATATTGACACCAAAAATTGGGATTTTTTAACGGGAGATCAAGACCATCTTTACGATGTAGGGGTTAATGATTATATGGTAGCAACTCAAGAAGATGTTAATGCTTTAGGTGGTTTTTTACATTCAGAAAACTTTGTTTTAGTAGATAAAGATTTACGCATAAGAGGATTTTATGATGGGACTAAGAAAGAAGAAGTTGATAAATTAATTAAGGACATTCCAAAACTTATAAATGAGTACAAAAATTAACTATTTACCTAGGGAAAAGGAGCCTAAAATGCGAACGATTGCGATTGCGTTATCAATCGTTTTACCCTTTGCTGTAGCTGTTCTTTTTATGGTTAAAATTCCTGGTATAGACCTTAGTTTTTTACCTGCTATTTATGCTGGTATTAATGCTTTTACAGCTGTTCTTTTAATTGCAGCATTAATTGCTATAAAAAATAAAAATATTAAGCTTCATAAAACACTCATTAATGCGGCCATATTATGTTCACTTGTATTTTTATTAATGTACGTAGCCTATCATATGACGAGTGATTCTACTCCCTATGGTGGAGAAGGGGCAATAAAATATGTGTACTATTTTGTACTAATATCGCACATCTTTTTATCAGTAATAATTACTCCACTTGTTTGTTTTACATACTTAAAGGGATGGTTAGGGGATGTTAAAGCACATAAAAAGCTTACTCGTTTTACCTACCCTTTGTGGTTATATGTTGCAATATCTGGTGTAGTTGTTTATCTTATGATTTCACCTTATTATAACTAATTGTTTTGAGTGTTTGGACGTTCGGTTGTACTATAGTTGGATACTTTTTAACTAAAGGAAGTTTCTTTGGAGCTTTTGTTGGCGGGTATGTTGGCTACATGATTGATTCCGTTTGGGGAGTGGACGAAAAACGAAAAAAATTTCGAGGAAGTGCTGCCAATCAATACGATTTCGGAAGGTATCTAATGATGCTTTCCTCCTTGGTTATTAAGGCTGATGGAGCCACCATGAAATCCGAATTAAACTTTGTAAAAAAATATTTCGTTAAACAATTTGGTGAAGAGCAGGCTAAAAAACACGTTAAGGATTTAAAAAAGTACTTAGAAACAAATTTATCCATTGATAAGCTTGCAGCTGAAATATCGGGAAGCTTAAGTGGATCTTCAAAAGTTCATCTTATCCACTATCTTATTGGTATTGCTAATGCCGATGGTGAAATTTCTTCTAGCGAACTAAATGTTATTAAACGGATTTGCGAAGCAATGAATATTCCTTCACGCACATTAGATTCTGTTTTAGCTATGTACTATTATCAGTCAGGGAATTACAACCAAGGGTATCAAAACTACAATCAGCAAAGACAAACGTATCAACCATCATACAAAAACATTGATATTTCGTATCAAATACTAGGATTAGAAAACACAGCAACTCCTGAAGAAATAAAAAAAGCGTACCGAAAGCTTGCCGTTAAATACCACCCAGATAAGGTTGCTCAATTAGGTCCAGAATACCAAAAAGGAGCTAAAGAAAAGTTCCAAAAGGTTCAGGAAGCTTACGATTCCTTAAAAGAATATAAAAACTTCAAGTAATAAGTGGTTACTAAATTAAATTTGAACCATTAATAAATATGAAGGAGTTTCTTTTTAGGTATAGAAGAGTTTTAATAAGTATTTCTATTATAATTGGCTTAGTATTATTTGCTATAGCGATTGGCTTTATTACTCAAGAAGGTAATAGTTTTGGAAGATTTATATTTTCAATCGTTGTAGTTGGTTTTTTTATTGTAACCCTTCTCAGACCTCATGAAAATGTTGTTGATTATTCCCAAAGTCCTTTTTCATCAATTAGTAGAAATTATATTCACGGGAAAAGGCTTTATTTAATAGGTCAATTTGTTTCAGAAACAAAAAAAGAAAAAGCAGTTGTTAAACAAATCATAACAAATGCGTTTGGTTCAAAAAACTTTAGCTTTTACGAAAGAAATTTTTCTAATGAAAAAATCACATTTGCCGAACTTGATGATTATTTAGATACATTTTCAAGAATAGGTGGAACTAGAACAAAACTTCAAATTCTTGATTATTTAATTAACATTTACACCATAGATAGGTTTTTATCTATAAAAGAATTAAGTTTTTTAAGAAAAGTCTGTAAATCTTTGAGGTTTCACTACAACACCCTTGATTCTATTCTAGCAATGTATAATTACCAATCAGAAGAAGAACTCAATCAAAAAGCAGAACAAGAAAAACTTAAAAAATACCAATCTAACGCATTAGAAAGATATTATAAAATATTAGAACTCCCTTTAAATGCCTCTATTGAGGATATTAAAGAATCCTACAGAAGATTAGTTAAACTTTATCATCCCGACAAGAAAAAAGGTCTCAAAAAACAATTCCTATTGGTTCAAGAAGCATATGAAGAAATAAAAAACAATAAAGTATTTAAATAGTTTATTACTCTTTTAAGTAGGTATTTACGCTCAAGAGTTTAAATTAAAAATTGAGTAACTTTATTCAATTAAACCCAATAACATGCGCATAACATTTTTAATACTTATTATATTATATGGAGTAATAGAGCTTGCTTTTGGTATATGGATGTTAGCAGACATAGAGGCCGTAAGTGAGGTTTTTAATGCATCATACACACCTTCTGCTGCTGTATTTGGTGTTCCATTAACAGGTGCCATTTTTGCTTTTACAATTTTGACAGTAATTGCCTTTGCTTGGGTTTATAAAAAAAAGGCTGAAGGAGCAGTTATTGGTTTACTAATAGGTGGATGGTTAATCTTTGCAGCTATATTAGCTTATGTGAAGCTTAATATGTTAGACTCACTATTAGTTGATGGTATAAGAGGCGTATTAATTTTTATTATTAGTGCAGTCCTATTAAAAAAATATAAAACACTAAATCATAGCTAGAATTAACTACATATATCTTGGCTTCATAGTAATCATAATTACTTCTTGCAGTCAAAACTTTGAGCAAAATACAAATTATAGAGATTTTGAGTATAGATCCAATGAGGATATCAGTGAGTTAAAAGAAGTAGCCACTGGAAAAGACAAACTATTCTTTGAAGCAATGTATGAGCTTAACATTATGATGGACTCTGTAGATAATGAATGGACAAAAGTTAATGATCGATGGGGCAATTGGTCGCTATTCGCAGATGATTCTTTAAACAACAAACAATCTATTAGTAGAGGCATCAATATCTGCAAAAAAACCATGCAAGCTACTGCTAATTACAAGGCGTTTTACAACGAATATCCGAGCATAGCCAAAAGGAAACTCAAAAAAGTACCAAGCTATAACCGATTAAAAAAAGAGTATTTAAATGCTCTTTATACGGAATATGAAAACCAATCCACCTATTTAAATGCAATGTATACTACAAGTATTCAAAGTCAAAAAAACAATATTAAAACACTTAAATTATTTAAAGACAATATACATAAATGGTACTCTAACGATGATGGACTAACATTTTACGATAGCTTAGCTCATGAAAATTACGCAACATTTTACAAAAAAGGCATGATGTTAGATTCTATCATTGATAAATTATACGATAAATATAGCAACGCAAATAACTATTATAGTTACGACTAATCTACCCAATCAGCAACAAATAAGTTCGTTTCTCTTGTACCACCATTGTTTCGGTTACTCGAAAAAATCAATTTATCTCCACTGTAAGAAAACATAGGGAAAGCATCAAAAACATCATCATAGGTAATTTGCTCCAATCCTGTTCCATCAATATTTACCATAAATAAATTAAATTGTGGTCTGCCTCCTTTAGCTGATTTATGATTACTTGAAAACAATACTTTCTCACCTGATGGGTGGAAAAAAGGAGCCCAGTTTGCACCACCCAGATCTGTTATTTTTTTCAAATCAGATCCATCTATGTTACAAATATAAAGCTCCATTTTTGATGGTTTAACCAAGCCTTGCGCTAACAGGTTTTTATATTCAGTAACTTCCTCATCCGTTTTTGGACGAGAAGATCTAAAAATGAGCTTCGTTCCATCTGGAGAGAAAAATGCTCCACCATCATACCCCAAACCATCAGTTACTTGTTTAATATCTGATCCATCAATGTTCATGGTATACAACTCCAAATCACCAGAACGTGTTGAAGTAAATACTATTTTATCTCCTTTAGGAGATACAGTAGCTTCAGCATCATACCCTTTATGATCTGTAAGCTTTTGCTTTATATTTCCTTTTAAATCGGCTACATAAATATCAAACGTTTCATAAATAGGCCATACATACCCTTGGTCTCTTGATGGCTCTGGCGGACAAGCATCTCCCCCTTCATGCGTAGAAGCGTAAACAATCAATGAATCACCAGGTAAAAAATAACTGCAGGTTGTTCTACCCTTACCAGTACTAACTAATTGTGGTTTTTCTCTTAGTTCCTCACCTACGTTAGCAACAAATATTTGATCACAAGGAGCATCCCATTTATCGTATTTCGCTTGAAAAACAATTTTACTATCATCAAAACTCCAGTAAGCTTCAGCATTATCACCACCAAAAGTTAGCTGCTTAATATTTTTTAAATGCTTTTCATTCTCGTATCGAAGCGTATCCGTTGTGGTTACTTCTTTTTTCTGAACCGTTGGCTCTGTTTTTTGTTGAGCTTCTGAACAGCTAATAATAACTAATGAAATAAATATATAAGATAGTTTATTGAACATCATTGTTTGTTTTAAATGAAGTACAAATAAATAAAAGAATATGGAATTAAATTATGCCGAAGGTCATAAATAAATGGATTTATTTAAATTTGTGTCGATATGACACAAAGAAACATTCAAAATATAAAAGTAGCAGTTGATGCTGTTGTATTTGCCTACAAAGAAAAAACACTTTCAGTATTGCTAGTAAAACAAAAGTTTGGAGTAAATAAAGATCAGTGGGTGCTTCCGGGCGGACTAGTAAAAGATGACGAACCACTAAAAGAAGCCGTTGAAAGAGAATTATTTGAAGAGGCAGGAATAAAAGTAAACTACCTCGAACAGCTCTTCACCTTTGGTGATGATATTAATCGCGACCCAAGAAACCGTGTGATATCTGTTTCTTATTTCGCCTTGGTTAATCCAACTAAAATGAAGTTAAAATCTGGTACCGATGCCAAAGATGCCGAATGGTTCCCCTTAGACGAAATACCTCAACTTCCTTTTGATCATAATAAAATTATTCATACATCTATTAAGCGGATTCAATCAAAACTAGCTTACCAACCCATCGGTTTTGAGCTATTAAACAAAGAATTTCCCTTTTCTGATCTTGAAAATCTGTATCAAACCATCCTTAACAAGGAGATCGATAGAAGAAACTTCAGAAAAAAAATCCTAAGTTTTGGATTACTAAACGAAACGGATAAAATGAGCCAAAAGGGTGCTGGCAGACCAGCAAAACTGTTTAAATTCAATCAATCTAAATACAATAAATTAGTGAAGGAAGGATTCCTTTTTGAAATTAAATAGCGTTTTTTTTACGCAAATAGTTGTTTTATGGATTTCTTATTACTATAATTGTGTATAAATAACACAAAATGATTTTAAATCTTGATCCATATTTTAAGCCAGTTAAAGGTGCAGAGGTCAACTTTGAGTCTTTCTTTTTTTCTGGCGGGGAGCCTCATATTCGAATTACTTCAACGCTTAATCAAGAGGAAGAAGTAACCATAACCCATCGGTTAAAATCCTTTAATGATTTTGGTTTGTTATTGCTCGCAATAGACGCCCTAAAAAGAATGGGAGTAGAAAAAATAAATACGTTTATTCCTTATTTCCCAGCTGCTCGACAGGATCGTGTAATGACACCCGGAGAGTCTTTATCCGTTAAAGTGTATGCTGATATTTTAAATGCTCAAAACTTAAACAAAATCACTGTTTACGACCCACATTCGGAAGTTACTCCTGCTCTATTAAACACTTGTGAGGTAATCACTAATCTTAATTTCATAAAAGAAGTGATTCAAACAATCAATGAAGATGTTTATTTAGTTTCACCTGATGGGGGAGCTTTAAAAAAGATTTATAAACTAGCATCTGCTTTGCAAGATTATGAAGTAATCGAATGCTCTAAACAAAGGGATGTTAAAACACGAAAATTAAGTGGGTTTAAAGTTTATGCAGACGATCTAAAAGGAAAAGCATGCTTACTTGTAGATGATATCTGTGATGGAGGAGGAACGTTCATTGGCCTAGCCAAAGAGTTAAAAGCAAAAAATGCTGGAAAATTATACCTAGCCATAAGCCATGGTATTTTTAGTAGAGGCATTGCTGACTTAAAAGAACACTTCGAAGAAGTATTTAGCACCAATTCATTTGGAGTAGATGTTGGACAAAAGATTGTTGAAATTAAAATTTAAAAGTGAAGTACTCTATCGAACATATTATCGAATCAAAGAATGTAAAATATTTATTTTTTTGGGGACATCAACCTAGCAGAGATGGGATTATAACTAAAAGCTGCTTAAGTCAGTGGTGGGAGGCTAATTTTTTAGTTGACAACGTTAACTACAAAACAGCAGAGCATTATATGATGGCACAAAAAGCGAAGCTTTTTAAAGATGATAATGCTTACAATAAAATTATTGCCTGCAAAACTCCAGGTGAAGCCAAAAAACTGGGGAGAGAAGTATCGAACTTTAACCAAGATCTTTGGGAGAAAAACAGATTTTCTATAGTAAGGCAAGCTAACTACTATAAGTTCAATCAAAATCCTTTACTAAAAGAGTTTTTAACAAACACAAAAAACAGAGTGCTGGTTGAAGCAAGTCCAGTAGATAGGATATGGGGAGTTGGCATGGATAAGAATAACTCTAATATCTTAAATCCAAAAAACTGGAAAGGACTAAACTTACTTGGTTTTGCACTTATGGAAGTGAGGGATGATTTAATCAAACAACCTTTAAAATGAAAATCACTTTAACAAATATAGACATAACAAAAATTCCTGCAGATGCCATTATAAATGCAGCTAATTCATCTTTACTTGGGGGAGGCGGAGTAGATGGGGCTATTCACCGTGCAGGAGGAAAAGAAATACTAGATGACTGTATCAAAATTAGAAATAAGCAAGGAGGTTGTGATACCGGACAAGCAGTTATAACAACAGCGGGTAAATTACCCGCTAAATATGTTATACATACAGTAGGTCCCGTTTGGAATGGAGGAAGTAAAAAAGAAAAAGAATTGTTATCACAGTGCTATGGTAATAGCTTGAATATTGCCAAAAAATATAATTGTGAGGTTTTAGCCTTTCCAAATATTAGCACTGGTATCTATAAGTTTCCGAAACAATTAGCTGCCGAAATAGCACTTTCTATTATTAAAAAACAAACTGATTTTAAAGAAATAATTTTCGCTTGTTATGACAAAGAGAATTATTTGATATATCAAAAACTATTAAAACAATAACCCATGAACCCATTACTTTACACAGATGGCTACAAAGTAGACCATCGCAGACAATATCCTAACCAAACTACTTTGGTTTATTCTAACTGGACACCTCGTAAAAGCAGAATAGCTGGCATAGAAGAAGTTGTTTTCTTTGGCTTGCAGTACTTTTTAAAAAAGTATGTCATCGAGGATTTTAACACAAGTTTCTTTCATCAACCAAAGCAAGAAGTTGTATCAAAATATGCACGTAGAATTAATAATTACCTAGGTACAAATGCGGTAGGAACCGCTCATATCGAAGCATTACACGATTTAGGATATATTCCTATGGTGTTTAAAGCCCTTCCCGAAGGTGTATCTGTACCTATTCGTGTGCCTATGTTTACCATGTATAATACCAAGCCCGAATTCTTTTGGTTAACCAACTATTTTGAAACGTTGTTGTCAACTACCGTGTGGCTGCCTTGTAATTCTGCAACCATTGCGAAACAATACAGAAAGTTATTGGATAAATATGCAAAAGAAACATCAAGCATTCCAGAGTTTGTCGATTGGCAAGGACATGATTTCTCCATGAGAGGAATGGCTGGGTTAGAAGCTGCTTTATTAAGTGCAGCAGGACATCTATTAAGTTTTACTGGGTCAGATACCATTCCAGCTATCGACTTTTTAGAAACTTATTACCAAGCAAATTCCGATCAAGAATTGGTAGGTGGTTCTGTTGCTGCAACCGAGCACTCGGTAATGTGTATGGGAACAAACTCAGGAGAGCAAGAAACATTTAAACGATTAATTACTGAAACCTATCCTGCAGGAATCGTATCTATTGTTTCTGATACATGGGATTTATGGAAGGTATTAACCGAATATTTACCAAGCCTTAAGCAAGAAGTGTTAGCTAGAGATGGTAAAGTGGTTATTCGCCCTGATAGTGGAGATCCAGTTGATATTATTTGTGGTAACCCAAACGGTAAAACAACGGAAGAAAAGAAAGGAGTAATTCAATTGCTTTGGGATATTTTTGGGGGAACAACAAACAGTAAAGGATTTAAAGAATTAGATGCTCATATTGGAGCCATATACGGAGATAGCATTACCCTTGAACGTGCTGAAGCCATCTGTCAACGATTAAAACAAAATGGATTTGCCTCAACTAATGTAGTGCTAGGAATTGGTTCATTCACTTATCAGTACAACACACGAGATACCTTCGGTTTTGCAATGAAAGCAACTTACGGTGAGGTTGATGGAGAAGGCAGAGAAATCTTCAAAGATCCAATTACAGATGATGGAACAAAAAAATCAGCGAAAGGATTAATAAAAATTGAAAAACAAAACGGAGCCTATCAATTAATTGATCAAGTGTCTTGGGAAGAAGAAAAACAAGGAGAACTAAAAGAAGTTTTTAGAGACGGAAAACTACTTATTGATCAATCCCTAGCTGAGATTAGAGAGAGAATAAAAGGATAATGAAAAGGTATGGGAGGTAACCAGTGTTTACTTTCCAATACAAAAAGTAACTATTACTTATTAACAGTAGCTTTAAGCCTATTAAGGTGGAAATAAGGGGTAAAAACAAAACTAGTAACTTCTATTTTTCTAACTAAAACCTCCAAGTAACCACCATCCTTCCATAGTAAGGAAATTGTTCTAGCCCTTGGGTAAATAAGTTGTTGTAAAAGTCTCCTAATAGTACTTTTTCAGCTGATAGACTTACCCCCTTAATTATTCCTCGCCAGTTGGTATTACACCTCTATGATAGATAGCAACTTCAACCATAGATATACTATCTTCATTTAATAGTCGTTTTCCTTCTTTTGTGTAAATGAATTCTTTATTTCCTTTCTTTATGGAATAAAACTCACTATGCTTAGGATAGTAATATTCATACTTAATTACTTTTCTCCTCATTTTTTTAGGTTTAGACAATTTAGGAAAATCTTTAATTATTGCCTTTTTTACTGATTCTGGGAATGAAAATGGATTTTTTGTTCTTCTTTTATACGGTTTATCATCTCTATTAAAGGTTAGTATATCTACTAACCCTTTATGCCTGTAATTGAGAACATAAATACTATAAGAATGATTGATCATTCCCTCTCCTACTGACATTGCTGAAGTAGTATACCAAACTGAATATTTGTATTGCTCCTCCCCAACAATCGCCTTAGCGATGTTTTTCACACTATCAGGTATTTTTTTGTCATTTATTTGAGACTTTCCTATTATGGCTGAGGTAAGTGTTATTGCTAGTAGTAAGATTCTAATTTTCATAGGTTGTGTTTTATTTATGTTTTTATTATTTCTATTTAATTCCTAAAACCTCCAAGTAACCACCATTCTTCCATAGTATGGAAACTGTTCTAGCCCCTCAGTAAATAAATTGTTGTAAAAATCTCCGAGTACTAATTTTTCTGCTGATAGACTTGCACTTAGGTTTTTAGTGAATAGATAGGTAGCATTTACCCCATATCCAAAGTTTACTGGTACGTTAGGAGCAATACTCAACTTTCCTGTAACTCCCAACTCAAACTTCTTGTTCTTTTTGGTAGTGGTTAACTGAAATAAGTTGTTTACTGGTGCAGTGGAAGTATCGGTTGATAGATAAGAATTGTAAATCACATCGAATACCCAATTGTTGTTTTGGTTGATGTTTACACTTGTATTAATGTTTTGATACAGTGCTTTTGTTTCTCCTAGTAGTAGTTGATAGTGTGAATACAGTCCAGTAGCTGTGATGTAGGTTTCTTTGATTCGTTTGTTGTATGACCCTACTACATTGATGATGTAATTGGTGTTGTTAAACGAAGTATCAGCTAATTCTTCTGAATCGGTTGATGTATTAATCACTAACGGACGAACATCTGCTTTAAATAACCACCTCTTTGTTGGTCGATACGTTGCTCCAATACCATACGAACTGATGATGTTTTGCATACCGTAGATGCCAAGTAAGTTATCACTTTCTCTACGATACATACCGTTTATTTCTAGTTTTTTAGAGAGTTTACGTTTCCCTTTTACTTCATAACGGATATTGTCGTTTCTAATGAATCCTACGCCTAAACTTCTAAAGAAAGGGTCTATGAGTCGAAAGGTTACGGATACGTCTGTTATCCTGCCGTTGTAGGTATAGTTACTTTTAATGGCATTGGAACGGTTGTTAAGATTCATGAGTTGGTTAACGACCCTCGTTTCTTCGGTTACTTCTTCTTCTATGACTTGGATAGCTGATTTACCTGTAACGGTGCTTATTTTGTGTTTTTTGTATTGGTATTGAGCATCTATTTCAAGTACTACATTACGTTCGTTGTTTACAAATGCACTAGAGTCTAAATAGCTTACTTTTCCTTTGCCATACAATGCTCCTACATAAATATGACTCCCGTTCTTTTTACCTAATCCTCCTTTAAGTGCTGTTACTCTTCTTCCATCTTGGATATTATTAAAATCAAAGAAGTTAAAAGCGTTTTGAGCTAAGTTTAAGTTGTTTTGAAGGACATTGTTCGTTTGGAAGAGGTTATTGACTGTTTTACCGTGTGTAAAGGCAAAATAGTAATTATTCTTTTCATATTCCATGTTGATTCCTCTAATGGGGGTACGAGCTACTAAAAACTCGCTGTAGTAAGGATGTACTAACCCAATACCGAATTTGTTTACTCCTGTAAAAAAGTTGGTTAATCGGTCTTTGAATGTTGGTTTGGGTAGCTTCTTTTTATAGTCATCAAGGTTAGGTCTGTCTGGTAATCCTACCTCGGTAGGCAAGTCTCCAACATTTGGAATACTTGGTTTCTTAAACGATGGTTTTTCTACATCAAAATTCTTGTACAAGGCTATCGTTTGCTTTAGTGTTTCGATGCTTTGTGTTAGATGACTGACGGAAGCACTTAAACTGTCTTTTGGGTTGTCTATGGTTGGTATTTCAAAGTTTGGTTGCTCTAACGTTGGTAAATTAGGTAACTGTGGTAAATTAATACCCTCCAATGGATTTTCAAAGGTTGGTATGTCTATGCCTTTACTGCTTATTTGACCACTGTTTGCTAGTTGCATGTAGTCCAGTTTCTTTTCTAGGTCTTGGAGTTTGTTTTGTAAGTCCTCAACGGCTTGTTTGCCTTTTTGTTTGTACTCTTCTACTCTATTGAGTTGGTCTTGTTTGAACTGCCCAGCATCAAAATCTATCGTAAAATGGTTGTTGATACCACTAATTGCTCCTTTGGTTGAGTACCTGTAACTCGCATTAAATGGTAAGTTCAATACACTTAACCCTAGCCTACCATCTGTTACCATATTATTATCAGGTGGCGTACTGTTGATGATAAACGGTAATACCCCATACTCTCCTCCTACATTTATTTCACCTCCTGTTACTTTTACTTTTTGGGAGTAAGTGACAGTAGTTAAAAAGAGTGATATGTAGAGGAGGTGTTTGATTTGGTTATAATTTTTTTGTTATGCACCATTTGGAACACTACCGAACAGAGGATATTGATTATAAATTACTTTTCAAGTTTACTAATAACCAATCTTCATTAAGTTTATAAGCCCACTCGTTTTGGGAAGTACCTTTGTAGTTTTCTATTAACTTTTCTACTGGGACTTCTCCATCAAAATCTGATAATATTGTTTTATAGCTTGTAGAATAAAGATTACCATAACTTGAATGAAATATTTCTACTCCTTGTCCTGTAATAGAAATTTTTTGTATTCCGCAATCGTCAATTTGCTTTATAATATCAATAAATGCTGTTTGTGAATTTTTAGTGCCTATATCTTTTCCATTCGAATCAAATCTAAATACACCTTCTACAGAATCATTTTTAGCATAAACTTTATAGTAGTCTTTCCTTTGAATTTTCTCCACATAAATAACTCCCAAATTAGATTTAAGTTTTTTTATCTCTTCACTTATTTCTTTTAAAGATTCATTGTTTTCGTAAACATATCTCTTTGTCATTTCTATTTCATTTTTTTCTCTAACGCAACCGAGCGAAAAAAAAGATATAATGAGCAGCATTATTATTTTTCGACTATTTTTTAGTAGGGTCATCTCCTTGTCTTTGTATTTTATAAATTGTTCCTCTTAATCCATTAAAACTATCAAATGTGCGGGTATCTATTATGTCTAGATTCCATTCTAATGCAGGAGTTTCACCATTTACTCCATAAACTGTTCTTCCCCATCTCCACATATTCATTTCATTTAACTCTTCTCCATTTCCTTCGGTCATTTGATGTGCTTTTGGCATTGTTCTGTACAGAAAATTTGTAGATATACCTATTTCAGCAGATATAGCTCCCCAAATAATAGCGCCCATTTCATGCCTATTCGCTAATTTACCTTCTATTAAATAAGCTGTTTCCAAATTTGTTAGTGAACCTCCATTTTTATCAGCACCTTGAAAATAAGCATTGTTTTTTATATCAAATTTACCACTCGAAGTTTCTCCAAATTTCGAGGCTCCTTTTTTCATAGTGTTAAAATAAAATGAGAATCTGTTTTCTCCATCATAAAACATGCCCACATATTTTCCTAATGCACCATCTGTAACGTTAGGCAAAACAGCTTGATTAACATGATTGAATAGGTTGACTTTATTACCATGTTCATCTTGATTTTCATTTCTATCTTGGTCACCAAAGAATGATGCATAGGAATATCCTTCATAGAAAGTTCCTCCTTTGATGCATAAATTACCATCGTTATGACTTAAAAAATATTTATGATTTCCATCCATTTTCACTCTTCTTGATTCCGTACCACATTGGTCATAAAAAATAGAATCTGCTCCGTTAGGGTCAATAATCCATACTGGATTATTTGCAAAAGCCACATAAGGTGATTCATAATCTTTATAAATTGGGTCAATATTCCACCTTCTACCTATCCTAGAAGAATATTGCCAAAACTCTGCGGATGTTGTCGCCCTATTCGGCACTCGAATAGAATCTAGTCCAATTAAGTTGGTGTCGATGATGGTTTCACTTTGCCAAGTAGCTCCATAAATAGTACCATTTATTCCTGTTGGTGATAAATCAGTAGCTGTTGTTCCACTTCCTTCGTTTAATGGGTAGTAAGCGACTAATCCACTTTCATTACCTGCTGGGTGTCCTGTTTTGTAATCGTAATACACTTCGCCTGCACTTCTTACTCTATTCCATAAAGATACATCTCTTATATCTCCTTCAAATTTAAACCTTCCATCCCAAATACGACTTATGTATAAGTGATTCGTATTGGTAAAGTTTGGATTTGGTATATTGTAATCTACTGCATTTGCTAATACACCATCTACATAAATATGCCATGTATCGTTTAAATCTGCTACTCCTACCACATGATGCCATTCTCCATCATTTACCGTTTGTGTACTTATTGCTCGTTTAAAGATGTTATCGTTTCCGTTTCTTCCTTCTAAGGCTACTTTTCCATCTCTTAATAATAAATGATACCCCGTAAACTGATAATCACTTACAATTACATCTGGATTACTAAACGTGGAGTTTGCTGTAGTTCTTATCCATGCTTCGATAGATAAATTATCTGTAATATTTCTATCTACACTTCCACAATCTACAAAATCACTTACTCCATCAAAGGAGAGGTAGTCTTTGTAAGTTGTATCCGTAACGCTGTCCCACTCGGTATACTCATACACATAGTCTAACACCTCTTCGTCATGTTCTTGACCTTGGAAACCGTATCGGTAGCCTGTATCTACTGTGCCTGTACGATCATATAACTCGACTCCAAACGGAGAGTAATCACTGTAGGTTTTGATGTCGGCCAGTACATTTGTATCTGGATCTATTCCATAAAATTCAACATTAAAAGCTTTGGTATTTGTTCGATACAAACTAGCATCTAAATATAATGGTGCTCCTGGATTGATCTCAGTAGTGGTGCGAATTAATGCATCATTTATATAGTATTTTACTTGTCCATTATCTCTTTCAACTTTTAATTTATCACCTATTGCGATAGAGCCATAGGGACCTAATCTAGTTCCGTTCTCATAAATTAAATAGTGATTTACATCATTATACCAAGCATAATCAATAGAAAAAGGACCTGCATCAGGGTTGTCATGAGACAATCCTACGAAAACATCCCATTGTTCACTATAACTAGCATCATTGTTTTCGTCTACAATTTCTCTTTCAACATAACAATATGCGGGGAATGATTCATTAGAGAATGCTCCTCCATTACCCCAACCAGCACCAGCAGTTTTCTCAATTTCGTTATTAGAGGTTACTGTCATACCTACTAAATCTGTCCATGTGTGATTTTTAAGTTTAAGTGTGTCAGGTTCTATATGAACAATCTTCTTATCACTAATGGTATTAAGCACATTTCCTAAATGATTCGATAACTCATAGCGTTTTTCACCTACGGTATGGGCATAATTAACGGTATCTACGGTTGCTGCTATCATTTCTATACTGTCTCTGTTCATCCCTAAACGGCTACTACCGTAAATATTACGTTCAATTAAGCTGTACGAAGTAGTTGCAGCTGCTGTATCGATGTAGTAATTATAGGCTGCCATTACGTTTCCTTGGGCATCTCTTCTATAGTACGTAGAAGTTTCCCAATTTGTTGGATTTTCTGGATCAAATAGGGTTGTATTGTTTCCGTAATTGTGTTTTGCAATACGGTTACCCATTGGATCGTATTCGAAAATGACATTTTTAGATTTAAAGCCTGGTTCTCTAATAATGGCCTTAATTTTGTTATCTACACGCCAAATAATCTCTCGAATACCTTCTTGCTTGTTTTGGATTAACTGCCCAATTTCATCGTATTGGTAATTTTGATTTCCATTGTTTAAATCGGCATATAACGGACTCGTAAAGCCCATGTCTTCGATATCGTCTCCATGTAATCGATCTTCAAAATCTTCTGCAAAATCACTTACGCTATATAACCTGTTTTGTAAACGTTTTCCATTGTTGTCTCCGTAATGATACACCAAGTCTTCTATTTTAAACCCATTTTGATCATGGCGCACCTGAGTTAATATGTTACCACTTGCATCGTAAGTAAACGCATTAAAGTATAAACTATCATACATTCCTGTACTATCCCATGTGTTGTAGTTAGAATCTAACGAGTCATTTACAATGTTTTGGTATGCTCTAGCTTGGGCAATACGGTTTAACTGATCATAACGGTAAGCGGTAGCTTGAGGTAATACATCAATAGATGCTAATGTGTTGGTTGCACTATCGTAATTAGGCTTAGAAATGGTGGTTACCATATTGGCAATATTTCCGTTGTATAAGTTTTCACGCGCTGTAAACGCATCGCTTGTTCCTTTGAACACACTTGCGAATCGATCACTATTTTCTTGCCATTTGTTTACATAATCAATGGCAGAATAATCGTTTTCACGGTAATGTAAACTAAAGCCCATCACATCTCTAGCGAATAGAGCATTCGGGTTGTCTCCATCACTTAATGCATCTCTGCCAGGATCATTTTCTGGGTTTAGTAAATCGGAGTTTACTCCTTTTAACCAACCTTGTAAGGTGTAAGCATAATCTAATCCTTGTACGTTGTTTTCTCCTAGTTCGATACGAGCCAATGGACCGTGATCATAATAAATGTATTTAGCATCTCTATCCCAGTTGATGTAATCTGCGGAAGTTTCTACGGTAGTAATTCGGTTGTCTCCATCGTACTCGTAGCGGTGATACCAGGCATCTGCTTCTCCTGCTTGATAAGCTACTTCGTGTACGTTTCCAGAAATTAAGTCGTATGTGTAATCCATGCGCTTGTACTGAAGTGCTGCTACGTTGGCGTTTGCATGATCTTCTAGTGTTTTATTGTCCTGAATTAGTGTTTTTACATTTCCATGAATGTCGTACTCATAGAGTGTTCCGTAATCATATGTATCGTTAGAGTCTGCATGATCATACGCTTTTTCGTAGGTTATAGCTGAGATACGTTTACGCATGTTTTGTTCGTTTTGCGTAAATCCTGAAGGAACTGCAATACCAAAATTAGTGGCTGGTAAATCATAGAATGATCGGGTTACTTCTATTCGTGCTCCTGTGCTATCGTTTAACCAGGCTGCTAGTTTAGCATCGTCAATTGTTTTAGGATTGTATAATCCTCCAACATATGTTCCAAAAATGTGCTTGTGCTTGTTCGTAGAGGTTGTGTTTTCCTGCTTTTCTCCTGCTTCTACTACTCTTCCTAATTCATCGTATAGGGTATAACTGTAGCGTTGGATTGAAGCGTTGTACTGCTTACTGTTTTGTGATACGGCTACACGACTTAAACGATCGTACCAAAAGTAGGTGGAGAATTCATCGCTTTCATCTTTGATGATTCGAGCGTAGTTATCTGGAGAAGAGGTATGCTTACCTCCAACAACTCCTTGATACCTGCTTGGGAAGCTTACTGCATTGATGTTTTTTGCTACTGCACTAAACTCATCATCTGTTGACTTTGTTGACCATGTAATGGACTGAATTTCGTTGGTAACTGCATCCAACAAGGCATACGTTGACTTAATGAGTGTTCCTGTATCTCCTACAATGTATCCTGTTTTGTTATCATAGAAGAAAACATCGTTTAAATCTTCGGAAGTGATACTTCCACTGATATCTGTTACACTTGGATCATCTGTAATGTATCGAATCGTTCCGTTTTCACCAACAGCTACATATGAATTATTTGCAAAACCATAAGCAGCCTTTAATGGATCAGTTCCGGTTGGATTTAAATCGTCCCAAGCAGTTGCACCCTTATCATCAGTCATTAGAACCTCTGTTGTGCCATCACCTCCAACAACTATTCCATTGTTTTGATCGATAAACTCGATACCGTATAAGTGTTCTGTAAACCCTACAGGAAGTGTAGATGATTCTACTGCTGTTTGATTGGTAATAGTAGCCACATATGCATCATCACCAACTACCATAGCATCACCAGCGCCAAACGTATGTACTGCATTTAATGTATCTACACCTGATGCAAAACCGCTATCTGGTAATACAACCGACCAGGTTAAACCTCCATCAATGGTTTGACGTAACGTATAATCATCTCCAACGACATGTCCGTTTGCTAGCGAACTAAAATGAACATCTCGGAGTACTGGCGTATAGTTGTTTTTAATTTCGTAAGCAAAATTGTCTTTTCCCTTAAAAATTCTCGACTCGTCTCCTACGTAGAGTACTTCACCTGAAGGGGAAACATCAATGCCGTTGATGGCTTTTGTGTTGTTTGAAGGGATTTTAGCTAACGATGGCGTAGTAGCTGAAATATCACTAATGTAATACATCCCCCCGTTACTAGCTCCTAAATAAACTTTGTTAGAGGTTGAGTCTGCTGCTACACTATAGAAATTATCATTAAGGTTAGTTGCTATCTTTTGAGGGATAAATGAACCATCGTAAATATTCACTAAGCCGTTATCTCCAACAACAACACCTATATTGGATACACTGCTACCCGATGGTATTAAAGAATGATAGTTCTCGGTATCATTGGTTCCTATTATTAAGCACTCACTTCCTGATTCTTTACGTATTACTGTTCCATTTTCACCAACGAAGTGAATTCGGTTATTTATAATTCCATGATCACTTAAGGGTAATGGTCGAATGTTAACTGTTTGGTCAAACCGTATGATTGCAGGGTGAGTACCTATTGTATTCTTAATCGTTCCATCTTGTGCTCCGAATACAAAGTTTCCATTTCCGTAGTTATCCATGTTAGCTAACGGAGTTGTAATAGTTGAGCCAAAACCAGAGTTTGTTACACTACTTGGGATAGAACTAGTACTCGCTTCATAAGTGTTTCCTGTAAGTTGATCATGAAAATAAAATTTCGTGTCATCAAAGGATTTGTCAACAGATGAAACTTGCAAACCAGCAATTTGTAGTTCTGTATATGTAGTTCCATCTATTTTAAAACCGTAAGAACCATTCGTACTTCCGTTCCTTAACACTCCAAAAACATCACTCCCTGATACATGCCCTTCAAGCTGCTGTGGGAAATTAACACTTGTTGCAACAGTTGTCCAAGAAGATCCAGAAGGAGAAGCATCGTTTGTGAAATAAAGATCTCCCGTACCATCAGATAAAATAATGACTTCTTTGGTTCCAACAACTCCAAACCAACCAGCAGAGAAATCATCAGTACTACCCGTGTTATAAGGAATTACACCAAAGTTCGTACCTGCACTCATAATTACACGTGCAGCTGCACCATCATTACCAAAGGCAAGAACTTTTTCATCCTCATACGCATACAATCCTTTATAAAACTTGGAATCATCTAAGATCGTCCAGGTATATCCACTATCTTTCGTTGCATGAATAGCACCATCACTTCTAACTGCAATACCTTCCTCTGGATTGGAGAAGTATACTGCATTGAAATGAAGCTTACTATCTACTGGAAGCATAAACCAATTATCTCCTCCATCGGTTGACTTTGCAATTTGTCCATAATTAGACACAGCTACTAAATGATCTGCATCAATAGCTTGGATATCGGTTATGTTTTCGAATTGATTTCCATCGTATAATATACCTACAGGAGATGTAGTTAAATCATTAATAATAAATCCTGTTCCGTACCTTTTTCCATTTTCTAATCGGTTTATGGATAAAACCATATTTGCAAAATTACTTACTCCAACAGATACAATATTGTCTGTGTTATAAATAGGGTCTCCTGTAAAGGTTAGAACTGATGGAGTAATTCCTGTAATTTTAACTATTGTCCCTTGATCTCCAACAGCATAAACTCCAGACGTATCGCTAGAATTAACATCGTTAAAAGAGGAAGTAATATCTAGCCCGTAGGTATTAATCATTTGCCAAGTAAACCCTCCATTGGTTGTGTACACAAGGATTCCTTCTGAACCAACTGCATAAGCCGTATCATTATTTTTCCATTCTACTGCTTTTAGGTTCGCACCAATTGTATAGTTGACTTTTTGCCATGTTTGTCCACCATCTTCTGTAGTATAAAGCACACCTCTACCATCACTTGTACCTCCGGTTAAATAACCCTTGGCCTCGTTAATAAAATGTATAGCATGAACTTCTAAACTAGCATCTAAACCTTGTACCTCTGAGAATGTAAAAATATCCATTCCATCATGATCAGGTAAACGTTGATGGGTTAATTGGTTTAAGCTATTATATTTATACTTCGTTTCTAATCGGTGAGAGGTAAACACTGTTTGTGTATTATTCAAACGGTCTGTTTGAATGGATTTGTAAAGGGCATCACTAGTGTCATTAATTTTTAGCACTTCTACTCCTTCTGGTGGTATTGTTTTTACTAAGTTCCCTGCTTGATCATAGTAGTACAGCGTATAATGATATTCTGTTTCATTGAAATTCATCACAAGATTTTCTGTTGGGTTTAAACAGTGTTCTCTCATGTTTTCGATGAAGTCTATTGCTAAGCTATCAATGTATTTTTGATAGGCGATTTCTGCATTAAGATTAGCTATATTAATCGCTTGTTCCTCGCAGGCATTTCTTGAGGTGTCAATAAGTAGAGAATCTAGTGCTGCAAAAGGAAAATCAGTGGTGTCAACACATGGTATTTCATAATACACTGTGTCAATGATCGTATCGTTTGACCAAGGAGAATCATTAATTTCAGCATTAGTTGTAAATCCTCTAAATCCATCTACCTCTAGGGATGATAGATCATTTAGTGTTTGTCCTGATCCTTCATTTAAAGGGAAGTATCCAACTAATCCACTTTCATTAATATTTGGAGCAATTTTTATGTAATCATCATAAATTTGTTGAGCTGATCTGCTATGATCCCAAATACTAAACTCTTTAAGGGCACCGTTATAGTACGTGCCTCCTATTGGTAGTGACATATTCTTTCCTAGATATCTTACATCTGTAACAGTTAATGGCAATAATGCGCCAGTAAATGTCTCCGAAAAGTCAAGTGTACCATCAATGTATATTTTATACTCGTTTGAACTATTTACTGTAATTGCAACGTGATGCCAGTTTCCGTCATTTATCGCTTGATTGGTTAGCTGAGTATGATTGATATCAGACTGATTAATTACTTTAAACGATAATTTACCATCCTCTATCAGGATAGCATTACCTCTTGATAGAGTATCATATTTACCTGTAATAACCTGAGTATTTGTGGAAGGACTAGCGGTTTTAATCCAGGCTTCGAAAGTACCAACATTTAATAAGTTTCTATCACTAGAGTTAATTTGAGAATACTCTCTTGATCCTCCAAATGATAAATATGTTGTTGCAATTGTATCGTAAATAGTATCTACAACAGGTGTACATGTATCACAGTTTAACAACGGTAAACAAGTTGAACCATGTATAGTCACTGTATCGAAAGTTCCAGCAACGGGCCCTTCAAATACTGCTTCAATTTCTATATTATTATATTGATTGTTGTTTAAATCGCCAACAGCTTCTACATGATTAACACCTACTATACTCCAAAAATCTGTTGCTATAGTTGTATTGGTAAAATTGAATTCCATTACACAAATGGTATCGTCAACATCATTATAGGTATAAATTGTTAACGTATCATACGATGTTTCTCCTGCTGATCCTGCATCTAGTTCGTAGTCTGAAATATTATTATTACCAAAATAACTAGCTAACAAGGAAGTGAAAGACTGGCTCAAGTAAGGATTGAAGTTATCTGAAACTGCAGGATTGGCATTCACAAATAAGTCCTCAATTAAGGCTGTGAAATCGTCCATTACTTTATGTCCCTCTTGGTTACAGGACATGTTATTGGGGTATTCGCATGTTCCCATGAGGTAAGCATCATCATTTATGGTAGCTACTATTGTTAGTGTCGCTATAAGTATGCCCGAAGAATTGTAAGCTTCAATAGTAAATGTACTATCCTCGATGGGGGTAATATTATTAAAATAATCGATATCGTTATAGGCACTAAAACCAGTAGGATATTTACTCTCTACTTCAAAAGTAAAATCAACTGTTGAACTTGAAAATTCTCCTAATTCGTTAGGATTTGTTCCTCCTATACCATACTTCCAAGTTATGCTACCTAAACTACTTTGTCCCATTAAATTTAAAAATGCGGGTGTCGCTGATAAATCGTAGGGAGATACATTATCAATTACATCGGCAGTCGTTGAGTGAAAAACTCCTTCCACTAGCATAAGATTAAATAATTCTTGAACTGTTTTTGCAATTTCATTTGGTTCACATACTTTATCAAATCGGCAATCGTTAATTGTGAAACAAGAGACTGATCCACTTAACGTATCAATAGAATCATTATTGAATTTTACAACAACTGTAAAGTCGTTTGCATTAAGTGCTTTTAATTGTGCAAAACCTACAATACTGTCCCAACCAATAATAATGCTGTCGGCTTCTAAAGAAAAATCACACGTTATACCTGCTGCCGTATCTGCTATTTCTATTGTTAACAAGGTATCATTAGCAGTTATCACATCCCATAATCGATGTCTTATTGCCTGTGGGTTACTTGCATCAGAATATAGTCCGCCATAGGAAACGTATGCAAATAAATCTGTACTATCTGTAGTTAGTAAAGAATCTGACACCAAATCATTTAGTAAGGCTTGTAAGTAAAAGGCTTTAGGACATTGTCCTGTTTGGGTAAAAATAGAGTGACCTGCATTATTAGCGTTTGCTAAATCTTCTATATCACTTCCAAAAGCAAATCGCTTCACTTTATTTACATAAAGACCTCTCCTAAAAATTGAGCATGGATAATCATCGTTAAAGTAAGCATTGTTGAACCAGCTAGCAAATGCTGTTGCTTGCCACATACCTGAGCTTATTGGATTAAAATCCTCATTACCTATACAATCATTAATACAGTCGTTGTCTGTTAACTCTGCTTTTTGTAGTTCTTTTTTCTTTCCAAGGTATAAACCTATAAAACTTTGCCAATCATTTTCCTTTTGCTCGGTTGTTCCCGTATTAAAATCTGCTGCACAGTTATCCATTGCTGTTGTTGATATTCCAACAATATTGTTTCCGCATCTAGCTGTAATGGCTGCTAATTCAAACATCGAATAGGTGGTGCTGTTAACCGTTGCATATTCTTCATAACTACTTACAAGATCTGGACCATAGGTAGATACTGTGGACCCAGTAACATAAGGATCTTTACTATCATAATCTGCTCCATTAAGCTCAAACAATCCTTTGTTTACTGCATCTTGTAGAGATGTAGAGGTTCTTAGCAACACATCAAAATCTTCACTACTTATCCCGCTATCGTTCTCCACCTCAAACGTGATACAATTTTCATAATTACAATATTCTGGATGGTATATAACCAATGATTGTGCCCATGAAGGTTCAAAGCTTTCAATAAAATCATCTACATGTGCCAGTTTATCTGGGTAGGTGTAATAAATCCCTAAGGTTTGATCATAGTGGATGTCATTTGTAGTAGATAATACTTCGGGGGTAGCTGTTATATTTGCACCTACACCAATAATGGTCAAAAATACCTTAGCACTATCTCCATTTTCATCTAAGTAATAATCATAGGTTGTGCCATCAATTGTTGCACTTGGATTTTGCCAGTTAACAGTTGGAGTGTTAGATGAATTATATGGTAATATGTTATTACTATTATAAACAGATAACTGATAGGAACTTACATTTAACGTTCCATTCACCAAGTATTTACCATACTGTCCACCAGGCATCATGTCACCAGCCAATAGTTTAAACATAGTTTCACAAAAGGTTGGTTCTGTACAGGGTGCATTACATTGTTTTAGTAATTCATTATAGTCTTCAACAGTTCCTCTGCCTTCAGAAACAAAATCATCTAATTCTCCCAAATTTTCTACGCACTCATCACAAGACACATCACATCCACTTAAATCAAGATTGGCTAGTGCTTCAGCTTTAAATGCTCCTAGTGAATCAATACACTCTCCATTGATAGCAGAATCAAGATATGTTTGAAAAGCACTTGCTATTACTTGGCTATTTAATGTAAGAGTTTTGTTAATGGTATAATTACCAGCAGCTAACTCAGCTGTAAATAAAATGGAATCATTGTACGTACCACTATCACAAGAAGTTGTAAATATTATTTGTCCGCCACTAGTATCAAAATACCCCTGAGGGATAATGTATTCCACAGTATCTCCATTGGTATCTACGACTAAAGCTCCACATTCATCCGTTAAAGTAAAACGTAAATCATACACACAATTAAAACAAATAGAAGGTGTGCAACTATCTGAATATGGATCATTCTCCAAATTATAGTTAAACGTATACAGTCCTTCTGAAGATATTAATAACTCTTGAGAGAAATCGATACTATTTCCCCCAACAGAACGAGTATTGTTTCTACTTGTTCCATTTGGATCCTTTTCGAAGAGATCAGCAGTTAAATCTGTTCCCCCTGCACTCTTAAGCTTTTTAAGGGATTCTATTTCACTTAAGTTAGAGGGAGCCTCTCCAGCCAAAGCAGTAGCAATTGTTCGTCCCTCTTGGTCAAGATAAGTTACATTAATTTGACCATTTGGATCTATTACTACATTCTTTTTATAGTGAGCTGCATACCCTACTTCTGATCCAAATAATCGATCAAGATTAATTTGAAGTGCTTTTCCATAATAATACTTTGATTCATGACCAGAACCTAATTGAAAGTCTTCTCCAACTCCTGATTGCCTTCTAATTCTCCCCGTATTATCTGGTGTATATTCCACTTGAGTATATGGATAACCATTGGCTTCTGGCACATAGGCTTGATGAGCTTCTTTGTTTGGATTATTTTGAGAATAATAGAGACTAGCACCTGTATCTACACTCATTGGTTCATGAGGCGTTTGACAAGCAGATGTATCTAAATCAAAATTATCTTTTGAATATCCTTCTCCTGTGGTGTCCTGATTAAAATTGGTGTAATACTTAATAGAAGCTTTTGATGTATCACTTATTCCTGTGGAACAATGAGGACGTATCACTGGTACAGGTAACACATTGATTGCTGGTCTACCTTGATGATCATAAATGGTTTGTCCTACAATTACATTGTTATCCGTGTTAACAACAGTAACACTTTGTCTGTTTCTTAAGCTACCATCGTAATAGCTAATCACTTCTTTTTTCTTTCCTTCTTCTGCAAATGTGGTTGTTAATTGCCAGTTTTTATTGACTTCGTGTGGGGATAGATTTTTTAGGTAAGCATTAGAATTATTAATCAAAAAGGTATCCAAGGCTCCTGCATCAGTTGTTTCTGACCAGTAACCGAAAATAGGTTGTGTTGGATCCGTAGTAGGATCATACCCTACTCCTCTTACTCTCCAAATAATGTATCCATTTTCGAATACCAAAGGAATATCGTAATAGTTATTTACGGTACTTATACGTGTACTGTTATTTCTAAAGTTATAATCTAATAATGTGGAATCTAATTGTCCAAAATCATGTGCATGTGTAAGGGTATCTCCATCATAGTTATTGATGAATGTCCACTCCAATTGATACTCTGCTGCTTCTGGAGTAGTATTCCAGCTGATTCTTATTCCATCATAGGCATTAGCAGGGTCACAATCTAAATCGAGGAAAGCTGGTGTATTGAATGTCATTAGGTTTGTTGCTACCGTATGAAAGTTTCCTATACGATTAACTATGATATCTCCATCAACAAATACATTGTTTGGTAGGGTGTCGATAATAGCTGTTGAGCCATTGATTGTTTGTCTGATCTCCGTGATTTCAAAATCAATGCTATCGTTTCCTAAAAAGCGGTAGATATCTTTATCTTGGTAAGATAATCCTGTAAAAGGATCATAAGAAATAGCTAACGTTTCGGTAAAAACTGCACCTGGTGTTCCTGATATATATGGACTAATTTCAACATCTACTTCTAAGATGTAAGCTTCAATCGAATAATCTGTTAAGGTGATATCATGATCTATTCCTAATGTGATAAAATTTCGAATGTTTAAATCGGTGTACGAACCTGCTCCAGATTCTACATAAACATTAGCTACAGCTTCGGCATTACCAACAATAATTTCTGTGCTACTTTTGCCGTAGCTGATTCTATTATGAAAGGTAAGATCACCTGAAAACCCTTGTTGACAGATGAATAATCCTAAAATCAATAGGAAAATGGTTTGACTAGTTAAATACCTCATTATGGTGTTAGTTTTTAGGTCTAAAATCGATTAATTCAAATGACTGATATTTTCCTTTTAAGGAAACATCTCCTGTGGTGGAAGTAATTATTTCGTTGAGAGAAATGGTTGGATAATCTGCTTTTTTCCTGTAATTGGAATAGGCAACTTTTATACTTACGTTAACTCGTTTTAAGTTTCCATTAGCATCTTCATACTCTCTTGGCTCTCTATAAGTAATCCAATTTGTTTTTAGCTGCTTATTTTTATCTACTAGCAATTTTGATTTACTAACTGGACAATAATCGTTGTAAGTAATTTCAATAAATGTTCCTTCTGAATCATTCCTCTTTTTAATAGAAGTGATTAGCTTTTTAAATTGGTTAAATTGATCGGCTACTATATTTTCAGAAGCTTCATTGTTTCCATAGAAAATGGCTACTTTTTTGTTATCTGAATCAACTGAAAGCTTTATTTCCTTTGTGGTTATTGTTTGAATCCCTTGTATTTTTGAAAAAATAACTTCATCTCTTTTTTGGATGTAGCCTTTGATGGTTTCATAAGGAACTAAGTTTTCTGTTCCTGTGTAAGAAGTATAAGAAAGATCTACTGCATACTCTTTGTTGTTATAGAAATCTCCCCACTTTTTGGCTTCATTTTCATACTGCTCAAGGGTTATTTCTTTATACTGACTTACCCCTTGAAAGGATAAAAAAAGACTGATGATATAAACAGTAAGTTTCATAGGAAAAGATATTGGTTTGTTATTTAGCACTGTTTGATTTGGTTTCTTGGATAGTCATTACCCCTTTTTCGGTTTCTTTTTTGAGTCGTTTGAGCTTTCCTTCTTCATCGTACTCATAAAAAGTGGCAAAATGACGTTCATCGAGCTCCGCAGATAATCGCATGTTTACGGGGTCATACACATAGGATTTCATGCTCGCATTAAATGGGAAAAACCGCACATCATCGAAGTATACATCGCCTGAGGTGCTTTCCAGTAATACTTGAATATTGGTTGCATTGGTAGGGAGGGTAAACTCCTCCTCTATGCGTTGCCAACCATCTATGATTTGACCTGATGGATTAAATGGCCCAAACGTTGCTGTTCCTGAACCGGTATCACAAACAATCGATAACTCTGGTTTTGTATAAGTTGTTGTAGTTGGTAAAGCTCCAGATTCTTTTGCCCAAGCACTTACTAAGTATTTCTCTCCCTGAATAGGTGCAAATGAACCTATACAGGTTTCGCAAGGTAAAACGGTGTCTAGTTTGCAGATAGCGTCTCTAGTGAAATTAATTCCGACAGATGCACAGAAGCTAGTATCTTGATTATAAATATAACTACCTCCAATTGTTACAAAATATCTACCTAATACATTCGGAAAATCAACAATAACACCAGCTCCACTTATTTGATTTTCTAAAGGTATATCAGTAGCGGAATTAAAATTAATCTGGTTCTCAGAACTTGCTGACGCATACACAGTATCTAAATAATTTGAATTAAAATCTAATGGCCCTATCATTCGCAACTCCATTTGCCCAATTTGTGCAGCTGGAATAGGTCCTAAACTTAATGTTACTGAATTACCAGTATCTAATATATCAAAGGTATAATGCCTTAATATAGAAGGATCTGTTTGAGCCAATGGACATTCACAAGGGTAATACCTTTCATCTTCACATATGTGGATAGCATCTTCCCAAGAAGAATGAGAGCATTGATCATTTATGCTTTGTCCAATCAAGGAAAGAGAAATAAAAACAAGAGGAATTAAAATGATTCTTTTCATATTATTTAAGTTTTATAAAGTCAAAATTGCTTGTTAAATCACTTGATTTTACCTGATAAGAGGTAAGACAATTGTTTTTATCTTTCCACGTAAACATTAAGTTAAATACACTACTTGTTCTTAGTCTTACCTTTCCTGTAGTATATAGCTTAAAAGAGTCCGGAATATTACCAGAAATTAAATCGAAATCGACCATTACTGAAGACTCAAAATCAACTGGAATAATGTTAATAAGATCAGCATCTTGACTATAGGTAGCACTTAACTCACAAGCATTAGGATCACACCAATCAAGGTCTCTTGTTAGTGTTGCTGGTGTTGATGGTGTTACTTTTACACTATACACTCCGGTATGTGAGTTATCTGCATCTCTGGTTAACCCAGATTGGTCAAATTTAAAGTGGTTATCTGCACACTCAGAGAAGTCATCATCCTCAAAACTGGAGAAGCCTATTTCACGTATGCGCGCATTTGCTACTACAGCTTTTGTTAGTGTTTGGTTAAATCCAAAAGTTGCTGCAGAATACCTACCTAAAGCATCTTGGTTTTCTAGTTCTTGTCCGTATGAATTAAATTCTGTTACTGAAGAGGTAAATGTCCAGTCTTCTGGATGTACTTCCCATTGTCCACTCATTAGATTGTAATACGGTCTGTACCTTTCAAATACCCCATCTTTACGAATGTTTGTATTGTCGTTTTTATCGCTTTGTACACGGTCACTTAATGGTAAATACGAGCGAATAGGTCGCCAATTTCCTTTTTCTCCTAATACATAAGGATTATAGGTAATGTTATCTCCTTCTTCATCTGTAAAACAGTCGCAATAAGTTCTCCATTGATCAGAAAATTCAATTGCCGAAGCTTGTACCACGTTTTCATATAGGTTTGTGCTAAATGAATTTAATGGATTTGTTAGCGTAGTAATGCTAGCCATGTTTTGCATTTGCATGTTTCTACGACCTGATCGAACAATTTCAAAAGTTGTAATACCATTGGTAGGAATGCTTCCATCAAATAATTGGAAATCTACTTCTCCATTTTCTTTTGAAACTACCCACGCTTTGGTATACTGCCCAGAGAAAAATGATTTTAATAGCACTTCATCTCCTTCGGTAAAGTACTGACTATAATCAGTAGTTGATCCATTATTAAGGGATACAACGCCTGTTAAACCAATGTTTTGATAGGCAGGTCCCATTTGATCATAATGCCAGTAGGCAGGATAATTTAGGGTATAAATCTTATCATCAAAGTTTGTTGTAGTTTCGGTGAGTAATACTTCTCCTGTTTCAGCATCATAGGCAAGATTTTTTGTTTCAACTACTGAACCTAAATCCTTGGCTACGGTTCTATCCAACACCCCAAAACGATTAATTACTTTTGTAAACCCTGCACTTCTAAAACGTGTACGCTGTTGCTTGTAGGATGGCCAAACGGTTGGTACCGCTACAGGTATTATTCCGAGAACAAAAGCATCAACATTTAACTGCGCTGAAGGCATGACTGTTCTATTTTTAGATTCTCTAAAATCAGCAACTGCATCAAAGGTTAGTCCTATATCACGCTGACTTATTGTCCCATTTTGGTAAACAACTGATACGCGATTCGACAATCTTCTTGTGTTGGCATCCATATGCTTTGTTTCATCCTTTAATGCATTTTTCCTAACCGCATAAGAAACATCTTTATAGAAGTAATTTACCTCTGTGATTGGACTTATATTACCCTCTTGATATACCCGCTGTGCCTTAGGCTTTCCATGCATATCATTTAATTCCACCACAAATCCTTGAGAAGCTGCAAAGAAATCACGATCATCGAAATTTACTCCTAGTATGCTTAGAACCGATATTGGATCATTTTTACTTCGTTTATGATCCATCTCTGTCATTCGAGTAATTGTTGGATAATCCTTACAGGTATAAAACTCATGAACTACTTTTCCTGTTGCATGTCGTTTTACATTAGCTCGTTGAAGATTTTTAACGGTAACCTTACTATATCCTACTGAAGCAGAAGGGAAAAAGGACTCTCCAAAAGGTTCTTCTTGGTAAAACTGCTCGTTTGGTGCTAAGAAGTTTCCTTTTTCATAGAAATAAACTTGTTTAAAAGGGTTTTCATCCCCTCCAATTTGTGGTTCGTAAGATGCTACTCCTGAACTTCTTGTTTTCTCAACTCCATTTTCTATGTATGTATCTGTGTAATCATATTCTTGTCCATAATCAAATTCACTTTCCTCACCATCGGTCATTGCATTCCAATTATCTAACATCTTAACTTTTTTCACACGTACTCCACCTCCTAGTTTTGCATTTGCAACCGTGTTTAATCGAATAAAGGATTTATTTACAACAAGTTTTGAACCTCTTTCTTTTTTAAGCATTGACCTATTTGGACTTCTAAACTTATCAGCAAAATTGGAAGCAAATGTTTTATACAAATCTGCAAGAAGTTGCTTTCCGAAAGAATTGTCATCATCATCAAACATGGGAGAGTCCCAAGCAATACGGGATAAATTTAATCGTGCGAATTGTGCCGCTGCAACTGCCACAGGAGAAAAATCTCCCGTTTTACTTGGATCAGCAACATCAACAGTTTTAAAGTCGATATATCCAACTTCTCCTCCTAAGGTTGGTTTATTTACTTTACCGATTTTATCAACCTCTGCATAACCGGGTACATAGTCGTAAGCTCCTGTTGTTTGAGCAAACTTCATTAAAGCTTTGAAATAAATGAATTGCTGTCCGTTAATATAATCACTCATTGGTCCTGAATGATTAGGGTCCATCTCAAAATATAGTCGGTTATTTTTGGTAAAAGTCAAACCTGATTCCTCTACTAAATTAGACGCACCATAAGTGTCAGGTGTCTGAACTACATCGCTTGTATTTCCAACCCCAACGATTTTGAACATTTGCATGGCTTCTCGGTTCTGCACAAATGAATAATCATCAGATTCATATTCAACATTTATTTTTCCTCCAGAGGGTAATTGAATAGCCGTTAATGTCCATGCTGCACTGTATACATCAGCAGAATCTTTGTTCTGTGTAGTATAAGGATATTCCATCGAGCCAAGAGCCGAGTTAATGTTACAGCTGATTTCGCCTAAATTAGGTTGATAAGTTCCCCAACGATCATACGCTTTAAGGTTATAATCTCTATTTATACCCTCGTAGTCAAAAATGTAAGGGCTTAATTGTCCTTTTTTAGAACCTCGATAGGTAAAATAAACTTTTTCTAAGGTGAGCTTACCTCCATTTGAAGCGTTATTAGTAATTCCTTGACACAGTTCCTCACTTTGTTTATAAGCAAAATGTACTTGCTTTAATGGTGTTGCATTTGTACCGTTGGCATCATAATCTGGCTTAGAATAAAGTGTTATTTTATCCAACTTTTTCATGTAGGCTCCATTGGATATTCCTCCATTTTCGTCATTTACTCCTCTTCCATCGTTTCTATTGGATGTTTCAAAAATGGCAATGAAATTTTTTGTTTCAATGGTATCTAAATACCATAACTCTTTTTGACCATAAACATAACTTGCTTTATCATCCGTAGGATCAGAATTTAACCCTGGTTGATACGATGCTGTATTTTCTTCCACAGGTGTACGCCATTTATAGTCCCCTGTTACTTTTGAATAATGGAATTTTGTATAAGTTCCTAAGTCATTTTCACTTGGTCCATTATCATCTAAATCAACATAATCTGGACTAACTACTGATGTCAATAAAAAAGAGTGAGCATAACTTGGTGTTATTTTTTTCTGATAATAATTATCCAGTCCCCAATCGTTGTTTTTCGTGTTATCCTCATCAGGTGTATATTCTATTAACCCTGTACTACAATCTGGATCATTGGTATATTCATCTCCATTTAATAAATGTCCTACAGAAAATGTTACTTCTTCTTGAGTGATATTGTATGCTGGAATTCCATAAACATAGCGCATCCCATCGGTTCCTAGTGAAACAATTTCACCTATGTGATGGTTAGGGGCAACAGATGCACGAGAATTAGATGGATAAGCAGCTGAGCCATTGAAACCCATACCTTGTTTTACTTGCCCTACCGTTTTGGTTGTTATAATATTATTTCTTTTATCTCTATCTGCTCTTGTTAGGTTGTTAATACTTCTTGTTGATCCATCTTCGATCTCTAAACGATCATCAAGCTTGGAGGCGAACAATGTTGATTTAGTCTAAAACGAGCAGCTTTATCTCCTCCAATACGATCGTAGTAGTTTTGATCACTCGCAACACTCATTTCGTTCGCTTCTCTTAAGTGATAATATTCGTAATCTACATAAGGCCTCGTTTGATCATAAGCTATTTCACTAATTGCTTCATTTCTCCTGTTCCACTTTCCTGATTTACTATTATTAATAACTAGACCTGGATTAACACCTGTGTGCGCTCCAGACAATGTTGGAACAGAAAACTCCCACCCAATATTTACACTGGAACTTGATGATTTACTAACCGGATCATTAACATAACTAATTTGGTTACGGTACGGGCGGTAACTTCCTCCTACACCTTGTCCTGTAACAGAAAATATATCATTGGTATAGTTGGTTATAGGTAAAGCAGGGGTTTGATTACTAACACTTCCATCATTTTCTCTGTTAAAGTCCAATAATGCATCTTCTTCATTCTGACCTTTTTCTGTATGGAAATAACCATAAGCCGATGACTGTTTTACTTTTGCGCTTTCTTTTACCCATTGAGAACTATAACCCGCATTAACATATGCTCCCCCATCTAGTCCCCAGGCCTCAATACCAAACTTAAACCTGGCTGACATATTAAAAGAACTCATTTCTACTCCTACTGACGGAGTGTAGGTAGATTGTCCCATGTTGAAAGACGCACCTGCAGATTTTTTTAATTTAACTTGAGTTCTTTTATTGTCATTATTTTCTTTACCTTTCGAGTTAAGAGTAGCTGCACCTGAAATAGAAAGATTTTTCAGTGTACTTCTACTATTAAAAGAGGATGAAATACCGAGTGAAAATGATGGTGAGTCATCTGCCTTATTACGTTTATTTATATTATTTCCCAAGCTAAGGCTTGGAGTCACTGACAAACCATTTTCTGAACTGGAATTAAACCCTAATCCCATTGTTAAATGAGGAGAAAGTCCCTTATAATCGACACCTCCCCCGAAAGACAAGCCAACTCCCGTATAATTATTGTAACTAATCCCTAAATTTAAACCTATAGCAGAATTAAGCTTAGGGAGCGTTTTCTTCCCAAAAATTTCAAAATCAACACCTCCTCCTACATTGATTGTTCGGTTTGGCTTCATGCTTAACTCGGTAGTAACCTTATCACCATTAAAATCATCGGGTAACCCTCGAAGACCTCTATTAATAGTTCCTACATTAATGTTCCAGCCTAAACCTGTCCATGATGCCTCTTGATCAGTAGTAATTCCAGAATTGTATGATAAATTAATTGGGTACCCTTCTACATCTAATAAGGGTATGTTATAGGTAAAATCTCCACTGAATACATTTACCATATCATTTGTCCCCATCGGCTCAAAACTCTGAACCTCTGGTTGTGACGGACCACCAGTTAAAGCAAACGACTGATTAGGTAAAAAGGTGAAAATAGATGAGAAAAACATGTATACTGCCAGCTTTGCTGACACTATCCTTTTAATTCCGTTAGGAATTCGCTGAAAAAATCTTACTCGATACGTCTTGTTCATAGAAGTAATTTTGGTGTTTCAAGTAGCGTACTACCTGACCAATTAAATTTTATTAATCCTTTATTAAATAAGTTGTCATTTAAAACAACCGTTCGTTCTGTTGTTTGTGGATTTAGGTCTTCTTTAGAAAAACCTATTAATACTTTAGCATGCGGAGCAATTCCAAACGTTCGCTCATAATGATATAGCTTACAAGGTGCTGTTTGGGCATTTTTTTGAATGATATTAATGTCTTTTTGCATCGAAAAACTCAAATAGCTCAGGCGGTTTTGATATTCCTGCATATCTGCTACATTATATTTTATAGTCTCATCCTTGAAGTCATCAATACTTAGCGTTAACTCGTAGTACTCCATCCCTTCATAGTTTTTTTTAAGACTGTCTACCATTTCCTCTGATGGTGAACTATCCCTAAGCTCATTGCTAATTAAGAATTCGATGGGTAGGTATTTAAGCTTGTAGTTGAATTCTTTAATTTTCTTTTGTTTTACAAACTCACTTTCTGTAGGTAGTGTGCTCCATGATTGCACATATTCTTTAGGAGTTAATTCTGCTTTCATTATCATACTCTGACAGTAGGAAGAAGGATTATCATTAACTGTTATACTTTCTTCACAGGAAGTAATCACTAAAGACAGCATAATAATTACAAGTGATATTTTGATACTACTAATCATTTTTTCCTTGATAGCTGTTATTAATAAATTGAATGGCTTGATCAGTTACATCTAGCGTTTTGTCTCCATAAAGAATATTTCCATCTTCATTTATACCTAGTATGTATGTAAAGTCTTCTTTTGCTGCAAAATCTTTTATGTACTGAGTCATCTGATCGATAATTTGATTGTTTGAATTAGCTATCGTTTGTTCATTATACTCTTCAAACATCTGTTTCTCATAAAGAAACTTTTGTTGAAGAATTTGGTAGGCGTTTAATTCTGCTTCAGAGGGTGTTTTACTACTGTATTGCTGATTAAGTGTTTGCAAATGAAAACTTAAGCTGTCTAACGTTTTTCTTTTATTCAAAAGATTAGATTCTAAGTTAGCTTCCAGTTCTTTCTTCATATCAAAAGAGTCAAATACTTTCTTTATGTCAACGTGACCAACCTTAACCTCGTTTCTTGAAAATGAAAATGCGAATGCAACTAAAGAAATTACGATAGAAAAAGTAATTCCTATGGATAAAAACCTACTATTCATTTTGGTATCTATATTAATCGATGTAAAACTTTAAGAAATATTTTTGATTTTTCTCATCTAGAACCTCTAGTGTGTAAAAACCTGACTTTAAACTATAGGGAGACAAATCCAACTCAAAACTATTGTATCCAACAAGTTTTGCTCCTTCTTTTTCGGACTGTTCGTTGTTTGTGTTGGCTACTATCATTTTTTCCCTAGCATCTGAATAAATGTTGCAGCTTAATTGTTTAGCTTGATATCGCTCGTTATACTTAAAGAAAATCTTCTCATTAGATACTTTGTATAAAGTCCCATCTAGTTTCTTTTTTAGATCAACATACATATGGTTTTTATTGATTTTGTCTTCATCTATAGAAAACTCCCATGCTTCGGTAGAAGCAACTATATTTCCATTTGAAATTTTCTGAACTATCCATCCATACTTTTTACCTCTTTCTAATTGCTTAGCATCAAATGGATATTGTACTTGGTGTTTTGTTACATAATTTGCTATAAATAAAGGAACATTGGAAATAACTCCCTCGGCAGCGGATTGTTTTTGCTTTAACTCAACTAAAGTCAGTCTGAAAAAATCACCTGGATTCAATAAATTAAAGGCCTCTGTGTGCATCCACATTAATAGTGGAGTTGTAGTCGAAATAACTTCTTTATCAGATGGACTTACCAAATACAACTGGTCATTATTATCAGACTCTATTGTTTGGCAAAATTCATCTCCCTCTTCAGCACCTGCGATAACTCTAACAGTTATGCAATGGTTAAAGGTGCCGCTTGATAATCTGCGAAAGCTTTTAACATAATTTCCTTGGGGACTATTGGAGTAAACTATTGACTTAGCTTTCACATTATGACTCCCTAAAACAATGACCCCAGATTTGATATTTAACGGTTGAGAAACAAACTGAACAAGCTTTTCCCCAGTTGAGTTAGAAATAAATGATTCAACTTGAACTGTTGAAACTCCTCCTGTGTTGCTCAAAGATAATTGAGACATTGAGTTACTAGAGATGTTAAATTGGTTTAATGTGGAGCTTAAAACATTTATTTGTGTTAATAGAGAACTACAAATAACTAAGAGAAATAGAATGATTGAGACTTTTTTAATCATGTGTTAATGAAATGTTAATGAGCTAAACTAACACTATATTTAGAGAAAAAAAAAAGAAATATAAAGGATATATTTAAAATTACGTGTTTATACTTATCGCTTAAAATCAAATATTTAACACAAAATTAATGTGTTTAAATCAAATATCGTTCTAAAAATTTTTAAGTCGAATATTATTTTAAATAATCAGAAATATTGAGGGGGTAGGTATTTATTAAAGTTGGGACTCGTTATTACTTTTGAAGTAACTAATTGTTATAATCCTAAGGTTTAAAAAAAGCTTTTCATTTCGAATTTGAAGGGAAATTTTTTGAAAAAAAATGGAAGATTAAATATTATTAACTGAGTTGGTTAAAGGTAATCGATGAGATAAAATAAAAAAGTCTTAGCAAATTTCCTAACCTAGAAGTAATGCTAGGTATTTTCAATTATTTTGATAAATAACGTGTTTGTATAACTGATCATTTTCCTTGTCTAATCCCCATATAAAATTAACTATTACTTATTAACAGTAGCTTTAAGCCTATTAAGGTGGAAATAAGAGGTAAAAATGTTTTATTTTTAAATTAATAGGAATATTACCTGTGCTTCTTAAAATTTTCTGCTTGCTCAAATATTTCCTTGTAAACCTCGTCTCGATCAACAAGAGGATAGCCATTTTCACCTAATAAAATGATAAGGTCAACTTTAAGCTCTGCCTTAATATCTTCTCGCTTGCTCCAATCTGTATATTTTGTTTTATCGTCAACTATCTCTTTTACTCCTTTTGCTAAAAACAATAGTTTATCCTCAGGATAATCAAAATCATATTTATGAGCTAAGGATTTAAGGATGTCGTAAAAAGCTTTTTCCTCAAATGAAATTCCAAGTTCATCACCTGCATTAAACTCCATTTTAATATCTAAAATAAGATTTGTTAGCTCTTCTGCTATAATTTCAAATTCTTCTGCATTAAAAACATCTTGCTCGTTTCTTTCATTGTATCGCTCAACAATGGCTTGCATTTTTTTAGAAAAATCCACCCCTTGCATTTTATTTACTTTTTTAAGCTCATCTATTGCTTTAGCTAAAAGTTTTTGTAGAATTTGAATCTTGGTGTTAGGTAGTTTAATTCTATTGATTCTATCTATGTAGTCTTCGTTGAAAATATCTATTTCTGAATCCTCCTCACCGAGTTTAAATATTTCTTCAACTCCATCGCTTGCTATGGCATTTTTTATCATGTCCCTAACCCTAGCATTCATTTGTGCTGTATCAGGAGCATTAGGCTTAGTTAGTTTAAATACAATAGAACGAACTGCCATATAAAAGTGGACATCGTCTCTATGTTTTTGGGATAGCTTATCACTTCCTACACAAACATCGTAAGCAGCTTTCATTCTCTTTGTTAGGCTCATGAATCGTTTTTCTTGTTTATCACTTTTTAAGATAAACTCAGAAGCTAGCTTAAGTGTTTCAAGTTGATCGGTTGCAGATCCATGATAATATTTACTACTATCAAACTTATGCATCAGTTTAGATAATAAATCCAAGTGATCTTTTACCACAATAACAGAAGCTTCAATGTCTTCAAAGTTTTGACTATCGGCTTTGTTATACATGGCTAGAGCTAAATTCATTTGTTTTTTTATACCAATGTAATCTACTACAAGCCCCTTGTTTTTTCCTTGAAACTTTCTATTTACCCTTGAAATAGTTTGAATTAAGTTGTGTTTTTGTAGGGGTTTATCAATATAAATGGTGTCCAAAAAAGGAACGTCAAAACCTGTGAGCCACATATCAACTACAATAGCAATTTTAAAGTTGGATTTGGCATTTTTAAACTGTCGGTCAAGTTCTTTTCTGTACTCTTTTGTACCTAAAGTATCATATAACTCTTTAGGATCATCTTGTCCCCTGGTCATTATCATTTTGATACGCTCCATGGGTTTTATCTCTTTCTTTTCTTTATCTGTTAATTCAGCTCCTTCTTCATATGCTTTTACTTCTACCCATTCGGGACGTAATGCGATTACTTGCTTATAAAACTCATATGCAATTGGTCGACTACTGCATACAAACATAGCTTTTCCTTTAACCGTTGATCTTTCTTTGATGCGAGTTTCATAATGGTTAACAAAGTCCTCTGCTACTGCCTGTATTCTATCTGGGTCACCAATAATTGCATTCATATTAGCAGAAGCTTTTTTGCTGGCTTCAAGTTGATATTCTGTAGCTCCTTCCTCCGCACATTGATCGTAATATTCTTCAATTCTTTTTATTTCAGAATTATCTAAAATTACTTTGGCTGCTCTTCCCTCGTAAACCAATTTTACGGTTATATCGTCTCTTACCGATTCGGTCATGGTGTAAGAGTCTACAATTTCTCCAAACACATCAAGTGTAGCATCTACCGGAGTTCCTGTAAAACCAACATAAGTTGCATTAGGCAGAGAATCGTGCAAGTACTTGGCAAAACCATACGTTTTTTGAACGCCTTTTTCGGTGATTTTTAGTTTTTGCTCAAGGTTTATTTGGCTTCTATGGGCTTCATCCGAAATACAAATGATATTGTTTCTATCTGAGAGTAGCTTTATGTCTTCAGTAAACTTGTGGATGGTAGTTAAAAACACACCGCCACTTTTTATGCCTTCCAATTTTTCTCTTAATTCAGCCCTGCTTTCTACACTAATAATATTACTGTCACCAATATAATCTTTAGCGTTTGTAAACTGTCCTGAAAGTTGGTCGTCTAAGTCGGTTCTATCGGTTATTATGATAATGGTAGGACTAGAAAAATAGGTGCTTCTCATTAACATACGGGTTAAGAAAAGCATCGTAAAGCTCTTTCCGCATCCTGTTGCTCCAAAATAAGTGCCACCTTTACCGTCACCTTGTGGTTTTTGGTGTTCTTTTATATTTTCAAAGAGCTTTTTTACTGCATAGTACTGAGGGTATCGACAAACAATTTTTTCATCTTTTTTGGAAGAATCAGGAAAATAAATGAAGTTATGTATAACATCAATTAATCGTTTTTGATTAAATAACCCTTTTATCATGGTGTGAAGTGAATCTATTCCTTGTGTTTCGATAGATTCATTTCCTGTTATTTTTCTCCAAGCATACCAAAAATCATAAGGAGCAAAAAATGATCCTGCTTTGGTGTTTGCACCATCACTTATAATACTAATTGCATTGTATTTAAAAAGCTCAGGAATATCTCGTTTGTAACGTATCGTTAATTGTTTGTATGCTTCATATATACTAACATTTTCGTTGCTTGCTGTTTTAAATTCAAAAACTACCAAAGGCAAACCATTGATATAAATAATGGCATCAGGAATACGTAAATGGTATTGCTCTATTTCCAGTTGGTTAACAACTTTAAAGATGTTGTTTTCAACCGTATTAAAATCTAACAAGTGTATGTATAGGTCTTTTTGACTGCGATCTTCACGTTTTAGAGTAAAACCATCAGAAACAAACTTCATAATAGATTTGTTACTCTCGTATAAATCGGATGAAGAGTAACTTTCTAATTGACGAATAATTGACTGAATTTCGGATGCCGAGATGTTATCCGAAGCATATTGTTTAGTCAAGAATTCCTTAATGTCTTCTTTGATGAGCACTTCCATTTTATCACGTACAATAGTTGTACCTATTACGTGCGGGTAATTTTCTTGACCCAATAGTTCAATGATGGCTTGTTCTAAATGTGATTCTTGAAATTTCATTGTTCACTTATTATTTTCCAATGTCCTGAATTATCACTACCAACCCTTTTAATGATGTTTTTGCTCTTTAACTTAATAATATTCTTATCTATTGCTGTTGTGCTAATACCAATACTTTCGGATAATTCTTTAATTGTAATATTAGGATTGGAAGCCATTAGTCGCACTATCTTTTTTTGGTTTTCTACCAACCCGTCTACCAACCTATCTACCAACCCGTCTACCAACTCAGTATTAGGTTTAAGTTTTTCTTCTTGAGTATTTACTACTGTTTTAAAAATAGTTACTTGAACACCTCCATCTTTTTCTATTATTTCGGGCTCTGGAAGCTCTGCTTCTTGGCACGAATTAATAATTTTTAATGTCCCCCTTCCCCAAGTATCAATATAACCCGCTTTAAAACATGTGTCTGCAATTTTAGGATTTCTGGGTCGTGAATTATGATCTCTCTTTAAACTTTCTAAATCTAACCCTTGAGGAAGTCCACCCTCGTTCCATATAGTAAGTTTATCATCGTAAACTCTAATTTGAATAGGTGCTCCCATATATGCTCTATGTACGAGGGCATTTAGTAACATTTCACGCAAAGCAGCAACAGGATATTCTCCTTTTTCTATTCTATGCATTCCAGCAAAATCTACTGGGCGAGTTAAAAATTTATAATTAAGCTGTACTTGTACTTCATTTAACAAATGAATTAGGTTTCCCTCTATAATTTCTTGAAATTTTAAATCAGAACCATCTTTACCAAACCGACCAATTTTAACCATTATGTTAGGATAAAAACGACTAGGATCTTTACCAAATAATACTAAAGCAGCACGTTTTAGCTTGGTGTTTTCAATTAATCGTAATTTATCGAGTACTTGAATGATACTAAGGTTTGTTGTATCGGGTAGTCTTTCTTTTTCTTTACTATCTTTTATGAATTGAGTAATGCTTTGTTCATCAACATCGTTAATAGTTGCTAATTCTTCCGTTACATCATCCCAGGTTTTTCCTGCTTTTTTTAGTAAAAATTCATTTAATTCTACTCCTGTAAGTTCCATTTTAGTGCTTCCCGAACGGTAATAGTATCTCCCTCTTAAAGAAACAGGAACAGAGTAAGGGTTAACCTTTATTTCAATATATTTTTTATTACCCTCTTCAAGCAAATTAATATCGCAAATAATACCCATTGCATTACGTACTTTTTGAGGGATGTTTTCGAGCAAAACTCTGTAATTACTTAATCCAACAACCTCTCCTTCATCGTTTTTACCAATGTATATGTAACCACCAACAGCATTAGCAAAACCGCATATCCATTTAAGGTAATCATCATGCCAAGATTCTTTCCATTCGATATTTTGTCGTTCGCTCATTTGATGACTTAGTTTGTTTATGAAAATATTTAATTATTTAACAATAGAGTTGGCAGTTATATGTTCTTCATTGTCAAAATCTTGATAAAGGTGCTTTAAGAAGGCAAATTGCCTGTCAATACCAGTTTTTCCTTCTTGTTTTAATTCTTGGTGTCTATATTCATTCTGAACTTTCCAGTTGTGGGTGTCATTTGGCACTAAGTGAGAGATAAAAATATTAGTATTATTATCAACTTTGCATACATAACATTTTTTCAGACTAAACCTATCATAAACCTCTTGAGGTTGATCGGTAATACATTTACACAAATTATCTATCCCCTCTTTATCAAAATCAAATAAAAATACTATTTTCTTTTGCTTGGCTAATTTATTGAAGAATGGGACTACTTTGAATATCTTGACAAGATCGGGCATATTGCCAACTCCACGTGAATCAATAAACTTATACTTTTCATTGGATAAACCGTTATCAAAATTCTTAACATCATTTTTTCCTTCAAGGAAAACTATCATTTCATATTTCTGATTAAAAACATCCTCTAAGATTCCAAACTCTCCATGATATACAAATTTTGGGGCTAAACGTTTTAATATTTCTCGTTTCCCTTCTTCATCATTTGCACAATTTAATTCACGAGAGTCATTTAATTCAAAAAGTTCTTTCGGCTCAACTTCTACAACAGTTGACGGGGAATGCGTTGTTAATACAACTTTGATGTTTTTAAATTGCTCTTTTATTACTTCGATATATCTTTCTGCAAGTGTAGGGTTTAAATTAGCATCAAATTCATCTAGCATAATCATTTCTAATTTAGACCCTTTCGCAGCAAAATAATAGCAAATAAGCTCAAATATGATTTTTTCCCCACTAGAAAGAGAATCAAAATAAATATGAGTATTTGAAGAATTATCAAAGCGTTTAAAAGCGATTTCATAATTCGATTCATATACCTGAGGTCTAACAAGTTTATACTTAAAATATCCTTTAGAATTATACTTGCTTAACTCTTCATTTATTAATTGCCATAATTTTTTTGTTTTAGTGTTAGAGCTTTTAGTTTTAAAGTCTTGATAGATTTTATCAGACATTTTTTGAACTATTGACTCAATAGAGCGAAACTCACGTGTAATCAATTCATAAACATATTGTTTCAGAGCATGCTCACTATTGATTTTAGATTTTCTTCTAAGCTCAATAGTTAGCTTATCTCGTATTTTTTTCTTTTTTTCATCCAGTTCTCTTTTAAGTTCTTCAGATAACTTAAAGTCAATATAATTTTGAAATATTTTTCTCCCTTGTATTATTCCATATTTTTTTTGATTTTCATTTTTATTTTGATTTAGCACATAAATTAGATGTTCATTAACTTCTTTTTCAGTAACAATACCTAATTCATTTTGAATATTAGTTAATTCATCAAACTGGTAATCATAAAGTAATTTAGCAATTGACTCAAGATAAGTATATCCACTTTCGTAAGTGATAGATCGCTGATCGAATAACGATGAATAGAAATCAGTTTTATCTAAAAATGGTGACTCTATTCTTCCTCGTCTTCTTAATCCAACAGATTCAACATCTTGCATAACACTATCAAATGATACATCATCAGCATATCTAATACCACCTCTGTAAGTAGCAACCCTTCTTCTTTCGTTATTATATAAATCTAAGGTTTGAGGGGTTTTAATAAAACATTTACTTCTGTCGGGATAATTTTCATAAAGATATTTAAGCATGGTTGATTTTCCACAGCCATTTAATCCTGTAATAACTGCTAACTGAGTATTAAATTCAAGAACTATATTATTACTAATCCCTTTATATCCTTTGGGTATGGCGTATTTATTCTTTTTCATAATTTTTATTTAACCATCTCCTTTTCACTCTCAACCTTTGTCATTTTGGAGAGGAGTAAGTCTTTCATTTTTATTAAAAAGCCATTTTCTTCACTTAAAATAGACTTATGATAAAATTTTACATTCACTAAATCATCAAATATTTTCAATGTTTTTTCATCTGGGAATAGTATTTCAAAATTCTCTAAATCATCCTTTGTAACTGCTTCACGAGTAGATCCTGACTCACTAACTCCTAATAATTTTTGTTTATATTCTTTTGACGTCAAAGCACATAAAAGATATTTAACTCCATTTCCTTTCAATCTTATTATTGCAACATGTTGATTTACTCTAGCAGGTAAAATTTCTGTTGGAACGATACAGCATCTTGCTACTGATGCTCCAGTTATATTAAATAAAATATCATGCTCTAACACTTCAACATTTTTTAATTTATCAGCTTGATAAGTATCAATATATGCTAAGTCCTTAGCTTTAAACTTAAAATCATATACATTCATACTTCTAATTAAGGAAATTCCAGATTCTTTATAGTTATCTTTTCCACCTCTAGGAGTTGAGCCACTGCCTATTTTAATGCATTTTAATCCTAATTTCAAAACCTCCCACCCCTCAGGAATATCCTTATCAAGTTCTTCATTATACACTAGTTTACCACCAGAGCTTTTATAGGGTTTTAACACACCCCCAGCCCCTCTCGAGAGGGGAGTGTTGGCTGAAGGGAACTCAAAATCTACGAACCAATGTTTGTAAAGGGCTTGGGCGGTTTCTTCTAGTTTTTGGTTGAATTGTTCGTTTAGTTTTATTCGGTTTACTACTGTATTGTATTCTTTTACTATTGCTCTTTGTTTTTCTATGCTTGGGATAGGAAGTTCTACTTCACACATTTCATCATAATCGAAAAACTCATGAGCAGACCCATGAGATTTATAACGTGCATACCTGTCAAATTCAGGTCTTTTAAACCACATCATTAAATACTCTGAATTTAAAATATTTTCATCCTTAGATTTGAATATTCGATATGATGGAGAAACTATACAATCTTTTCCTTGCCTTAAAGCGATAGAAATTTTATCTCCATTTCTTGTAGTAGCTCTGTTAAAGGCAAATTGACCATTTCTAACAATTCGGTATTTAGTCAAATCCACACCTATCGTATTTGTTTTAGCCTTTTGAAAGTGTTTTTGATTACTTATACCTCTTAGCATAGATTCTGAAATTTCACTTTCAGAATTTTTCTCATTACAAGGTTCAATGTATTCTCCTAAACGTTTATAAGTCGATTTCATACCCCAATTCTTTAAATACGTTTAGTAATTCGGTTTTCGATTGTTCCTCTTGGTTTAATAAATCAGCAAACTCTGTTTGTAAAGACTTCATTTTATCCTCAAAATCAATGTTTTCGTCTCTGTTTACAAATTCTATGTATTTACTAGGTACAAGTGAATAATCTTTCTTTTCAATCTCTTCTAATGTTGCCGAATAGCAAAACTCTGGTACATCTTTATAATCGGTACTTGCTTGTTGCCATTTATGATACGTATTTGAGATAAGCTCAATGTTTTCTTCAGAAAACTGAATGAATTTTTTTTCAAATGGAATCCCAATTTTTCTCAAATCCATAAAGAGTATTTCTTCTTGCCGATTACGGTAGTTTCTTTTACCACCAGGTAAATCAAGTAAACGTTCTTTTTTATTTTTATTTACAATCCAAATGGTTACACTTATATCAGTAGTATAAAACATACTACTAGGAAGAATAACAATAGCTTCAATTAAGCCATTTTTAATGAGTTTTTTACGAATTTTATATTCTTCGCCACCACCACTTAAGGCACCATTTGCCAGTATAAACCCTGCAACTCCGTTTTGTGAGAGTTTGCTTACCATGTTTAGTATCCAACCGTAATTGGCATTGCTCTTTGGTGGCACATCATAACCTCTCCATCTGGGGTCGTCTAATAATTCATCTGCTCCTCTCCAGTCTTTTTGGTTAAAAGGAGGGTTTGCCATAATAAAATCAGCTTTCAAGTCTGGGTGTTGGTCTTTAGCAAAAGTATCAGCAGGTACATCTCCCAAGTTGGCGTTAATTCCTCTAATGGCCAAGTTCATTTTGGCTAGTTTGTAGGTAGTAGCAGTATATTCTTGTCCGTAAATAGAAACTTCTTTTTTATTTCCGTTATGGCTTTCAATAAACTTCATACTTTGCACAAACATACCTCCCGAACCACACGCAGGGTCATAAATAACGCCTTTGTATGGCTCAATCATTTCGGCAATAAGGTTTACAATACTCTTAGGCGTATAAAATTCTCCTTTCCCTTTTCCTTCGGCTAGGGCAAACTTGCTTAAAAAATATTCATACACACGCCCCACAATGTCTTGCTGTTCGTCTTTTAGTGTGTCAATATTGTTTATAGTATCAAGCAAAGAAGACAGTTTACTGGCATCCATTCCCAAACGAGAAAAATAATTATCGGGTAAAGCTCCTTTTAATATTGGGTTGTTTTTCTCTATGGTAAACAAAGCGGTATCAATTTTTATGGCAATATCATCTTGCTTGGCGTTTTCCATGATATAACTCCAACGAGATTCAAGAGCTAGATAAAACACGTTATCTTTTTGGTAAAATGCTACCATATCGGCATACTGCTCTTTACCATCTGCAATTAAAGCTTGCCTGTGTTTTTCGAACTTATCACTTGTAAATTTCAAGAAGATTAAGCCAAGTACTACGTGCTTATACTCAGAGCTTTCAACCTTTCCACGTAGTTTATTAGCCGCATCCCAGAGCGACTCTTCGATTGACTTGTCTTTTTTTGTTGTTTTTGCCATAGATTAACAGTGTTGATCGTTAATTATAGCAATAAAAAAGGGAAATATTCGCTTCTATTTAATTAAAATGTTGATTACTTCCCAATACAAAACTTACTAAAAATATTGCCTAATAAATCATCGGTGGTGATCTCTCCTGTGATCTCTCCTAGGTAATGAAGCGACTGGCGAATGTCAATGGCTAATAAATCACCCGAAATACCTGTTTCCAATCCGTTTTTAACCGATTGAATAGCGTTATGAGCTTTGCTAAAGGCTTCATAGTGTCGCATATTAGTAATAATTACTTCTTGCTCACTAGCTCTGTCATTTTCAATCAGCTCCACCAGTTTATTTTCTAATAAATGAATGTTTTCACTCTTATCGGCAGAAATCAGTAAATCAGCAAAAGCAGGTTGTTGGTCGCTTAAATCAATTTTATTACCAACCAAAATTATTTTCGCATCAGTTATTGCTTCAATTTTTTCTCGTTGTGCTTTTATCAAGTCTTCGCTATCACTTACATCAAATAGGTGAATAATGATGTTTGATTTTTTTGCTCGTTCTAAAGCTTTATCTATACCAATTTTTTCAATGGTATCTTCTGTTTCTCTAATTCCAGCAGTATCAATAAATCGAAAGCTAATGCCTTTAATGGTTATTTCATCTTCTACCAAATCCCTTGTGGTACCAGCAATTTCAGATACTATTGCCTTGTTATCCTTTAATAGCTGATTTAATAAGGTTGATTTCCCTGCGTTTGGAGAACCAATAATAGATACAGGTACACCATTTTTTATAGCATTTCCATACGAGAATGAATCCACAATGTGTGATAATTTCGTGTCAATTTTATCAAGTAATTCATTCAGTTGCGTACGATCAGCAAACTCTACATCTTCTTCACTAAAATCCAACTCAAGCTCAATAAGTGAAGCAAAATTAATCAGCTCTTCTCTCAAAACAGAGATCTCATTTGAAACGCCTCCTTTCATTTGGTTCATTGCTAATTGATGCGCGGCTTTTGATGACGAATCAATCAAATCTGCGATTGCTTCTGTTTGGGATAAGTCCATCTTACCATTACTAAAGGCACGCATCGAAAACTCTCCGGGTTTAGCTAATCGAGCACCAAAATGAATGAGTAATTCTAATATTTTTTGTTGGATATATATAGATCCATGACAAGCAATTTCAATGGTATCTTCTCCTGTAAATGAAGTAGGGTTTTTAAAAACAGAAACCAGCACTTCGTCAATAACTTCATTATTGAAATTAATTGTTCCAAAAAGCACTTGGTGAGAAGGTACGTGAGCAATTTTTTTAGAAAAAATTTTCTCTGTTAATTCAAAGGCTTGATCTCCCGAAACACGAATAACAGCAATTGCTCCAATGCCATTAGCTGTAGATAATGCACATATAGTATCTGTAGATGATAAATTCATAGTTTAAAAATAGGGTTGTATCCTTAAAAATGGAAATATATGAGCAGCTTAAGTGAATTAATTATTCCTTAATCAACTTTCGCTTGTTATTCATTGATTAATCATATATTTTTACAAATACAAAATTTAATTTATAATTCGTTCAAATGAGTGTATTAGTCAATAAAGATTCTAAAGTTATCGTTCAAGGGTTTACTGGTAGCGAAGGTACTTTCCACGCTGGTCAAATGATTGAGTATGGAACAAATGTAGTTGGAGGGGTAACTCCAGGTAAAGGAGGTCAAACACATCTTGATCGTCCAGTTTTTAACACAGTTACTGAAGCTGTTAAAGAAAAAGGAGCAAACGTTTCTATCATATTTGTACCACCAGCATTTGCAGCTGATGCTATTATGGAAGCTGCTGAAGCAGGTATTCAAGTAATCATTTGTATTACTGAAGGTATCCCTACTAAAGATATGGTAGCTGTAAAAGAGTATTTATCTGATAAAGACGTACGCTTAATTGGACCAAACTGCCCAGGTGTTATTACTGCTGATGAAGCTAAAATTGGTATCATGCCAGGATTTATCTTTAAAAAAGGTAGAGTTGGTATTGTTTCTAAATCAGGTACATTAACTTACGAAGCTGCTGATCAAGTAGTAAAAGCTGGATTAGGTATTTCTACTGCTATTGGTATTGGTGGTGACCCAATCATCGGAACTACAACTAAAGAAGCTGTAGAATTATTCATGAATGATCCAGAAACTGATGCAATTGTAATGATTGGAGAAATTGGAGGAAGCATGGAAGCAAATGCAGCTCGTTGGATCAAAGAAAATGGTACAAAACCTGTTGTTGGTTTTATTGCAGGACAAACAGCACCAAAAGGTCGTAAAATGGGACATGCTGGAGCTATTGTAGGTGGAGCTGATGATACTGCACAAGCTAAAATGAAAATCATGGAAGAGTGTGGTATTACTGTAGCAAAATCTCCTGCAGATATAGGTAAAAAAGTTGCTGAAGCGCTAAGCGTGAATGCATAACAACTAAGCATAAAATAATTTTAAGCCTGTACTTTCCTGTGCAGGCTTTTTTTATTGTTAAACATCATGGATTTTGAATTCGATAAAAAATGGAGAAACCTAGTGAAGGAGTTATCTACTCATCAAGACGAAGAGTTAGATTTCCAATCTATTTTATTCTTAATAGGTATTCAGGAGTTAAATAAAGGTTTTATAAAGCTTAATAAAGATCAAAAGCTAGAAGTCATGCACATTGCTGTATGTACGGTACTAGAGCCTTACGGATTTTATGAATACTCAGGACATGACGATGACGGGTGGCCACATTATGAGGTTAAAAAAACACTTCCTAGCTTAGACCCAAGAGATCAAGAAAAATTTATGAAACAAGCAGTAATGGATTACTTTGATAAAAATTAATCCCAAATAACAGCAATAGATCCAAACTCTCCGCTTGTAGATGACCAAGTAATATCACCAAATTGCTGTGCTGCTAAACAAAAAGGTGAAGCAGAGTGATTTTTACATACAGATGCTGTTGCCCCAGGAGCAATTGTATTTCCACTAGGAGCAACATATCCTCCAGAAAAAGGAAAATTAAGCGTAACGGTTCCAGTAGTAGTATTTGTAAAGTTATGGCAAACTGTGCAACAACCACCACACGCTCCTCTATAGTCACAACTAAAACCACAAGAACTAGTTACACCTCCTCCAGCACAAACAAATGCAAAGGGAGGTAATACATTGAAAGTAACATCATCAGTAGTTGGACCACCACAACCAGTTACAGTATACCTTATAGTTACAGTATTTCCTGCATCACCAGTATTAGGGCCATATTGTCCACCACTAATTGAACCGTTTCCTACAATAACAGAAAAAGTTCCTCCACCTGGTGTACCTGTTAGTGTTCTAAAGTCATTATAACATAAATCAGCACTACTGGTAGTGTTATTCGCTGGTGCTCCTCCACTAGTGTTATCGGTTAAACCTGTAGAACAAGGTCCTGTGTTTGTTGAGCTAATACATAAATTACCCGTACCGCTAATTGTTAAACTATTAACAGCAGTAGAAGTAATATTGAGTTGTAGGCAATGTGCATTTCCTGTAATATTAGGATATGTTCCTGCCGTTGGAATAACAACAGTGTGTGTTGCTGTAGGTACAGTTCCTAAACTCCAATTACAGCCATCATGCCAATCATTATCGACCGAACCATTCCATGTGTTTGTTTGTGATAATGAATAATCACAAACCAAAACAACAGAAACAAAAAGGACGTATTTAATTACACTCCTACTCATAATTTGATTTAGTATTTTACAAAAAAAAATCTCTTGAAAGCATAAAACTTAGTCAAGAGATTAAAAAATTTAAATCTATTTTAAATTTAGCAAGTTTGGCAAATAACTGTTTGTTCGTTATCGCTTTCCTCTTCAATTTTAATGATTCCAGTTGCTTGACCGTTATTTACATCAATATCTAAAACAGCAAAACCTGCTTGACCTAATTCATAAAGTTCATCATATCTGAATGTAGCTACCCCACTACTATTAGTAGTTTCTGTTTTGTCAACCCCATCTCTAACTTGATTTGAAGCATTAGCAACGTAAAGCCTTACCTCAGCACCAACCACTACATTTTCACTAGCATCAACAACAGTTACAATAGCTGTTGTGGGCTTTTCTTTACCTCTACAACTCATTAAAGTAACTACACCTGTAGCTAATAATACTCCCAGAACTTTTTTCATCGCTTTAATTTTTAATCCGAACTTAAGTTTAGCCCTTATTTTCGTAGCTTTGTTAACCAAAAATATAAATAAATATGTTTAATGTACGAATTTTAGGACTATTTTGTTGCATAATAACGGTTTTAGGATGCTCAGGGTTGTCTAAAACAACAAAAAAAACACCAATACCTATGGAAAATCAAGTAGTTAAATTATCTACAACTCATGGAGATATGATTATTGAACTCTATGATGAAACACCTTTACACAAAGCTAATTTCTTAAAGCTAGTAGACTCAGGATTTTATGATAGTTTACTATTTCACAGAGTAATAAAAAATTTTATGATTCAAGGTGGAGATCCTAATTCAAAAGGAGCTGATGCTAACGCTCAATTAGGAAGTGGTGGTCCAGGTTATAAAGTTGATGCTGAATTTAATACTAAATTTTATCATAAAAAAGGAGCATTATCTGCTGCAAGACAAGGAGATGCTGTTAACCCTAAGAAAAAATCATCAGGGTCTCAGTTTTATATTGTGCAAGGAAAAAAGACTAGTCCTGCTGAATTAAAAAGATACCAAAAACCTGGTTTTTCATATACCGAAGAGCAAATAAACGTATATGACTCTATAGGAGGAACACCTTTTCTAGATCAAGAATATACTGTTTTTGGAGAAGTAATTTATGGGTTAGATGTTATCGATAAAATAGCTGCTGTTCCTACAAGAAGAGGAGACAGGCCCGTTGAAGATGTTGTTATGACGATGGAAGTTGTTGATAAGACTAAACTTGAGGAACTTAAAAAGTAATTAGTACAGATGAAAGATCAAGTTGAGAAACTAATACTAGAGGTAGAAGATTTTAAAACCACTGATACAAACGAATTAGAATCTTTTCGTATTCGTTTTATGGGTAAAAAGGGAGTAATGAATGATTTATTTAAATCATTTAAAGATGTTCCTAATGATCAAAAAAAGGAATTTGGTCAATTACTTAATACACTAAAGGTTAAAGCTCAAGAAAAGCATACCAAATTAAAAAGTGAGCTATCAGCAAACACAAATCAAAATACTAACAAACCAGATGATTTAACCCTTCCTGTTTTAAATGATCAATTAGGAGCTAGACACCCTATTTCACTCATTAGAAATCAAATAATTGATATTTTTTCAAGGATAGGCTACACCGTTTCCGAAGGCCCTGAAATTGAGGATGATTGGCATAACTTTACGGCATTAAACTTTCCAGAAGAACATCCTGCAAGAGACATGCAAGATACTTTTTTTATTGATGAAAAACATGCCTTAAGAACACATACATCTAGTGTGCAAGTTCGAGTTATGGAGAACAATAAACCTCCAATACGTACTATTTCTCCAGGTAGAGTATTTAGAAATGAGGCCATTTCTGCTAGGGCACACTGCATCTTTCATCAAGTAGAAGGTTTGTATATCGATAAAGATGTATCCTTTGCAGACTTAAAACAAACACTGCTTTATTTTGCTCGCGAAATGTTTGGTGAAAAAACAGAAATTAGGTTAAGACCTTCTTACTTTCCATTTACTGAGCCAAGTGCAGAAGTAGATGTATCGTGCAATATTTGTTCTGGTAAAGGTTGTAATGTTTGTAAACACACAGGTTTTTTAGAAATTCTAGGCTGTGGAATGGTTGACCCAAACGTATTAGAAAATTGTGGAATAGATTCTTCTGTTTACAGCGGATTTGCTTTTGGTATGGGAATAGAAAGAATAACCATGTTAAAATATCAAATCAATGATTTGCGTTTATTCTTTGAAAACGATGTGCGTTTTCTTAAACAATTCCAATCAGCATGATGCATTCCATTAAACTATCTTTACCTCTATTATTCTTATTTTTAACCTCATGCTTTACGTATCATGAGGTGGATGTTTTAAGTGTTGGGGATTACCGAATAAGTAATGTAACAAAGGAGGATGTTAATGTTTCCATTAACCTAGAGGTTAATAACCCAAATGGTTATAACATCAGACTTAAAAAAACTGATTTAGACCTATACGTTGAAGGGGAAAAAGTAGGTATAGCAAGAATTACAGAAGATGTTGTTTTAAAAAAAAGAACCCAAGAGAAGTATAAACTCACATTTGAATCTAATTACAAAGAACTCTCAGGATCAATTTTAGGCAAACTCCCCTCCTTACTTAGAAAGTCAACTATAAAAGTTGGACTAAAAGGAAAAGTAAAGGCCAAAGCTAATTGGCTTTTAGGCAAAAGGTTTGATTTAGATGTAGAGGAATCTGTTAACGTAGCAGAATTATCTAAACTAATTCAATTATAACGGAATATTCCCGTGCTTTTTTCTTGGTAATTGATCTACTTTGTTTTTAAGCATATCAAATGCCTTAATTAACTTTTCACGCGTTTGTTTTGGCTCAATTACCTCATCAACATAACCTCTTGCAGCAGCATTGTATGGATTAGCGAAAAGCTCAGCGTACTCTGCTTCTTTTTCTTTCCATTTAGCCTCTTTATCATCTGCATTTTTGATTTCTCGCTTAAAAATAATTTCAGATGCTCCTTTTGCGCCCATCACAGCAATTTCTGCACTTGGCCAAGCAAAGTTCATATCAGCACCTATGTGCTTTGAATTCATTACATCATAAGCTCCCCCATATGCTTTACGTGTGATAACAGTTATTCTTGGAACTGTTGCTTCGCAGAAGGCATAGAGTAATTTAGCTCCATTTTTTATGATACCATTCCATTCTTGATCTGTTCCAGGTAAAAAACCAGGCACATCTTCAAATACTAATAAAGGAATATTAAAGCAATCACAAAAACGAACAAAACGTGCAGCTTTATTTGATGCATTGTTATCTAACACTCCCGCTAAAAAAGCTGGTTGATTCGCTACAACACCTATACTTTTACCTCCAATATGAGCAAAACCAACAACAATGTTTTCAGCAAAATCTTTTTGTACTTCATAAAAGCTATCTCCATCTACTACCTCACTAATGACATCTCTAATATCATATGGCTGGTTAGGGTTTTCTGGTATTATAGTATTTAGTTTCTCTCTAATTAATTGGTCCTCCTCAAAGTTTACCCTTGGAGATTCTTCTTCACAGTTTTGAGGGATATATTCTAAAAGCTTTTTTATTCCGTTAATACATGCTACTTCATTTTCTGCAGTAAAATGAGTAACTCCCGATTTAGTTGAATGCGTGCTTGCTCCTCCTAACTCTTCTGAAGTAACTTCCTCATGCGTAACAGTTTTAACCACATTAGGTCCAGTAACAAACATGTAAGAGGTGTTTTCAACCATGAATATAAAATCGGTTAATGCAGGAGAATAAACAGCTCCTCCAGCACATGGTCCCATAACTGCAGATATTTGTGGAACTACACCACTAGCCAGTGTATTTCTATAAAAAATATCAGCATAACCACCTAAAGAAACTACCCCTTCCTGAATACGTGCACCTCCAGAATCATTTAAACCAATAACTGGAGCTCCGTTTTTCATTGCTAAGTCCATTACTTTGCATATTTTTTCAGCATGAGCCTCTGCTAAAGAACCTCCCATTACTGTAAAGTCTTGTGAGAAAACATAAACCAATCGTCCGTTTACTTTTCCGTACCCGGTAACAACTCCATCTCCTAAAAAGGTACTTTTATCTAATCCAAAATTGGTTGATCTGTGTGTTACAAACATGCCAATTTCTTCAAAGCTTCCTTCGTCAAGTAAAAAATTAATTCGTTCTCTTGCGGTAAGCTTTCCTTTATCGTGCTGTTTTTTAATTCTGTCTTCTCCCCCACCTAACTTAGCTTCTGCAATTTTTTGGTTTAATAAGTCAATTTTTTCTTCCATAGTTATGCAATGTTCTAATCAAAGTTATGATAAAGAATTAATTTAGAAATACAGATCAAGAATTAAGTATAAAAATCGCTTATCTTCGTTAGCTAGTGAAAGGGTTTCTATTAAATATTAGTTTAAGAAAACGTATTTATTTTGGCATGCTGGCCATTATTATTGTTTCTTCATTAGCTATAGGTTTAACGACTATTTTCTTTTTCAAAAATCAAAACGAAGAATACCATATAAGTCGTTTAAAGCGAAAGGATAGCCAAATTGCCAAAAGTATTCAATACTTTCTATTTAAAAACAATATTGAAAACCAATTAGATGCAGTACCTAAAACACTCTATGAGAAAATCGAAGAACTATCTGATGTAAACGATATAGGTATTAATATTTATGATATTAATGGCAAAATTTTATTTGCATTTTTACCTACTGAAGTAGATGAGATATATGATGGGTATGAGTTCGAAAATGAAATCGAAGAATTTGTACTAAACGATTTACATAAGTATGGAGATAACGATGTGGTAATGGAGAAAATAGGGGAGAATAGAATGGCAACTTATTCTTACATTAAAAACCAATCAGATAAAAAAATTGGAATTCTTAAAATACCCTATCAAGATTTTAGTAAAAAAAGCATAGAGTTTAACTCCTTTTATACTGCTCTTATAGAAGTTTACATATTCCTTTTAATAGGAGCCAGTATTTTTGCTTACTACATATCTAACACGATATCCAACAGCTTAAAAACCATTGGTGAAAGCATGAAAAGTGTAGGGATTGATAAAAAGAATGAGCGCATAGATTGGAAAACAAAAGACGAAATAGGCGACTTGGTTAATCAATACAACAATATGATTGACCAATTAGAGCAAAGTGCAGAGTTGTTAGCACAATCAGAAAGAGAAACGGCTTGGAGAGAAATGGCAAAGCAGGTGGCTCATGAAATTAAAAATCCACTTACCCCGATGAAGCTTAACGTGCAGTTTTTAGAGCAAACATTAAAACCTTCAACCGAAAATTTTAATGAACGATTAAAGAAGTTTTCATCTCAAATGATTGCTCAAATAGATACGTTAACAAATATTGCTAACGAGTTTTCATCATTTGCTAAAATGCCTAAAACCAGTTTAGAAAAAGTTGATCTAGCCGATATTATTTCAGTAGCTAAAAGAACCTTTGATAAAGAAATAAAAATTGCTTATTCCAATACTGATATAAGTGAAATGATTATTCAAGGAGATAGGGAGCAACTTATACGTGTATTTAACAACTTATTTAAAAATGCTGTTCAAGCTATACCTGCCGATAAAAAGGGAGTTATAGTAATTAACATAAACGAAGAGGATAATCTATATACAATAGAAATTAAAGATAACGGAAAAGGAATACCTCCAGATCAATACCAAAATATTTTTGTTCCGAACTTTACCACTAAATCTTCTGGGTCTGGATTAGGTTTAGCTATGGTTAAAAATATTGTAAAACAACATGAGGGAATCATTTGGTTTGAAAGTAAAGTAGATCAAGGAACGAGCTTTTTCCTAAGCTTTCCAAAAGGATAAAATTTAAAAAGCAATTAACCTTTCTTTTTTTCTTTTATTAATTGCTCCATCAGTTTTTGAGTTTTCTTCTTTTTTTCAAGTGTACTAAAAAATTCCTTTTCGAAATTTTCAATAATGTTAATGGATTTTCGGAGTACCTTTTTTCCTTTTTTTGATATGGTAATTCTAAATGCTCTTTTATCGCCAGCATGATTATAACGGTCGATATATTCTTTTTTCTCTAGTGATCGTATCACTTTAGAAGTCATCATAATGTTGGTTCGAGCTTGTTGTGCTATTTTAACCTGTGTTTTTTCTTCATGATTAACTTCTAACTCGTAAACTGCTTTTAAAATTAAAAATTGTACATGTGTTAAATCAATCGCTTTTAACTCAGTAGTTAACTGTTTTTGCCACTCGTTGCTTAATTCCCATATTGTAAAACCTAAATAGCTCAAAATTATCTACACATTATAACCTACTGTAAAAATAACGATCTTAAAAGAATTATAAGAAACCTGCTATTCTAATTAATTTTCTAAAAGTAAACTTTATTAACTTTGCATTGCATATGAGTATAGGTATTGAGGATATAAAACACAAGTATAAACACAGTCAAACAGTAAATAAACTTGATGAGCTTTTAGTGGTTAACAATGCCAAAATAAACCTAAAAGGTACTGTTGGCGCTTCGCTTGCATTTATTTCTTCAGCTTTAATTCATGGTGATAACGATCCACACATCTTTATTTTTTCTGACAAAGAAGAGGCAGCCTATTTTTTTAATACACTAGAAAATATTAATCCCGATTGGAAGGGAAAAAAAGTTTTTTTCTACCCAGCTTCCTACAAACGACCTTATCAAATTGAAAAAACGGATAATGCAAACGTTTTACAACGTGCAGAAGTCTTAAATGTGATCTCAAAAAGACGAAAAGGCGTTGCTATAGTTTCTTATCCAGAAGCTCTAGTAGAAAAAGTGGTATCAAAAAAAGAGCTTAAAAAAAGTACCATTGATATACTCCATGGAGAATCCTATTCCATTGACTTTTTAAATGAATTGTTCATTGAGCATGAGTTTGAAAAGGTTGATTATGTTTATGAACCCGGTCAGTTTTCGGTTAGGGGAGGAATTGTTGATGTGTTTTCATATTCCAACGATCATCCATACCGAATAGAGTTTTTTGGTGATGAGGTTGACTCTATTCGCTCATTTAATATCGAAGATCAATTATCCCTTAAAACGCATAAAAAAATTACCGTTACTCCTAATGTACAAGGTCATTTATTAGAAGAATCCAGAGGTAGCTTTTTTGATTTTTTCCCTCAACAAACAGTTATTTGGCTAAAATCATATGATATAGCAAAAGGGAAAATTGCTGATGGCTTTGAAAAAGCTGAATATGCATACGAAAAGTTAGAGTCTGAAATGAAAAGATTGCCACCTAGTGATCTATACATAAACCTAGATGACTTTCATAAAGGACTTACTAAAAGTAAAGTAATAGAATTTGGAGGGAAAACAGCATTAAACGCTCAGCAAGAAGTGTTTATTCATTGCTCACCTCAACCAGTTTTCAATAAAAAATTTGATCTTTTAGCACAAAACCTAATTGAAAATACCATAGCAGAATATGAGAATTTTATCTTCTCTGATAATGCCACACAAATTGAACGTTTGATTGATATTTTTGAAGATACAAACAAAGAAGTTGACTTCACTCCCATCAACCATTCCATCCATGAAGGTTTTATAGATAATGACTTAAAAATCATTTGCTATACAGATCACCAAATTTTTGAACGATACCATCGATTTAAATTAAAAGAAGGATTTAAAAAATCTTCTCAAGCCATTAGCTTAAAAGATATTTACGGACTTAAAAAAGGGGATTACGTAGTACATATAGATCATGGAATTGGTAAATTCTCTGGACTTCAAAAAATTGATGTAAACGGAAAAGAACAGGAAGCCATTCGGTTAATTTATGATGGAGGAGATGTTCTTTATGTAAGTATTCACTCGCTGCATAGAATCTCTAAATTTTCTGGAAAAGACGGTAGAAAACCTAAAATAAATAAACTAGGAACAGCTACTTGGAAAAACTTAAAAGATAAAACCAAAAAGAGAGTAAAAGAAGTTGCCTTTGACCTTATTGAGTTATATGCCAAGCGTAAAATGCAAAAAGGCTTTGCTTTTCAACCAGACACCTATTTACAGCATGAGTTAGAAGCTTCTTTTATGTATGAGGACACCCCAGATCAAGAAAAAACAACCATTGCAGTTAAAGAGGATATGGAAAAGCCCATCCCAATGGATCGTTTGGTATGCGGTGATGTAGGCTTTGGAAAAACAGAAATAGCCATAAGAGCTGCTTTTAAAGCCGTTACCGATGGAAAGCAAGTAGCAGTATTAGTTCCTACAACAATCCTAAGCTTTCAACATTTTAGAAGTTTTAATAGTCGGTTAAAAGAGTTTCCTTGTAAGGTAGATTATATTAGCCGCTTTAGGTCATCAGCTAAAAACAAGCAAGCGCTAGAAGGTTTAGAAAGCGGTAAGGTTGATATTATTATTGGGACACACATGCTGGTAGGTAAAAAAGTGAAATTTAAAAACCTTGGTTTACTTATTATTGATGAAGAACAAAAGTTTGGAGTTAGTGTAAAAGATAAATTAAAAACAATCAAAGAAAATGTTGATACACTTACTTTAACTGCAACTCCTATTCCTAGAACGCTCCAGTTTTCATTAATGGGAGCAAGGGATTTATCGGTAATTACTACTCCTCCACCAAACCGCCAACCGATAGAAACCGAAATTCATACATTTAATGAAGAGCTAATTCGAGATGCTATAAATTATGAAATGCAGCGAGGCGGACAAGCATATTTTGTTCATAACAGGGTACAAAACATAAAGGAAGTGGCTGGAATGATTCAGCGATTAGTACCTGATGCTAAAGTTGCTATTGTTCACGGACAAATGGAAGGACAAAAAATAGAGGCAGTTATGCTCGATTTTATTGAAGGCATGTATGATGTATTAGTCGCCACCTCCATTATTGAATCAGGAATTGATGTGCCAAATGCCAACACCATGATTATTAATATGGCTAATAATTTTGGACTAAGTGATCTTCACCAAATGAGAGGGAGGATTGGGCGATCAAATAAAAAAGCCTTCTGTTATTTAATTACTCCTCCACTACACACCTTAAGTAGTGATTCCAGAAAACGATTACAAGCCATTGAGCAATTTAGCGATTTAGGTAGTGGGTTTAACATTGCTATGAAGGATTTAGATATTCGTGGAGCTGGTGATTTACTAGGGGCAAATCAAAGTGGATATATTAATGATATTGGTTTTGCTACCTATCAAAAAATCCTCAATGAAACCATTCAAGAGTTAAAGAATAATGAATTTAAGGAGTTGTTCGAAGAAGAAAATAACGACTCTTTCCAATCTACTGATGATTTCCAACTAGAAACGGATTTAGAAATTCTTATTCCTGATGATTATGTAAATAATATAGCCGAAAGGTTATCCCTTTATCAAGAACTTGATGATGTTAAAAACGAGGAAGAGCTAACTAACTTTAAAAACATGCTTGTTGATCGTTTTGGTCCTATTCCTAAACAAGCTCAGGAGTTACTAGAAACCATCCATCTAAAGTTTTTAGCAAAACAGTTTGGCTTAGAGCGAATCATCTTAAAATCAAACAAGTTTATTGGCTACTTTGTTAGCGATCAACAATCCAAATTTTACGAATCACCTTTATTTAATAGCATTATCGCTTTTGTTCAAATTAATAGTCAAAAGTGTAAGCTATCAGAAAAAAATGGAAAGCTACGCATCGTAATAAACAAAGTAGCTGATGTAAATCAAGCCATCAAAAAAATTAAAGAAATAGAGAAGTTAGCTATACAAATGGAAGCCTAGCTTTTACCTGTGCTACCAAATCCACCTGACCCTCTATCTGTTTCTGTAAGCTCCTTTACCTCCACCCAAGTTGCTTGTGTATATTCTGCAACAACAAGTTGGGCAACGCGTTCGCCTGGAGCTATTTCAACAGCTTCATTTGATAGATTAATCAAAATTACGCCAACATCTCCTCTGTAGTCAGCATCAATTGTTCCAGGGGCATTTAAAACAGTAATTCCTTTTTTGTATGCTAGTCCACTTCTTGGACGAACTTGTGCTTCATAACCACTTGGAAGTGCTAAATGTAAACCCGTTGGTATTAGTTTTCTTTCTAATGGTTTTAATGTAACCGTATTCTCGATATTTGCTCTTAAATCTAACCCAGCAGATTGCTCTGTAGCATATTCTGGCAATGGGTTATTCGACTTATTAATTATTTCTATTTTCATAATTACGTTCTTTTAAAAAGTGCCTTTAACTGCGGTTTCTCAATTATATAAATAAACCACACATACACTAAAAATAATATGGCGTGAATGAATAACTTAATAAATAAAGAATCACTTATCAATAAATCAATTCCTTTACTAACAAAAAACAGTCCAAGAGCACTAAAAAAGTAAAACGAAACTTTCTTTACATTGTATTTAATAGGGTAATGTTTTTGTCCTAAGTAGTAAGAAACAGCCATCATTGTTCCGTAAGCAATTAATGTTGTCCATGCGGAAGCAACAAAACCAAAATAAGGAATAAAAATTACGTTGAGTAGAATAGTTATAATTGCTCCAACTCCAGCTATATATGCTCCGTATTTGGTTTTTCCAGAAAGCTTATACCAAATAGACTGGTTAAAGTAAACACCAAGAAAAATATTTGCAATGAGTAATATTGGAACTACTGTTAACCCAACCCAATATTCTTGGTTTGGAATAAACCATTTAAATACATCAATAAATAATACTATTCCTAAAAAAATGCTTGAAACCGTTATAACAAAGTACGTCATTACCATGGAGTAAGTTAGGTTGGCGTCTTTATCATTTTGTTTACTAAAGAAAAACGGTTCAGCCGCATACCTAAACGCTTGTATAAAAAGTGTTATGAGTATAGACAACTTGTAAACACCTCCATAAATACCTACTTGAGTTAGCGCATAGGTAGTATCATACATTGATGCTAAAATTCGTTTTAATAAAATTCTATCCAGTGTTTCATTGATGATACCTGCTATACCAGCTAGTAATAACGGTGAACTATAAAGCAGTAGTTTTTTTAGTAAATCAGCATCAAAAAAGGCGAAATCAAATCGAATTTCTTTTCTTAGTAAAACAAGCTTACTAATGGATGCTAAAAGATTAGCTATAAATACATAACCAATTCCTATAGAAGGGGAATAAATAGTATCCGAAAGCCAGCACCACGTTGAGGTATCGTGGTAGTACTTTCCAAACCAAACAAAAAACACAACAAAAAAGATGTTAACTCCAATGGAGACTAAGTTTATAATTGCAAAACGTTTAGCTTCATTTGCTTTTCTTAAACTAGCTAATGGAATGGAGCAAAAAGCATCAATACCAAGAATTAAGACTACATAAATAATGAAATCTGGTCTATCGGGATAACCGACAACAGAAGCCAATCCCCCAGAAAAAAACAACCCTAAAAGAATAAAAATACTGCTGGTAGCAGCTAACGATATAAGTGCTGTTTGATATACTTTTTTAGTTTCCTCTTGACTGTTTGAAAACCGAAAAAATCCAGTTTCCATTCCGTAGGTTAGAATAACGATAAAAAAGGAGACATAAGCATATATCTCGGCATTAACCCCATATTCTTCGGGTAAAAAAACAAAGGTTAAAAGTGGCGTAAGAAAGTAGTTGAGTATTCTACCAACAATACTGCTTAATCCATAGATTGCTGTTTGACTAGCAAGTTGTTTTAATGCGTTCAATTATACCGTTATCTGTAAAAAGGACTACACAAAATTTGCCTGTGTTCGTCCGTAGTTTGCTATACGATGAAGATAGTAAAAACTTAGCAGAACTATGATAGAGGAAATAGAAATGGGGTTTTGGAAAAGTGTTACTACTCTAGTCCTAATTGGTTATATTTTTCCTCAAGTAAATTTTTATATGCAATCTTCATGTTTTCTGATAAGAATGATCGATTGATCCAATCAACTGCTTTTGATTTATTTTTAATCATTCTATTGAAACTTCTTTTGATTTGTTTAGGAGTTAACCCTAGCTCATTGCCCAAATGTTCAAAATTTTCTCTTTTTATTTTTTTTTTCTTTCCAGCTAATGTTAATGCAAGTTCTTCCTTATCTTCTGGGAATATGATTGCAACATTTAATAAGTCATAAGCGGGAGACAACACCCATCCTGAAGGACCTTCAATCATTGAAAAGTTTTTTAGGTGCATATCATTATTTCCAGTTAAAAAGGAAAATATGGCTAGTTCAAAATAAAAAATTTTATCTAGTAACGTATTACTTGAATAACTACCCAGTGCTTTTCCAACTTTTTCCATTGAGCTTCTATACTTATCAAAAGCTTCTGTAATTTGAAACATATCAATCATGTGAATTTTAGATCCAGTTTTTGTCCGGTCGATTCGTTTTGTGATATAAGAGAGTTCACCTGATGATAATCTAATTAATGATGATGGTACAACTTGGATTCCGAAGGATTCTGCTATTCGCATGGTCACATGCTCGTTTTCTGGCATTTCGGTGAATTTTTCAGACGGAGGTTTGAAAATATAATCACCTCCTAATGCCCCAACCACAGTTAACCTTGTGTCGGGTTTCTCTTTGTTTTTTTTAACTAACGACATAGATAGTTTTGCCTGAACACCAGGAACAGCAACACTTCTCTCTACCACATTTTTTGCGAGTTCACCCATTTGATTAAGTGAATATTCTATTTTTGGAGGAGTTGGTGTTCCAAAGAATGCGATTGAACATTTTTCATGGAAATCACTTTCACTTTCTGCCGGTTTGTAACAGTATAAGCATCTATTTTTCATCTTCTTTTGTTATTTCATGCCTATTTGTTAGGTAGGGTTTTACACTCACAGCACCAATGCAATTTTGGCAACAAGCCAGAAGTAAACCCATACGGTCATTTTTATTGATTTTCCAGTTTTCTGAAGCTATGTCAAGCAACCAACCTTCAGGAATTAACCCTTCAAAGAATGGAAAGAGTCGCTTTTCGGTATATGGCTTTGATCTAACTGGCATTGTAAATGTGATGAAATCGTTAGGATGATTTTTTATGTATTTGTCATCATACTGAAACACATACTCGCCATCATTCGTTTCAGTAATAGTACCTGCCAAATACTCTTTATAGAATACCTTACCCCTTCTCATTTATTTAGGTCTTTACTATTAACAGGTGCCAACTCATGACCAAACATTTGGAGAACTAAGTTCACCTTTTCCATGTTTAAATTTGTTTTTCCTTGTTCTATTTTGCGTATAACTGTTAGAGCCACTCCAGTTCGCTCAGCAAATTCTTCTTGTGTTAGATTTACTTCTTTTCTACGTTCTTTTACAAATGTTGCTAATTGCTTCATTATATGTGTATAAATATAATTTTAAATAAAAATAAGCAATTTATATGTAGTAAAATATAAAGTAGTGTTATTGTGTAATATTATATCTTATTACATATAGCTTAATATACTGTATAGCTATTAAAAGCATCACAAAATTATTGTAGAGATAATGGGTTAGCTTTTAGATTAATAAGCGGTTAGATATCTTTTTCCTTACGAATCGTAATTATTTTCAAAATCATCAATAATATTTACTGATGCTTTTTTAAACTTATAAACCGTAGGATCTTTAACAGGAAAATTGCCTAAAACATTCATGACTTCAAGACATTCAATTTTATCATTTTCAATATAAAGTATAAGATCTACTAATAGATCTTTTTCTTCATTACAAGCAAAAAATCCATCTGAAAGAATGATAGAATCTCCATTATTTTTAGGTTCTACAAATGAATAAAAACACCCTATTTTAGTATATTCTTTTTCAATAAGTTCTAATAATTCAACGTTAGGTAGAAGATTATTATATTCTTCATAATGACCCAATATAAATTTTATTGAGTCCTTTATGAATGAAGACATTTTCATGTTTTAATTGAATTAATTACAGTATACTGGTATCACTTAAAATCAGCTTTTCTTCTTTCCATAAAAGCAGAAGTTCCTTCTTTAAAATCATCGGTAGCGAAACAGTTTCCGAACTGCTTAATTTCTTCCTCAAACCCATCTTCACCTTCTTTAAACTGAGCATTTACAGCTTTTATTGCACAGGATATAGCACTCGATGAATTGTTTTTTATTTTTTTAGCAATTTCAAAACATTTATCCATTAACTCCTCTGGTGCTACACTATAATTTACTAATCCTAAGCTTAAAGCCTCATCAGCACCAATCATTTGAGCAGTAAAAATAAGTTCGTTTGCTTTTCCTTTACCAACAAGTTGTGGTAAACGTTGTGTACCTCCATAACCAGGAATTACTCCTAATGATACTTCTGGTAAGCCCATTTTTGCATTGGTAGATGCGACACGCATATGACAACTCATTGCTAATTCTAAACCTCCACCTAAGGCAAATCCATTAACAGCTGCGATAATTGGTTTTGAACATTCCTCAACAGCATTAAAAAGCTTGTTATGACCTTCTGCACTAAGTGCTTTTCCTTGATCAATGGTAAAACCAGCAAACTCTTTTATATCAGCACCTGCTACAAAAGCTTTATCTCCTGACCCTGTGAGCACGATTACTTTAACATCAGCATTTTCTTGTGCTTCCTTGATTACCAGTGAAAGTTCACTAATAGTTTCTGTGTTTAAAGCATTTAATTGCTTTGGTCGGTTTATTGTTACTGTTAGTATTTGATCGTGTACCTCTAAAAGAATGTTATTATAAGACATGTGACTATTTAAATTATTTAACACTAAAATAAAGGTTTAGAATAGCTTTTTTAAGGATTATATAAATAGTTTTATCCACACATTAAGTTTTATATTGTGTTTAAGCAAAACATAATTAGCTTTATACATTAAATTTTAGTTGAAACAAGCATTCAAAATAGGAATATTCGTTGGAGTTTTTACATCAGTAATAACCGGTGTAATATTATATATTTTCTCTAGCCTAAATACTACTCAAATTATAAAATTGAGTGCTGTTATCTTGTTTTCGATAACATCTATCGTAACATTAGCCTTTTACTATTATTTACAAGCACGGTTTAGAGAAATATACAAGGTCATTAATAAAGCGCTTAGCGATAATCAACAAAGAGGGGGGATTAATGCGTTTGCTGAAGTAGAAAAAGATGTATTGAACTGGGCAGATAAAAGACAAAATGAATTTGAACGATTAAAAGAAGCAGAAAAATTTAGAAGAGAGTTTATAGGAAACTTAGCTCACGAATTAAAAACACCGCTTTTTAGCGTTCAAGGATATATTTTGACCTTACTCGAAGGCGGACTAGAAGACGAAAAAATTAACCGAAAGTTTTTGATGAAAGCTTCTAAGGGAATTGATCGTATGACCAATGTTATTCAAGACATGGATACGATTACACAGATAGAATCTGGAACGTTGGATTTAGCTTTAGAGAACTTCAATATTAACCAAGTTGTTGGTAACGTATTTTTTGAATTAGAAGAAAAAGCGTTAGACAAGGGGATAGCGATGGAACTTCGTAACAATGGAAAGGAGACCATTATGGTACATGCTGATCGATCAAAAGTTACGCAAATACTATACAATTTAATTATTAATTCTATTTACTACGGAAGCGACAATGGTAAAACAATTGTTGAAATAACACCTAACAAAACAAAAATTTACATAAAAGTAATTGATAACGGACCTGGAATAGAACCTCAACACTTAAGTCGTTTATTTGAACGTTTTTACCGAGTAGAAAAAAGTAGGGTTAGAAATAAAGGTGGCTCAGGAATTGGGTTGGCCATTGTAAAACACATTGTTGAGGGACATAAACAAACCATAAAAGTAGAAAGTGTAGTAGGAAAAGGAACTACCTTTACCTTTACGCTCCCTAAAAAACTATAAGCCAAGGTCTTTTTGTTGCGCCTCATAGCCTTCATCAACTAGCAAGTCTTTTTGATTAGCTGCTTGTACGGCTAATTGATCACATACCTCATTATACTTGTTACCTGCATGGCCTTTAACCCATGTAAATGAGACGTTATGTTTTGGGTATATAGCTAAAAAGCGTTGCCAAAGATCAACATTTTTTTTACCTTTAAAACCTTTCTTTTGCCATCCAAATACCCATTTCTTTTCAACAGCATCCACCACATACTTACTATCAGAAAAAACAGAAACATTAGCGCTTGGAACTTTTATCATTTCTAATGCAACAATAACACTTAGCAACTCCATACGGTTGTTAGTTGTTAATCGATACCCTTGAGAAACTTCTTTGTAGTGCTTACCAGCTAGTAAAACAATACCGTACCCTCCTGGTCCAGGGTTACCTAATGCAGAACCATCTGTATATACTGTAATGTTCATGATTTTAAACTAAGCTGGTGAATAATTTTAGGAAAATGTTCTTTTTCCAACTGATGGATTTTTTGAGTGAGTGACTCTGCTGTTTCAGCTTCATCTAACATACAGGAAAATTGAGCAATGATATTACCTTCATCATAGTTTTCATTTACATAATGAATAGTAATTCCAGATTCCTTTTCTTCATTGGCAATAACTGCTTCATGCACATGTTTTCCATACATTCCTTTACCTCCATACCTAGGAAGCAAAGAAGGATGAATATTTACGATTTTATTCGCGTATCTTTTTGTTATATCTGCTGGCATTTTAAGTAGAAAACCTGCTAAAACAATTAAAGTAGGGTTATCTGCTATTAGTTCACTTTCTACCCTTCCACCCCTTAAATCATCTTTGGTAAATGTAAACACGGGTAAACGAAGGTTTTTAGCTCTAGGAATAGCTCCACAATTGCTTTTGTTAGAATAAACTTTAAATGATGTATTGCTGTTAATTGATTGGAAATAAGTGACAATATTTTCCATATTGCTGCCATTTCCCGAAACAAATATGATTATTTTATTTTCCATTGATTACCTTCGCGAAGGTATAAATTTGAAGCAAAATAACACGAGCCATGCGAATAAAACGTATCACAGGTGTACTTATAATCATATTATCTTCGCACGTTGGTATTTCTCAATTTTTTGATTTTAACCTATTTAAGCCAAGTGTAAATGCTACTGCTCAGCAGCTATTTTATAATGGCTACGACAGTACCTCTTTAGGAGTAAGCGATGTTCAAGTATCTACATTAATACCTATTCGAAAGAAATTTGATGTTGACATCGATTTTAGTAATGTGTTCAAATCAAAAGGGATTAAGAGTGCGTTTAAAAACATGGTTAAGCCTAAGTTTACACAAACCTTTGCAAGGTTTGGTGCTGGCTATCGTATATTAGAATCAAATACGTTTAATGGTCCGCAAGAATTATATAATTTTTCTGCTGGAATAACTGGTATTCGACTGCAAATGAGGGAGCTAAAATTTAGGTTTTTGTTCTATTCGGTTAATGTAAGACTTCAGGAACAATTAGGTAAATATGGGGGGATTTCACCATCAGTGTCTGGTTTAATTGGATCAGCCCGAATTATCGATTTTCGAACAGGGTTGTTTTACGGTGCTTATGGAAATTACTTTGGAGGACGATTTTTTCCTGCTCCAGTTATTGTTTTGTATCATAAATTAAGTAGAAAATCTTCTTTCTTGTTGGCTTTTCCGTATCAGGTGCAGTACTCATTTGATGCAGCAAAAGTTAGGCAAAGCTTTACTGCATCAGTAAATGGATTATCTACGGGAATACACAACGATTCCATATTGCCACAAGTACCCGATGATCGTTTAAATTTTGCACAAGGAAGTTTTCGATTTAGTACGCAATCGCGTTTTAAATTAGCAAAAAAAACATTTTTATATTTAGAAGCTGGTTGGCAAGATTTTAATCGTGCTCAGTATTTTAAAGGGTATGAGGTTATTAATAGTTATTCCTTTTTAGGTAATGTTTTTATTAAAGCAAGACTAACATTGGTTTTTAGTAGAAGCTTATTTAACTCCTCTGTTTTTGATATTGACTTATAAATATTTCACAATGAAAAATATACTTCTTTTATTAGCACTTGTTGGTGAGTTTGCGTATGGCCAATCTTCGTATAAAGAAAATCAAAGAAAATTAGATTTAAACCACACGGGTATTGGTTTTGAACTTGTTCGACCTAATTTTGGATCTCGCATTATGACTGAACAACGCTGGTTTGGTTTTAATTTTTTAGCGGATGTGCTAGATGCTCGATTTTCGTTTGGGGAAGTTTTACTAAGTGAGCCTGTACTAGGATTTACTGACGGAAAACCAGCTCCCGTTTATGCTAATAGATATACTTATGGAGCTAATTATTATATAGGTGCATTATTTCCTATTAGTGGTTTACGAGTAGGTAATCAAGTAAGCTCTTTAAATGTTAAAAGAATACATCCTGTATTAGGAATTGGGTTTGGCGGAACTACGTTTAAACAAAAAAGTAATCAAAATATTAAGGACGCTTTTTATTATTTAGGAGTAAATGTTGGTGCTCGATTGAGACTGCCAATTATAACTATTGAGCCAAATATTAGTTTTAATGTTGGTATCCATACTGGAGATAATTACGATGCTTTTAAATGGTATTCTATTATGCCTAGTTTAATTTTTAGGTTTGAGGGAAGAAAACAATACCTAGACCCTAGTTTAGTAACTGTTGGGATGCAACAAGTTTCGGTTTCCAATTACAGGTCTAAAAGCTATGAAAGCACTTACTACAGAAGTGACGGTACAAGAATGAAAAGAACAACCACCTACTCTAGTGCAGATGTTAAAGTTACGCCAGGTTCTGTTGGTATACAGGATATTGGACCATTTGCAGGAGTTGGGCTAAAGTATAGCATGAATGGTATACGAAAAACCGATTATTTACCAAGGGGGCAAATGTTTGGTGGTGTTTTACATATTAAAGGAGGTCCTTTATACACTGGTTTTACGATGGAGGGAGGAAGAATTGGTCATGGTAGTGAAATTGATAATTCAAAATCGTGGTTTAAAAAAGTTGAAAATAATGAGGATTATGCTCCCGGAACGTATAATAACTTTCAAACCTTTTTTGATATTGGTATGGATATTTCTCCTGCATTATTATCTGTATTAGGTATGGTAAGAGAAGAAACTAGCGCCACCAGTTATAGCTCGGTTATTGCAGGGTATTCTTTTGGTTATGCAGCTGTTTTTAACCAGCAATTTGATAATGAAACAACAGCATTAAATGAATTAGACAGAATTAATGAACTTACTAAGTATAACGATCCTAGGCTAGGGAAAGGAGGCTTTATGGGTGGTTGGTTTTTAGGTATAGAGATTGGAGTACTATCATTTAAAGCACAAGCATACAAGTATAGAAATGCTCCTTTAGCTAACAATACATTTTATTCATTAGCATACAGAATACCGATTACTGGTAGGTAAGCATAATTATCAGATATAAAGAAAGGCACTAAATGTTTATTTAGTGCCTTTTTCATTGTATTATTTTTTTGCTGTTAATCTACTACGTTAAGTAAGTAATAATTCTTTTTTCCTTTTTGTAAAAGAATGAATTTATCTGAGATTAAATCATCGGTGTTTAACTCTTTTTCCTCACCTACTTTTTGCTTATTTACACTAATTGCGTTTTGCTTAAGTTCTCTTCGCGCTTCTCCGTTTGATTTTAAGAACCCTCCTTTATCCACCAAGGCTTCTATAATTGATAAACCATTAGATATTTCACTTTTAGAAACTTCTGCCTGTGGAACACCCTCAAAAACATCTAAAATGAGTCTTTCATTCATTGCTTTTAAGCCAGCAAGAGCTTCTTCTCCTTTTTTAAATAGTACTTCACTTGCAATAATTGCATTATCTAAATCTTCTTTGGAGTGAACCATAACAGTTAATTCTTCTGCTAAGGTTTTTTGTAGTTTTCTTAAATGGGGTTCTTCTTGATGCTCTTTAATTAACGTTTCAATGGTTTTTTGATCCAATAAGGTAAATATCTTTATATATTTAGCTGCATCTTCATCGCTGGTATTTAACCAAAACTGGTAAAATTTATAGGGTGAAGTTTTTTCGGGATCTAACCAAACATTTCCACTTTCTGTTTTCCCGAATTTGCTTCCATCAGCTTTAGTAATTAACGGACAAGTAACTGCGAAAGCTTTTCCTTGATCGATTCTACGAATCATTTCGGTACCAGTAGTAATATTACCCCATTGGTCGCTACCTCCCATTTGGATGGTGCAGTTTTTATCTCTGTAGAGTTGTAAAAAGTCGAACCCCTGAACAAGCTGGTAAGTAAACTCTGTAAAGCTCATACCATCAGCAGATTCGCTTGATAAACGCTTTTTAACAGAATCCTTTGCCATCATGTAGTTAACGGTAATGTGCTTACCAACATCACGAATAAAATCAAGAAATGAGAAGCTTTTCATCCAATCATAATTATTCACTAATTCCGCTACGTTTGGTTCATTAGAATCGAAATCTAAAAATCGCTTCAATTGGTTTTTTATCCCTTCTTGATTTTTACGAAGCGTTTCTTCATCTAATAAATTACGTTCGTTTGATTTTCCTGAAGGATCACCAATCATTCCTGTTGCACCACCAACCAAAGCAATTGGTTTATGACCTGCAACTTGCATATGCTTAAGCATCATAATACTCACTAGGTGACCAATATGCAAAGAATCAGCCGTTGGATCAACCCCAACATAACCAGCTCTCATAGCTTCGTTTAAGTGCTCTTCTACGCCTGGCATGCTATCATGAATCATGCCTCTCCATGTTAATTCTTTTATTAAACTCATTGTGTTGTTTGATCTAGATTACAAAAATAGAAAGATATGTAAAGGAAAAAGTGTTTTTTTCAAAAACTACATGTAACCAAATGATAAAGTTTCGTTCTTAATAATAAATAAGAAGTAAAAATATGATGGAAAAAACACTCATTCGGTTATTGGTATTAATGATTTTCAGTTTACATGCTTTTAGTCAACCTCCTGGTACAGTTGAGTTATATAAAAATTTTTATGTTGATGAAACAGAAGTTACCAATCAGCATTGGAAAGATTATCAAACCTGGACGCTTAATCACTTAGGAGATACAAGTGAAGAATATAAGTTAACCATAGTCAAACAAGATGTTTGGAAAGAAACCCTAAATAGACCTTTTGAAAAAGAGTATTATAAAAATATTGCTTTTCGAGATTATCCCGTGGTTGGTATTTCTTATGAGCAAGCTATTGCTTACTGTAAATGGAGGACTGATCGTGTAAACGAATATATACACATACAAAGCTCAAAAGAACTCAGGAAAAATTATGATAGTGACTCTATTTATAAAGCTCCTATTGTTTATACTTATCGTTTACCATCAAAAGAAGAGTTTATTAGGTACTCAGTACCTAGCTATACTAAAAAAAATAAAAAAGCACGGAAAAAACAGGATATTAAACTTGGAAATTTTGGTGCTAAAGAGGGTTATACAACTGCTCCTGTAATATCTTATTTCCCAAATATTTTTGGTATTTATAATTCTTTAGGAAATGTTAATGAACTAATTAATGAAAAAGGCATTGCCTTAGGAGGAAGTTATTTAACAAAATCTATAGACTTAAATAAAATTGAGCAGATAGAGTATGATAAACCATCAAGTACAATTGGCTTTAGATGTGTGGCAGAAAAGATTAATAAATAGACTTATTATATCTAATACTCAAACTGGAAAGTATTAATATAATCTTCAAATATTGGTTTATATATACTATATTTTCCTTTATCCGAAGAAGCATTAAAAACAAACCCTTTTCCTTTATAAACTGTAAAGTATACAAGTACTATTGCCTCAACATCATCTGCTGAATGAGTGTAAGTAATTGTTTTAAATAAGTGATCGTTAATGGTTACTTCTTTGGGTTTGCTAATTAATTGAAAATTTGTAATGTATTGATTAATTCCTTTCATATTTCCTTCATAGTATTCCTCTAAGGATAGGTTACCTATAGGCTCAGAAACTATATTTATATTTTCTTGAAAATCAACTTTTCCATCAATAGTTATTTCTTCAGGACTAAGAAAAAAGACAGGTATATTTTCTACTCCTTCTTTTATTTCCCAGTTTGCTTTATTTACTATTGATATTCCTAATAGGCTGTTATAATATCTTTTGCTATCCGTTTGGTTAAATGTAATGGAGTGAATAATTGCTTCTAGCTGTTTTTGGTAATAACTAAAATCTTTCTTTTTGGCTACTGCATTAATAGAGTATCCAATATTTCCTTTAACACCATTGTACATAATAAATGAAAGGGTATCATCTTTTGGTTTATGATTAAATATTGTTTTTTTAAAAAGTACTCCGTCTATGGTATCTGTAGATGCATGCGTCATGCTAACTACTCCCATTTGATTGTGTAAAGCATTAAATTCTAAATTATTAAAAGAAATATATGTTTCATTAGCAGCAAATTTGCTTTGAATGGATATACTCTCAATAAAATCATCTCCTTTTTTTTGTGGTCGCATAATAATTAAAGGTACTCCATAAGCATCTTCTTTAACCTCCCATTGGTAATCATTAAGGGAAAGTTTTAATCGATCAATGGTATGATCTTTTCCTTTTTTTGGTTCAAAAAAATTGGCAGAAGGGTTGTTACATCCAACTGCCAATAGGATCCCTATAAAGGGAAATATTAATCGCATAGTTTTATAAATTAAATGCAGCTTTTACTTTATCTACGTGGTCTAGTTTTTCCCAAGTAAACGTTTCAACCTCTAATGTTTTGGTTTCACCTGCTGGTGAGGTAAATGTTACTTTTTTAATTTCTGGCGTTCTTCCCATATGTCCGTAAGCAGCTGTATCAGAATAGATAGGTGTTCTTAACTTTAATCGTTGCTCGATAAAGTATGGACGCATATCAAAAATTTCTTCTACTTTTCTGCTAATTTCACCATCCGTTAAGTTAACATTAGCAGTGCCATGGGTATTTACATTAATGCTTGTTGGTTTTGCAACACCAATTGCGTAAGAAACTTGAACCAATACTTCTTTACATAAACCAGCTGCTACTAGGTTTTTAGCAATATGACGAGTAGCATAAGCTGCCGAACGATCCACTTTTGAAGGATCTTTTCCAGAGAATGCTCCACCACCGTGAGCTCCTTTTCCTCCGTAGGTATCCACAATAATTTTACGACCTGTTAATCCTGTATCACCATGTGGTCCACCAATTACAAATGTTCCGGTTGGGTTAATATGATAAGTAATTTGATCATTAAACAATGCTTGAATGCTTGCGTTTAATTTAGCTTTTACTCGAGGAATTAAAATGTTTAACACATCTTTTTTTATTTGCTCTAGCATAGCGTCATCGTCTGCTTGCTTGTTTCCTGTGTTAATGAAATCATCGTGCTGTGTGGAAACAACAATAGCTTCAATTCGTTGAGGTACGTTATCATCAGAATACTCAATAGTTACTTGAGCTTTTGCATCTGGACGTAGATAAGTGATTTCCTTATTCTCTCTTCTTAGCTCTGCTAGTTCTTTAAGTAATAAGTGAGAAATCTCTAACGCTAAAGGCATATAGCTTTCTGTTTCATCCGTTGCGTATCCAAACATCATTCCTTGGTCACCAGCTCCTTGATCCTCTTTGCTAGATCTATCTACTCCTTGATTTATATCTGGAGATTGTTCGTGGATAGCAGAGAAAACTCCACATGAATTTCCATCGAACATATATTCACTTTTTGTATAACCAATTTTATTAATTACATCACGTGCAATTTTTTGAACATCCAAGTATGTGTTAGAATTTACCTCACCTGCTAGAACTACTTGACCAGTTGTAACTAGGGTTTCACATGCCACTTTTGAATCAGGATCAAACGCTAAAAAGTTATCAATTAGCGCATCTGATATTTGATCAGCTACTTTATCTGGGTGTCCTTCCGATACGGATTCAGAAGTAAATAAATATGACATATATGTAAGTTATTATTTATGTAAAGACGAAAATATCATTTTGAACAAAGTTTATCAATTATTTGGCTAGTTTTTGTTCATTATTAGTCCAAACTGATCAGCTAAAATATCATCGTAATAATCAGCCAATGAAAATAATTTACCTAAAATTTCGGCTCCACTTTCTTCGTTTAGATCGTCTTGGTAAATAATTGTGCTTAACATAACGTTTTGTTTTGAAATGCTAAATGTGGAATTATCAATATCATAATTTTCTTTTAGTAGGTATTCGTAAAAGCTTCCAAGGTTTTCTTTTGGTAAGGTTCCCAAAACAGCATCAGCATAAATAAATCGTGATTTTTCGTTATAAGTTATTTTAGTTAGCGAACTGCCTTCTTCCACGTCCCAGGCCGTACTACCAACTCTTGATATTTCTGGGTCTTTTCCTATGTTGAATAATATATTTTCAATTTTTGTTTGAACTACACCTGGCAAGTAGGGTTTAAAGTTAAATTCGTCTTCTTGAAATTTCGTTCCACAATTTTGGCAGTACATATCCACCGCTTGCTCAAGTGTACTTATTCGTGTGCATGAATGGCAGCTTGATGATCTGTTTGGATAAAGGCTTTCATATTCATTTATTAGCTCCAATAATCTTCCAGAAGGTAAAGCGAAACCTAGACTTTGTCCGTTTTTATAAATGAAGGTATTTATACCAACTATTTCTCCATTTTCGTTGATTAATGGTCCGCCACTATTTCCAGGGTTTATGGCAGCATCTACTTGAATATAATCTACATTGTTGAACTCTCTTTTTGCTTTAGAAACAATTCCTTGAGTTGCTGTAAATTCTAGTCCCAGCGGATGACCAATAGCAATAATGCTTTCCCCAGCAACAACATCATGAGGACTAATACTTACTGCTTCAATTGAACTATTGTAATTAAGAAAAGCGATATCATTTGTAGCATCAGTAAAAATTACTTTCACCTTTTGTTTAGGTACTCCATGTCCTTTAATTACCACTTCATTATTCCCAAAGATTACGTGGCGATTAGTAACAATAATATTATGATCAGAAACGATTAAACCTGTTCCTGAACCCAAAGGGGTAGCTATTTGTACTACTTTGTTTTTATATGATTGGATAACTTCTTTCATGGTTTGGAATGATTAATTGTAATTTAAGTAATCTGCCTCGGTCATTAAGGAATGATAAAACGTTCGTTTGTTATCAAACTTTAAGTTTCGAACCCTAAAATCGATTTTAGGAAATTCTTGCTTGGAAGCTGAAACTACATGATGAATTTTGCTGAGAACCGCCTCTCTTTTAAGGTTTCCTTGGTTATCCACATAGTTTGTTTTTATTCCCATTTCATCATAAAATGATGGATTATAAATATTCATAACCAAATCGAAAATATGCATGGTTGGGTAATGCATACCATAAGTAAAAAAAGCATAGGAGACTGCATATTCATAAATACTATCTACAATTTTTGGATATCCATTGGTTACGTACCAATCGGCTTTTTTAATTTCTTTGAAAATGGTATCCATTACACCTTTGTGATCTTTAGGGTTAACTAAGGAATAGGTAGAAATGGTATCGTACAAACCTTCTTTAAGTTTAGCATCATCCCATGTTACTATTTCATTAAAAACATCAATGATTTTAGTGTTTTTTTGTTGTGTTGTTTCTTCGTTTTTAGCAAAAAAGATGTTGTGGATTTTATCCAATGAGTTCATTAAAACTCCTTGTGGTTTTATGAGATAATCAATTTTATAGGTTAGGTTTAGCAATAAAAAAGCGATTCCTCCACTAAAGGAGTTTTTATCCAGTCGGTTAATCTCTTGCATGGTCTCTGAAATCCACTGACGGATGTATTTTATTTGCGTAGCTTGTTTTAGTGCATCTGTAGAAATGGTAGTTTCTTCTTCTATTTCTTTGATGGAGCTAAACTCGGAAATTAAGAGATCATCTTGCTGATCGGCTTTTCGGGCTAATTCCTGTAAACCATAATAAATTTTGTTTGGTGAAGCATCTACTAAATAGCTTGAAAACTTCATGCAAATAGTATTGTCTTTTAATGCGAATTTGGAGTATTTAAGCATCAAGTTCATTCGCATTAATTTATTCATTACTGGAACACTTGGCGTATCCATTTTAGCAATGTTTGAAATAGCTTCGAACTTATCTTTATTAGATGTTCCTTTAATGATGTTCGACCCTTGAATAAACTCAAAGCTTAACGTATCACCCGAAACGGAATATTTAAGATTGTTTATTTCGTTATCCTTTATGTATTCCATCAGTTCGGTATGTGAAGCAAGGTAATTTTTTTGATTGAAGAGATTTACAGCTTCTTTCCATTTTGCACGTTGTGCATTGGTTTTGTTTCTATCGGTATACCTACCGAATGGAAATTTACTTTTTGTTATAGGTGTTGGGTTACCAGTATTTACAAAAAGGGTTACTTTTTCTGGTTTGTTTCCTTGTGGCTTAGGAGCTTTTGTTTGCTCCTTTTCCCCTCCAAAGATTTTCTTGAAAAACGACATAATATATTTATTAGCTTTTGAAAGCTGTAATATAGGTGTTTATTGTAAATTGGTGATGTTAAGATTTTAATTTTTTATGAACAGTTTAACTTGTACATTGGGTAATATTAAAATCAAATGAATACTATGAAATGTATTACGGCTATACTTTTTTTATTCGTTATAACTTCCTGTACAGAAAATGATAAAAAAATAAATGAAGAAGATCGAATTACTGAAAATTGGGATAAAGCTCAATTTTATGATGATTTAGCATTTACAGGTCTTGATAGTTTGGGTAAAATAATACAAATATCAGACAGTATAATAGCTTACAATTGGAATGCAAATGACAAAAACCCCGCGAATGTTTACAGTTACATTGTTGATGCTTATGGAAAATTCGATAGCAGAATAGAAAAAAAACTTGTGTTAAATGATATTCAAAAAAAATCATTAATTCATTTAATTACGGATTCAATGAATTATGAAGGAAGTAACTCGATGTGTTTTATTCCACATATTGCTTTTGTTTATTACAAGAAATCTAAAATTATTGGACAATCAAATGTTTGTTTTTTATGTTCAGGTATTAAAAGTGTTCCTAAATCAACAACTGCTTTGAACAAAAGAGGTAATAAAAAATTGAAAAATTTTTGTAGGAATTTAGGGTTGAAGATTGTAGACAAATAATTGTAAATTTTCAGATTAAAAAATTATAAAACAATTGTTTGAAATGAAAAAATATAGATTTCTAATATTAGTGTTTGTTTTGAAAACAAATCTTTCACTAAGTGAGTACTTAGTCTCCGTTAACTTAAATATCGAGAGTGAAGTAACTAAGACTTCTGATTTTAAATTATTTGTCTTATCGAATAAAGATACTATAGCTGAATTTAATAATCTGGAAAACAAAAATTCAGAGCATATCAAAGAACAATTGTTTAATCACGATTCGCTTGTTACTATATTCAAATACAGAGAATCAAACAGCCAATGGAATAAGGTTGAGTATAAATTTGATTTAGATACATTTCGGTTGAAGAGGATTGAAATAAATCTTGATTTCTCGGTCAATAAAAACCAAATTGAATATTTACAATACTTTTCTATCATTAAGTATTATAAAATTAGTATAGTAAAAATTGATAATTTTTACTTCGAAATTGGTGACAGTCCAACGTTCATCTTAGAAAGTTCATCAGATTCTACTTTTTACGGTATTAGCTCATCTAATCATTTTTACGGAACAATAACGTTAAAAACAACAAATGGATGGGAGTCATATTCTGGATCGTATTGTTCGCTTTCTAATGACGCTAATCCTTTAACCAAATTCAACAATGTATATTCATGGGTTCCATATTACAACCCAGACGATAAGTATCAATTTAGGCAATCAGGAACTTACAAGTATTCAGTGCCAATGACTTTGGAAAAGTTTTCTGAAAAAGTAATATCAATGGAACTAGTGAATAATGCCATAACCAAGAAAGAGACACAAAATATTTTTGAAGTAGAAACTGAATTTAAAGTTGATTAGAACTCAAACTTTAGTTGCGTATACTTTTTTTGAATTTGGTTTCGTTCCAGATTGGTGACTGATAAACCCAATAAACGAATAGGTTTTTTGAGAATATCGTGTTCCTCTAAAATTTGTTTCCATCCATCGGTGATGTTGTATTGTTTGGAGATGTAAAAAGGAAAGGTTTTGCTACGGGTGATTTGAGTAAAATCATTGAATTTTACTTTTAAAGTAAGTGTTTTACCTTTTGCTTGAGATTTTTGCATGCGTTTGGCTAACTCCTCCGAAATGTTTTCGAGTTTTTGTTCTACTTCATTGATCGTTTTTAAATCATCAAAAAAGGTATTTTCTGCCCCAATGCTTTTTCTAATTCGGTTGGGGTTAACTGGTCGGTTATCGTTTAATCGAACAATTTCGTAATAATATTTACCCGATTTACCGAAATGTTTAGTGAGGAATGTAAGGTCTTTTGACTTTAAATGTTCGCCATTAAAGATACCTAATCGCATCATTTTTTGTGCGGTTACTTTACCTATTCCGAAGAACTTATTGATATCTAACTGCTCAATAAACTTGCCTGCCTTTTGAGGAGTGATAACTGTTAAACCATCTGGCTTGTTAATATCAGAAGCAATTTTTGCTAAGAACTTATTGAAAGAAACACCTGCTGAGGCTGTTAAATTAGTTTGTTCTTTTATTTTTTTTCGTATTTCTATCGCAATCTGCGTAGCATAAAATATTTGCTTTTTATTTTCAGTAACATCTAAAAAAGCTTCGTCAAGTGACAATGGTTCTACTAAATCGGAGTATTCATTAAAAATGCTTCGTATTTGTTGGGAGACTTCCTTATAAACCGAGAAACGATGCTTTACAAAAATAAGATCGGGACATAGCTTCTTTGCTTGTACCGATGACATAGCTGATCGCACTCCATATTTACGTGCTTCGTAACTTGCAGCTGCCACTACTCCCCTATCAGAGCCTCCACCAACGGCTATGGGTTTTCCTTTAAGTTCTGGAAAATCTCGTTGTTCTACAGATGCATAAAATGCATCCATATCTACATGAATTATTTTTCTTGTATGTTGGGGGTTGGTATCCACGTTGGCAATAACTATACAAAGTTCAGAAATTTAAAAGACAATTTTTGCTTAATTGTTTATAACTCGGTTTATTTTGCATTATTTTTCTTTCTACTTTTGTGATTAATAAAACAAGAGAACATGGATATTACTGGAAAGATTAAGGTTTTGTTTGATAAACAAACGTTTGATAGCGGATTTGAGAAGAGAGAATTCGTAATTACTACTGATGAGCAATACCCTCAAGATGTAAAGTTTGAACTTTACAAAGACAAGTGTGACATAGTAAACAACTTTAAAGTTGATGATGAAGTAACTGTACACTTTAACATTAGAGGAAACGAATACAACGGTAGATACTATGTAAATCTTAATGCTTGGAGAATTGAAGCTTCTTCTTCTGCTTATCAAGGAATGGGTGGACAAGTTGCTGAAACTGTTGAAGATTCTCCTTTTGATACAGTTGATGAAAGTGATGATTTACCATTTTAATCCCTGAGGAATAATCAATAGATTATAAAAAATTGATTAATATTGAGCCTTCTGTTTTACAGAGGGCTTTTTTTTTGGTGATTTTTTAAAATAACACACCCCTAACCCCTCTCAAGAGGGGAACTATTTTTAAATTTAACCGTGAGAATTTCTGCAGTAATCATAACATTTAATGAAGAGCAAAACATTGCTAGGTGTTTAAGCTCTATGGAGGGTGTTGTGGATGAAATTATTGTTGTGGATTCTTTTTCTACGGATAATACGAAAGCTATTTGTGAGCAATATGGTGCGCTAGTAGTAGAAAAGGAGTTTTTAGATTATTCGAGCTCTAAAAACCATGGAAACTCATTAGCTAAGCATGACTATATTTTATCCATAGATGCAGATGAAGCTTTATCGGATGAATTAAAACAATCAATTAGTAATTTAAAAACTAAATCAACAGAAGAATTGGTTGATGCTTATGTTTTAAATAGATTGACTAATTACTGTGGTAAATGGATTTACCATTGTGGATGGTATCCAGATAAAAAACCGCGTTTATTTAGGAAAAATAAAGCCAAATGGGTAGGAACGATTCATGAAGAATTGGTTATTGAATCAAAAGAAGCTTTAGAACTTGATGGGCATTTACACCATTATAGCATTACTTCTATTGAGGATCATGTGAACAGAATAAATAAATACAGTGGTTTATCCGCTAGGGATTTTTATGAAAAAGGTAAGCGATCTTCCACCTTACATATACTCGTAAAACCCAAGGTAAAGTTTTTAAAATGCTACTTTTTAAAACTTGGAATTTTAGACGGTTATTACGGCTATGTTATTAGCAAATTATCTGCTTATGAGACTTTTTTAAGGTATAGTAAGTTGAAATTTTTAAATGATAAGAAAAGTTAAATAAGAAAAGCATATGCATAAAGTACATATGCTTTTCTACTTAGTTTTATCTTTTGACTAACTTTTTAACTATTACTCCTACGTTAGTTTGAATTTGCATAAAGTAAACACCTTTACTTATGTCTTCTATTAACAATCGATTATTTCCTTTATAAGTTTTAACCTGATTTCCATTTAAAGAATAAATCACTATTTCTTTAACTACTGTGTTTTCACTTGGTGTTACATAAATCTCATTAGTAAATGGGTTTGGGTAAACCAATACTTTATGATTGATTGCTTCTATATCATCTAAATTGGTAGTTCCTATTGTTGCGTCTAATAGTTCTTCACAACCTATAGCATCAGTTACAACAACCGAATAATAGCCTGCAGATAAACTATCAAGTGATGTAGAGGTGCTATCTCCTGTGCTCCAATCATAAGAATAAGGAGCAGTACCACCAACTACAATTAAATCAATACTGGCATCGTTTATTGTATCGTTCCCTGATAGATGAGTAACATCTAAATATGGTTTAAAGTCTTTACAATCTGGAGCGTGAGGAGAACCTTGGTTAAAGGTGTAAGGTTGAGACCATTTGATTAGCGCTGTATCAATACTTCCAAAAAGTTTAAATCCTCCTCCTAATACTAAATGCATATCAAATTCATATTTAGTATTAAAATTATAATCAAATACAAAGTCAAACTGAGGTAGCATATCCTGTGTTCCGGCTAAAATTACTTGTGGTACGTTATTACTATAGTTCCACCAAGAGTAATTAACAACATTTCCGTTTGCTCCTAATCGATTTTTCCAAACATCAATTCCAGGGTATTTTTTTAGGTTTAAAAACTCTCCATTAACTAATTGAGCATCTAAATTAGATATATTATCAATTACTGGTAAAAATTCTATAACCTCATTTGGCTCAACCATATCGTCATCATCTCCTTGACTATCTGGATTATTATCATCATCAATCGTACAGTTTGGTTCGTCAATTACTAGAGGTGTTATTGGAATAGGAATACAGGTTGTTAACCATTCGTTATTTCCTTCTTTTACTATAATTTCTATCAATGCTTCATAACCTGCTGGTGCGTTTTGATCAATTAGAATTTCATATTCATCGGTTGACCATTCTCTTTCTCCCCAAGCTATATTATTGAAGTTTGCTATACTATCGGTAATAGTTATATAGGGGTCTTCTGATCGAATAACTGATTCTCCTCCTACAATTGATTGATTAGATAGTTGAAGGTTTTCGCACTCTATTCGAAACCTCACGTGTTTACCTGGGTCAATCAAATTTAATGGGTTATCAGGGTTGTTATTCATGGCAGGCGGTAAATCTGGAAAGTAGTTTTCAAAAGGTGTTCCTAAAACCGATGGTTGATCGTAAAAACCAAGGTTTGTAACAAATACTTCTTGACTATTCGCATTATCTATGGTTATCGTTTTTGATCTGGTACAACCATTAATATCTGTTACGGTAGCTACGTAGTTACCTGCCGTCATTTGGTCTCTAGTTAAGTTAAAATAAGGAGTAACAACATCATCCCATTCTAACAGGGCAAATGTTGATTGTTCCATGGTAAGTTGAACGCTTCCATCATCACCACATTCTTCTGGAGATGTTTCATAACTAAAATCTACTGTATCTACTGTTAAATAAACGGTAAGTATACTATCGCAAACTATACCCAGTTTAGTATATTGAACATGATCTGTATAGACTCCAGAGCTTACATAAGTTGAATTACCTTGTGTATAAGACTCATCATAACATATAGAAACATAACTAGTATCTATTACTTCATTCATAAATACTTGAATGGTTAAATTACTATCGCACCCATATTGATTGGTTAATGTATCGTTATAAAAACCTGGGGATGTCCACGTATAGTTACCACTTGGTGATGTGTAAGAGTTACAAACTACTGCACTTATTAATGTATCACTTTTGAGTATTGTAACATTCATTTCAATGATACTATCGCATCCATTACTGTTTGAAATTGTATCAAATATTCCTGTTGCATTTGTATCTACTATTTTTCCACTTGGACTAATAAATTCGTAGCAAACTGCTGTATCTATAGTTGGACCAACTGTATTATTAATTGATAAATTAATGGTAAGTAAACTATCAGACCCGCAACTATTAAGAATAGTATCATAAACGGTGTAAGTTCCTAAGGAATCATATTCTTCGTCTCCACTTGGAACTGAGTAAGTGGAACAAACAGATATATCTATTGTGTCTCTTGTAATTATACACGATGTATTATTAAATATATTTAATCCATGACCTGCATATGTTGGAGAGTATGCAGTGATACTTAATAAGTCTAACTTATCATCCATGTTAAAGTTTCCTGGTGTTAATAAGGGAATTGTTCCTAAAAATTTACTTTTGGTAATTGCGTGACTATGCCATGAGAAAGATCCTGTACCATCATTTAAGTATACACTTAATGGTGGTTGCTTACCAAAACCAGCTTCGTAACGAGGAACTAGAAAATCATTATCTCCATCATCATCAATATCTAGTACAATGTTTTCCTTTTGATATTGATCTATCTCTGGTGAACTCGTTAAAGTAAATGTTTTATTGCCATTGTTTACGTATAACCTCCCTTGATAATCATTGCATCCAAATGAATTTCTAAAAGCAGTTATGATATCTAACAAGCTATCATTATTAAAATCTGAAATGGTAACACCAGAACTTATATAATCCATATTACTCATAATATTTTCCTTACTAAATGTATAGTTACCATTATTGAAAAATACATCTAGATCATAGGTATTACTTGCATTTCTAGTAATTAAAAGTAAATCTTTTATGTTATCGTTATCAAAGTCTTTGAAGTAAATAGAGCTAATAAAAGAAAAGGTTTCTCCAGAGAAAATAGGTACACCTGTTGTTAACGTTCCTGTGGTATTTTTTGATATAAGCCATTGTCCATCATAATAAATCATATCATCAAAACCATCGCCTCCAACATCACCTAAAAAGATTGGATTTCCTCCTGTGTTAGGCATTAAAGAATCTATTTTATTAAACGTAAATGAAGGAGAAAGTTCAAAAAACATAATGTTTTGGAGGTTGTTTGTGTCGTCATAATAAATACATAAATCCTTATCTAAATCTCCATCTTTATCGAATACTTGAACATCTCTTAAAAGCTTTAAATCTCCTTGAATAATTGAGGTAGTATCTTCAATAGAAAATTTTCCTGTTCCATCGTTTATATATAATCGAGCAAACTCTTTTCGAAAGGAATAGCTTGATGGATCATAATAATTTGTTCCTGTAAAAAGAATATCATCTATGCTATCGTTATTAAAATCTGCAACTAATGTACCATTTGTTGTATGTCCACTTTGAAATATATTGCCTCGAACAGGTTGTATTGGTATAAGTATATCTGCATTATTTTTTATTCCTAATGTTGGGATTAATTTTCTATCATCAATACCATTTAAATGGCATGAACTATTGTGATGTCGATAAATTATATCGTTATCATTGTCATTATCAAAATCTGCAATTAAATCGGGATATAAGACATTTAAATTGCGTACTGGGTTAAAATTAACTCTTGTATCTTCTACAAAACCTCTAGGTTGTATTGAGTCCCCATACATTACGAGTGTTTTTTTAGGAGTTTCCTCACTTCCATTAATTTCTCTAAAATTGATAAAAATATCTTCTTGTCCATCATCATCAATATCTCCTGCTTTAAGAAAAACATAATCATCGTAAGAGGTGTTACTGCTCACTTCGTTGGATAAGTAGTTATGTAACGATGGACTTTCATTATAGCCTGTACTTGAAGAAATAAATACGTTTGACCTCTTTATGAAAGAGTTTGTTGAATCAACATAATAAATTAACAGGTCTCTTTTTCCTGAATTTGACATGTTTATGGGTTGCAAGTTTAAGATTCTTCCTACGTTGGGAAAATACCCTAATTTATCTGTAAACGAATTATTATCGTTTTCATAAAAATGCGTCATGTTTACTCCATACCTTGCTGAAAAAATAATATCAAGGTCTCCATCTAGTTCATGATCATGTAAATAAACATCTCCTCCTAAATTACCTGAATAATTTTTGCTAGATGAAAACAAAAGGCTGCAGCTTCCTGTACCGTCATTCTCATACACTCTCAGTTTTTGAGAGCTACCTCCTGTAAGGAACACAATATCTATGTCGCCATCTGATTCAATGTCTCCAAAATTAATTTGATGAACAGGATTATGTACTCCTGTTTCAAAGCGAGTTGTAAAATTACCAGCACCATCATTTAAGAATACATTAATTTCTGAATTAATACTTGTTTGACTGGTTGAAATAATTAAATCAACAAACCCATCACCATCGATATCTGCTAAATCTACATGAGGTTTTAAAGTAGAGTTACTTATATAATCAAAAAGGGTATCTTGTAGCCTAACTTTTGTAAATGGTTTTCCTGAAGAATTGTTATAATAAGCTGTTAATTTATAAATATACTCGCCAACTTTATTGTTTTCATTAAGTTCTAAAACATCAATGGATCCATCGTTATTAAAATCGGCTTTAAATAGATATTCCTCGTAGGAAGGTAAAATATCAAATTCTGTATAATTTACTGATGAATCATCTGCCAAGAGGTTGGATTTTTCGAAACTAAATTGACTGTTTGTGTAAACTAGTACAGTTGTGAAGAAGGAAAGTAAGAATAATCTTAGTAGCATAGTATTATTATTAGGTTGTATCCCAGTAATATAACCTAAATAATATGGAATAAAGAAGGATGAAAAATTAATTATATAAAAAGCTAATAGCCAATAATTAGCAATGCTATTGTTCTAGTATTTTAGACTAATTTTTCTGCTTTTTTATGATGATAAGGTAAATTATTGCTATTGTTAAAAGGCAATTTTTATTCTGCTATTTCTAATTTAAAGCCAACTCCGTGAAGGTTGTTAATTTTAATTTTTTCATCATCGGAGAGGTACTTTCTTAGTTTGGTAATAAATACATCTAAGCTTCTTCCGTTAAAGTAATTGTCATCTCCCCAAATCATATTAAGCACCAAGTTTCTTTCGATTACTTTGTTACGATTTTCGGCTAATAATTTTAAGATAGCTGCTTCTCTCTTGGTAAGCTTTTTATCTTCTTCTCCTATTTTTAACCTTAGGTTAATAGAGTCAAAAGTGTAATCTCCCAATTCATATAATCCTTTGTTTTCTTCCTCAGCTATGGCAACTCCTTGAGATCTTCTTAAAACGGCTTCTATACGCATTAAAAACTCATCGTTATTAAATGGTTTTGTAATATAATCATCAGCTCCTGCTTTAAATCCTTTGATTTTATCTTCGGATTGAGACTTGGCAGTTAGGAAAATAATTGGAATTTCTCTATTTACTTTTCGAATATCTTCGGCAATGCTAAAGCCATCTTTTTCTGGTAACATAACATCTAATAAACAAAGATCGTAGTTGTTTTTATTAAACATTTGAAGTCCTTCTTTACCATCTCTACATAGGTGTACCGAATACCCATCAATGGTTAAGAAATCTTGAACTACAAGTCCTAAATTAAAATCGTCTTCAACTAATAGAATCTTTGCTTTTTCTGCCATAGTTTATTCTTGTTTGGTTGGAAAAGTAAGTACAAATGTGGTTCCTTTTCCTATTTCGCTTTTTGCTTGTATTGTTCCTTTGTGTTTTTGAACCATTTGTTTTACGTAGTAAAGTCCTAATCCAAATCCTTTTACATTGTGAACATCTCCTGTTGATACCCTGTAGAATTTATCAAAAATATGTTTAATATCTTCTTTAGCTATCCCTTTACCACTATCTGAAATTAATATTTTTATTTGATTTTCACTAGAGATTGTTTTAATACCAATAATTGGATTATCAGGGGAATATTTATTCGCGTTATCTAATAAATTATAGATAATATTGGTGATGTGTATGATATCTCCATCTATGATGGTTTCTGTTGCATCTAATTGGTAATTGAGTTCACCTGATCGTTCTTGAATGGGAACAATAAATGTTTCGATACAGCCTTCAATAACATCGTGCATATCGATGGTTTCGAAATTTAATTTAATGTCTCCTCGTTCTAGTTTTGCTATACGAAGTACTCGTTCTACTTGATTTTCGAGTCGCTTGTTCTCTGTTTTTATAATTCCTGTATAACGTTTTATTCTTTCATTTGCATCGGATTCATCACCATCGGGAATGCTTTTTTTAATTACATCAACTGATAAACCTATAGTTGCTATAGGCGTTTTAAGTTCGTGCGTCATGTTATTAATAAAATCAGTAGTTATAGAAGATATTTTCTTTTGACGATAAAGACTTGAAATGGTGTAACCAAAAAACAGAACAACTACCAAAATAAGTATGGTAGCAATTAATAGAATAAATGGAAATGTTGCTTCTTCGGTTTCGTAGTTGTGTAGTGAACCTGTGAAATATACACCAAAATAAAAGCCATCGTGCTCCCATCGTTGTGGTTTGTACTTAGATGTATCGTTGGTGCTTTTACTTACAAATTCATCAAAAATAATAGAATCGGTAAAGCAATCGTAAACACCAATTTGGAACTCCTCTTTGATGTTGTAGCTTTCGAATTCTTCTTTAACGAATTGATCCAGTAATTCTTTATCTAGTTGATTATAAAAACTTACTACAAAGTAGTTTGGATTAATTTGTTTAACAGGTTCTAGATAGGTTCCTTGGGATTCGCTGTTAATAGTAATTAAACGATCTCTTACTTTTGTTAAGGAAATGATTACGTTGTTTTCAAATTCTTTTTTTTGCAGTCGAATACCTTCTTGAAGTATTTCTTTTCGTTCGTTTTGTGTGTTTAAATTTTTACGAATTACAAAAATTTGAGTGATTACTAATAAAAATAGTAATACAATGGTAAAGGGTAATATAAATTTTACGTTGGCTTTCAAATAGTATTAATTAAGTGTTGGTGGTATGGATGGTTTTATTCTTTTACCATCTGCTTTAATTAACGTTCCTCCGCGGTAAGTTAGTGTGATTTTTAAATTTCCTTCGTCATCGTACTTTTTCCAAGTACCCTCTTTTTTGCCCAAACTGTATTTACCTTGTTCTTTTATTTGACCATTTAAATAGTAGTAGGTATGCTTACCATCTTCAAAACCATTTTTATAATCACCTTCGAAAGCTAGTTGATTATTATTTGTGTAAATATACGTCCATTCACCTTGTTTTAAGTTATCAATATACTTACCTTCTTCTTTGTGATCTCCTATTTGGTATATCCAAACTCCATCTTTTAGTCCGTTAATATACTCACCTGTTGCAATTATATTTCCTAAACTATCGTATTCGAATGATGGTCCGTTTTCTTTCCCTCTTCTAAAAATTTCTTTTCTTTTTTCGATTCCATTTGGATAGTACCAAGTCCATGTTCCTTCTTGTAATCCTTTTTTGTATTTACCAGTTTGTTCTTCTTTTCCGTTGGTATATAAATACAACCACTCTCCTTCTTTTTTATCGTCTTTGTATTTTCCTTTTGCTTTTCGATCGCCATTGGAATAATAGAAGTACCATTGATCTTGTTTTAATCCTTCTTCATCAATGAGTCCTTTTGCTAATAATTGATCCTTTTCGTAAATGTAGGTTTTAATGATATCTCCCTTTTTATCATATTCTTGAAAGATACCCTCTTTTTGGTTGCTATCGTTTTTTGCACCAACAAAATGAATTTCTCCAGTTGGATAATATTCTTTATATAAATCGACAAACATGAGTTCTCTTGCAGTTAAATCTTCTTCACCATTAACGAATTTTTTCATTTCTTCGAGCTGACCTTTTTCATTAAATGTTCGGTAAATACCATCTATTTTTCCATCCTTATAATTCGCTTCTACCTCAATGTTTCCTTTTTCATCGTATTGTTTCCAAATACCAGTTTTCTTGCCATTTTCATCTAGTCGATTAATTTCCTCTATTCGTTCTGGTGATCCTGATTCGTTGTAATCTACTATGGTTATAATGGTTCCATCTTCTCGGTATTTGTAAGCTCTACCTTGGGCAACTCCTTTTACATAAGTAATTATTTTTTCGAGTTCTCCTGTTTTATAAAATTCTTTGTAATCTCCATGAATAGTATCTCTAACATAAGGAGTAATTGATGATAAAATGTTAGAATCTTTATACTCTTTATATGGCCCATTTTTAATGCCATTGGTATAATAGATTTCTTCTTTCTTAAATCCGTTTTCGTAATAAAAAATCCAGTTGCTATCTAAAAGAAAATTTTTTCTGTTTCCTTCTGATTTTAACTGTCCATTTTTATAATAATTTTTCCAATAACCATTTGGTTTACCATCTTTTAAATACCCTTCGCTTGATTTGGTGCTATCTGAAAAATAGAAAACGTTATAACCGTTAGGATTTGTTTGTGAAAAAATCCCGGTGCTCGAAATTAAAATGAATATGTATATGTAACTTTTCATCTACACCAAAGATACTTTTTATTTCGCTTAAACTCATTGAACAATGTTATGAACGAAAAACATAACATATTATATAAATAAAATTATAAAAAGATTTATATCTATTATTAAGCTTGTTAATATGGTTGAGAAAATACGTATTATTTATTTGATATAGTTAGTTATTAAATCTTTTTAACAATGTATACTTATGTATTTTAATTTATCTAACCATATATATTTAAATAGAATATCTGTTAATTTACTAATGAATAAATAACACCTTTATAAACATTATTAGTACTATTATTTGTTTCTATTTGTTAATTAATAAGTGAACGAGTTGACCTAAATTTTTATTGAAAACATGATAGTATTTTATTTATTAAAACAATTGCATATTTCTGATTAAATTTAAATACGATTTCATAAATCATATATGCAAATTTTATTTTGATGAGTTTTCACTATAAAAGTTAGTTATTAACTTTTTTTAGTGTATCACTAACTCCTTAAAGAGTAATAGTTTAAGACTTCTAAAATAAGGCATTGTTAATTAAGTAAAAATTGGTGTTTATAACCATATTAAAATATTAAAAATCAGTTAAATAAATTTATATAATGAATGTAATTATAGGATCAGACCATGCAGGTTATGAGTTAAAAGAACTCATAAAAGAGCAATTAAAACAAAGAGGGATTAATTATAAAGATGTTGGTCCTTTTAGTGAAGAAAGTGTAGATTACCCAGATTTTGGACACCAAGTAGCAAAAGAGGTTGATAGTGGAGAGATTGAAAAAGGAATTGTTATTTGTGGAAGTGGTAACGGAATTAACATGACGGTAAATAAGTATAAAAATGTTAGAGCAGCACTAAGTTGGAAGCCAGAGATAGCAAAATTGGCCAGAGAGCATAACAATGCTAATATATTAACATTACCAGCCAGGTTTATTAGTAGCGAAGAAGCATTAGAAATATTAAAAATGTTTTTAGAAACTGATTTTGAAGGAGGTAGGCATGAAAGAAGAGTAAACAAAATAGCTATAGCATGATGAGATTAACCGTAATTTTTACTTTATTATTATTAACATCGTGTGTATCAAATAAACTAATAACTGTTGAAAAGGACACTAATGCAGTAAATTATGCTAATACGATTACTGCTAAAGAGTTAAAAGGTCATTTATATGTTTTTGCATCAGATAAGTTTTTAGGGAGAGAAACTGGAAAAGAAGGACAACAGATAGCTGAGAAATATTTAGTAGATGAATTCAAAGAAATAGGAATAGAACCAGGAAATAATGGTAGTTACCTCCAATCGTTTGAGGTAGTTGAACATTTACGACCTGTAGCTACTATATATGTTAACGGCAGAGAATATTTTAATAGAAAGCAATTTTACTTTTTTTCTTCTTTAGCTGATTTTGAGGATACAACAATTCAGTTAAAAGATGTAGTTGATGTTTCATACGGCATTGAAAATAAAGAGCTTAATAATTATAAGGATATAATCGTCAAAGATAAAATTGTCCTTATAAATGTTAATAATCCAGAAGAAGTTGCACCTGAAGAGAATTGGAACTGGAGAAGAAAATTGGCTTTAGCTCAGGAAAAAGGAGCTCAATCGGTATTTTTTATTGACGAATATTATGATCAACGATTAGAGGTAGTTAGTCATTACCTTGAAAGTTCCACGATGAATTTATTAGAAGATGAGGATAAAGAAAAGGGACAATACATTCCATTTTACTTTGTGAATGATGTATTAAAAAAGGAACTTTTAGAAGCTGAAACCGATATAAAAATTGATTTTAATTTTAGAGATGTCGTTTTAGAAACAACCAATGTTTTAGCTTACGTTGAAGGATCAGATTCTGTATTAAAAGATGAAGTAATCGTAATTACAGCTCACTATGATCATATTGGTGTAGAAGGACAAGATATTTATAATGGAGCAGATGATGATGGAACAGGTTCTGTAGCTTTATTAGAACTTGCGGAAGCTTTCCAGCTAGCTAAAAAAAATGGTAACGGACCAAAGAGAAGTATTTTGATTATGCCTGTTTCGGGAGAAGAAAAAGGATTGTTAGGATCTAAATATTATACCAACCATCCTGTTTATCCATTAGAAAATACTGTTGCTAATCTAAATATTGATATGATTGGAAGAATAGATTCTACGCATTTAGGAGATACAAATTACCTTTATTTAATAGGTTCGGATAGGATTAGCAACGATTTACATCTAATTAGTGAAGCTGTAAATAAAGCCTATATGAAGTTAGATTTAGATTATACCTATAATAAAGAAGATGATCCTAATAAGTTTTATTACCGATCAGATCATTATAATTTTGCTAAAAATAGGGTACCTGTAATCTTTTATTTTAGTGGAGTACACGAAGATTATCATAAGGTTACCGATACAGTAGATAAAATTATTTTTGAGAAAGTAGAAAAGGCAGCAAGATTAGTTTTTTATACAGCTTGGGAATTAGCAAATAGAGAAGAAAGGATAAAAAAGAATGCGAAATAGTATACTTATATTATTCTCTTTCTTTCATCTTTCTGTTTTTACTCAGAGTTCTATTGTTTTACCAATAGGTGGAATTTATAGTAAACCAATTGTAGTAAAAAAGCAGGTATCTTCAACTGTTTATTACACTCGAGATGGTTCAAAACCAACAAAAAGCTCTTTAAAATTTACAGACAGTTTAAAGCTAGATACTTCTGTTGTTCTTCGATTTCTGATAATTGATTCTACTGGATCTTATTATGACAATCACAGCTATATTTTAACGAATAGAAAGTTTACGCTTCCGGTAATATCTATAGCTGTAGACCCTACCGAAATGTTTGATCCTGTTCGAGGATTATATATGAAAGGGTTAAATGCAGAACCAGTTATGCCTTATGATGGTGCAAATTACCATAGTGAAAGGGAATTAGAAATAAATATTGAGTATTTTGATACTTCTGCAGTAAATCAATTTAATCAATTAGCAGGTTTAAAAATATATGGTGGTTATAGTAGAACACAACCACAAAAATCATTCGGTATTATATCACGATCTGGTTATGGAGATAAGAATTTTGATTATCCTTTATTTCCAGATTTACCTTATAATAAATATAAATCTTTCGTATTAAGAAATTCAGGATCCGACAATACTAAAGCACATTTTAGAGATGTCTTTATGACTCAATTGGTAAAGGATTTATCTTTTGATATACAAAGTTATCATCCTTGTGTTGTTTTTATTAACGGAAAATACTGGGGAATTTATCACATTAGAGAAAAATTAAATGAACACTATATTAAGCAACATTACGGAGCCGATAAGGATAGTGTAACTATAATGAAGCATAGAAATAGCCTTAGAATCGGTGAAGATTTAAATTATGAGCAAGTGTTAGCCTTTATTAGGAAAACTAATTTTAAGAGTAATGGAAATCTAGATTCACTAAACAAATTAATAGATGTTAGTAATTTTTTAGACTATAATATATCCCAAACTTATTTTGCTAATACTGATGCAGGTGGTAACATACGTTACTGGAGAACACAAAACGACACATCAAGGTGGAAATGGATTATGTTTGATACCGATTTTGGTTTTGGTTTAGATGGATCAGAAGCTTATAAACGTAACTCGATTGTTGATTTTACAAAGGCTAGTGAAGAAAAATGGCCTTATCCCTCTTGGGCTACGATGTTTATGAGAAATCTTTTAGAGAATGATTCTATCAAAATTGAGTATATCAATCGATTTTCTCATTATTTAAATACTGTATTTGATTCTGTTAGGGTAAATGATTTAATGGATTCTATAAAAAATCAATTAAAGCATGAAATGCCCTATCATTATAGCAGATGGAATATACCCTTCAGATATTGGGATAATCACTTATCAAGATTACGAGATTTTAGTAATAACAGAGTAGATTATTTACGTAAACATTTACAGAGTTATTTCGGACTCGAAGAAATGGTGGATTTTACGTTATATAATAGCGAACACGCAGTTGTTTCTATAAATAATACATTGGTTAATGATCCTTTTAAAGGAAAATATTTCAAAAATGTACCTGTAAGCATAATTATTAAACCACATGTAGGATATGAATTTAAAGGTTTTAAAGATACTAGCATTCATCTAGTAAATGGATCTATCCTTTTAAAAGATGATAGTAAACTTTATCCTGTAATTAAAAGAAGGCAACGTAGTAATTATGAAAAGCAAGTTATATTTTCAGAATTTAATTTAAAAGGAGGAGATAATCATGGTGATTGGATTGAATTATATAATTCTTCAGATAATGCCATATGCTTAAAAAATTGGAAGTTATATAAAGAGGGTGACTCTAGCTTATTTGTTATAAAGGATAGTATTGTTATCCAACCAAAAGCTTTTATTGTTATCTCAAGTATAGATAGCCTATTTAGTCAACATTATCCAAATACGAAATCGGTTAAAGGTTTATTCACTTTTAAGGATACTTCAACTATTATTTTATTTGATTCTTTAGAGCAGCTTGTAGATTCTATCAAGCTAAACTTTGATGGTAAAAATCACATAGAATTAACGGATTTAACTAGCAAAATATATTCAACGGATAAATGGGACTCCAATAAAAAATATACCCCAGGAGATTTGAATTCTTATCAAGTGTATACTAAACAATTTGCTTTCATAACTAAATATATTCTATTGCCATTAATTTTAATTATTATATTATCTATTACATTTGTAGTAGTAAAAAATAAGAGGCTTCGTAGCTCAACTGAATAGAGCACTGGATTTCGGCTCCAGCGGTTGGGGGTTTGAATCCCTCCGGGGTCACTAAATTTAAATCCGATCAATTTTGATCGGATTTTTCATTTATTATAACTTAAAATTTAAAATAAGCCTTTTTAAGACACTTTTATTTATTAAGTGACATCTATGTATGTTTTTCTTGAGATCTTTGATTGTATTTAATTTTTATTTTTAATATTTAAATATATAATAAACAATATTTTAAATGTAAATTTACTTATGTTTCACGTGAAACAGTCGTTTTTTTTAAAAACATTAATCTACTTTAAGTAATAATAATAATCTATAGATTTCAATTTTGAATATCATATTTCTATGATGTGTTTTTTAATGTTTCACGTGAAACATTAAATACTCTTTTTTCTAATTGATTGGATTTTTCTTTTATAGAACTCGTAAAGTTCGTTTGGGTTTTTACCTAACCATTTTTTGAAATAGATAATAAAATAATAGTATTGAAGTCTCCATAATCCTATTTCCTTATACAAACGAGCGGAAGTAATTATTGGTTCTTTAATTACTGTGAATTGATTTCTTTTATATAATTCACTAATTAGAATATTGTCTTCATAGATTATATAATCTTCATTGTACTTACCAATGGAATAGAATAGTTGTTTATCTATAAAAAGACTTTGATCCCCTCCTCTACAATATTTATGGTTGAACTTTGTTAACCAACCTGCTAGTTTAAGCCACCAATGATTCCAATCGAATTTCATTCTAAAGCAACCTGCTAGTTTATTTTGGTTGATTTTACTAATTATTAATTGATCGAAATTTACAGGAGGTTTACCATCTGCATGAAGGAAATAGAGTGTGTTGTACTTAGCTAAAGATGCACCATAATTCATCTGCTTTGCTCTACCTTTATCTGTAGATTGTAGCATTATATTTAGAATACTTTTACTAGTGTAATTATTAATTATATCAATTGTGTCATCAGAGCTACCACCATCTATTATTATAATTTCAGTAGGTATTTTATTTGTTAAATTTTTTTCTAAATGAGTTAATGTTTCTTCTATGTGAAGAGATTCATTTAAAACAGGTATGATTATAGAAATCATTATCTACCTAAGTAAATAAGAAGAATATTAATATCAGATGGTTTAATACCGCTAATTCTTGAGGCTTGACCAATCGTTTGAGGGTTTATATTTATTAGCTTTTCCTTACTCTCGTTTGACAATGATCCTAGTTTAGTATAGTCAATAGAAGAAGGTATTTTAATATTCTCGAGTCTTGATATTTTGTCAGCTACTTCTTGTTCCTTATCAATATAACCACTGTATTTTAATTGAACTTCTGCTTGTTCTAATACTTCCTCTTTTAATCCATTAAGCGAATTTATACTTTCTTGAATTTTAGAATTTGTATTATAAACATCTTTTAGTCCAACATTCGGACGAGTAATAACTTTATCAAATTTGACTTTTTGCTTTAATAAAGCACTATCTTTTTTATTTAAAACTTCATTAATTAAGTGGTGATCGACACTTGTAGTTTTTAATAATGAAATGAGATTTTCGGTTTCTTTAATTTTCTTTTCAACCCTTCTCATTCTTTTTTCATCTGCTAAGCCAATTTCGTATCCTTTAGGAGTTAATCGGATATCAGCATTATCCTGTCTTAATAATAATCGATATTCAGCTCTTGAAGTAAACATTCTATAAGGTTCATCAGTACCTTTTGTTATTAAGTCATCAATTAATACTCCAATATATGACTCAGCTCTGGATAATATAAATTCTTCTTTATTGTATATTTTTCTATGGGCATTAATACCGGCAACCAAACCTTGGCATCCTGCTTCTTCGTAACCTGTGGTTCCATTTATTTGTCCTGCAAAATACAATCCTTTAACTAGTTTTGTTTCTAGTGTATATTTAAGCTGAGTTGGTGGAAAATAATCATATTCGATAGCATAACCTGGTCTAAACATTTTCACGTTTTCGTATCCAGGTACTTTAGTTAATGCTTCGTATTGTATTTCTTCTGGGAGAGAACTTGAAAACCCATTTACATAAATCTCTACCGTATCCCAACCTTCAGGCTCAGCAAAGAGTTGATGTCTTTCTCTTTCTGCAAAGCGGTTAAGTTTATCTTCTATAGATGGGCAATATCTCGGTCCTTTTCCATCAATATCACCTGTAAAAAGGGGACAGCGATCAAACCCCGTTCTTAGTATGTCATGTACTTCTGGATTTGTGTAAGAAATATAGCAGCTTTTTTGTTTTTTTAATGGCGAAGTTTCTTCTGAATAAGAAAATTTCCCAGGATTTTCATCACCAGGTTGCTCAATCATTTTTGAAAAATCTAAAGAACGAGCATCAACTCTTGGAGGTGTTCCTGTTTTCATTCTACCAGATTCAAAACCTAATTCTTGTAAGTTTTCTGTTATACCAAAAGAAGCTCTTTCTCCTGCTCTACCACCACCAAATTGTTTTTCACCCAGAAAAATTCTACCATTAAGGAATGTTCCAGCTGTTAAAATAACAGATTTCCCTTTTATTTTTATTCCCATTGATGTGGTAACACCAACTACTTTTTCTTTTTCTATGATAAGTCCATTTACCATATCTTGCCAAAAAGAAACATTTGGTATTGATTCTAACGTTTCTCTCCATGCTTTAGCAAAAAGCTTCCGGTCACTTTGAGCTCTAGGACTCCACATAGCTGGACCTTTTGACCTATTTAATAGTTTAAATTGAATGGCTGTATTATCAGTAATTATTCCAGAATAACCACCTAATGCATCAATTTCTCTAATTATTTGTCCTTTAGCAATTCCTCCCATAGCAGGATTACAACTCATTTGTGCTATAGTTTCCATGTTCATGGTAACTAAT
>CATLPG010000003.1 GCA_950054195.1 uncultured Saccharospirillaceae bacterium
AAAGCTGCGGCAAACAACAAGAGCAAAAAGAGTATTTGTTTTGTTGTTTTCATTTAATAAATCAGCGTTCGTATTTAATCAGTTTTTCTTTGTTTAAAAGGTATATTGAGCCCTTACTAACCCAAAAATCAATTAAAAGTACAGATTCTTTAAAGAGGTTTGAATAGTCAAAAGTTTGGGTATTGAACAGGTCAATGTTAGTTTCTGTGTTAAAAACAACCCCTTTTTCGGTTATTTGTACCTTTTTTTTATCCTTTAGTGGGATCTTCTTTTTAAAGTTTCCAAACAGGTCAAATAAAAATAGTCCGTTCTCCTCATCCCATAAATACAGCGTTTCATTATATTCAATGAGTTGAGTGGGTGATAAATCAACGGATAAAAGCTGTGCAATATTCTTCGTTTTAAGCTGAGTGTTTAATTGGTCATTAACTTTTATAATTGATTGGTCAATGGAACTATAAAACCAAAAAGAATCATCTCTATTCGAAAGGCAAGCTAAATCTATCCACTCAAACGATTCTGATAAATCAATTTGATTGGTTTCACCAAGCATGTTGTCAAGCATTACAATTTGTTGCTGATCTTTATAAAAAACCATTGTTTGCAAAGCATTCCTAGTATCTAACGAGTGGATATCGCCATAGGCTAGGTTGTTGTAGGTTTGTATAAAAGCTCCTTTTGCTGAATACTTATCAACTACACTACCTTTTACGGTGTAAACCTTTTCTAATGGATCAACATAAAGTTTATCAGCAATTATTTCTTTTTGCCAAACAAGCTGTTGATTATATAATAGTGGTGAAAAACAAAAAAGAAGAATAACAAGTAGACTAACCCTCAAACTCTTGATATAAAAAGTCGTTATAAGGGAATCGGGTAATATGTATGGCTTTAACTTGATCATAAAGCTTTTTCCTTAATTCATCAATGTTTTGCTTGTTATGAGCCGATATAAATACAACGTTATCTTCGTTCATACGGGCCATCCACGTTTTCTTTAAGTCCTCAAGTGAATCATTTTCTCTGGTTCTAGGAGTTAAATCATCTTCTTCTTTAGGAGTAAACGTAAAAGCATCTATTTTATTAAACACCAATATAGTTGGTTTATTTTGACTTTCAATTTCTTTTAACGTGTCATTAACGGTGTTGTAGTGATCCTCAAAACAAGGATGAGCGATATCCAAAACATGTATTAATAAGTCTGCTTCGCGAACTTCATCAAGGGTTGACTTAAACGATTCAACTAATTGGTGAGGCAACTTTCTAATAAAACCAACAGTGTCACTAAGCAAAAAAGGAATGTTTTGAATCGTCATTTTTCTAACAGTAGTGTCGAGTGTTGCAAATAGCTTATTTTCTGCAAACACATCTGATTTGCTAAGCAGATTCATTATTGTAGACTTACCAACATTGGTATATCCTATTAATGCCACACGAACTAATTTTCCTCTGTTTTGACGCTGAGTGTTTTTTTGCTTGTCTATTTTTTCAAGCTTCTTTTTTAATAAAGAGATCTTATCCTTAATAATCCTACGGTCTGTTTCAATTTGAGTTTCACCAGGACCTCTCATTCCTATCCCCCCTTTTTGACGCTCAAGGTGAGTCCACATTCGTGTTAATCTAGGCAGTAAGTATTGATACTGGGCAAGTTCAACTTGCGTTTTCGCGTGAGAAGTTTGAGCTCTGCTGGCAAAAATATCTAGAATTAAATTACTTCTATCAAGAATTTTGCACTCCATAGCTCGCTCAATATTCCTGATTTGAGATGGAGATAGTTCATCATCGAAAATAACCAAGTCAATATTATTATTATCTCTAAAGTCAATGATCTCTTGTAGTTTCCCAGAACCTACAAACGTCTTCGGGTTTGGAAATTCTAATTTTTGTGTGAACCGTTTAACTGTTTCCGCACCCGATGTTTCCGCTAAAAATGCTAATTCATCTAAATACTCTTCAATTTCCTCCTCGGTATCGTTTTTAGTAACAACTCCAACTAAAATAGCCCTTTCTACTAACTCATCTGTATGATTATATCTCCCCATAAATTAACTTAAAAAAGGATTGTTTAATTTTTCAAACCCAATAGTTGTTTCTGGACCATGTCCACAATACACCTTTGTGTTATCTGGTAACGTAAACAGTTCCTCTCGAATACTTTTTAATAATAAATCATGATTTCCGCCTGGTAAATCGGTTCTGCCAATACTGCCGTAAAATAAACAATCACCATTTATAACAAAATTATCAGTTTTACTGTAAAACACAATATGTCCAGGAGCATGACCTGGAACAAACCGAATTGCTAATTGGCTACTACCAAAGGTAAGACCATCCTCAAGATTCAAAAAGCTTGTTGGTTCAGGTGAAGGCTTGTAAGGTAAACCATACATTTGAGCAACAGCTTCACCAGACTGCAAGGTTTGTAGGTCTTCCTTATAAATCTCCAAAGCAATATTATAATGTGAGGTTACAAATTGGTTACCAAGTATATGATCAATATGACTATGTGTAGAAACTACTTTTACAGGCGTTAACCCTTCCTCTTTGATAAATGAAGTCAAGGCAAGCTCTTCTTCTTTGTTGGAACAGCCTGGATCAATAATAACACACGCTTTGGTTTCATCATATACGATGTAGGTGTTTTCTTGGAAAGGATTAAAAACAAATTTCTTTATAGCAACCATTTTAAACTTTTTTCGTTAATTATAGTCATACAATGTGTTTCAAGTTGTAAAGGAAATAATTATATTAGACAATTGTCTGGTTAAGACGCTAATAAATGAATAAACAAAATGATTAGCAGATACTTAATAGTAGGCTTAATAGCCATAGGTGTTCTTGGGTTTTCTTGTAAAAAGAAAACGGTGAATATACACGAAAACTTAATAGTTGAAGGAAACACGCCTCCACCCTACGATGGCGTTTCGTCCACTCAAATTGAGGTTTATGTAAATAAATTACATATTGATTTATTAGGAATACAGGTTAGTGATACTGATTTGGCAACTTATACACAGTACCTTAAGCAACAAAATCTTTCAGTTGCATCTAGGGACTCGGTTATAGATGTTATTTTATCCAAACAACAATATTACGAACGTTTATTTGCACTCCTGAGTGGTAGGATGTTGGAAGGTATTAATGAATTTCAGCTTCAAGATGAAATCAATACCTATACTTTTATAACACAGCAATTGTATTCCTCAGGAGATACTTTAAATGCTCAAATTGTCGAATATGAAAATGCCAAGTTAATCGCATTAAAACAATCAGACTCTCTATACATGGAAGGCGATATTACAGTTAATCAGCTATATGCTGCATTTTCAAATAATGTAATATACGATGAAATTAACATGGGAAGTTTAAACTTTATGATTGCTTGCTTTGAAAACTACTTGTATCGTTCACCAACTGCACAAGAAACCACTAACGGTACAGAAATGGTTGATGGTCAATCAAGACCAATATTACAAAGTGATGGGGATAGCAAAAATGACTTTATAAACATCATTACCACTTGCAATGAATTTTATCAAGGTTTAGTTATAGAAAATTTTACTTCTTATTTATCTAGAAGACCTACTTCTCAAGAAATGTTTGATTTTACCGAGCTTGTGAAAACATCTAATAATTTGGAGGAGCTTAAAAAGAACATCTTAAATACCGATGAGTATGCAGGCTTTTAATCGTTTAAATATGAAATATATAGTGTCAATTTTTGTTGTTTCCTTTCTTCTTACAGCGTGTAAAAAGAAAGTGGATCACATCGTGAATTACGATAATGTCATTTATGAGGTTAATACACAAACCATTTATTCTTCAAATGCACAAAAAAATAAGCAGAAGTCCCCAGAGTTAATTATCTCAATTATGTATGCTGATATTTTTAATCAAGGAATTCAAACAAATAAATTGCTTGAAATTGCTGAAATTTATTTGGCTACTGGTGATAAAACCATGTTTAATGAGTTAATATTTAGTCACTTTTTAAAAGATCCTTCGGCAATAGTGCCAACTGATGGTCAAATGAGAGCGGATATAGATCAGTTTGTTGAAGATACGTATATAAAGTTCTACCAAAGAGAGCCTAGTGAGTACGAAAAACACTACATGATCAACTTAATTGAGAGCGATGCAAATATGACAGTTGAAAATGTTTACACAGCGATAATTTTGTCTAACGAATACTTTTTCTACTAGAAAACTTTTTAATTATGAAAAGAAGAGATTTTATAAAAAAAGCAAGTTTAACAACGGCAGGAGCTTTTGTTACACCTTACATACTGCCTAGTGGAAGATTGTTTGCTCCAACAGGAACACGTTTAGCAAATCATGTCGTTTTTGTATTATTTGGTGGAGGTATTAGAAATCAAGAGGCTGTTAAAAAAATGTACTTGGCAGATCAGCAAGGATTTTCATCCACAGGTAATGTAATGAATAACATGTTGACTGGTGCTGCTCCGTCTAGTAATATTGTATATAACCAATGGTCTCCTATTTTAGGAACGTCATTGCAAGCTCAAGGGGCACTTTTCCCAGAAATGAGGTATACACAAGGGCCAACGGGTCACTATAACGGGCATACCGTTGCAATGACAGGGAACTATACTGAAACAGGACTAAACCTAAACATCAATCCTGAGCACCCAACCATTTTTGAATATTACAGAAAGCATAATAGTCCTTCACAAACAGCTTTAAAAGCATGGTGGTTATCAGAAGGCTTAGGGCCTTATCCTTCATTAAATTATAGTAGACATCCAGACTATGGAGCAACTTATGGAGCAAACTACATGCGTCCAAACAGTATTTTTGGAGGTAAAGGGTTCGATTATTTAAACGATGCAACTGTTTACCAGCCAGATGATGTTTCTCGCATAGAAACAATGAAAAACTTTTTTGATGTTAATTTTGATAAACAAGCATCAGATATTCCTGGAATAATAAATACGAGAGACGACAAAGAAGCAATCAAAAATATGATTGTAAGTACACTTAATAACCCAACTTCTTTAGACCTAGCCTTACCAAATGGAGCTAGTCCAAGTGAACTAACAGGTGATTTGGTGAATATTTCATCAGCATGGAAAGTGCTCGAGTCCTTTAAGCCAGAGCTAACTGTAATTAATACATTTAATCTTGATATTTGTCATAGTAATTTTAGTAGCTATATTGAGTTACTTCATAAAGCAGATTATGGTGTGGGCTGGTTGTGGAATAAAATTCAAAGTGATCCAGTCTTGGCTAATGATACTGTATTGGTATGTATGCCAGAGCATGGTAGAAATGCACAACCGAACAGTTTAATAGATGCTAACGGTTTAGCGGCTTTTGATCATACGAGTGATAGTAACTCAAGAGAAGTATTTAGTTTAATTGTTGGTCCTTCTGGCGTAATAAACCAAAATCAAAGCTATGGAACTGGAGTAGCCCCAGTTGGAGAAAGTATAGATATTGTACCAACAATAGCTCATATCTTAGGGTTCTATGACGACATACCAGCAGGCTTGCTGCCAGGTAGAGTACTAACGGAAGCATTTGTTTAATAACTTATCATGATGAAAAATTTCTTATATATAACTGTAGTAGGTGTGATTTTCCTTTCATCTTGTAAGGAAGATATCAATCGTATTGAACCAGATACTAGCTCAATTGCTAATCCTTATGACGGCATAGATTACGGAAATGATCCAACAACAGCATTAATAGATTCTTCCTCATACCTTGGATTACACGAATTTATATTTAGTAAAAAATGTGCTGTCCCTGCTTGCCATGATGGAGCTTTTGAGCCAGATTTTCGAACAATTGAAGGGTCATATAACAACTTAGTGTACCATACTGTAGTTAAAAACAACTCAACGAATGATTTTACATATCGTGTACTGCCAGGTGATACAGCCATGTCATGGTTGCACGAACGTATCACTACAGATGATGCAGTACTAGGAAAAATGCCGTTGTATGATGTAATGTCTAATCATGAAATCGAACAAATTGAAAAATGGATACTTGCTGGAGCAAAGAATGTTTTTGATGTAAATCCTTCTCAGCCAGATATGCAGCCTACAAATGGAGGTGTTCTAGCATTTTTAAATGATACATCAGGTGTTAGGTTAGATACCATTAGGGATAACCCAATTATGCCGATGAAACTTCCAAATAATTCAACTGTTGAATTTTGGTTCTTGTTATATGATCAAGAAGCCAATGGAGATTTTGTTCCAGGGGCAAGTTTTACCTATAATAAAATTAAAATATCTGACCATCCATTTGAATTTAGTGGAGTTACAGAGAATAATTTAACAGTACAATCTGCATTTAGTCCAGCCTATTTACCAGTAGCTTTTGGTGGTAATTTCTTAGCACCATATTATCATAGCTACTCAATTAATACAGCAAACTTTACACCAGGAAAAACATATTTTATGCGTATTTACGTAAAAGATGCCGATCATTCTTTTAACACAGAGATTCCAGAAAATGGATCTCAAACCTATTTACTTACTTACTTTTCTTTTATCGTTCAATAAATGAGAAAGCTATTAACATATACACTTTTATTAGGATTAATAATTACTTCTTGTAAAAAGAAAAAAGATGAAAATGGACCCTTGCCTCCCGTTTCTGAAACCCCAGAAATCACAGAAGTAAGAGTTTCCAAAACAACTATTAACCAGTTTGATGATTTAGTTTTCTATATTGATTATATTGATGGAGATGGAAACTTAGGAACAGAGGATGCTGATGTGAAATCAATATTTATTGTCGATAATAGAGATAATAGCATTGTTCATGAGTTTCATTTATACCCATTGCTCCCTGTTGATGAAGTAGCGAGTATACAAGGGACTTTAAACGTTAATTTAGAGAATGTAATCTTACTAGATCAAAGTAATAACAGTGAAACTGCATCGTTTTCGATTTATATAAAAGATAGATCCAACAAAAAAAGTAATACCATTAATTCAGGTGCAGTAACAATTATTAAATAATGAAAGGAGTATTAAAGTTTATTGTAGCCACAGTAGTGGTAGTTGTTGTATTAATAGCGGGTGTTTTAGCTTACCAAGCATGGGGTGTAAGTGCAGGAGAAGGAGAGAAAGATGAAATAGATATTGAGCACAAAAATAGTGCTAACGCAGCAGCAGATACTGCAGATATTTTTGACTAAAAGGTTTGTTTCTCCGAAATAGTATAGTATATATATCCTTAATTTTCTTAGTTTCTTTACTTCATTCCCAAAATGTTGTTCAAAGCGTTAAAGGTAAGTTTGGAGTTCAAAAAGATGGTAACTGGTTAGTCTCTCCAAGGTTTGATTCAATTTATGCCTCATCAAGCAACTATTTTACCGCCTATAAAAAGGCTAGAATATTTTACTACACCCCTCAAGGAGATAGAATATTTAAAACAAAAAAATCCAAAAAATCATTTGGTACTAGATTTAATAATGGATATGCATTTATAAGAAAAAAAGAATTTTGGGGAGCGATTGATGAAAAAGGAGACAATGTCGTTCCATATATCTATAATGTGCAGCCTAACTTAGTAGGTTATCTAGCAGTATTTACTAATGAAACTCAATATTATAAAAAGGTTGATTTGTATGGTCCTAATTATAAGCGTTTAGCATCTAATTATGATAGCATTAAAGCCTTAAATAATTTGTTACTAGCATTTGGTTCTAAAATTGAAACTAAAAGAGTAAAAAGAAAGATAATTGGTACTAAAAAAGTTTCTGTAAATAACCTTTGGACTTCCATTTATGATATCAAAACAGGTGTTTTAATAAATAAATATAAAGGGCATAGTTACAAGCAGTTTGGAGCTATGCTACAAGTTGTAAATTACCAAAATCAAAAGACATTAATTGATAGTTTAGGGAATGTATTAGTTGAGTCTTTTTCTAAAATTAAGCAAAGAGCCAATGGAGATTATTTAATTTATTCAGCAAACAGTGCTCAAACAAACTTTAAAGCCCATGTTTATTTACTTTATAAGCATGGCAAACCTTTAATAAACAACAACGGATATCACAAAATCACCTTCAAGGACAGTTCAATTTATGCCTATTATGATGTAAATAGAGCTGATATTTATTCAAGCAGTTATAAGCTCTTAACCCCAAATGTTAAAATCAAAAATTATCAAATAAATAATTACCACATTTTCGAAAATGATAGTGGCTTTTACCTAGGAAATGAAACTGGTGTCCGAAAAACAAACTACTATAGTAATATTGATAATTCGTCTGAAAATATGATGCTAATCCAAAAAGACTCATCTTTTGGATATTTAAACCTAACCACGTTAGTTGAAACCAATTTTCACCCAATTCTTACAGGAATCAGTTATACTTATGGAAGAACAGGCAAAGGGCTAATGAAAATCTTTGGAACATCTTACAGAACCGAAACATGGGAGGTTTTATTTGATGGAAGAAATTATAACAATGGCTATGCAATTATAGCATTAAACGCACTTGATAAAGATTATCAAAAAGGGCGTTCGCTTGATATAGGAGATGAAACAAAACTCAGATACAACTACATAAACAAAGAAGGTCAATTACTCACAAAGGATAAATACAAAGCAGTTTATCCTTTTAAAAATGGTAAAGCTTGGGTACGGAAAACCAACTATTTCTATATGATCGACACTAATGGTAAAGCAGATTACTCAATAAAAGCAGAGAAAATAAATGAAATTGACTCAGACCATTTTGTGTTTAAAAAAGGTGGAGATTGGGGCGTAATAGATCATAATTATAAAATTGTAGTAAAGCCTACTTATTTTCACAAACCTTATGTTGTAAAAGGAAAAATTATCCTCAAAGATTCAGGAAACAAACCAGACGAGTTTTATCAGTTACCGATAGAAAAATAGGTTTTGTTAAAGTTTCTTAAAGTATGATGGCCGTCATAAACCTTGATAATAAAGGGAATGCTTACAGATCATGCCGTATTTGGGTTTTACAAGGAACACAAAGCTTATTTAGAATCATTATAAATTATAAAGAGCCTAGTCAAAAAAAGCTTAAAATGTCTTTGAAAATATACCCCTACTTTTAACTTTGTTGCCTAAACTAGTCGATAAGCCTACGTGAACATGAACAATTTTTATCATAGCTTTTTGAGAATCAGCAAGCTAGTAATGCTAGCAAGTTTTTTGTCAATCTCTGTACTTTTCGGACAAGATGGATCAGCTTTATTTAAACAAAACTGCGCCTCTTGCCATCACCCAGTAAAAAATGGAACTGGTCCTGCATTAAAAGGGGCTAAAGCTAAGTGGGAAGCTGCTGGTGATAATATTTATGAATGGGTTAGAAACCCCCAAGCTCAGTATGAAGCGGGTGTTAAAAGCGCATTAGCTATTCAGTATAATGTTGGGGGAATGAATGGTCAAGCAGTTTCTGATGAAGAAATTGATGCCATTTTCGAATATGTAGAGGCTTATAACCCTCCACCACCACCTGACGGAGGCGATACAGCTGGTGGTCCAGGAGCAGGGAGTGATAGAGAGTCAAGTTCTTGGTTTTGGTTTTTAGTAATCGGTCTTATTTTAATTTCAATTATTGTTTCTCTTTGGGGAGTTCGTAGACAATTAAAGTATGCTAACCAAGAGAAAGAAGGTGAAAAAGTAGAGGAGCAAGATTTAAAAGAAGAATTAGGTTCTTGGGCTTGGAGAAATTTAAAACTTGTAAGCGTTTTAGGTTTTATAGCTACTTGTGCACTTGTGTACTGGTTGGCAGAAAGAGGTTACCAGGTAGGCGTGTTTGAGGATTATGTTCCAGACCAACCAATAGCTTTCAATCACTCAATACATGCAGGTGATAATGAAATAGATTGTCAGTATTGTCATAACTCAGCTTCAAAAAGTAAGCATGCGGGTATTCCAACTGTTAATGTGTGTATGAACTGTCATAAAGCAATCAAAGAGGGAAGAAGTGCTGCTGGTACTGCAGAGATAGCTAAAATCCATGAGGCTGCAGGTTTTAATCCTGAAACAAATAAGTATACTGGTGAAACAGAGCCTATCAAATGGATTAAAGCACATAACTTACCAGATCACGTATATTTTAGCCATGCGCAACACGTTGAGGTAGGTAAAATAGAGTGTGAAAACTGCCATGGTCCTGTTAAAACATATACTGTTGGTAGAACAGCTAATTCAGAAATGATTAATGAAATGGCAATTACTGGAGAAGGATTGAGAGATCCTCAAACGCAAAAATCAAAAATCATTCAATTAGAAAATCAAGTTTTAACAATGGGATGGTGTATCGAGTGCCATAACAAAGCAGAAGTTAAAATGGAAGGAAGTGAGTACTATGATGATATTCACGAAAGATTAAAAAGAGATAAGGAATTGTATAAAAGTGTAATGGAAGACGGAAAAGTAAACGTGAAAGAGTTTGGTGGATGGGAATGTGCTAAATGTCATTACTAATAATTCTAAAATTGTATTTACATATATGAGTAAGGTAAAAACATATTGGAAAGGATTTGAAGAGAAAGAGCAAACTAGTGAGTTTCTAGAAGCAACTCAAAATGAGTTTACTCAAAATCTTCCAACTACAGACTTTTTAGGAAATAGTAAATTAGAAGAAACTTCTACACCAAGAAGGGACTTTCTAAAGTTTATGGGGTTCAGCGTTGCAGCAGCTACGCTAGCAGCTTGTGAAGCTCCTGTAATTAAATCTATTCCTTATGTAAACAAGCCAGAAGAAATAACTCCTGGTGTTGCTAATTGGTACGCATCTACATATTGGGATGGTAATGATTATGCTAGCATTTTAATTAAAACAAGAGAGGCAAGACCAATTTTCGTAAAGGGAAATAAGGATTTTGGTATAAATAATGGTGCTGTAACTCCAAGAATTACAGCTTCAGTACTTTCTTTATATAATGGCGCTAGACTTAAAAACCCAACAGTTAATGGAGAGTCATCTACATGGGCTAAAGTCGATAGCCAAATAGGTGAAAAGTTAAAAGATATCAAAGCTAAAGGCGGTTCAATTAGAATATTAACCAACACCATAGCTAGCCCATCTACTAAAAAGGCATTAGGTGAGTTTGTTCAATCTTTAGGAGGAACTATTTCCGAAGATGGTGAAGTTACTGGAGGTGCAAATGTAGAAGTAATAACGTATGACGCTATTTCTTATACTGGTTTATTAAAGGCTAATAAAGCATCTTTTGGAAGAGCATTGTTTCCAGATTACCATTTCAATAAAGCTAAAACTATCGTTTCTATCGGAGCAGACTTCCTAACTAACTGGGGGTTAAGCACAGATTACGTTAGCGATTACGCAGAAAATAGAAGACCAGAAGGAGATTGGATGTCAAGACATTTCCAGTTTGAGTCTGTTGTAACAACTTCTGGAACTAGTGCGGATGTTAGAATACCAATTAAACCATCTGAAGAAGGTTTAGTTGTAGCTGCATTATATAAATACATTGTTGGTCCAGTAGCAGTTGATGTTACTCCATCAATCATGAGTAAAACTGAAAAAGTTGCTCAAGAATTAAAAGCTAGTAAAGGAAAAGCATTAGTTGTAGCAGGAAAAAACTGTGAAGGAACTCAATTACTAGTTAATGAAATTAATAAAGCCTTAGGAGCTATAGGAAATACTGTAGATCCTTCTAATGGAGTATATGTTGCCGAAGGTGACGATACTGCTGTTGAGAAATTAGTTAATGAAGTAAACGGAGGTAAAGTTGATGCTTTATTACTTTATGGTGTAAATCCTGTTTATACATTACCTAATGGAAATGCTTTTGGTGATTCTCTTAAGAAAATCAACTTAACAGTATCTTTCTCACAGTTTGCAGATGAAACAGCTTCAAAATGCCAATTCGTTTGTCCTGACAATCATTTTATGGAGTCATGGAATGACTATCAAATAAAAGATAATCACTATGCAATAGCTCAGCCAGTTATTCGTCCACTTTACGATACTGCTCAAGCTCAAGAAACATTTTTAGTGTGGGCTGGTAAAGCTAAGAGAGGCGGTAAAGATTCTACAGTTTATTATAACTACATAAAATCATCTTTTGCGGGTGATTGGAATTCATTAGTACACAATGGTTCAGTAAATGCTGCTCCGTTAATGCCATTTGTTAATGAAATCGAGACTCAAACTGATTTAGCGAAAGTTGCTAAGCATATCAACAGTCATGCTAGTGAAAAAGGAGAGTTTGAAGTAGTATTCTACCAAAAGAATGCTATTGGAGCAGGAGAGCAGGCTGCTAATCCATGGTTACAAGAATTACCAGATCCAATAACGAAAGTTACTTGGGATAACTATATTACAATATCTAGAGCGGACGCTATAGAAAAAGGTTTAACTACTGATAACGGAGGAGGAATCATCTTAGGTGAAAAGTGGCCGGCTGATTTACGTACAATTAAAGTAAATGGTCAAGAACTAACACTTCCTTTATTTGTATTACCAGGTCAAGCAAAAGGTACTTTAGGAATTCCTTACGGTTATGGTAGGGGAGAAAACCAAGAAAATATTGGTGATGCTGCTTACCAAACAAAAGAGTACGGTAATTATGTGCTTGATGAAAATGGAAACAAAACTCCTATTGGAAAGAATGCATTTAAACTAACTACTTTTAAAAGTGGATTGGTATCTAATGCTGCACCAGCTAGTTTATCTGGTTCTGTAGGACAGTATCCATTAGCTTGTACACAAACGCATCATACATTTATGGGTAGAACATCTATTGTTCGTGAAACCACATTCGATGTGTTTAAGCATTCTGGTAAAGAAGCCTATAACCCAGAACATACGTTAGTTGCTCATGAAAAAGGGAAAACAGTAAAGAAAAATATTCGTGAGTTTGATTTATGGGAAGATCACCCAGTAGAAAATGTTGGTCATAGATGGGGACTATCAATTGATCTTTCATCTTGTATCGGTTGTGGAAACTGTGTAGTAGCTTGTCATGCTGAAAATAACGTGCCAGTTGTTGGTAAGGATGAGATTAGAAGAGGAAGAGACATGCACTGGCTAAGAATTGACCGTTACTTCTCATCTGATGAGCAAGAAATCAGAGAGATTTCTATGGATCACCAAAGCGTTGGTTTTCAAAACGTGGAAAACGAAAAAGATATCGTTGTATTCGGTCTTAAAGAAGAAGAGAAAATTGCGGAATATAGATCAAACGATCAATATAAAGAAATTACAGACTTTAGCTACTTAGAACTTGAAGTTCCTGAAGCACAACCTACTGTTGTTTACATGCCAGTTATGTGTCAACACTGTAATCACGCACCATGTGAAACTGTTTGTCCGGTTGTTGCAACTACACATAGTAATGAAGGGTTAAACCAAATGACTTATAACAGATGTATCGGTACAAGATATTGTGCAAACAACTGTCCTTATAAAGTAAGAAGATTTAACTGGTTTAACTACCCAACAAACGATCGTTTCGTACACTTCAATCCATCACAAATGGATATGGGAAGAATGGTGTTAAATCCAGATGTTACAGTTAGAGCAAGAGGGGTAATGGAGAAATGTAGCATGTGTGTACAACAAATACAAGCAGGTAAGTTAGAAGCTAAAAAAGCAGGCAAACCAGTTCAAGATGGAGCTATACAAACAGCTTGTTCAACGTCTTGTCCAACAGAAGCTATTACTTTCGGTGATTTAAACGACTTTAAATCGCACGAAGGTAAAGGATCAAAAATCAGACAACAAGCTGACAACGATAGAGCTTACCATATTTTAGAAGAAGTAGGTACTCAACCGAATATTTATTACCAGGTGAAAGTATCAAATAGAACAGAAGCAGAAGCTTAAATATATAGTTATAGTAATATAAAGCATAAGCATGAGCGCAGTTAAAGAAGCAGACATTAGAGAACCCTTAATATTAGGTGATAAAACTTTTCATCAGATTACTGAAGATGTTTGTCAGCCTATTGAAAATCCTGCACCAAGAGGGTGGTATATCCTACTAGGGATAGCATCAATCATAGCTCTTTATGGTATTGGTTGTATTTTATACTTGTTAGCTGAAGGTATTGGAACTTGGGGGCTTAACAATAGTGTAGACTGGGCTTGGGATATTACCAACTTTGTATGGTGGGTAGGTATAGGTCACGCAGGAACACTTATATCAGCTGTACTTTTATTATTCCGTCAAAAATGGAGAATGGCGGTTAACCGTTCTGCAGAAGCAATGACAATTTTTGCCGTAATGATGGCAGCAGTTTTCCCTGGTATTCACATGGGACGTATTTGGGTTTCTTATTGGGTATTACCTTTACCAAACCAATTTGGTTCTTTATGGGTAAACTTTAACTCTCCACTTCTTTGGGATGTATTTGCAATTTCAACATATTTCTCTGTATCACTTGTTTTCTGGTACATTGGTTTAATCCCAGATTTTGCTACAATTAGAGATAGACTAACTAAACCTCTTCCAAAAAAGATTTATGGTATCTTAAGCTTTGGATGGTCTGGTAGAGCTAAACATTGGAACAGATTCGAAATTGTATCATTAGTATTAGCAGGTATTGCAACGCCACTTGTATTCTCTGTACACTCGATTGTATCGTTTGACTTTGCTACATCGGTTATTCCAGGATGGCATACAACAATTTTTCCTCCTTACTTCGTAGCAGGAGCGGTATTCTCTGGTTTTGCCATGGTACAAACACTTATGCTAATTGTGCGTAAGGTTATGAAACTAGAGGCTTACATTCACACAAAGCACGTGGAGTACATGAACATTGTAATCATGGTTACAGGATCATTAGTAGGTATTGCTTATATCACTGAGCTTTTCATGGCTTGGTATTCAGGTGTAGAATATGAGCAGTATGCATTCATTAACAGAGCAACAGGGCCAATGGCTTGGGCATATTGGGTAATGATGACTTGTAACGTAATTTCTCCACAGTTAATGTGGTGGAAAAGTTTAAGAAGAAACTTAATGTTCACTTTTATCATGTCTATCGTAGTAAACGTAGGGATGTGGTTCGAGCGTTTCGTAATTATTGTTACTTCACTTTACAGAGGTCACATGCCATCTACTTGGGTGCACTTTTTCCCAACATGGGTTGATGTAGGTGTATTTGTTGGTACAATGGGTATCTTCTCAGTATTATATTTATTATATGCTCGTTTCTTCCCAGTTTTAGCAATAAGTGAGGTTAAAACCATCCTTAAGTCTTCAGGAGAAAACTATAAAAATGATTTTGGAGCAGGTGAAGGTTATTACAACCAACAACACGATCACGAAGTTCATGATACAGATGTAGAGGTAGAATCTTTTGAAGAAGTTTCTGTTACAGAAACAAAAGAAGCTACTCATGTAGAAGTTACTGCCGAAAAAGAAGTAACTAATGAACTATCTGCTGAGGAGTTTGACGCTAAAAAAGAAGAGTTAATTCAAAAGCTTGGTGAAGCAAGTGCCGAAAATGCTGATGATCTTAAAAAGATTAGTGGTGTAGGTCCAGTTTTTGAACAAACACTTAATAGCATTGGAATTTTTACTTTCGAACAAGTAAGTAAAATGACTAAAGAAGAATACGACTTGTTAGATTCGCTTACTAAAGCTTTCCCAGGAAGAGCTGAGAGAGACGATTGGGCTGGTCAGGCAAAAAAATTAATGGATAATAATTAATAAAGTACAAATGGCAGATACTATTTTATATGCAATGTACGATGACGATGATAAAGTCCTAAGAGCAGCTAAGAAATTAGTTGGTAAAGGAGTTCACGTTAATGAGATTTTTTCACCAATGCCTATTCACGGTATTGATGATATTATTGGTGTTCGTCATACACGTCTTGGTATTGCAGCATTTTTATATGGGTTAACAGGATTAATGCTTGCTACACTTGGAATGAAGTATTTCATGATCGATGACTGGCCAATGAACATTGGTGGTAAGCCTAGCTTTTCTTACTTAGAAAACCTACCAGCGTTTATTCCAATTTCATTTGAGTTTACAGTTTTATGTGCAGCACACGGAATGTCTATTACTTATTTATTAAGAAACAAAACATTACCAGGTATGCCAGCTCAAAATCCAGATCCAAGAACAACAGACGATCGTTTTGTTATGGAATTGAGAGTTTCTGAAAACAGCCAGTTTACAGCTCAAGAATTAACACAAATGATTCAAGAGACGGAGATTGTTGAATTAGACGAAAAACAAACCAAGTAATTATTATGAAAGGATTTATTAATAAAATAGTTGCAGGAAGTTTCTTGGTTTTAGCAGTTTCATCATGTGTTAAAGATGAGAATAGCCCAGGTTACGAATACATGCCAGATATGTATCGTTCTCCAGCTATTGAAGCTTATGTTGATTATGGTGAGGTTAGAACTTGGATTCCAAATGATTCATTGAAAAACACACAAACAGCAAAGTTACCTCCATTCGGTACCATTCCTTACCAAGGAACTGAAGAAGTTTATTTACCATATAGTAGAAAGCCAGATCTTAAAATGGATGAAACGCATGGTATACGTAGTCTTGAATTTAGCTCAGCTACTCAAGAGGAATACAATGCCTCTGTAGCAGATGTTAGCCCTATTGCTTTTAATAATGAAAATGCTGAAAAGGGTCAAGTATTATATAATCGTTTTTGTGATCACTGCCATGGTGCAACAGGTCAAGGTGATGGTAAAGTATCGGTAGCATCTGATGGATTAATAGCACCACCTAGTGATGCTTTTTCGAGACCAGAAGGACAAATGTTTTATGTAATAACTTATGGGAAAGGAGCTATGGGATCACATGCTTCTCAGTTGAATCAAAAAGAACGTTGGGAAGTAGTACAGTATTTAAAAGTTTTAAATATAGGTGAGTTCCCTCAAGAGCCAACAACTGATACAACAGAAAATACTGTTGATACCGTAGGAGTTAGTATTTAATATTTTATAGCATTAAAAAAGAAGAAATTCTATGAATTTTCAATTTACAAGTAAACTAAAAATAACTGCCTTTGCCTTGATGGGAATTGGAGTAGTTTTATTTGTGTTAGGTTTTTTTACTGAAAAGAGCCACGTATATGTAACACCATACACAAATGAAGGATTAGCTTTATTGCAAAAAAATAGTTTTGGAAAGCTGTCTCACGAAGAAAAAATCAGATTTGAAGAAATTGGAAATGGTTCTTCAATAGAAGATGCTTCTCTTTTGCTAGTAGAGTATTATCATGATGATTTTCCTATGACTAAGGAAGCGTTTCAAGATGCCATCACTGCAAAAGCCAAGGAAGAAAACGTTATTGTTACATTTAGTGATTTTAAATCTCACGCTGTAGGTCATGCACATGGGCATGATGAAACTCATTCGCATAGCCATTCGCATGGATTAGCTGAGCACGACCATGAACATGCAACAAATGACGAAGAAAATCATATGCATGATCATGAGGAAATGCTAAATGAAGCTCATGAGCATGGTCACGAGCATGAAGATGGAACAGAGCACGAACACATGCATGAAACTTCAGATGAAGAAAATCATGCACATGATCACCAAGAAGGAAATGCAGAAGAAGCAGAAAAGCACAGAGAAGCTCATCATGCAGACCATGGAATGGCATTTATCGCAATGGCTACTGCAGGAGAAGAAAAACATCATGATGAAGCACATGGTGATGAACATGGTGGTCACCACGGAGGTCATGGAGAAGTTCATCATTCACCAATTGAAACAGTAGAGCATATCATTCATGAGCAAGGAACTTTTAATGATAAGCATCATGGAAGAACTTGGTCGAATCTACTTGTTAATGCATTCTTTTTCTTTGGTATTGGTTTAGGGGCTTTATTCTTTATTGGGTTACAGTATGCAACAGAATCAGGTTGGGGTGTTACAACTAAAAGAATTTTAGAAGCAATTACAGGATATTTACCAATTGGTATGATTCCTTTATTAATTGTATTTATTGGAGCAAGTCTTCATTGGAACCACATTTATCACTGGATGGATCCTGAAGTTACTGACCCTAACAGTCCTCATTACGATGGAATCATCGCTGGAAAGCAACCATTTTTAGGAAATACATTCTTTTGGATTATGAATGTGGTATACTTTGCTGTGTATTTATTCTTTGCAAGGTTCTTTAGAAAAAGATCATTAAGGGAGGATATCGAAGGAGGAACGAAACTTCACATGGGTAACTATGCTTGGGGAGCTGTTTTCTTAGTGTTCTTTGGTTATTTATCGTCAGTTATGTCTTGGCATTGGATTATGTCAATCGATACACACTGGTTTAGTACTTTATTCGGTTGGTATGTATTCTCAGGAATTTGGATTTCTGGAACAATAACAATCTTATTAATCATCTTCTACCTAAAGAGTAAAGGATATGCTGATTTTATAAATGAAAGTCATATTCACGATTACGGTAAATGGTTATTTGCAGGTAGTGTATTGTGGGCTTACTTATTCTTCTCACAGTTCATGTTGATTTGGTATGCTGATATACCTGAGGAAGTTACATACTACGTAGCTAGATTTACCGATTACAAGTATATTTTATGGACTACTTTTGCAATTAACTTAATCTTACCATTAGTAATGTTAATGTCAAGAGAAGCTAAAAGAAGTAAAACAACTATCGTAATAATAGGAACTATCTTATTAATTACACACTGGCTAGATGTTTTCATCATGGTGATGCCAGGAACAGTATTTGATCATTGGGATATCGGAGCATTAGAGGTTGGTATGTTCCTTTTCTTTGCAGGAATGTTTATTTATGTGGTGTTCTCATCACTTGCAAAAGCACCGTTGTTAGTGAAAAATCATCCTTATTTGGAAGAAAACTTACACCAACACACCTAATAGAAATTTAAAAGAAGATAGAAGATTAAAATATTTAGAGAATGGAATTATTAGTTGTCATACTTATCATCTTAGCTTTAGTTGCTCTAGCTCAAATCATGAAGGTATATGAGCTTTCGTCTAAACTGCGTAACAAAAGCGAAGCTGACGTCACTAAAGATGAGACAAACTTTAATGCATCAATGATGATTGTATTTATGGTTGTTTTTTTAGTAGGGAGTGTTTATTTAATTATCAAATATCCTTCAACCGTTGTAGGACCAGTAGCCTCATTACATGGTGCTGATATTGATTGGTTATATTGGATAAACTGGGTAATCCTTTTAGTTGTATTTTACATTACACAACCAATCCTATTTATTTTTGCCTACAAGTATAGAAAGCAAGAAGGTGTTAAGGCTACTTTCTTTGCACACTCTAATAAACTAGAGTTAATATGGACTGTAGTACCAGCGGTAGTTTTGGCTATAATCATTACACTAGGTATTTTTTACTGGAACAATATTACAAACGATAAAGATTTTTATGTGCAAGCAAAAAAATCACATATTATTGAAAATGGTAATGTATTAACAGAAAAAGAGTTTAAAGAAAAGGTTGATGAAGAATCTATGTACGAATACATTCGTTTATTAGGAGAAGAAAGCCACTACATCAAGTTTAATGATTTTTTAAATTTTAGAAAATACTTTAATAGCGAAGACGAAGCAAAATCCTTTGTAGAAGCTAATGAAGAATACTCAAAAACAATTGATAGAACTGAGTATATTGAATTATACGCTTATCAATTTGGCTGGTTTGCAAGGTATGCAGGTAATGATTATACGTTAGGTAAATCAGATTTTAAAGTTTTAGATGAAGGAGCTAATCCACTCGCTGTTTTGACTAGTGATGTCATAAAAGAAAAGGAAGAAGCTTGGACTAAAGAAATTGAAGATTTAAAGAAAGAGATAGAGGGTAATGATCTGATTTCTGATGCCAAGGTTGCATCAGTAGAATCTAAAATTGCTAGGTTAGAGAGACAATTAAAGAGGTTAGAGCCATTGGCTAAAGCTCAAACTGAGGAGGAGGATTTAGCTGCATTAAATGATATTATCGTTAAAGAACTTGTACTAATAAAAGGGCAAAACTATCAGTTTAAATTTAGAAGTAGAGATGTTATCCATAGTGCTTTCTTCCCACACTTTAGAGCACAAATGAACTGCGTTCCTGGTATGGTTACGAAATTTAATTTTACACCAACTGTTACTACTGATGAAGCAAGAAATAATCCAGAAATTATTGCTCATTACAAGGATGTAAATGATAGAAGAATAGCTAAAGGTGAAGAACCAATTGACTTTGATTTCCTTTTATTATGTAATAAAATTTGTGGAGCTTCTCACTACAACATGCAAATTAAAATTACTGTTGTAGAAGATAAAGCTGCTTACCAAAGATGGTATAATGAGCAAATTGGAGGAAAATCATTTGCATCTGCAAGAGGTAAAAACGAATTAGAAATTGCAGAAATCTTCAACATGAGTTTAGAGGAGATTTATGGAGTAGATAAAGCCAAAGAAATTAAAAAGAAATTTGGACTACTAGTTGAAGAGGATGCAACAGCTGAGGGTGTTGTAGGAGATACTACATTACAAGCAGCAAACGATTAATTAATAAAACGTATTATAATACTATAAAACTCAATGGGAGCACACAGTACACACGCACACGGACACCATCATCACGAAAGTTTTATAACCAAGTATATCTTTAGTCAAGATCACAAAATGATCTCTAAGCAGTTCTTGATTACTGCTATGGTCATGGGTGTTTTTGCAGTAATTTTATCTGTATTATTTAGATTACAAATTGCTTGGCCAGAAGAATCTTTCGAATCAATGAAATTCTTTTTAGGTGAAGATTATGTTGATCAAAATGGATTATTAAAGCCAGATAGGTATTTAGCATTAGTAACAATTCATGGTACTATCATGGTATTCTTTGTACTAACTGGAGGATTAAGTGGTACATTCTTTAACTTACTTATTCCACTTCAAGTTGGAGCAAGAGATATGGCATCTGGTTTCTTAAACATGTTGTCATATTGGTTATTTGCATTAGCTAGTGCAGTTATGTTATTTTCTTTATGGGTTGAATCAGGGCCAGCATCAGCAGGTTGGACAATTTACCCTCCACTCTCTATCCTGGAGGAAGCAATTCCTGGATCTGGACTAGGTATGACACTTTGGTTAGTGAGTATGACTATGTTTATCGCTTCGTCTTTATTAGGTGGACTTAATTATGTTGTTACTATCATTAACTTGAGAACAGTAGGTATGAAAATGACACGTATGCCATTAACCATGTGGGCGTTTTTAACTACTGCTATTCTTGGGGTACTTTCATTCCCCGTGTTAGTTTCTGCGGTAGCGCTTTTATTAATGGATAAATCATTTGGTACATCTTTCTACTTGTCAGATATATTTGTAGGAGGAGAAGCTTTAGATGCTTCTGGAGGTAGCCCAATTTTATTCCAACACTTATTTTGGTTCTTAGGTCACCCAGAAGTATATATTGTACTATTACCAGCTTTAGGTATCACATCTGAGATCGTAGCAACTAACTCAAGAAAGCCAATTTTTGGTTACAGAGCGATGATCGGTTCTATCTTAGCTATTGGTTTCTTATCATTCATCGTATGGGGTCACCATATGTTTGTAACTGGTATGAATCCATTTATAGGAGGTGTATTCGTATTTACAACATTGCTTATTGCGATTCCATCTGCGGTAAAGGCTTTTAACTACATCACAACGCTATGGAAAGGTAGTATACATTACACACCAGCAATGTTATTTTCCATTGGTTTAGTATCAACATTTATTACTGGAGGTTTAACAGGAATTATCCTAGCGGATGCAACATTAGATATTCCAGTACATGACACGTATTTTGTGGTTGCTCACTTCCATATTGTAATGGGGTTATCTGCCATCTATGGAATGTTTGCCGGAGTTTATCATTGGTTCCCTAAAATGTATGGACGAATGATGAATAAGAAATTAGGATACCTTCACTTTTGGTTAACTATGATTTGTGGATATGGGGTATTCTTCCCAATGCATTTTGTTGGTTTAGCAGGTTCTCCTAGAAGATATTATTCATACACTGAATTTCCATTTTTAGACCACGTTCAAGATTTAAATGAGGTTATTACATTCTTCGCAATTATTGGAGGTTTAGCTCAAATTGTTTTCTTCTATAATTATTTTTACAGTATTTGGAATGGACCAAAAGCGACTAAAAACCCATGGAGATCTAACACATTAGAGTGGACAACACCAGTAAACCCAGGACATGGTAACTGGGATGGACCTTTACCAGTTGTTCACAGATGGGCATATGATTATTCAAACCCAGAGCATGAAGAAGATTTTGTGCCACAAACAGTTCCTTTAAAAGAAGGAGAACACGGTCACTAAAAATTTAAAAAGCACTCGATAGAGTGCTTTTTTTGTATAGTTACAAAGCAACCTCTTGATTTATCTTTCGTATCTTTATTAAGCATTACACACTTATGTTAAGATATTTATTAGTCCTTTTTATATCCTTATTAATTAGTTCAACTATTAATGCACAAAATTTTGTAGTAATTAATAGCCAAGTAGCTAACACGGTTAACTTGTGTAACGAACAAAAAACGTTTCGCGTATCCATAGAAAACCCCTCTAGTTTTAATGCTAGTAATGTTTCCGTAACCATAACTTTGCCAACAGGAGTCAATTATGTGCCGTCATCTTTAACTGTTGGAACCGAACAAAATATTACTAATTTAGAGCAACCTGTTTTTTCTTTTCCCGATATAAATGTTTTAACCACAACAACTTTTCAGTACGATGTCGAAGCCAATTGTGATGCAATAGCCTTTTTAAGTGGTGGTGGAATTCCATCTAATGCAGTATCGGTTAATTACACAGCGAATGGGAATAACATCACACAAAATCATACAACGAGTGACTATAATGTTAGTGTTCCTAACTTATCTGTTTCTTCGTTTACAAATCAAGTAGAGCCTTCAGGAAGTATTGGGTCTAGTTATAATAGATGTATTACCATAACAAATGGAGGAGTAGGTTATTTATCTTCTTTTACTTTAGAAAATACACATGGTGATGGAATTCAAATTGATAATATTAGTGCAGGAACAAGAAGCACAGTAGGGCTGGTGGATACGTATGTTTTAGATGGTACTGATTTTACATCTATAGGAGATGGTGATGCATTTTTCGAAACAGGAGAATCAATTACAATTTGCGAGGATTACACGGTTTTAAACTGTGTTAACGTACTTTCTGAATACGAAGCATTTTGGGGGTGTAACGGAGCTAACTGTCAAGTAGTAACAACTACATCAAACGTGCTATTTGGAAACACTAGTCCTTTAATTGAAGGAGTAAGTGTTATTAGTGATAATAGTACTTGTCATGGAAGCGGAGTTACAAGAACAGAAGGGTTTGTTGTTACAAATAATGGTAATGGTTTAGCTATAAATTCTGAGTTTAATATTTTTCAAAGTTGGACTAGTTCCGGCTTTAGAAGTACCTGGTACAGTTCTATTGACACTTCTTCAGTAATGGTTACAGTTAATGGAGGAACTCCTTTTCATGTAGCTCCTTTTCAAGTTACAAATAACACCATTCCTCACGCAGGTGATATGTCTAGTTGCCCGCCTGACAATATTGGAGAGTTTTGGGTGAGGTTAGATACGATAGAACCAACTGATACGGTTGAAATTACATGGCAAGTAACAGAATGTGATCCCGTTGGTTGTTATTCTTCTCGAAGACATACACTTGGATGGTTTTACGAAGTAGCTTACGAAAATATTTGTCAAAATGATTTCTTGATGGAGCCTATTAGAGGAAGAGTGTACGATTACTTCAGAGAAACATTAGCATCTAACCTCGCTCCAGCAAATATAATAAGTGGTGAAACACTTAATTTTAATTACTTAATAGCTGTACAAGAAAAAGCAGTAAGAAGAGATGTTAATAATGATCAATACGTATATAAATTGGTCTTACCTGCATGTTTATCATATACTGGAGGTTCATTAACTGTTTTAAATGAGGATAATAGTGTTTTGGCTAATGAAATAAGTAGTTATGTGAATGGCGACACAACATTTATAACTGTAGAGTATGGGGGGGCAGGAAACTTTGTAAATGGTCAGTTAACTTTTGATTTAACAGCAGATTGTTCTGGTTGTGGAAACGTTTCTGGAGCATATCCAATCGAAATTTATTCTACTTACAATTCTGATACTACATGTCCAAGTAATATAGATATACAATTAGCATGTTTTACCACACAAGTATACGTGTTGTGTCCATCTAGTTGTGATGGTTACAATTTTACATCCTTTGATGTTGCAAGAACCAATTTAGGTCAGTCAGATAATGATAACGATGGTCTTCCAGATACGCCTAATGCATTAGATATGTCGTTAATTCGTGATGATCGTGCGATGTTCGCTGATACAATCGAAATGGTTTATGGAGGAGAAATTACGGTCAATGGAGGAACTCCTAATTTTGATTATTTTACTATTAATAGTGAAATCGATTACGGTATTTATTTAACTTATTTAGACGGAGAGATAAGATTTTTTGATCAATCAACAGGAGTAACACATGTTGCTACTGGAATTCTACCTCAATCAGATAATGTTACTGGTCATATTCGAGAAATTGTTTTTGAGGAACAAATATCTACGCTTGCCTTTACCCCAGCTTTACCTGGAGGCTTTACAATTGAAAACACAGACTCATTATGGTTTGATGCTAACTACAGAGTATCATCTAACCCAACAAGCAACATAGGAGGATCTGGTGCTAATACAGGAAATAACATTCTAGAAAGTAAAATTTCATCGGTAACTTATTTGTCTGATGTGCCAAATGCAGCACCTGCAGATCAATACGGATGTAATGATTTAGAAGGTTACATTTCTTTAATTGGTTATTATCATACAAATTCTGGAGCAATTGACATAAATCATGATAATTGTGACACTGTTGAATTAACTCGATTGACTTACTATTCAGTTGGACCATGTTGTAGTAACTATGCAGGGGGTAACTTATTTCCTTTTGAATATCGTAATTGGGTAATTGATGATTCCTTAATCATAGATTTACCTGGAGAGTACGAAATAGCAGATGTTACTTATCAACTTTATAGATCTACTGGTTATGGTATAACAGCTGAACCCTTAATACCAATATCTCCAATCGGAGGAAGTACAACAGGAGACCGTTTTACTTTTGATATAGCACAGTATTATAATAATGGAACACTAGTGCCTAGTGATGAAGGTCACTACTCATATACTCGACTCAAATTAGTACCAACATGTAATACACCAAAAGCTGTACAACAACGAGCTAATTTTTACTTCAAGAGATTAGAGTCTTATTTAGGTAACGCTGTAAATACTAGAAATCCGTGGGTGAATTTGAGGTATGATGGTCCAGAATTAAATATTCAAACGGCTTTACCAACTGTTAATGCCTTTGATAGTATTGGAAGATGGGATGTTACATTATCCAACAACTCTAATATTTCATCGGCAGAATATACCTGGATAACACTTCCTCCAACAGGTACAATGTCTATTAAAAGTATTGATACTTCGGGAGTTCCAATTCTACCAGATGCTAATGGATTTTATCAATTAGGGATGCTTCCTTTTGGGGAAAGTATTGATTTGCATATAGAAGGACGATATACTTCCTGCTCTAGAGATTCCATCGAGTTTTACTCTGGGTGGAGTTGTTCGGGATATCCTACTGCATTATCAAACTACCCATGTGTTCCCGATAGTATAACACTATTCGTAGTCCCTCAACTTCCTAATTTAGAAACAAGTATACCTTTCCATACAGATACGTTAGGTTTATGTGATACAGGAACTATTGAGGTTAGTGTACGTAACGTGCAAACAGGTTTTGGGTATAATGTAACATTAACAGGAACTATACCAGAAGGAGCAGATATAATACCTGGCTCAACCGAATATAAAGCGCCTGATTCATCAACATTTGTTTCTGTAGCAGATCCAACAAATTTAGTGGCAACTACTTGGTTATGGGATTTTGGCACTGATGAACTAAAAGGCATTAATGTTGGAGGTAACGAAGGTGTTATTAGATTTCAGTTTGTAACTACTTGTGAATACACATCTGGAAGTCAGTTTAATTTTTATAGTGAGGCCGATGCTGCTTGTCCTTATTCAAATAGAAGTTTTACTACAAGTTCAAGTCCAACAATCATTGATGATGCTATTTTACCTTATGAAACAACAGTAAAAATTGTTACAGATTTTATTTCCCCTTGTAAAGGAGCTACAGATGTTCAGGTAATTGTAATTAATAACGGACCTCAAGTTGTTACTCCTCAAGACTCAATAATTATAAGAATTCCAAGTGGGGTAGATTATGTTTCAAACTCTTTTTCTCCAGTATATAATGCACCAGTCAATGGGTCTCCGGTAACTGGTGATTTTGGAACTTACAAAGAAGTTTCTTGGAAAATTCCAGCAGGTACAGCGGTAGGAGATAGTTCTATTTTTGATATACAATTACGAGGGAATAAAGATTCACTCGATTGTTCTATCGTAACACTAGATATTTTCTCAACAAGTACGGTGGTTTCCAACTGTTCAAGCTCAGGTAGTCCGTGTAGTATTAGTACCATCACAGGAGATACAGTAAGAAATGTATTCATTTTTAAATCGTATGTAACACTTCAAAACGATGAATCAACATCAATAATTAACGGTCCAACAGGAGAAATTGGTTATGTTGATTTCGAGGTGTATAATACGGGAGATACTATAGCCGATTCTAACGATTCATTCATTTCCTATTATTTTGATGCTGATAATAACGGTATACTTTCTCTAGGAGATAGCAATTTCCATACATCACTAAAAAACTTAACCATTTTAGGTAATAATGGAACTACACAAATATTAGATACAATCAATATACCTGCAGGCTTTGCTTGTGGAGTTATAGCCGTTTTAGACTCAAGTGAAAATGCATGTATTTGTTCTTCTACTCAACTACCTCTTAATTTTAAGTTAGTGTCTAATCTACCTGATACTTCTACTTGCTCTGATGTTGTAACGCTTTATGATGCTGTTGATTCGGTTGATGGATATACCTATTCATGGACACCAGTTGCATCTTTAGATAATTCAGCGAAGGCTCAACCAATCTTTCAAAAAAATAACCCAGGTGCAACCCCAGATGTTAATGAGTATTATTTAGAAATTGATCGAGGAGGATGTTTTGGCTATGACACGATTGAGATTGTAGTACTTCCGGATGTAACAGCAAATGCCGGATTAGATGATTCTTTATGTGGTACATACTCGTATACCTTAAATGGTAATGTCCCAAATAGTGTTTATCTACAGCAAGGTCTTTGGACTGGGGCAGCTACTAATCCATCTACAGTAAATTTTGTTGATCCTTCTGATGCTTTAACTACAGTTAGTAATTTATATGAAGGAACATATGAATTATACTGGCAGGTATTTACACATTGTGATACTGCTGTAGACACATTAGTATTAGAAATTTATGATGAACCTACAGCTAACGCAGGGCCAAACGATACCCTTTGCAATACATATGATTATACCTTAGGGGGTAACTTCCCTAATGGAAGATCAACAGGGCAGTGGATTGCAGAACCTACCAATCCATCAGCAACAACTTTTGCTGATGCTAGTGTTAATACAACTGTTGTTAGTGGTATGATTGAAGGTACCTACCAGTTTTACTGGGTTGTAAGTAATGGAAACTGTACGCCAGCTAGGGATACTGTTATTATTGATGTATTTGATAGTGCCGTTTCAAATGCTGGTCCAGATGATAGTATTTGTAGTGTTTATACCTACGCATTAGCAGGTAGTTTACCTGCAGGAAGATCAACAGGGCAGTGGGTAGCTGAAACTTCTAATCCATCTGTAACAAGTTTTGATGATGCTAGTGTTAATAATACTACCGTAAGAGACTTAATTGAAGGGACATATAATTTTTACTGGGTTGTATCTAATGGTAATTGCCCAGATGTAATTGATACCATAGTTCTTGATGTATTTGACACTCCTTTTGCAGATGCAGGGTTGGATGATAGCCTTTGTAATACATATGAATACACGCTAAATGGAAATTTCCCAGCTGGAAGATCAACGGGTGAATGGATAGCAGAGACTGCTAACCCATCTGTAACTACTTTTGATGATTCAAGTATAAATAATACAACTGTTAGGGGTATGATTGAGGGTACTTATTATTACTATTGGATGGTTAGCAATGGTAATTGTGCTTCAGTTGTTGACACTGTTATGATAGATGTATTTGATAGTGCAGTATCAAATGCTGGTCCAGATGACAGCTTGTGTAATGTTTATACGTATACCTTTAATGCTAATCAGCCAGTTGGTAGAGCCAGAGGTTTATGGACAGTTGATGGTGCAAATGCTCCAGTAACGTTTGATTACGATACAGCTTTTGATGCTACAATAACAGGATTAGCAGAAGGTACTTATATTTTCTACTGGACGGTTAGCAATGGAAGCTGTCCGGATGCTATAGATACCATGGTGCTAGATGTTTTCGATACACCATTTGCAGATGCTGGGTTAGATGATAGCATATGTGATGTTTATACCTATCAATTTAGTGGTAATAATCCAGTTGGAAGATCAACAGGAGAGTGGACTGCAGAAGCAGCTAATCCATCTACAACTACTTTTGATGATGCGACACTTTACAATGCAACTGTAAGTAATTTAATTGAGGGAACATATACGTTTTATTGGACAGTTAGTAACGGTAATTGTATATCAGTAACTGATACAATGGTACTAGATGTGTTTGATTTACCTGTTTCAATTGCGGGAGATAATGATAGTTTGTGTGGATCTTACTTTTATACGATGAGGGGAAATGTGGCAGTTGGTAGATCAACTGGTTTATGGACTGAAGCTACTTCAAATCCAACACCAACTGTTTTTGCTGATCCAACAGTTAATAATACAGCAATATCTGGACTTATTGAAGGGACGTATAAATATTACTGGACAGTTAGTAATGGTAATTGTGTACCAGCTGTTGATTCTGTAATAATTGATGTTTATGATATCCCAGTTTCTGATGCGGGACCAAATGATACGCTATGTAATATATATACTTATACCTTTAATGCGAATGTTCCAGTAGGAAGGTCTCAAGGGGAATGGGTGCACAGTGTTTCAAATCCTAGTTCAGTTATATTTTCTGATAATAATTCGCCAAACGCTACTATTAGTAATTTAATTGAGGGTACATATGAGTTTTCTTGGGTAGTATCCAATGGAAATTGTGCAGATGCTGTTACTTCTATAATTATTGATGTTTATGATCAGCCAACGATAAGCGTTGGAGCAGGAGATTTACTGTGTGATGAAAGTGAATTCCTACTAATAGGAACAAACCCTAAAGGTAGGTCGCAAGGTTTATGGACAGTATCTCCTAATAGTCCACAAGCAACTATTTTTTCTAATCCAACAAATTCTCCAAATATGGTAAGTAATTTGGTTAGGGGAGATTATCGTTTCTATTACACGATTAGCAATGATGGTTGTCCTTCAGTAATAGACTCTGTAGATGTACAGGTTCGACCTAACCCTATTGCCGAAGCCTTAACTTCTGATCAAGAAATCTGTGAAACAGATTGTATTAACTTTGTAGGGGCTAATAGTTCGGTGTCAAACGTTTTAGGAGATCAAATTATAGAATATCAATGGTTGTTTGGAGATGGAGCATCATCCGATAATGTTGACGGAACTTATTGTTACCCAACCGAAGGATTATATGATGTAGAACTTGTTGTTAGTACTAATAATGGATGTACAGATACTGTTGTTTTACAGAATCACGTTAGAGTTCATCCATTACCTACGGCAGACTTTTCTTACACTCCAGATCAACCAAAAATCTATGAAGTAATAACCTTTAATGATTTATCATACGATGACATAGAAAATAGAACGTTTACTTTTAGTGATGGTGTAGTAAAAACTACGGATGAGTTTATTAAAACGTTCCCAGACACAGGGTATTTCAATTTAGATTTACTTGTAGAAACAATTCATGGTTGCTTGGATAGTCTTTCAACCCAAATCTATATCAAAAATGAGTTTGCAACGTTTGTTCCGAGTGCCTTCTCTCCAAACGGAGATGGTGTAAATGATGAATTTTTACCAATTTTCCATAATATAGAATTTGAGAACTATCATTTTTATGTGTTTGATCGCTGGGGTGAAGTTGTGTTTGAAACCGAAGAACGAAATAAACCTTGGGATGGTATGTTTAAGTCATTGCCTGTAAAACTAGGAGTTTATATATGGAGAGTTGAATATAAGAAAAAGGATTCCAGTGTAGAAGGTGAAGTAACAGGTCATATTACGGTGATTAAATAGTTAGTTCAAGAGGAAACATTTATCTTTGAAGCATGCTATTCAAGGATGTTATAGGGCTAAATGAAGTTAAGGCCAGACTTATCGAGTCTGTGAAGTCTGATAGGATTAGTCATGCTCAGCTTTTTTTAGAAAATGAAGGGAATGGAGCCTTTCAATTGGCTTTAGCCTACTCTCGTTATATTTTATGCAGCAACAAAGCAGAAAATGATAGCTGTGGTAAATGCCCATCGTGTTTAAAAATTAACCAGCTTTCTCATCCCGATTTACATTTTTCATTTCCAGTTCAATTATCCTCAAAAGGAAAAACATCGGATGTTTATTTGAACGAATGGAAAGAGATGGTTAAAGGGAAGCCTTATTTTTCTGAAAGTGAATGGAATAAATTTTTGGGAAATGAGAATAAAAAAGGTGTTATTGGAAAGGACGAGAGTCAAAATATTTTAAAAAAATTACAGCTTAAATCGTATGAGGGATCATACAAGATAGTCATCATTTATGGAGCTGAAACATTAAACCCCTCAGCATCAAATAAGCTTTTAAAATTAATTGAAGAGCCACCTAATAAAACTATATTTTTACTCACAACTACTTCTCTTGAAAATATATTACCAACAATACAATCTCGAACTCAATTAGTAAAGATTAATCCTCCAAAAATAGAAGCTATACTTTCTTTTTTGGAAAACAATGGGAGTAACAGCAATCAAGCGCAAGAAATAGCCTATCAAGCCAATGGCAATATGGCTAAGGTTTTACAATTGATGGATAATGAAGATCCACAGCAAGAGTATTTTCAGTTTTTTGTTGAATGGATGCGTATCTGTTTTAGTAGAGATGTTGCAAAGGCAATTGAATTTAGTACCAGCCTAGCTTCTATTGGAAGAGAAAAACAAAAAGGATTTTTATCGTTTAGTCTTGAGGTTTTCCAAAAGTCACTGCAAGGGAACTATTTGACCTTAGACAATGTTCATGTGAGTCCGTCACAAAAAGGGTTTTTAGAAAAATTCATGCCTTTTATTACCCCTTCAAATGTTTTAAAGTTGCACGAACATATCACGGATGCACATTACCATGTAGATAGAAATGCGAATCCTAAAATTTTGTTTTTAGACGTATCTTTTAAACTGTTTTCTTTGATTAAAAGGTAGTGATTTAACTTATTTTATGCGGATCATCATGGTCGGTTTGAATTTCATTTTTCACTAGCTGAATGTTAAAAGCCACCATAGCAAAATCTCTTTCATTTTTTAGTAGCCAGTTCATCGAGGAGTTTTCCCCGTCAGCAGCCAAAGCTATATGATAAAGAAGTGTGAAATTGTTTTCTTGTAACCACCTAAGTGCTTGCTCGTTTCTCTCTACGCCCTGAATTAGAGCTAATAAATGAGGAAACTTATTTTTTATTAACCAATCGCGAGCCTCTTCTTTTAAATGGAGTGCGTAAATAAACGTGTAAAGCTCCGGGTAACCGTTATGAGCTAGCCAATCCCTAATTTTAGCATTTCCTTTAATGGCCTCTGCCCAAGCAATAATAACTTTTGCAGGGTATACAAGTGGTTTAAATTTGACAGGTTTCATATTGCAGCTAGGTTTTTTATCTCATGTGATCAGAAAAGAAAGAGAACCATCACGGTTAAAAATCTACTCGATAAAAGAATAACGGTAAAAATCCAAGTTGCGTATTTTCAACTATACGATCAGGATCAGATGGAGTAGGAGCATACGTTAAATTTAACAAGTTTCTTGTGTTAAAAATGTTTACCAAATCTAGTCCAATTTCATGCGTTAGTTTTTTTGTGTTAATACGATAGTTCAACTTAATATCAGCTCTAAAATAGTCTCTAAACTGTAGTTCATTAAAGGCACTATCTCTAAAAATTACCTCTCGTTGTTGAGCAGATTGTAGCGTATCAATAACACCGTAACGCTTACCTCCAGCCCAGGTTACTTTTGCTCCAATGTTAAAATTACTTCGTTTGCCTACTTTAAATTCCTTACCAATTAAAAAATTTGCAGCATAATTACCATTGTAACTTGTGTTTCTTTGTACGTCATCACTACCTGTATACTTAGAGTCAAAAACAGCACCTGTCACCATCATAAAGAAGCTCTTACTAAAAGCTTTTCTAACGGTCACTTCAATTCCGTAGTTTTCTCCAGTTCCCTCATTTACCAGCGTGTCTGGGAAAAAACGAGCAAATGTACCTCCTTGATTTACTAAAGAGAATGAAGATGGTTGTTTTGTAACAGGAATATTAAACAAACTTTGGTAATAAACTTCAGTTTTAAACTGGAATCCTCTACCTCCAGTAGCATAACCAAGCACGTAGTGCATACTTTTAGACATGCCAATATCAAAGTTGTGTAATCCAGCAGAGTCATTGAATTTATAAAAATGGATATAAGGAGGCTGGATTTGACTATGTAAACCAACTCCTCCATTTAGTACTTGTTTCTCATCAATATTCCATCTAAAACTAGCCCTAGGTTCAATAAGTGATGACGTATTGTTTAAGGTATAATATTGGCTATGTAATCCCAAGTTAATAGCTAATACTTCAGAAAATTTATGTTTCCATTGGATATACGGTTGGATTAATGCACCGCTTGCTTGTGCATCCCAGCGGTTTTGCCAAGTAAAGCTAACTTGGTCATCAAAAATACTGTCTTGGAAATTAAAAAGATAATAATCTGTATTAATACCATATTTTAATACATCTCTTTTAGTAACCTTTTTGTTTATGAAGGAGGATAAGCTAAATTTTGCCTGTCCGAAGTTATATCTTAAAAAAGGATAAATGGTGTCTAATTGATATTCACCATTTACAATTGTTCTATCAAAAATATTATGATCGGCATCTTGAGATTCGTAAGAAGCAGCAATTGATGTTTTAAAGAATGTTTTAGGGTTTATAGGTTTAATGTAAGTCATACCTAACACTCCCATCCCTGTTCCAAAGTATTGGTCTCTATCTTGCTCTCCAAAAACATCGATGCTAGGATCCTTATCATCACTTAGTACAATATCAATGTTACTCAATCCCGATATCCCAAATACACTTATACTCCCTCCTTTTTTCTGAGGAAAGTTTAATTTAAATGATAAATCTTGGTATTGAGGAATGGCGTTTGTTCCAATTGGTACTCCTAACCCACCAAATAGAGCTAAAGTAGAGTATCGATAGGCAAAAAGATAAGAAGAACCTTTTTTTCTAGACAAAGGACCTTCACCCATTAACTCTGTTCCTAAAAAACCTAACTGAAAGGTATATTCGTGTTTTTCATTGTTTCCATTCCTAAGTTTAAGGTCAAATACTCCTGCAGTACTATTCCCATATTCAGCAGGAAAAGCTCCAGTAAAAAAATCAGAATTAGACATTAGTTTATTATTCAAAATACTAACAGGTCCTCCAGAGGCTCCTGCAATTGAAAAGTGATTTGGGTTAGGGATGTCTATACCCTCAACTCTCCACAATACACCTAGCGGTGAATTTCCTCTAATGATAATGTCATTTCTTGAATCATCATTTCCTTGAATACCTGCAAAGTTACTTGCCATACGAGCAGGGTCGCCTCTACTACCAGCATATTTATCTGTTTCTTCAACCGAAAAAGAAGTAACACTTACTAAAGCCATGTCGTTCTTTACACCACCGTTTTCATCACCTGCTTTTATCTCTACGGCTTTCATTTCGATAGTAGACTCTTCTAACTCTACATTTAAAATAAGCTCTTTCCCAGCATTAACCAGTACTGGAATTATTTTATCGTAATACCCTACTGATGAAATTCTAATTTTATGTCTGCCTAGTTTTACTCCTTCAATTCGGTAGTTTCCATCCAAATCAGTAGCAGCTCCCAATGGCTTTAATGTATCTGTAATAACTAAGATATTAGCACCTATTAATGGGTACTTTGATTCTTTATCAACAACTTTACCTCTAACAGTTTGTGTTACTTGGGCAAAAATGCTCGAAAAGCATAATGTTACAAATAACAAAAATAAATTTCTCATGATTTAGATATTGTAGATTAGTTAATAGTAGTAATTACTATAAAGGTATTAGTTAAATGTAGGACAAGAATATTGGCTTTTTCCTTTTCTATTTCCGCATGGATTAATACTCAAAATTATTTCATGGGAGTTAGATGCAGCATTTTGAATTTTTGATAAGGTATAATCAAACGCATAGCCTAGCGTAAAGTTATCCAGAAAATCAAATTTAATTAAAGCTGCCACAGCATCTACGTTTCTATAGGTCACACCAAAAGCAAATGTTCTATTGTATTCTGCCATAATATTTAAATCAATGGCAAATGGAGCAGCAGGGGCAATTTTTAATAAAGCGGATGGCGTATATATCCATTTCTTGTTGTCCAAGCTCATACCTACCATTAAATTTCCATGGCGAACTAGTTTACTTTCTGATGTACCAATTGCTTTTACTTCATTCGAAATTAATTGGGTAATCGAAGCTCCAGCAAACCATTTTTGATTTTGCAAAAATATACCTGGACTAATCTCGGGAACAATAACAGCAGAAGATGCTTGCCCAATAGCAGGGTCATTAAAATTTATAAGGGTAACTTCTCCAGATCTAAAACTCAATTGTTCAACACCAACAAATAACCCGGCAGACATAAACACTTTTCTATTTAGAGGAAAATGGTAAGCATAAGCCAACTTTAGTTTTGCTCTACTAAAAGGACCGTATCTGTCTGTCTCAATTAAGGCTCCAATTGCATGTTTTTTTGGTGATCCAAACTTATTTTGTCCAATGGTAGCATGTATACTACCAAAAGCAGTTTTTGGAGCACCTTCAAAACCAACCCATTGGTTTCGGTAGCCAAACGTTGCGTCTAAGCAATCTTTACTACCAGCAACAGCTGGGTTTATAGCAAAATGGTTGAAAATATAATGCGTATACTGAGCTTGCTGTTGACTATTAAGCTTTAGCGAAACCAGAATAAATATTAAATAAATAAATTTTTTCACGTTAATATACAATTGTAACTGATCCAGTAACTAGTTTAGATTCGTCCCCATCATTATTAGGGTCAATAATATAGTAATAAGTAGAAGCTGGTAATTTGCTTCCTCCTTTAGTACCGTCCCATTGTTTTGAAGTAGGGTATCCAATTGTTTTATAAACTTCTTGTCCCCATCTGTCATAAACAGTTATTTTAATCGTTGGAAAACTAGCTACACGAAGAATTTCCCAAGTGTCATTAAAACCATCACCATTAGGTGTAAATGTATTTGGAACGATAATCGTATCAACAACAGTTACTGTAACAGAGTCACTAAATGTACATCCATTACCATCAGTAACAGTTAAAGTATAGGTCGTAGTAGTTTGTGGACTTGCATTTGGCGAATAAGAGGTCGGATCACTAAGTCCATTCGCAGGAGTCCATAAAGGAGTAGTTCCTCCACTACCGTTTAATACGGTGCTACCACCACCAGGAATAATCGCATCTGGACCAGCGTCAGCTACACTTGAAAAGGTACTCATTGTAATTGAGTTACTTGTCGCAGGTGTTCCAGCACAGGCGCAATTTGCTTCAACCTGAACATTGTCTCCATTCGTTAAAGTAGAGGTAGTATATGTATTTGTGTTAGTTGTACTAACTACAACACCATTAACTAACCAATCGTAAGTTGGCGTTGCACAATCAACAACATTAGCTGTAAATGTTACAGGAGTTTGTTCACAAACAGTTCCTCCAGTATTGTCCGTTATGGAAACACTAGGAGTAGTAGAGCTACTTAAACCAGGACCTAAAGCTTCTATATCAAAAGAACAATCTTTACCAGAAGTAATGAGTACATAAAAGGTTCCATTAGGAGCTAACCCATTTGCTGTTAAAGAGAAACCAACAGTACTACCGGTTTCACAATTAGAAACTACGTTGTATGTTGATGCATCACATGGAGTGCCCGGTTGATATATTATTCCAGATAAATTATTGCCATTTCCAGTACAGTTAACATTAGTAACATTTACGGATACATTTCCACCAGTGTTGTTAGTACTAAAACTGTACCAAACAGTTTTTTCAAAAGGAAAACAAGTTAATCCAGCAGTTCCGTCTTCACCATTACTTGAACTAGCACCAGCAGTATTACCAGTTAAAGGCGTTCCTCCACAAAGTGATTCTGCAGAATTACAACCATCATTTCCTGTTTGAGCATATACAAAAGAAGAACAGCCTAAAAGAATGAATAGAAATCTTATCATAAATCTAAAAATTTCATTAAATGATCATACCTGTTTTTGATATCATCAACACCATCACTTTCTTGGTAAGATTCAACAACAACATATTCATATCGATCAAACGTAGCTAATATTCGCGTTAAATCCTGTTTGTTTACCTTAATTGTGATTTCCATTTTCATGGAGTCCGGAGATGAAGTAATAAACGAACTTAAAATTCTAGCATTATTACTTTCTACTATTTGGGCTATTTGAGCTAACGAATAATCATTTTGATTTACTTCCAAAACAATAACTCCTCCTGGTTCTTTAACCGAAGTAGTGTTAGTTGTTAACGCCATAATATGAGGTAACGTAGAAGCCCCTAAGTAATTTTCATCACTATCTAAAATAGGAATAACTGATAAATTGTTTTCAGACATTAAGCTCATTACCTCAAAAATATGTTGATCAGCAGTAGCAAAAACATCAATAAAATTACAATCAGCGTTTCTCAGCGTTTCTTCCTCGTCATTCAAGTCATACAACTCCTCTTCGGAAATAATTCCTACCAATTGATGACCATCAACAACAGGAAGATGAGACAACTTAAACTCATTCATCCAACGAATAGCTTTAGCACACGTGTCTGTAGGTTTAAGCGGTGGTAATAAGTCAACTATTAATTCTGCGGCTATCATATTCCTTAAAAAATTGTAAAAGCACTATCTTTAAGCAGGTTGTAAATATAGTGCAACTCGCAACAATATTACGAAATAAAGAATTAACTTATTGTTATTTTATGACAAAACTTAGTGTCAACATCAATAAAATAGCCACTTTAAGGAACGCTAGAGGAGGTGAAATTCCTAACCTTGTTAAAATGGCTACTGATATTGAAAAATTTGGAGCTGATGGTATCACCGTTCATCCTCGACCTGATGCCAGACATATAACTTATCAAGATGTTTATGATCTAAGCAAAGTTGTAACAACTGAATTTAATATAGAAGGGTACCCAAGTAAAGATTTTATTTCTCTTGTGAAAGAAGTAAAACCAACACAAGTAACATTGGTTCCCGATCCTCCAGGAGTTTTAACATCGAGTGAAGGGTGGGACACTAAAGAACAAAAATCACTTTTAAAACCAATTATTGCAGGGTTCAAAGAAGAGGGTATAAGAGTTTCTATTTTTTTAGAACCTAATGAAGAAATGGTTGAGCATGCAAAAGCTTGTGGAACAGATAGAATTGAATTCTACACAGGACATTATGCAGCCAACTATCATCAAAAAGAAAAAGAGGTGTTACCTTATGTACAAGCATGTAAAAAAGCAGTTGATTGCGGTTTGGGAATAAATGCTGGACATGATTTAAGCTTAGAAAACTTAGCTTTTTTTATAAAACAAATGGCAAGAGTAGATGAAGTTTCTATAGGACATGCCCTTATAGCAGATGCGTTGTATTATGGGATGGAAGAAACGATTAAAAAATATAAAGCACAATTATAATGAACGTTTTAGGAGTTATACCCTCTCGGTTTGGAGCAACCAGATTACCAGGAAAACCTTTGGAGTTAATTGGAGATAAATCAGTAATTCAACGAGTATATGAACAGTGCGTAGTAGCTGAACTATTCGATAAAGTAATTGTTGCTACCGATGATGATAGAATTTTTAGTCATGTTAAAAGCTTTAATGGAGAAGTTATGATGACTGGTGAATACCATGAGTCTGGTACGCAACGATGCGGGGAGGTTCTTATGAACTTAGAGGATGTTGGTGAAGAGTACGATGTTATTGTAAATATTCAAGGTGATGAACCCTTTATTAATCCAAAACAGTTAGAAATTGTATTATCCGTTTTTGATGAGGATCCTGAAGCAGAGGTAGTAACACTCGCTAAAAAAATAACTTCTTTGGATGAGTTGTTGGCTCCCCATACAGTAAAGGTTGTTATGACTGATTTGGAAGAAGATGAAATTGCTAGAGATGCACTTTACTTTAGTAGACAACCTATTCCATACCTTAGAGGTGTTGACCAAAAAGATTGGCTTACAAAAGAAACATACTACAAACACATAGGTGTATATGCTTTTTCAGTAGAAGAATTTCATCAAATTATTCAGCTAGAACCATCGCCTTTAGAAGCAGCTGAAGGATTAGAGCAACTTCGTTGGGTAGCCAATCATTTTACTATCCAAGTAGCAGAAACAGACCTAGAAACAATTGGAATTGATACTCCAGAAGATTTAGAAAGAGCAAGAAAATTAATAGAACAGGATTAAAGATATTGTTTGCTCGCTAAAAATAGTTATTTTAGCTGTCCTTTATGTTATCAGTAGGAAACCATATCGCCCATTTACTTCATCATCACGAATGTGTTATCATTCCTGATTTTGGAGGCTTTATTGGTAATAAAAAAGACGGATTTTTAAACCAAAAAGATCATCTTTTCCATCCTTCTTATTTGCAAGTGAGTTTTAATAAAAACCTCATTAACAATGATGGTTTATTAGCAAATCAAGTTTCTAAAAGTGAAGGAGTCGACTATCAAGAGGCTAACGCATTTATTCAAACATTTAAAGATGCTTGCTACGCAAAGCTCAATGAAGAAGGACGGTTAGAAATTGAAAAAGTAGGTGTGTTGTTTTTTGATGAGGAAAAAAACATCCAGTTTCAGCAATCAAGCAAAAACTATTTGTTGTCATCTTTTGGTTTACAGCCTCAATTTATTCAGCCTTTAGTTCAAGAAGAAGTTAAAGTAGTTCCTATACCTACAAAGCAAGAAAAGCTAGTAGCGCGTGTTGCAACTACTAAAGTTGACCGACCTGCTGAAAAAGTAGAAAAGCAAGCTAAAAAAGTTAAAAGGAACAGAGCAAGAAGAGGCTTGGCTTACGGATTGTTAGTTCCTGTTTTTATAGGAGGAATATTTTTAGGAAATCAACTAACTCTAGTTAATCGAGGAGATGTAAATTTATCTGCTTTTGGAGGTTTTATTCAGCCTAACATAAAAACGTATACACCAAGGGAAATAGTTACTCCTATTCAATCTACAGACACTACTGAAACTCCAGCTCAAACGGAAGTAAAACCTAAATCAATTATAGAGGTTAATGAACCATCAGCTTCTAATACAGCTGAAGTAACTGCAGAGCCAGTAACATCAAAAAATCTAAATTACCATGTAATAGCAGGTTGTTTTGGTGATAAATCAAATGCTGAAGATTTCGTAAGCGAAAATAAGGCTAACGGATATGCTTCTCAAATAATCGATAAAAAGGGTAGTTTGTACCGTGTATCTATACAAAGTTTTGAAACTAGAAAAGAAGCTATAGCTCTTAAAAATGAGCTTAAAAATCAACAAGATTTATCTTCTTGGGTGCTTAAAAAGTAACTTCTCTCACAGACAACCTAACCACTTCTTATTTCGTATATTAGCTAAGGAATCAACACGTTTTGAATATACTCTTTAGTTACATATTTTTTATTCTTTTGTTTGCGGGTAATTTACTTGCTCAGCACACAGATTACCCTTTTGTGGAGAATAAAGGGCAATGGGATTCAAGAATAAATTATAGATACGACTTGGGTTCGGGGTATTTATTTTTAGAGGACAAGGGGTTTACTTATTCACTGATGGATAAATCATACATTCATCAAATTCACCAAGATAAAATTGTTGAAGCCCCTGATTATATCCAGGCTCATGCAATAAAAACTACTTTTTTAAATGCTAATGACAACGCCTCTATAAAGAGAAACAATCCATCTTCACATTATTATAATTACATCTTAGGAAAAGATACTGTGAAATGGAAAAGTTTTGTACGATCGTATAGTGAAATAGTCTATCAAGAACTATACCAGGGTATTAATTTAAAAATGTATCAGTCTGGTGGAGTGCTCAAATATGATTTTCATGTTAGTCCAGCGGGAAATCCTTCGGAAATTAAAGTTGTTTATCAAGGGCATGATGCGATGTTTATCAATGAAGGGAATTTAATAGTCATTAATCAAGTAAATGATTTAATAGAACAAAAGCCCTTTGCATACCAATGGGTAGATGGGTACAAATTAAAAGTACCATGTAGTTATGAGTTAAGCGGAGATACATTAAGTTATCGTTTTCCAAAAGGCTATGATCGAACAAAGGAACTCATTATCGATCCAGTAATTGTTTTTTCATCTTTTAGTGGAAGTACGGCTGATAATTTTGGTTTTACCGCTACTTACGATGCCGATCAAAATGCGTATGGAGGTGGGATCGTTTATGAACTTGGACAATATCCAACCACAGTCGGTGCTTATCAATTAGCGTTTAATACTGGAACAGCAGGAATGGTAGATATGGGGATCTCTAAATTTACTGCGGATGGTTCTTCACTCATCTACTCCACTTATTTGGGAGGGGGATTAAGTAGTGATGCGCCTCACAGTTTAGTTGTAAACAATAACAACGAGCTTTATATTTTTGGAACTACGGGTTCTGCAGATTATCCCGTAACTCCTAATGCTTATGATACATCATTTAATGGAGGAGCAGGGGTGAGTCCTTTGTATTCGGGAGTTACCTTTAGTTCAGGGTCGGATATTGTTGTTTCTAAATTAAGTGCAGATGGTTCTACTTTGTTAGCTTCAACATTTGTGGGGGGAACGGCAAATGATGGGTTAAACAACGATTTAGCTTTAAGTTATATTTACGGAGATGCTTTTCGAGGGGAAATTCTAGTAGACGATACAGGAAGCTGTTACGTTACTTCAACAACAAACTCAGCAGATTTCCCTATTGATTCTAATGCGATACAATCCTCTTATGGAGGCGGTTTTTCTGATGGGATTAGTTTTCAAATGAATGATTCGTTAACTGCCATTACGTGGGGAACGTTTATTGGAGGTTCAGGATCAGATGCAGCTTATGGTTCTCAGTTTAATTCATCAGGTGACTTATATATCACAGGAGGAACTGCAAGTGCAGATCTACCCATGGATAATAAAGGCTATGATTCTACACACAACGGACAAGAAGATGGTTTTTTAATTCGGTATAATGTTGCCCAAGACACCATGCTAGCTAGTACTTTCCTAGGAACAGCTGGTTACGATCAAACATATTTTGTGCAAATTGATGTTAGTGATGATGTATACGTTTTAGGTCAATCCAATGGAGGGTATCCTGTACAAGGCAGTGTTTATAGCAACCCAAACAGTGGACAGTTTATCCATAAATTAGGAGCAAACCTAGATACTTCCATATGGAGTACGGTTGTAGGTTCTGGAAGTGGACAAGTAGATCTTTCACTAACCGCATTTTTGGTGAATAATTGCGGGTATGTGTATTTATCTGGCTGGGGAGGATCACTTGCAGGAATTGGTTTATACCGTGCGGATTTTAGTAGCACAAATAACTTACCCTTATCGGCAGATGCTTATCAAAGCACAACTGATGGAACAGATTTTTATTTAATGGTATTAAATAATGATGCGACCAATCTTCTTTTCGGAACTTATTTTGGAGGAGGAATCAGCATGGAACATGTAGATGGCGGTACGAGTCGATTTGATAAGCAAGGAAATGTTTACCAAGCTGTGTGTGCAGGTTGTGGAGGAAACAGTGATTTTCCAACTACCTCAGGTGCATGGTCTACTACAAACCCAAGTACCAATTGCAATTTAGGCGTTTTTAAATTCAACTTAGAGTATATTGATAATTTGGCATCTGTTCCAGTACCTTTTATTTGCTTACCAGACTCGGTAACGTTCCAAAACAATAGTAGTGGAGGTAATACCTATTATTGGAGTTTTGGCGATGGAGATACTTCTGTGCTTCAAGAACCTAGTCATGTTTACCAAGATACAGGAACTTACGAGGCTTTTTTAATTGTTTCTGACTCTACAGGATGTATGCCTCCAGACACGGCATATATGACTATCGAAGTGTACCGACCAGAATTAATTACAATTAACCCCGTGGATACTATTTGTCCGGGTGATACTGTTCAAATTCAAGCAGTGGGCGGACAAGTATTTTCTTGGACTCCTTCACATTCTATTGTAAATGATACGGTAGAATCTCCTTTTGTTTTTCCTGATACTACAACTACTTATCAATTTATAAGTTCTCATTACTGTAATACCGATACAGGATATGTTACCGTTCCAGTTCAAAGCGATGTAACAGCTATTGATAACGATACGGTTATTTGTAGAGGGTCAAGCGTACAGCGATCGGCTTATGGAGGTGTTTCTTACGATTGGTATCCTTTGATTGATATTGTTAACGAAACATCAGCTACACCAACATTTACACCAAGTGTTCCACGAATGTACTATGTAGATATTACCACACCAAGAGGTTGTGTATTTACTGACTCAGTTTTCATTAATCATTTTGTGGATACCATTTCAACTATCGATGATACATCAGTCTGTATTTACCAATCAGTAGAATTATTTGCACAAGGAGGAGGAACATACACATGGACACCAGCTGCTACTTTATCAGATACCACTAGTTCAAATCCATTAGCGTCACCTTTAGTTAATACAGCTTATTTTGTTGAGGTTGTAACACCTAATGGATGCTATTATTCTGATAGTATTCGAGTGGATGTGATTGAAGATACTTATTCAGTAATACCAGACACAACAGTATGCTTGAACGATACCGCTTTTTTATGGGCTTCGGGAGGAATTAATTATAATTGGACATCTGCAGCTTTTATTGATTCTGTAACAAGTGATCAACCAAAACTGTTTTCAAGTAGTTCTTCGGCAGCTTATGTGACTATTGGATTTGCTTCTGGTTGTACAAGAACGGATAGTACTTACGTAACGATAGTAGATGATCCTGTTTCTGTTGGGAATGGAGGAACTATTTGCCTGGGAGAATCTTTTCAGTTATCTGCAAATGGAGGTGTGAATTATGCTTGGAATCCTTCAGTAACATTAGATAATCCTTTATCTGATAGTCCTATAGCAACACCAAGTGTAACCACTACTTATGTTGCGGATATTACGACTCCGAATGGATGTACAAAGCAAGATTCTGTAGAAGTAATTGTTGATACGCTCGTTCCTAATCCACAATTAAGTAATGATACCATTATTTGCTTGGGTGATTCAGTGAACTTATTTGCCAGTGGAGCGCAACAATATACTTGGGAACCTTATACATCGCTTAGTACTCCCGTTGGAAGTCAAACTACTGCTTACCCAACTGCATCAACTAATTATGTGGTTAATTTTACAAATTCTTGTGGTACGGAAATCGATAGTGTAGAGGTGGTAGTGAATGAAGTAAATGGAGCTACTAGTGGGAATCAACTTATTTGTAGAGGAGATTCTATTTGGTTGTGGGCTAGTGGAGGAGAGGAGTACCTATGGTTTTCTTCAGGAGGAAATTTTTTAACGCCTACGGATAGCTCAAGTGTGCTCGTACAGCCTAATGGATTAACTGTTTATTATGTTACCGTTACTGATTCTTTAGGGTGTGAAGAAACGTATTCGTTACGAATTACTTTTTATCCTGAGTCTTGGGTAGATGCAGGAGAAGACAAAACAATTACCTACGGAAATTATACCGTTTTGGATGGTACAGGAAGTTTGGGAGCTATTCGTTGGACACCCGCTAATGGATTGTCTTGCGATACATGTTTTACCCCAATTGCTATTCCTGATGGAAATACGGTTTACACTATTTTGCTAACCGATAGTAATGGTTGTGAAGCAATAGACTCTGTGCTTATATCTTTAGATGGTATTTTGTATGTTCCCAATACGTTTACGCCTAATGGCGATGGCATGAATGATTACTTTTTTGCTAAAGGAGAAAACATTACGCTATTTAAATTGTTTGTCTTTAACCGCTGGGGAGAACTCCTTTTTGAAACAGAAGACATTAGTAAAACATGGGACGGTACTCACAAAGGAAAACTCCTAAAAACCGATACCTATGTTTGGCGGATTATCTATAAAAAACAAAATGGCGATACCCAAGAAGTAACTGGGCATGTTAATTTGTTGAGGTAGGATTTTTATAATATATTGCATTAGCAGTAATGATATTTCTATTATTTAATCTCAAAATGGCAACGACCTTTTGACATTAATAATTTCATGCTGTCAATGATCTCAAATTTATTACTTTAGTTAAAGTCTTATTAATTTTAGTTATGCCAATTTCACTCAGAGAAAAAAAACTATTTTTTCTATTTTCTAAATTGAATAGTGTCAATAATAGGAATGTCAGATTTACTCTTGTCGTAGATTATTTTTTAAACAATCAAAATAAATCTACAAACTTAATTGAAGTTCATTCTGAATTAGATAAAAAAATAGGGCTGAACTCTTCACCTGAATCACTAAAAAGAGATATTTCAAATAGTGATTTAATGCACTATTTTCATGGGTTTTCTAAAAAACAAAAAATTGAAAAGGAGTTTAATCTAAACCAAAAGCTCTATAAAACTTTAATTTCTTACGAGGAAAATACAGATGTTCTCGAAGAATTGATAACAGAATTCTTATTTAAGAAACAAGAAGATCCTATTAAGTATAAGGTTATACTTGAAATTTTTTATGAAGCATTAATAGAAAGAAATCTGATGTTTTTGAGACAAGCATCTAGTATGAAAGAAATAGGAGGCTTGACAAAACAATTACAAATTGACTTAAAAAAAGTACATTCTAAACATGAAAATGCAGATTTATTACTCTACAATGAATTCATTTTAAATAGTGATAAAAAATTCAATGATATTTTAAGAGTTTTAGTGAATAAAGTGTTCGAATTTATGCAGCTTCATTATGATCCAACACTTGATAAGCATAATAACAAAGCTTTCAAAAACAAGATATTTTATCTTGATAGCTCTTTTATAATGAGACTTTTTGGGTTTAATGATTTGATTCGCAGAGATAGAGCACTTGAACTAATAAAGATATTAAAAACTATTCCGAACGTTAAGTTTGTTGTCCATCAAGAAACAATAAATGAAACTAACAATGCAATTACAAACATTGTAAATAATGCCGAAAAATATATTAATAATCAAAGAGCTTTAATAGATAAGATTGGAAGATATTCAAAATGTAAACTCCATGCTTTAGAACTTTTTGATGACTTAAAAGCAAGTAAAAAAATCAGCTCTTACAAGGAGTTTAAGTTATATTATGGGAATGTAAGTAAAGTATTAAAACGAATATTTGGTAATGACTTTGAGCTAAATGATGAAAAATTTGAAACTCCTGACCCAGACGTAAAATATAAAGATTTAGAGGATGAGATTTTTAAATTTGAATGGAAATCAGCAAATAGGTCAAGACACATTGCTGGTCTAATAACATATCTAGCTGGCTTAAGAGGCTCTAATAATGTTAATTTATATGATATTCATCATTGGTTAATAACAACAGATCAAACAACCTTAAAAATTGATTTAGACCTTTGTTTTGCGGATGGATTTAAGAGTAAACCTGTTTGTATCTTACCGACAGAATTATTGACTGCATTGTCAGAACATAAAGATCTTGACGGAGAATATGTAGAGGTATTTAAGAAGTTTATGCTGTATTCAAATGTTTTTGAGAAGGAATATTCTGATGATGATCTCCTTATAATTAATGGCGTTATAGACTTAGTCGAAGAATATAAAACCACAGATTATAACCCTGATATAATGATTGATGCTTTAATAGAAGAAGATTTTTTGTCAGAAGTAAAAAAAAGATTTATTAAAGCTGAAAATAAAACTAGCAAGAGAAAAAAAATTGCTGAATTTTTTGTAGAGCATTACAATAGGACTTATAAGGGTAAATACAATAAATTTATTAGTGCCAGATTTTCGATAAATTATAGAAACATAAAGCTTCTTTTCAGATTACCAGCTATAGTTCTCACTGGATGGTTTTGCTTTTTATTATTAAATTGGTCAGGATTCGAATTAGCTGATCCGAAAACATGGATTAAGATTGAAGAATGGGGAGAATTAGAAGCTGTTTTTACTATTATAGTTTCATCAGTTTGGTATATTACAAGAGTTATTTTTAAAAAAAGAATTCCTTTAAAAATTTCCACTTGGTATATGATTAAAAAATATAATTTAGATAAAAAAGAAGCTGAAAGCTTTGTTTCTCTCAATTTTAAAATTGATAAGTAATTAAAAAGCTTTTGCTAATAAGATATAGTTCATTGCTTTTGACGTTCACATAATAAAATTTCCGTCCACCATTAATTACATAAGTAAAGTAATTCCTTCACTAAAAATAAATCACATACCCAATTAAAAAGTAGATCAATAAACCTACAACATCATTGGCAGTTGTAATAAACGGACCAGTAGCTAAGGCAGGGTCAATTTTTCGTTTGTGAAGTACAAGAGGTACGAGTGTTCCAAACAATCCCGCAAAAATGATAACAGCCATCAAGGAGATACTAACAGTTGTACCTAGTTTTAAATCTTGCTGGATACCCCAAATAATAAAAAAGATGGCAACAGAACAAGCTAAACCATTAATTAATGCTATACCAAATTCTTTAAGCAGTTTGGTGTAGGTGTTGCCCATATCAATAGAATTAGTAGCTAAACTTTGCACAATAATAGCTGAAGATTGTACCCCAACATTACCTCCCATAGCGGCAATTAGGGGAATAAAAAAGGCCATTTCTGGAAAAGTACCTAATTGATGTTCAAACAGTCCTATAACTTGTGCGCCTAGCACCCCTCCAACTAAACCAACCATTAACCAAGGAAGCCGTGCTTTGGTAATTGCCCAAATACTATCGTTTGACTCAATTTTTTCGGAGATACCACTCGCCATTTGATAATCCTTTACAGCCTCATCTTCCATTACATCAACAATATCGTCAATTGTAATTCTACCGAGTAGGAGGTTGTCATCACTTACAACCGGTATGGCAACTAAATCATATTTTTTCATGGATTTAGCTACTTCTTCAATGTCCTCATTTACATTTACCGAAATCACATCCGTCATGTAAAGGTCTTTCACTAAATCGTTATCCTTCGCAAAAAGTAAGCTTTTTAAAGAGAACATACCGATCAGTTGCTTGCCTTTGTCTATAACGTAAATGGTGTACACGTAGCTTACGTCTTCTGCTTGTTTTCTAAGTTCTGAGATACATTGTGTAACGTTCCAATCGTCTTTAACAGCAATAAACTCTGTTGCCATCCAAGCACCAGCTGTGTTTTCCTCATAGGCCATTAACGAAGCGATAGACTGTGCTTGTGCTTTGTCTTCAATTTGAGAAATTACACTTTGCTGCTTTTCTAGTGGTAACTCCGAGATGATATCAGCAGCATCATCAGAGTCCATATTGTCGATTTGTTCAGCGATTTCTTTAGCAGAAAATGCTTTCAAAAATATCTCACGAACATCTTCATCAAGTTCTACAATTACATCCGAAGCTAATTCATCCGTTAGTCTGCGAAAAATAAATTTAGCTTCCTCCAAGTTAACCACATCAAGGATTTCAGCAATATCGGCAGGGTGCATATTTACAACCTTCTCTTGAATGCTTTGCTCGTCTCCTTGATCAACCAGTAGTTGTAGTTGTTCAATAAACTCTTTATCTATTTTAATATGGTCAGACATTCGCTTATTTTTCTCTGCCTTTTAGTAAGCGTGTAAAATTATTAAAAATCTCGGTTGGGTAATCGTTTATTTGGCTAAGGTATTTGTCTGCTTCTGTATAATATTCATTAATAAGCTTTTCGCATGATTCTTTTATGTTTACTTTTTCGAACGCTTTGATCGTATTACTCACAGTCTCCTCATTATTCGGAGCGTTTAAAATTGATATGATTTCTTCTTTATTTTCACTTTTAAGTCCAAGAAGAAGGGGTAGAGCCTTTTTTCTATTTAAAATATCTCCTCCAACTACTTTTCCCATGCCTACACTTTTAGGATATAAATCCAAGTAATCATCTTGAAGTTGAAAGGCTAATCCTAAGTTTAATCCGTACTGATAAATGTTTTTTGTAGAAGTTTCATCTGCATTAGAAAGGATAGCTCCAGCTTTTAAACAAAAAGCCAATAAAACAGAAGTTTTGTTTTTGATCATTTCCAAGTATTCTGGTAAATCAACAAAATCTCGTTTTTCAAAATCCATATCGTCTTGTTGTCCCTCGCACAACCAAACAGCCATTTTATTGAAGGCTTTGAGTATTTTTGGTTGGTGTTGGATGGGTAAATCTTCGATTAACTGATAGGCTAGAATGAGCATCACATCTCCCGACAAAATTGCCGCGTTTTCGTCCCATTTTTTATGCACAGTAGGCTTTCCTCTTCTCAAATCAGATTTATCCATGATATCATCATGCAACAACGTGAAATTATGAAAAACTTCAACGGCAAGCGCCAGTGGAATAGCATCATCGGTATTTCCACCAAAGGCTTCCACAGTTTGTAAGAGTAAAGCGGGTCTAATTCGCTTACCATCTAATTGAAGAATGTATTTAACAGGGGCGTATAAGTTATGATCCTTAAGCGACTCTTGAAATTTTACTAATTCTTCATTTATTTGTTGTGTGATTGTAGTTGTCAATTAATCTTCTTTTACTAAACTCATTAAATAATCTCCGTAACCGCTTTTAAGTAGTGGCTTTGCTATTTCTTTTAGTTGGTCTTTATCAATAAATCCTCTTCTATAAGCAACAGCTTCTATACATCCAATTTTTAGTCCTTGACGATCTTCAATTACTTGCACAAACTGACTAGCTTGTATAAGTGATTGAAAAGTTCCTGTATCGAGCCAAGCTGTACCAATATCTAATACCGAAACACTAAGTTTTCCTTGCTTGAGGTATTCGTTATTTACATCGGTAATTTCGTACTCACCTCTAGCACTAGGCTTTATGTTTTTAGCAATTTCAACTACGCTATTATCGTAAAAATAAAGTCCTGGAACTGCATAGTTTGATTTTGGTTTGGTTGGTTTTTCTTCAATGGATAGTGCTTTCATATCATCATCAAACTCAACAACTCCATACCTTTCTGGATCTGAAACGTGGTAGGCAAAAACAACACCACCATCAGGATCAACCTGTTGTTGGAGCATTTTTGATAAATCTGTTCCGTAAAAAATATTGTCTCCTAGTACCAATGCTACAGAATCATCGCCAATAAATTCTTCTCCTAAAACGAATGCTTGTGCTAGTCCGTTAGGGACTTCTTGTACTTGGTAGCTAAATTTACACCCAAGGTGACTACCATCTCCTAATAATTTTTCGAAGTTTGGGAGGTCATGTGGAGTAGATATAATTAAGATTTCATTAATTCCAGCACTCATTAAGGTAGAGAGTGGGTAATAAATCATTGGTTTGTTGTATATGGGCATCAGTTGTTTACTTACTGCCAATGTCAGTGGGTGTAGTCTGGTTCCTGCACCACCAGCTAAAATAATTCCTTTCATACGCTTAAAATAAAATAACTACTTATTAATATGATTCCTGATTTAATCATGGTGATTGTTGTTGGCTCAGTTATTGTAGCCCACCTGACTGCCGTTAGGCAAGTTCATGGGCTTTCATAGTGATAATTTACGTGTGTAAACGAAAATACCATTTAATACGATAAAAGAGAAATCTTAATGGATTAAGAATGGGTTAAGTGATTGAAGAACTTATTTCCGAAAAAAATCAAGTTCGCACATTTTGTTCGTTGCAACCCCACTTTTTGAAATTATAACCTTGGGTCTTAAATATTAATTTTTATTTGCCAGTTGACCACAGGCAGCGTCAATGTCTTTACCTCTACTTCTTCGTATGCTTGCTGGAACTTTGTGTTTTCTCAAATAGTTTGCAAATTGGTCTGTAACCTCATCGGATGAGCGTCTAAAAATGCCATCATCAATAGCATTGTATTCGATAAGGTTTACTTTACAAGGAACGTGTTTAGCAAAAGAAATAAGGTTCTTTGCATCATCGAGTGTATCGTTATAATCTTTGAAAAGACAGTATTCGTAGGTTACTTTTTTACCTGTTTCTTTGTGATAATAGATAAGTGCTTCTGCAAGTGATTCTAAAGAGTTTTGCTCATTGATCGCCATTATTTTATCACGCTTTTCATCGTTTGCTGCATGAAGAGACAGAGCAAGATTTACTTTTACTCCATCATCAGCTAGTTTTTTAATCATTTTAGCAATACCAGCGGTAGAAATTGTAATTCTTCTTGAAGCCATGTTTAAACCATCTGGTGAAGTAATTTTTTCGATAGATGTTAAGGTGTTTTTATAGTTAAGGAGCGGTTCTCCCATGCCCATATAAACGATATTTGTTAGTCCTTCACCGTATTTTTCTTTTGTAATACGATTTATTTCGACTACTTGATCGTAAATTTCATCATAGGAGAGGTTTCTTACGCGTTTGAGCTTTCCTGTAGCACAAAACTCACAAGCAAGGCTACAGCCAACTTGTGTAGAGATACATGCTGTTTTTCTATCTTTTGTAGGAATCATTACTCCTTCAACAATGTTATTGTCGTATAAAGAAAAAGCTATTTTAATGGTGCCATCACTACTTACTTGCTTGCTTTTAATATCAAGGGTGTTGAAGGTATAGTGTTGAGCAAGGAGGTCACGTGTGTTTTTAGAGATGTTAGTCATTTCATCAAAGGAGACCAACGATTTTTTCCATACCCACTCATGAACTTGCTTGGCTCTAAAAGCTTTTTCGCCATTAGCAAGAAAAAAGGCAGTTAAGTCTTCTAAGGAAGTGGTGCGAATATTTTTTTTAGGGTTTTCTGTAATCATGAACTCCTATGGGATTTTAGGGAGTTCAATTTGATCTTTAACTACAATAGCATAAGGAAAAGCATTTTTTAACTCATTTTGTAGTTTTTGTGCTTCGAGTTTTGTTCTAAAATCACCAACACGTAGCCTGAAATTTGGCTGATCATACTTCATATATGGCCTAACAGATGGGTAAGAAGCAACAAATTTAGCTCGTTCTCCAACTACTAAATCTTTATTGCTAGATGCAATAATTTGTAGTCTGTAACCATCTATTTGAATATTTGCTTTACCTGGTTTAGTAGTCCCTAGCTCTTTAACTAAAGCATCAATTCTTTCATCTTTATTAATAGTAACTTCACCTTTAGATTCTGTAGGAATTAGCTCATTAATTACTTTAATAGGAGATTCTTTTTTAACGGTATCCTTTTGTAAAAGAGAGTAATCCTTTTTGAGGATAGCATTAGGATGCTGACTAGCAGGGAACAATCTCCAATCCCCGTTTTCTTGTGAAAGAGCGGTATTAATTGTTAATAAGCAAAATATGTAAATAAAAATCTTCATAGTTAAAGGTACTTCAAAAACGAAGCCAAAAATTAATTATTTGAAATAATCTCAAAAAGCTTGTTCAAGTTTGGAGTTAAAATAACTTCAATTCTTCTGTTTTTAGCTTTGTCTTCGCTTACTGGTAAATACTCACTTCTACCAGCTGCAGTTAATATTTTAGGATCAATCGTAGAGTTAGCTGTCATTATTTCAACAACTGCTGTAGCTCTTAAAACACTGAGTTCCCAGTTGTTTTTTGGGTGAACACTAGACGATAGTTTATCAGTATCAGTATGGCCTTCAACTACTATTTCTAATTCATCTTCGCTTTCTAGTGCTTTAGCTAAGTCGATAATAGCTAGTTTACCTTTGCTATCTACTTTTGTACTTCCGCTAGGGAACAGAAGCTTTGCTTCTAGGCTTACATAGACTTTACCATTTTTTTGCTCTACAGTTAATCCTTTGTCCTTGTAGGCTAATAAAGCAGTTTGAATTTTTTCTTTAAGTGCATTAACAGCAGCATCTTTTTCAGCAATAATTTGCTCAAGTTCTTTTACACGAGCCTCTCTTTCTGCTAATGCCTTTTCTTTAGCTTCAAGTTGCTTTCTAAGAGTTTCTAGTTCGCTTTCAAGTTTGTTTAATCGGTCTTCTTTTTGCTGAAGAGATAGTTGTGTTTGCTCTAGGGATGAAGAAAGCGTAGAGTTTTCTTTATCTGTACTTGCTAATAACCTGTCGTATCTTTTTAATACGGCATCGTATAAGTTCTCCAGTTTATCGTACTGATCTTCTTTGTCTTTAAATCTTCTTTTAATATCAGTTAATTCCGTTTGCGTTGAAATAACTTCTCTTTGTGAAGCTTTAAGTTTTTGAGTTAACTCTTTATTTTCAGCTGCTAAACCTTGTTGTCCAGATTTAAGCTCATTTAATTCTTTTTCACATTTTTCTGCTTTGGCTTTTAAATCTTCATATTTTCTTGCAGGAATACAAGAGATTAAGCCAGCTAAAACAAAAATTGGTAGTGTTTTCTTAATCATTTTTTTATTCTTTAATGTAAACTTCTCTAAAGTCTCTATAGTCTAGAGGGTTTGCATGGAAATTTTCTACTCTCTTAGTAGTTAAAAACTCAAGGTCATTATAAAGTAGTGGAATTAAAGCAGCATCATCAATTAGTACTTGATCAGCTTTTTTGTACGTACTCAATCTTGCATTTAAATCTTGTTCCATTGCTGCTTGTTCTAATAACTTTGTGTATGTTTCATTTTTATAGTCAGAGAAGTTGTTTTTAGAATATAATTGCAAGAAATTTTCTGGACTAACAAAGTCTGCTATCCATCCATAACGATAAATATCTAAATCATTGTTTTCGCTTCTAACTCTATTGGTCAATTCAGACTGTGTCATAGAAGCATCAAATTTCACATTAATGTTTAAGTTTTTGTTAAGCATTTCTACTACTTCTCCCATGTAAACGGAGTCTACTCTAACACGTCTAGTATGTAAGGTGATTTCAGGGAATCCAACTCCATTAGGATAACCAGCTTTAGCTATGTGTTCTTTTGCTTTTACTGGATCGTATTTAAACCCTTTGAAATCAGTATTGTTAAATATTTCTAATGTAGGCACAATACCTCCATGAGCAGGTTTAAAATCTCCTTGAAGGGCTGAGTCTGCAATATGCTGCTTATTGATAGCATAGTTAAATGCTTTTCGAACATCAATATTGTTAAATACCTCATTTCTGAAATTGAAGCTGATGATTTTAATCGTTAAACCAGGAAAAGATGTATAATTAAAATCATTGTTTTTTCCTGCTCTAGCTTCTTCAATAGAAGGCAAGATGTTCCCTAGTTGGCTACTTGGTACTTCACGTATAAAGTCTAACTTACCATCTCTAAAGTTGTTGATTTCAGTGGTTTTATCAGAAAAAGTATAGTTAAGACCATCAAGATAGGGAAGTGCATTACCTTCGGCATCAGTTTTCCAATAGTTTTCGTTCTTAACTAATTCAATCTTTTCATTATCAACTACCGTTTTAACCTTAAAAGGTCCCGTTCCTATAGCTTTAGTAAAATCACCATCAGCTAGCGCGTCAGCTACTTCTGGTGGATACACAACATAAGAAGCAATATTCATAAAGCTAAGAAAATCGCTAAAAGGTTTTTTAAGCTCGAATTGGATTATTGAATCATTTAAAATTTTAATACCATCAACATTGCTTGTTCCATCTTTAACACCAGATATTTTATCACAAAATTGATCTCCGTAATCATTTCTTCTATTTGACCCTAATTGGCAAAGCTTATCAAAGCACGCTTTAACATCTTCTATTGTTACTTTTCGCTTTTTGAAGTCTGGAGTTTCATGGAAATAAACATCCTTTCTAAGGGTAAAAGTGAAAACGGTATTGTTTTCATTGGCTTCCCATTTTGTAGCTAGAGCAGGCTCAATTTCTAAGGTTTTAGGGTTAAGTTTTACGAGTCCTTCATAAATTTGAGTAGACACTGCCATCGACTCATAGTTAAGAATTTTTGGAGGGAATAAAGTCGTTATTTCTCCCCCTAAATTCAGGCGAAGGGTACCCCCGTTTTTATCTGATTGTTTTTTTGTTGTTTTGGTTGAATCACAAGCGATTAAAACAACCATTGAAACTAAAATAAATGCTATTTTTTTCATACTCATTTCTTGCAAGCTACTAATATATCACTTTTGTTTTAGCAAGTAAAAAGAAAAGCAATGAATTTGACTATAAAAGCCATTATCTATCCATTGAAATTTAGCAAACTATAATTTAAGAAGATTTTCTTCTTTTAATTTCCTTGGAAATGAGGTTTAATTCTCTGCTTGTTTGACCTGCAACAGCCGTGTTTTCTTCTGCTCTACGGATTAAGTATGGAATTACCTCTTTGATAGGACCATAAGGCACATATTTTGCCACGTTGTAATTAGCGTTTGATAAGTTAAAGCTAATATGATCACTCATGCCTAACAATTGAGAAAAATAAACTCTTTTGTCATCTAGTGCCACATCGTGTTGTCCCATTAATTCTGTAAGATAAATTGAGCTTTGTTCGTTATGAGTCCCAGCACAAATTGCTATATCATTTAAGTTATTCATGCAGTACTCTAGGGCTTGGTTGTATAGGCTGTCTGTTTCTTCTTTTGATTTGTTAATTGGAGATTCGTAGCCTTTTTCCTTTGCTCTTGCTCTTTCTTTTTCCATGTAGGCTCCACGAACAATTTTTAAACCTAATTTAAAACCTTGTTTATTGGCTCTTTGATGTAGTTCTTTTATATAATCTAATCGATCATGGCGATACATTTGTGCGGTATTGTAAACGATAGGTTTCTCTTTATTATACTTAACCATCATCATTTCTGCAATCCAATCGATAGTAGCTTGAATCCAGCTTTCTTCAGCATCAATAAAAATAGGGGTGTTCGTTTCAAATGACGCTTTACATAGTTGGTCTACACGATCTAATATTTTTAAAAATTCTTTATCGTCTTTTTGATCTTCAATTTTCTTTTCTAATACCTTGAAAGACCCTAAACCACTTACTTTGAATACACTGAATGGAACTCGTTTATCTCCATGGGCTTTTTCAACTGCTTTTAATAACTCATTAGTGGTTTGATCAAATTGTTTATTGGTAGTTTTTCCTTCTACTGAATAATCAAGGATAGTTCCAACATTATATTCGTGTAATGATTGAATGGTTGCTTCGCATTCAGGAATAGTTTCTCCTCCACAAAACTGAGCGAAAATGGTTTTTTTTACAATGCCTTTAATTGGTAAGTGAATTGCTAATGCAAAATTTGTAAGCCATTTACCAAGCTTTACCATAAAATTATTGCCAATTAACTTAAATAAACGTTCAGCCCACTTAAGCTCTTTATCAGATTTGCTTGAAAAGGCAACAGCTGTGTTGTCAAAAGAGAGTTTCAATCCTTGTTTGGGTGTTATCATTAATTAATATTAAGAAAAATTTAAGAAAAGCCCAGTTATCTCTTATTTATTCTACTTAATCATCTGATAATTAAAGTAGTTTGTGGCTGTAAAATTTTTCTGTAAGTGCAATATATTCTTTTGAATAACTGTTTTGTTTATCATGAATGATAAGTTGCTTGAAATCAGATGATGACTTTTTTTTATTAAATGATAAGCAAATGAGTTTCGGTGTAGTATTTGTTTTCGTTTTTATTACCAGTTGATTCGAATGAAACAAATTATGTTGTTTTGCGATAGAGATGATATTCTCATGTTCGATGTAAGGAATAATTATGCTAAGTGTTCCTAATAAGCTTAAGTGTTGACTTGAAAAACTGAGTAATTGATTATAGGTTAGTTCGGTTTGGTGGCGAGCATGTTTTCTCCTCTCATTGTTAGAATGTAAGCTGTTCTCAAAATATGGAGGATTTGCTATGATTAAGTCGTAAGAAGTAGTTGGTGTGAACTTAGTTATATTTTCATTGAACAATGTTATTCGATTACTCCAAGGAGATAATGAAAAGTTTTTTTGGGCATCTTTGGATGCTAAATTGTTTATTTCTACAGCATCTATTTTTGCAGTCGAAAATTTTTGAGACATCATTAAAGCTAGTATTCCATTTCCTGAGCCAATATCTAAAATAGTTTTTGGAGAGGAAATAGGATTAGTCCAAGAGCCAAGAATAATTGAATCGGTAGTTACTTTTTGAGGACTATTGTGATGATAAATTTTGAATTCTTTGGCTTGAAAGTAATCCATTTTAAAGATCAAAAATTCCTTTTGGAATTTCTATAATAAGTGATTTTTCCTCTTTGTTTACCTCTATTAGCAGGTTTAACGGAAGTAAAACTTCTTTTTTATTGACTATAGTAGCAACTAATGGGTTTGAGGGAAGGTCATAAATGGTAGAGACTTTTCCAATTAGTTCTTCATTTTCATTATAAATATCGAATCCTTCTATTTCATGAAAATAGAACTCGTCTTTATCCAGTTTAGGTAAAAACGAATCTGGAAGATAAATGTTACTTCTAACAATAGCTTTTGCTTGATCTTCGGTATCTATTCCTTGGAGTTTAACTTTAAGAAAGTTCTGTTTTTGAAAACTTAGATCTTCAATTAAAAAAGGGACCAAAGCATCTCCTTTCTCGATAAAAATAGTTTTGAGATTAGCGAGTATTTCTGGGTAGTTAACATCTATTCGAAGAATAACCTCTCCCTTAAAACTAAAAACCTTGGAGATGACTCCAAGGTTAAAGTATTCATTAAAGTTCATATGGAACTTTTTAATTTATTCTGCAGAATCATCAGCTGTAGCCTCTGCTTCTTCAGCAACTGGCTCAGGAGCATTAGCAGCAGCAATAGCTTTAGCTCTTGCTTCGTTGATTTCTTTCTCAGCAGCTAATCTTTGTGCTTTATCATCAGCGATAGCTTTTGCTAAACCGTCTTTTTGAGCGTTAACCTTAGCTTCTTTAGCAGTAACCCACTCTTCGAATTTCTTGTCAGCTTCTTCTTGAGAGAAAGCACCTTTAGTAACACCTCTTTGTAAGTGTTTTTTGTACATAACACCTTTGTAAGAAAGGATTGTTCTAGCTGTATCCGTTGGTTGAGCACCATTATGTAACCACTTTAATGAAGCGTCAACATCAAGTGTAATCGAAGCTGGCGTTGTTACAGGGTTGTAAGTTCCTAGTTTTTCTAGGTATCTTCCATCTCTTTTTGATCTGCTATCAGCAGCTACAATGTAGTAAAAAGGTCTTTTCTTTCTTCCTTGTCTACTTAGTCTAATTTTTACTGGCATAGATTAAATTTTTGGGGGCCGAAACCCCAGGTTATTAATTTTTCGGACTGCAAATATCGGTGTTTTTCTTTAAAAAGCAAGAATTGAATATAATTATTTGGGATTTGCATAACGAATAACCTCTTCCGCAGTTATTTTTTGATCGCATAAAATAGTTAATCGCTCAATAATATTTCTTAACTCACGAATGTTACCGGTCCAATTAGCTTGTTTTAACTCTTCTAAAGCTTGGGGTTCAAACTCTTTTAAAGCAACACCCTGTTCTTCACAAATAATTTTTAGGAAATGTTCTGCTAGTAAAGGAATATCATCTCTTCTGTCATTTAAAGAAGGAACATGAATAAGGATAACTGCTAAACGGTGATATAAGTCTTCTCTAAATTTATTGTCGGCAATTTCCTTAACTAAATCTTTGTTGGTAGCTGCTACTACACGAACATCTACAGAAATATCCTTATCACCACCAACACGTGTGATTTTATTTTCTTGCAGTGCTCTTAGTACTTTAGCTTGTGCAGATAAACTCATGTCACCGATTTCATCAAGAAAAATCGTTCCTCCTTGTGCTTGTTCAAACTTCCCTTGGCGTTGTTTTACGGCAGATGTAAAAGCCCCTTTTTCATGTCCGAAAAGTTCACTTTCAATTAACTCTGCTGGGATAGCTGCACAGTTAACTTCAATAAATGGGCCTTTTGCACGGTTACTTTTTTCATGTAATTGACGAGCAACAAGTTCTTTTCCTGTACCATTTCCACCTGTAACTAACACTCGCGCATCAGAAGCGGCAACTTTATGAATCATTTCTTTGATCTGTTCTATGCCTTCTGATTCTCCAATAATTTCAGTTATTTTGTTTTTAGAAAGTTTACGCTTTAATGTTTTTGTTTCTTCAACCAAATCTGAGCGCTCAAAGGCATTTCTAATGCTCACTAACGTTCTATTAAGGTCTAATGGTTTTTGAATAAAATCGTATGCTCCTTTTTGGAGTGCATCAACGGCAGTATCGATAGTACCATGACCAGAAATCATAATGATGGGAGTTTCTACCCCTTCCGATTGAAGTTTATCTAATACCTCAATTCCATCCATTTCGGGCATTTTAATGTCGCAAAGGATAACATCATACTTGTTTTTCAATGCTAGATCAAGTCCTAGTTTACCATTTTCAGCATCGTCTACTTTAAATTTTTCGTTTTCTAAAATATCTCTAAGTACGCTCCTAATCGGACGTTCATCGTCTATAATAAGTACCTTGGTCATAGTTTTGTTTGTAAGTTAATGTACTATTTTTCAAAAATAACTGTTTAACTTAAACATGACAATTATTATGCCATGAAACCCCATGAACTTGCCCAACGGTAGTCAGGTGGGGGGAACTAAAAATTAAGCCAACGCCAGCTACCATGATTAGTACAAGAGACATATTGCTAAAGACCTATTCTATTTTAAATAAATGAGAACGGTAGCGTACATATCGTTTTGTTTCAATCTTTTGCTTTTTTCACCAGCTCATACCCAAAAGGAAGTGTTATTTCGAGGGGATTATCTGTTGATGTCACCTACTGAAGTTTCGAATAAGGAATATCGAGAGTTTTTAGAAGGTGTAAGAAACACTAGTTATTACGGGGATGTTTTACCAGATACTTTGGTGTGGAGAAGAAAAAACAGTTATGGTGAGCCATATATCGAATATTATTTAAGACATCCAGCTTACGATAATTACCCCATGGTTGGTGTGAGCTATGAGCAAGCTGTGGCTTTTTGTGAATGGAAGGAAGATCAGCTCAACAAGATAGATACAAGTAGGGTCGTAATTGTTCGGTTACCAACGGAAGAAGAATGGGAATATGCAGCTAGCGCTGGAGGTTCTTACCCCATATATCCTTGGGAGGGAAATGATATGATTGATAAAAAAGGTAAGTCTAGAGCAAATTTTGTTCAGGGAAGAGGTGATTATATGGGGTTAGCGGGCAGCAGCTTAGGTGATAATGCAGATATTACTGCTCCAGTAAAATCTTACAAGCCTAACAAATTAGGACTTTACACTATGGCAGGTAATGTTGCTGAGATGGTTGCTGAAAAAGGTGTTGCGAAAGGAGGAAGCTGGAACGACCGAGCGGATGATTTAAAAATTAAAGCTAGGCAACTGTATGATAAACCATCTTCTGAAATTGGTTTTAGGTATTTGGTTGAAGTAGTAGATGAAAAACGGGTAATTGATAAAGAGCTAAAAAAAAGACAATTAAGGAAGCTGTTTGCTAAGTTGGGTGATTCTGTACGTGTGTCTAAAACAGAGATAACCAATAAGCTTTACCAGCAGTTTTTAAATGAAAAAGGGGAGGAGTATGCTCCAAATTGTCATTTATGGACAAACTTATTTACTTACAGTAATTACTATGCTAATAATTACCGTTTTTTTGAAGATTATCCTGTTGTGAATGTTTCTAAAAGTGATGCTTTAGCTTTTTGTGATTGGCTTGAAACTAAATATGAGAACTTTTTTAATAAAAAAGTAACTGTTCGTTTACCAACAAAGGAAGAGTATGTGTTTTTGTATCAAAAGCATGCTCCTATAGATGTAAATTTACGAGATAATAAAGGCAACTATGTTGTTAATTTTAATGCAAAAGGACAGTTGTTTGACCCAATGAAACGTCAATCGTTTAATGATTTACATGATTTTGATGGATATGCATTAACCAATCCGGTGAAATCCTTTACTGATTTTAATGGAGTTTATGGTGTTATTGGAAATGTTTCAGAAATTGTAGGAGATGAAAATATCGTTATTGGAGGAACTTGGTTAAGTTCGGATAGGGAGTTAAGTTATGATCGTTCGCAGATAGCGTTTAAAGAAGAAGAAAAAAGTCCGCTGGTAGGGTTCCGGGTGGTTTTGGTGGAGTATAATAGTTTAATGAGATAAAATGCTACAATAACTTTTTTTCTAATGAATGAATTTTACGCCAAAGCTCTTTGGTGTGTTGATTATCATGTGTTTTTAAGAGCTGTTTGTATAAAAGAATTATTTCTTTTTTTAAAGTTACTTTATCCAACAAAATAGTTTCTCCAGAGAAGTTCTTCTTATACCTAGTTGTTTCAAATTTTTCTTTATCAGAAGGTCGATACATAGTATAATATGCTTCGAAATTTTCTCTAGCCTCTTTAAGCGAATAATTTGAATTAGGACCTCCCCATACTTCATTTTCATGAGGAGTTTCTTGCCCGTCATCTTCCCATGAACAAAGTGGACATATTTCATGCCCTCCTCTTTCAGATAATGTAGGAAAGCTGCAACATGGACAAAGAAAGTACTCCCCAAATTTTTTATGGTCATACTTTGACGAACTATCAATACGATCAAAGTATTTATTAAACCATTTTTCTTTGGATGACATAGTTATATTAAGAAAATCTAACTATTGGTTAAAACAACCCATTAATCTCTCCTTCCACATCGGTGATGATTTTACCAAGGTCTTCTGGATCGTCTCTAAAGTTGTTGTTGTCTACGTCTACAATTAATAGATTCCCTTTGTTGTAGGTGGAAATCCAAGCTTCGTAGCGTTCATTTAATCTTTTTAGATAATCCAAACGGATGCTTTCTTCGTAATCACGGCCTCTTTGAGCGATTTGGTTTACCAAAGTAGGTACGCTAGCTCTTAAGTGAATTAATAAATCTGGAGCAGAAATAAACGATTCCATTAGGTTAAAAAGAGAGAAATAATTTTCAAAATCTTTTGTAGACATTAAACCCATAGCGTGTAGGTTTGGAGCGAAAATGAACGCATCTTCGTAAATCGTACGATCTTGAATAACGGTTTTTTCGCTTTTCTTGATTTCTTGAATTTGCGTGAATCGACTATTCAAGTAAAAAATTTGAAGATTGAATGACCAACGCTGCATGTCGTCATAAAAATCATTGAGGTAAGGATTGTTTTCTACGTCTTCGAAATGGGTGTCCCAATTGAAGTGTTTTGCTAATAACTTTGTTAATGTGGTTTTACCCGCTCCTATATTTCCTGAGATTGCAACGTGCATGTTCTTCCCTTTTTGTTGGCTTGAAGTTAAAAAACCTAGTGGTTTTAGGGAAATTAAATGTTTGAATAGTTATTAACATTGGCTAATAGATGAGAAGGAAAGGACTTTTAGTGTTGTGTTCTTCATTTTCTCCTTGATGAAAAAACGAAGCAAAAAAATCAAGAATGTTTGGAGGAAATTTTTGTGATTGGGTAATCACAAAATCACTAAAAAATACATCACTTCATGCATTTTTCTGTTTCACAGAAAGCAATTCCGTTTGATTTTTAGTTATTTCTGCAAACATTCGGAGAAAGGAACCGGTTTGTTGATTTGGTTTTTTGAGGAAGGACTATTCGTGTTGTGTTCTTTATTTTTGTTTTTGAAAAAAACAATCTATTCGTAATCAAGTTGATTAAAAACAAAGGTGTTTCATAATAGAACAACAAGTTTATGAATGTGTACCTTTGTCATCGTGAGTGAAAAAATTCCATTTAAAGAGATCAATCGTTTAGCAATCCCTGCTATTTTTGCTGGTATAGCCGAACCTTTAATTGGAATTGTAGATACGGGAATTGTTGGTCACTTTGAAACAAACTCAGCTGTTAGTCAGTCGGCAGTGGGTTTAGGGTCATCCTTTTATTCAATTATTCTTTGGAGCTTACTACAAATTAGAACGTCTATTTCTGCTATTGTTTCTCAGTATGTGGGAAAAAACAAATTGCAGGTTATCCACACGCTTATTCCACAAACACTACTGTTTGGTGTGCTGTTAGGGTTGGTCTTTGGAGGCTTGGGCTACTACTATGCGGCTGGTATTTTTAGAAATTTTTATGGTGTAGATGCTTATAAAGTAGAGTTGCTCGATCAAACGGTAGCTTATTTCAGAATTAGAGCAGTTGGATTACCTATTTCGATGATTGTTTTTATTTGTTTTGGAATTTTTAGAGGGTTTCAAAATACCATGTGGATCATGAAAGCCAGCTTAGTTGGTGCTCTATTCAATGTGGTTCTCGACTATACCCTAGTATATGGAATAGGCAGTTTTAAACCGGATATGGGGATAGAAGGGATTGCATGGGCAAGTGTTATTGCACAAGTTTGTATGATGACTGTCGCTATTTTCTTTTTAAAGAGAAAAACACCGTTTCCAGTATTGCCATCGTTTAAGTTAAATCCAGTTTTTGGCAAAATGATTGCTATGTCGGGAAATATGATTTTACGCTCATTAGCGCTTAATTTCGTGTTTTATTTAGCTAATAACTACGCAGAGGATTACGGGAAGGATTATTTAGCAGCCCACACCATCATACTTCAGTTTTGGGTATTTTCTTTCTTCTTTATTGATGGTTATTCCAATGCAGGAAATGCATTAGCAGGAAAGTTATATGGAGGCAATGATTTAAAACGAATGAAATTATTGATTAGAGATTTAGTAAAAGTGAATCTTTTAGTTGCGGGTATCTTGGCAGGTATGTTTTTAATAGGTTATCCTTTTTTAGGGGAGGTATTTAGTAATAAAGCTCTAGTTGCACAGCATTTTAATGAAGGGTTTTGGGTAATTATTGTTGCCCAATTTATAAATTCAATAACGTTTACTTATGACGGTATTTTTAAAGGACTTGGAGAAACAGCCTATTTGAGAAATACACTGTTTATTGCTTCGTTTGGTATCTTTTGGCCAGCACTTATCTTTTTCGATTATTTAGAATTTAAGATTTTAGCCATTTGGTTCTCGTTTATTTTATGGAATAGTTTTAGAGGTGCCACATTAATCTATAAGTATAGGCGTGTATATAATGTTGAATTATAAGTATCTTTGTGGCAAGTTTATGTATGGCTAGGTAATTAACTTTATGACGCAAGTAATATCTTTTATTAGTAGAAAGGGGGGCACTGGTAAAACAACCAATGCTGTTAACCTTGCTAATTACCTACATAGTAAAGGGAAAAAAATTGTATTAGTAGAAACTGATACAAATTATACGATTAATTCTTTACGTCAAATAGAACTCTATAAAACCAAGAAAAATATTTCTGATTATTTTCACATTGTAGCTTCCGAAGATCATGTGGTAGCCGATGAAATTAAGAAACTCAAAACATTAGGCGATTACGAATATATTTTAGTTGATAGTGCTGGAAAAACGACTGATAAAGGAATTAGGGCTTTGGTTTTAGTTACAGATTTGGCTTGCGTAACAACAAGCATTGATCAACACGATTTATTGGTAACATATCAAACTATTCAGGATTTAAAGCCAGCTCAAGAGGTAAATAAGAAGCTCAATATTTTGTTGATTCCAAACCGAATAGGAGAGAATTTTGGCAGAAGAGCCATTAGAAAATCATTGAAAGAGCTGGATACTCCAATTTTAAAGTCGTATGTTCCATTTAAATCTGTTTTTCAACGGACAACTACAATTGGACCAACTAGACGATATTACCGTGTAGCAAGAGAAATAATGAAATTTTTAAATCAATCAGCATGAGTCGATACAAAACCTTAACCCAACTAAATGATTTTTTAGAGGCAAATAAGCTGAAGGAGAGAAAAAGCATCCGAACGGAGGAAGATTACATCAACCAAAAGCCAAATGATTTGGTTATGAATGGTCATACTTCATTGGAAGAAAATATTAAAGAAAATATCACTCAACTAACAACCGAACATGTAGCATACATGATTAATGAATTGGCTAAAATTAAAGGTGAAAGCTACGCAGAAATGTGTTTGGAGTTATTGGAAAAAGGATCGGAAATAACTCCATTACTTAAAGGGGGAGGAGTGCTTACCACTTGGCTATCTGCTAATCGTGCAGCTTATAATATTATTAGAAATTCGATAAGAAAGAAGTCCGAAGATTAAATTAAACACAAAGTATTTGACTGTTAATTCTCCAAGCTTTTAAAAGCTTTTTACACGAATCATGATGCTTTTCTTGTATTACAAGCAATAATTTTTTTCCAGCTTTATCTGCTACTCTATCGGCTTTAATCCATTCAAGTACTTTGCCAGATAAGTCTTTTCGATCCATATTATCCTCAATAATTACGTAATAATTATTTGCAGGTGCAGCTGCGCTTAATTCAAGTAATTTGCTTTTTTCGTTCTTCTTAAAATAGTGTTTAGGAAATCTTGCTCCTAGTTTTTTGTAAAATTTCGATTTATGGTCCATGTAAATAATATAAGCATAATAATATTGATATGCAAGAAATTAGCGTTTTTATTCCTGCTTTTTTCTTTGTATATTTAAAGTGTTATGATTAGAGTTAGAAGAAAAACGGTTTATGAAAATAGGTATCATCCAAAGATGGGGAGCCTAAGTGTTCAAGTTACAAGGATTAAGAAAGCCTTTTTAGGTATTTCCTACAAAACACTCCATAAGTATCGGGAAACCTACTCTGGAGAGGTTAAGGATTGTAGGGAGTGTATTGTTTCTAAAGTATAATTTAAGGCTGTCTTTTAAAGGCAGCCTTTTTTTATGCTATAATTTTTGATTTGTATTCATTTTCTTTTGACCAATTACCTCAAGTTTAATATTTCTGTTTTTTGCATTAACCTTAAATTCATTGATGGCTTCAAATATATCATGATCAATGTCTGTTGATTTTGATAGGTCTAAAATGACGTGTTCTCCGTTAGGGATTTTATCAAATGTATCAACAATACTAGCCTTATTTAAAAACGTAGCATGTTGCGATAAAGATAATCGTATAGGTTCACCTTCTTCATGACCAAAATCTTCGACAAAATAAGCAGTTTTGTAATTTTTGTATAGTATCCATAGTACAGATAAACCTAAACCAATTCCAACACCTGATAATAAATCTATACGGTAAATACAGATAACTGTTACTAAAAATGGAATAAATTGAGACCATCCATTTTTATATATCTGTTTAAAAACTTTTGGACTGGCTAGTTTATATCCTATTAATAGTAAAACAGCAGCAAGCGTAGCTCTAGGGATCATATTTAATAAGCTAGGGGCTAACACGATAAATAAAACTAAAAAGACTCCATGAACAACAGCCGACCATTTGGTTTTTGCTCCTGCTTGTATATTAGCAGTGCTACGAACAATAACCTGGGTAATAGGTAAACCTCCAAGTAGTCCAGAAAGTATATTGCCAATACCTTGTGCTTTAAGCTCTCTATTCATAGGTGTTCTTCCTTTGTTTGGATCAAGCTTATCTGTAGCTTCCACACATAAAAGGGTTTCTAAACTAGCTACTATTGCTATAACTAGGGCAACAGTGTATACAGCAGGATCACTTAATGCGTTAAAATTAGGTGTGTAAAAGTTAGCTTTGAATTCATTAAAGCTCTTCGCTACTGGCACATTTACTAAATGATTTCCAGCAATAGCGAAGGTATCATGACCAGCTAATAGAATAGCAAGAATGATTGATATAATAATTGCTAACAAAGGTCCAGGAACTAAACTTAAAGCTTTATTCTCTTTGATTTTTTTGGAACCCCAAATGATTAAAATAATAATTGAAACTACGCCAGCAAGAGTAGCTCCCCAATGAATATTATCAAATGTTCCTATCAACTCACTCCAAGTGGTTTCACCATCTGCTTGATTAAAGCCCAGGTCTCCCTCAGGATCTTTGTCGTAACCAAAAAAATGGGGTATTTCCTTTGCTACAATAGTAACTCCAATACCAGCTAACATTCCTTTTATTACAGCAGAAGGTACGTAATAAGCGATAAAACCAGCTTTTAAAAAACCTAAGATTAATTGAAAAACACCTGCTATTGATACAGCTAAAATAAACTTTTCAAATCCGCCATTATCAAAACCACCAAATTGTATAATGGCAGTGGAAACAATAGTAATTAGACCAGCTGCAGGTCCACTTACACCAAATCGAGATCCACTAAATGAACCAACAACAATACCTCCAATGATACCAGAGATAAGCCCAGGGAAAACAACTCCTGCAAAATCAGAGAGTCCTTCTATTTCTTTATAGCTCGTTGAGGCAAGAGAGATACCAATACAAAGTGGTAAAGCCACAAAAAATACAACCAAACCAGCTGCAAAGTCAAATTTTAAATTTTTCATTTATGATGTTTTAAGTTAAAGAGGGTGCACCTTGTTTTTTTGTGCGTGTTGGAATATTAACTTAAAGCTTCAGGAGGGGGTAAAAAGATAGAGCTAAAGCCTTCTCTTTGAAAACGTTTAGGGTAATGTTTAGAAAACAGATCGTTATCAAATTTATTAGTACGGTCAATTAGACTATTATTTGCGTTATGAAAGAAGTCCTCTACCTCTTCATTTGAATCATTTTCATCTGTATCGTTTAGCTCAGAAAGCTCAACATTATCAATCGTTGAGAAACTTTCAACAACTTGCTTTGTAATTATTCCTATTAATAGAAATACAGAGAAAATAATATGTATTACTTTTATCCTCATGGTTAGAACCAAATATACGTAAAATGCGTTTAAGTATATCATAAATCAGTTGTTCATGAAAGCATTAGTTATATCAGGAGGAGGAAGTAAAGGGTCTTTTGCAGGAGGCATTGCTGATTATTTAATAAGAGAAAAAGGCAAGAAATACGATTTATTTGTTGGGGCATCTACAGGGAGTTTATTAAGCCCAATGTTGGCTTGTGATAATGTTGAGCTAGCAAAACAAGTTTATACTACTATTACTCCACAAGATATTTTTACGCTAAACCCATATAAAATTGTTCGCAAAAAAGGTGTTGACTATGTGCGGATGGCTCACTGGAATATTATTCGATCCTTTTGGAGAGGTAATAAAACCTTTGGGAGTTCCAAAAAGCTTAGAAAAACCATAGCAAAGAATTTTACTGTTGATGATTATAACAAAGTAAAAGAGTTAAATAGACAGATTATAGTATCTGTATCTAATTTATCACATCAAACGACAGAGTTTAAAACAACAAAGAAAGAATCATATGATGATTTTTGTGATTGGATATGGGCATCTGCAAACTTTTTACCATTTATGAGTTTGGTTAAAAAGAATGGAATGGAATATGGAGACGGTGGTTTCGGGAATAATATTCCGGTACAAGCGGCTATTGATGCAGGAGCAAAGGAGGTGGATGTTATTATTCTTGATCCAATAGAAACATTAACAAACACTTTGCCATCAGTCAATGCATTTGATTTAACGATGAAGGTCTTTGACTTTTTAATGACTCAAAACAATCGAAATAAACTTGAGTTAGCTGATTTAAGACCAAGAAACCGAGAGGTTAAAATTAACCGTTATTTTACTCCTACACTGCTAACCGAAAACTCTTTGATTTTTAACAAAAAGCAAATGACTTTATGGTGGGAGCAAGGAAAACAATTCGCAGAGCGTGTTTCTCCAAAAGTTGCCATTATTAAACCAGATGAGGAAGAATAGTGGGTTGCCTACTCGATAGAGCCCGTTAATCCTTCAGTTACGTTAATGATGTGGTCTCCAACTTTTTCGTAGGAGTGGAACATGTTACTATAAAAGTTAGCACTTTGTACAGAGTACTCTCCTTTTTCAACATCTAGGAAATGTTGTGTTCGTATTTCATCTCTAAGAGTATTCAGTTCTTTTTCAACCTCCCAAGCTTTATCGTAAGTTACCTCAGTATGCTCCATAGATAAATTGTCATTCATTACTTTAAATGCTCGATCTACAACATTTGCCAGCTTAAGCAGGTTATCTCTTTGCTCAGGAGTGAACCAAACTTTTTCCCTTCTTTTTCTTTCAAGTTCGAGAGACATTTGATAGAATATATCACCAATACGTTCCATGTCACCAATCATGCTCAGCATTCCTCTAATCCTAACAGAGGTTTCGGTGCTCATATTTCCTTTTGCAGCTTTAGCTAGGTAATCAGCAACTTCAATTTCGATTTTATCGGTAATCTCTTCGTATTTAGTAATTCGTTCAAAAAGTTTTTTGGCTTTTTTCTTGTCAGGTTCTGTCATCATTTTTCTAACAAAACCACTCATTCGAGCAATAATATCACCAAATTTTCTAACCTCCTTGCTTGCTTCAGGAATAGAAAGTTCTACTGTAGACATCATTCCAGAACTAATAAACTCTAATTGGAACATTTCGTCTTCATCGTTTTTCGCTTTGGTAAAACGAACTACCATTTTTTCGATGAATCCAACAAACCAAATGAGGATAAACGTATTTATAACGTTAAATACTGTGTGAAATAATGCTAATGAATACCTTGATTGATCTTGGTAGGTCACTAGGTTTTTTTGTCCAAAAGATGTTTCTTTAATTTCTTGCATTAACCACTCGATGAGGTTTAAAAACGGGTAAAAGATAATAAGCATCCAAATAACACCAAAAATATTAAAGAAAAGGTGAGCTCTAGCCGATCGTTTGGCATGAACATTACCAATAAGAGCGGCTAAATTTGCCGTTATCGTTGTACCAATATTTTCTCCTAAAACTATTGCTGCTGCCAGCTCTAAACTAATTCCTTCTCCTTCGTTACCAATAAAAATAAGGGTAAGCGCCATGGCAGCACTTGAAGATTGCACAACAACAGTTAGCACTGTTCCAATTAAGACAAACAATAGTATTGTGCCATAACCTGGAGAACTTAAGCTAGTTATAAAACCAATAAATGTTTCATTATTCTTTAAATCCAATGCTTGTACTTCGCCTTTTAAAAGTTCTAGCCCCATAAAAAGCAAAGCGAATCCAATTAAAAACTCTCCAACAGATTTAATATTTAATCTGCTAGTAAAAAGTAGCGGAACTCCTATTGCTAAAATAGGTAAAGAGTAATCTGCTAGACTAAATTTTGAGAAACCAAATAGTACAAGTATCCAAGCGGTCATGGTGGTACCAATATTAGCACCCATAATTACGCCTATCGCTTGCCTTAAGGATAAAAGTCCGGCATTAACAAAACTAACAATCATTACGGTTGTAGCCGAAGAGGATTGTATGATTGAGGTTGTTAAAAAACCAGTGATAACACCCGAAAAACGATTGTTAGTAATCGCTTTAAGTATTTTTCTTAATTGATCTCCAGCTGCCTTCTGGATTCCTTCGCTCATTACTTTCATCCCATAGATGAAAAAACCAAGAGCTCCTATAATTGATAATGCACTAAATATTCCCATGCTAAAACAAATCTAATTCTAGAATTTAAACTAACATCACATTCAATGTTAAGTTTACGTTACTTAGATTTTATTTTTGGTAAATCGAAAACATACAGTGCTTCTTCCTTATCGGAAACTACTATCAATTGATTATTTACAATACATAATCCTTCGGGGTTATGAATAGAGAAAAACCATTCCTTTTTAATGTTTAGCTTATTATCTACAACAAAAATGCGTTCATCCAAATCGCTTAATAGTAAGAGGTTGCCCCTATGCCAAAGGATATCTGAAAGATCATTTGCCTCTTTAAAATCAACCTCTTTTAAAAACTTAAAATTAGAATCAAAGTATCTTAATCTAGCAGGATCATCTTCAATAACTAGAATGAATTGTTTTGCAATGCTATCATAAGTGATGCCTTCATAACCATTTTTTTTGCTCCCAGATTTTTTGAGTTCTACGTAATGCTTTTTCTTGGCTTTTTCTTTATCTATTTTGTAAGTAGCTAAAATGCTTTCTTCTTCATCAACTATTAGTATTTCATCTCTTAAACAGATGGCACCTTCAAGGTCTTTCGCTTTAATTTCGTCTCTTCGTAATTCGTTAAAATTTGAATCTAAAAAGATGACTTTCCCTCCATCAGCTACAATTACAAACTCTTTGTAATTGGGACAATATGTTATAGCGGATAACTCTCCCTTTATACTAATTCGTTTAGTAGGAGTAAGTTTTTTTTCGTTTAATGAGCAAGAAAAAAGTAATGTAGTTAATAAAATAATCGCTATTCTAATCATATAAGTTGGCTATTCCAACTAAATATAAGGATAGCGAATTACCTTAACAAATACTGCCAACCAATTCTTATTTGGTTTGTCCAGTTTAGGGGATCAATTAATTCTTCTTCTTGTAGAATATGAAAATATTGAACTTTTATCATAGAGTTAAAGCCTTTTAGCTGATAGGCCATAGCAATTGATAACCGTTGTGATTCTCCTTCAATTAAATCGTTAATGTTTAATTGCTCCCACCTAGCAGAAAAAATAGTTTGAGCAGGTTTTATGTAATAAGATAATTGAGCCGACATTCCCCCTGAATAAGCATACCCTCCAGTTTGCTCGCCAGACAAACCAGCAAGTAAGGGACTTAAGGTATCATTAGGGGTTAACTTCATTTGGTGTACTTCTACTAAACCAGATAATCCCATATATTGAAAAGCGAAATCTAATCCGTAAGTAAGTTTTTCTCCAGAAATAACTTTTGTTTCAAACTCACCTTGTGAAAACTCAGGAAACTCTTCTCCATCGGCAAGTATCTTATTAGCGTACCTTCCATTAAAACCAACAGCAAACATTGGAATTGGAGATATTTTATCATCAATTTCTCTGTATCTAAATCTTGATGGGTAAGCGATATCCATTCTACCAATATATTCAAGTTTACCACTAGCGTCATTATCACCTTTAATACCAATTTCTCCCAAACCAGTATATGCTCCTAAGTAAATATTAATGCGCTGTTTCCAATAATCCTGAGAAAGTGTTAAGCCAATGTCTCGTCTTCCAAAAAATTCACCTCTACTTATTTGAGCTCTTTGCCAGTAAGCTGAATAAATAAATGGAGTCAATGAGCTTCTACTGTAAGGTGTTTTGCCATAACCTAATGAAACATTAAACCATGATAATCCTTTATACATGAAGTAAGCATCCATTAAGCCAGGGTTAGTTGGGTCTTCACCTATGCTTGCTATATCGGCTAAATCAAATTGAAGTTCATATTCATAGGTGTTTCCATATCTTCCCTCAAACTGTATTTGAGCATCTTTTAGTTTAAATCTATTTTTTTTAAAATCTTGTATTGGAGCTCCATTTAAGCTATCCTTATAAAAACGATAATTATAATAGGTGGACATCATCCCTGTTATTTCAAGTGAATGTTTACCATTTGATAGTGACAACTGACTTATCATTGGAAAGCTACAGATAAGCATTATAGCTGTAATAAAAATATGCTGTGTCTTCATTTCGTTTGTTCGTTACGTATTTTCATTGTATTGAATTGGTAGAATAGCATTGTTAACTATTAAAAGTTAGTAGCATCAAAAAAGTAAGCCTTTTGTAAATCATCAGAAACAACAATTAATTGATCCTTGTTAAATGTTAGGCCTTCTGGATTTACTATAGGTAAACTCCACTCATCTATTTTGTTAAAAGTTAAGTCTGTTTTAATTAGCTTACGATCATCATCGCTTAAGAAATAGTAGCTCCCCTTATGATAAGTTAAACTAGAAATATCCCCAGCAAGATTTACTTCTAACGTGTTTTCTTCAATTAGTTCTTCATCACAAATAAAAATATAAATAGGTTCTTTTTCTGTAACCAAAACAAGTTGGTTAGCTTTTTCATTAAAAGTTATGGATTCAACACCTTTGTTTCTACCACCGCTATAGCTAATATTCTTTATGCTTACTAAGTTTAACTCTTTGTCAAAAAACAAAATTTTTCTAGCGGTTTCATCCGTAACAATTACGTAATTGTTAGCTAAACAAACATCTTCAAAGTCTATTCCATTATGAGGAGCCTTTTTAATTATTTCGAAGGAACGATTTAATTTATATAGTTTCCCGTTATCACTTACGATATAAAAAACATTTTCTATTTCATCGTAGGCTATTCCCGAAGGTTCTTTCACCAAAACATTAATTGTTTTAGTAGGCTTAATCTTGTCGCTTTTAAAGCTGGAGATAGCAATCATCAAGCCAATGAGGGATACGATAACGAATTTAATTTTAATCATAACGTATAAATTTTAATTGCTAGCACCTAACGTTGGGTTATTAAGTTCTCCCCAATTTGATGAACCATCTGGTATGCGAGCATAACTAACCCCATCTTGATTTTGTGCTGGGTAATTATAACTATCCGCTTTTTTTGTAGCGTTTAAATAAAATAGACCAACGTTTTCACCGTCAGCTCCTAGTTTAAAGTTTGTATGTACATCATTTGCTATGGTATCTAAACCATCACACCAAATTACGTAGTACCCATTAGCAGGGATAGTTATATTTGGGAGTGCATATTGTAAAGGGTCGCTTGAAGCATCGTCTGTAATAAACCATTCACCATTTTGTAATGTAAATGCTGTGTCAGCACTATTATAAATTTCAATCCAATCTTCTGGTGAGCCAAACTCATTATTGTTTGTTGACCCTTTAACGACAAGCTCGTTTATGAATAACGGGGATTTAAAAGAATTACTCTCAGGTTCTGTTATTAATTCCCTGTCTTTTGTACAGGATACAAAAATTAAAAGAGCTAGAGAAAGAAAGAAGTACTTTTTCATTTATTCTATACTGTAAATAATGGATACAAATAAAGTAATAAAGTAGATAAGAAGAGAGTACAGTTATAACACTTAATCTAAATTTAACATAACTTGATTTTTGTTAATTCTATAATAATGCTAACTGAATAGTGAGTTAAAAAAGCAGCTATACTTTCGTGGTAAAATTAACCCAAACCAAACCCAAATGAAATTTAAAGTATTTTCAATTTTAGCAGTTTCAGGATTATTAATTGCTACTTCATGTAAAAAGGAGGATGATCCAATAGTTGAAACAGAACAAGAGCAAACAGATCCTTCTGAAACGGTTTCAGGATTTATTACCACTAATACTACTTGGTCAAAAGATAAGGTGTGGATTTTAGATGGTAAAGTGATTGTATCAAATGGTGTAACACTAACTATTGAGCCAGGAACTATTATTAAAGGAAAAGAAGGTCAACAAACATTAGCTTCGGCTCTAATTGTTGAAAGAGGAGGGATTTTAATAGCTGATGGAACAGCTACAGAACCAATTATTTTCACATCAGTACTTGATAATATCAAAATAGGACAAAAAACAGGTTCTAATTTAGATGAGAACGATCAAGGAAAATGGGGAGGTGTTGTTGTTTTAGGAAGCGCTCCGGTTTCTGTAGATGGAAGTGATGTTGTTGGTCAGGCAGAAGGTATACCTGCAAATGAAACTTATGGGCAATATGGAGGATCAAATCCAACGGATAGCTCAGGTGTTTTAAATTATATTTCTATTAGACACGGAGGAACAACAATTTCTTCAGGAAAAGAGATTAATGGACTTACTTTAGCAGGTGTTGGTTCTAAAACAACTGTTACAAATATTGAGGTTGTTGCAAATGAAGATGATGGAATTGAGTTTTTTGGAGGAACAGTAAACTTAACAAATGCAATCGTTACATACTCAGGCGATGATTCATACGATTTAGATAACAATTATTCTGGAACCATCTCAAATATTGTTGCAATTATCGGTGGAAGTGGTGCTGATGAAGCATTTGAGTTTGACGGTCCAGAAGGTTCAACTTATACAACTGGAAAATTTACAGTTCAAAATGCAACATTACGATCAGTTGATGGAAATGGAGAAGCTGCAGATTTAAAATCTAAAGCGCAAGGAACAATTACTAATGCTCAGTTTGAAGGATTTACTTCTTGGGTAAAAATTAGAGAAAATTTTGATGCTAGTAATAGCTGTGCAGACAAAACAGATGCGTTTGATTATGTATTAAATGATAATCTAATAATTACTAATTGTGTGTTTTTAAATGCTACTTCTGTAGCCGCTGTTATTAATGGATATAATAACGAAGAAACTGATTGTCCTAATAGTTTAACTGCAGCAGATCAAACAGCTTTAGATAACAAAATAGCAACATTGAGTAATTCCACTACTGGAACAACAGGCGCTAATGAAGCAGTGTTTAACACGTGGACTTGGACTTCTATAAAGGGTAAGTTATAAACGCTTTTCAATTAATAAGTAAAACATTTCCCCTTTCTCTATCTAGTAAGAAAGGGGAATTGTTGTTTTTTCTAATTTCTTTTTAATCTATCATCTAAAAATGAAATCAATAGTTAACATTTCACTCGTAGTTACATTAGTTTTACTAGCTAATCATTTAAGTTTAGCACAAAACGGAAAAATAAGGGGAACAGTTTATGAAGATGCTACAGGGTTAACACTAATGAGTGTTAATATACTTGTAGAAGATTTAGCAAAAGGAACTGCAACCGATTTGGATGGTAATTATTCCATTGATTTACCAGCAGGGAAATATAAAATACGCTATAAGTTTATTTCATTTGCTGATCAAGTTGTATCAGATGTTGAGGTAAAGGCTGGTGAGGTTACCATTGTTGATGTTCGATTAAAAGATGAAAATGAAAAACTAAAGGAGTTTGTTGTTACTGCTAAACTTAACAACAATAATGAAACAGCTTTGCTAACCATGCAAAAAAAATCTGCAAATGTGATGGATGGAGTTTCTTCACAAACCATTTCTAAAAAGGGAGATGGAAATGCAGCAGCAGCAGTACAAAGAGTTACAGGAGTATCGGTTGAAAGAGGTAAATACGTTTACGTAAGAGGATTAGGAGATAGATACACAAAAACACTTTTAAACGGAATGGAAATTCCAGGTCTTGATCCAGACAGAAACAATGTTCAAATGGATATATTTCCAACCAACCTTATTGATAATTTAGTGGTTTATAAATCTTTTACGCCAAATTTACCAGGAGATTTTACTGGAGGAGTAGTGGATATAACTACAAAATCATTTCCCGATCAAAAAACAATAAAACTCAATGGAAGCCTTGGTTACAATACCCAAACACACTTTCAAAATAATTTTAGTACTTACCAAGGAGGAAGTACCGATTTTTTAGGCTTTGATGATGGAACAAGAGGATTAAAATTTTCAAAAGAGCAAAAAATACCAGATCCAACTCAAAATAATCCACTAACAACTGAGCTAACAAAATCATTTGATCCAGAAATGGCAGTTTCTACTAAAGCACCAATTTTTGATCGTAGCGTATCCTTTAGCTATGGAAACCAAACAAATCATGAAACCTATGATGAAGGCCTTATCTTTAACCTTAACTATCAAAACAATTTTCAGTTAAATGAAAACAGTGAGTTTAACGAGTACAAAAAAGATCCAGATCAAGGTGTTAATGATCTTGTGAAATTTAGAACATCTATAGGTAATACTGGTGTGGAAACAGCTACATGGTCGGCTTTAGTTGGTAAATCATATAAGTTTAAGAAAAATAAATACTCAATTAATGCCCTTCATATTCAAAACTCCGAAAAAACAGCAGCTCGTTTAACACAGCAAAACTTTGAGTCGAATCCTTCAATAGTATTAAAAGATAACTTAACCTTTAACCAACGGAGTATTTCAAACTTAAACCTACAAGGAAAACACTCTCTAAAAAAATGGGAAATTGATTGGAAAGTATCTCCTACATATTCCATTATTAATGATCCAGATATTCGAACAACAGCTTTTGAGTTAGATCCAACAACCAACGCATACGAATTAAATAAAAGTGTAGGAGCAGATATCACTAGAATCTACAGGTATTTAAATGAAGTAAACGTTGGAGCAAGAATGGATTTTACTTATGATTTTAAAGCTTGGAAAGAACGTGATAGTAAGTTGAAATTTGGAGTTTACAATACTTATAAGCAACGAAGCTTCGAAATAATTAGCTACATCTTCGATATTGAGAAGAAAATGCCATATGCAACCTTTGATCCTGATATGTTTTTTGAAGATTCCTTTATTTGGACAGTTGAGTCAGATTCTGGACTGTATGCTTCTGGACAGCAAGAACCAGCTAATACATTTACATCATCTCAAAATATTTTTGCAGGATATGTTATGAATGAATTATTGGTTACAGATAAATTAAAAGCTATTTATGGTGTTCGTATGGAAAGCATTTTATTCAAGTACACAGGAACAAATAATGCACAAACTGTTATTTTTGATGATAGTACAGTTTTACAAGAAATTAATTTTCTTCCTGCGGTTAATTTAATTTACAAATTAACTGATGAAATGAATCTAAGAGGTTCGTATTCGGGTACGCTAGCTCGACCATCATTCAAAGAAAAGTCAATTTCACAAATTTATGATCCTCTACAAGATAGAAGGTACAACGGAAATATCGATTTAGTACAAACAACCATTCAGAATGTTGATTTGCGTTGGGAGATGTTTGCAAATAAAAACCAAATGATTTCGGTAAGTGGATTTTACAAGCATTTTACAAACCCAATAGAAATTGTATCGTTTGACGTAGCTCCAAACGAAATTAAACCTATTAATGCAGGAGTTGCAACTGTTTCAGGAGGAGAAATTGAGGTGAGAAGAAATATCGCTTTTATCAATAATGAAGATAAAAACTTATCCTTAGGAGCGAACTTTACCTATGTGCAATCTAGAATTGATATGACAAAAGTACTCATAGATAAAGGCATTGAAAAAGTAACAGAGATTGAGCTAAGAAGACAAAATGCGAGAACAGGAGAAATCATCAATCAGTATCGTCCTATGTACGGTCAATCGCCTTATATTATTAATGCTTCTTTAAATTACTCCGAAGTAAAATCGGGAATTAATGCTAACATAAGTTACAATGTACAAGGGAAAAGATTAGCCGTAGTAGGTATTGGAAACTTACCTGATGTTTATGAGCAACCTTTCCATAACTTGAGTTTAAAAGTGTCTAAAAAATTCGGAAAAAATAACAAATGGGCAGCTAATTTGAATTGCCAAAACTTGTTAGGAGACACACGTGAACGACTTTACGAATCATACAATACACAAAGTGAAGTTTACGATCGTTTTATTCCAGGAAGATCATTTTCTTTGGGTATAGCTTATAATATTAAGTAATAGCTTTCAAAAAAGAAGTAATAATTAATTAACCTATGAGCCTCTTTAATAAGCGTAAATTATAGCTACTTTTACATTAGAATAATTTTATCGAGTAATTATGGCTGAATCTCATAAGATTTTATTAGTTGATGACGAAGAGGATATCCTTGATTTATTAGAGTACAACCTAGTAAAAGAAGGGTTTGATGTTTATACTGCTCAAAACGGCAAAGAAGCCGTTAAAAAAGCAAAAAAAATCATTCCTTCAATCATCCTAATGGATGTAATGATGCCAGAGATGGACGGCATGGAAGCATGCGAAGAGATACGTAAAATTGAAGAACTTAACGATACCGTTATCGCATTTTTAACGGCTAGAGGGGAGGATTATTCTCAAATTGCAGGATTTGAAGTAGGTGCTGACGATTACATTACAAAACCTATTAAGCCAAAAGTTTTAGTTAGCAAAATTAGAGGCTTATTACGTAGAGTAACAAAAGAAGAAGTAGCAGAAGACTTAACTGTAGACGGTATAACCATTAACAGAGAACGTTACCTAGTTATTCAAGATGGAAACGAAATTATTTTACCCAAAAAAGAGTTTGAATTATTAGCCCTCTTAATGTCAAAACCAGAGAAGGTTTATACACGCGAAAAGATTTTCTCTAAAGTTTGGGGTCATGATATTATTGTTGGCGATCGTACCATCGATGTTCATATCAGAAAACTAAGAGAAAAAATTGGAGACAATTTTATTAAAACGGTTAAAGGAGTAGGGTATAAGTTTTCTATTAAATCATCGTTATCTTAATAAGAAAGCTCATTCAAATAATCTTTTTGAGATTAGAAAGTTTGTTGTTTATTAATTAGAGGGGGGTGATAAAGATAAGTTAGAGGCATGAAAATTATAGATGAATAATATTCTTAAGCATCTGCGCAAACTGAAAAATCAAAAAAATATAAAAGAAGTTTTACAAATTTATTATTTGTCTATTATAAAAATGCAGTTAGCTGTTTTAGCTAACTGCATCCTAATTTTATTTAACCAAAATATTATCGTAAAGAAGGTGGAGAAGCCTATGCTACTCAATAATAACCTTTTGGCCTATAAAGTTATTGTCTAAATGACTTTTTATATAATAAACACCTTTGGGACAGTCTGATAAGTCTATTTCAAAATTTTGGGATAATTGCTTGTCAAATGATAATATAAGTTTTCCAATAGAGTTAAAAACCTGAATTTTAGAGGGAATAGACTTGTTTGAGTAATCAATAGTAAATTTACCACTAGTTGGGTTTGGAAAAATATTTAATCCTTGTAGTTTTTCTAATTCATCAACATCAACCATTTCAGAGGTTTGACGTCTATATACACCATCACCGGCTGTTCCAGCAAAAAGGCGATCTCCACTAACAGCTAAAGTCCAAGCATTAGAAATTGGAAAATTTTCATCTTTTAACTCCCATGTGTTTCCGTTGTCATTTGAAGCAAAAACAGTTGCACCTCCACCTATAAAAATGCTATTATTGTTGTGTGTAGCTGAAAGTGAATTATAAAACCAAAGTGATTCCTCCCATGTAATTCCGTTGTTTGAAGATTTAAATGTTCCTGTAGACGTACAAGCATAAATGTCAGACCCAACTACTTCTAAATCCCAGATATATCGACCATCTAAAGTCCCTCCATTTATCGGAGTCCAGCTACTACCATTGTTATTTGAAATAAAAACTCCATCGCCAGTACCAGCTATTAAAGAAGTCCCTTTAATAGAAAGTGATTGTATATCTAGATCAGTTAATCCATTGTTACGGGATGTCCATGTGTTTCCGTTATCAGTTGATAGGAATATACCATCATATTCGCTTCCTGCAAAAATGTTATTTCCCATCACAACTATTTCAAGTATGATCACATCTTCAATTCCACTGTTAGCAGGACTCCAGCTAGCTCCATTGTTGGTTGAAACATATACTCCAGAACCATAGGTGCCAACATATAATGTGTTACCATCAACACCTATAGAACGAGTTCGTTTGTTTGTAAGTCCATTATTAATAGCTTGCCAGCTATCACCATTGTCTGATGAAATAAATACTCCACAATAATCCGAAGCGGCATAAATATTCCCCCCACTAGCTTTTACAGTATAAACATCAGTGTTTGTTATTCCATTATTAGCTTCACTCCAATTAGAGCTGCCGCTTGATAGGGAGAATACTCCTATGCCATATGTTCCTGCAAAAAAGGTTGAGCCATTTGTACCTACAGAGTTAATCACTTTATCTTCTAATCCAGATGTTGTTTGAGTCCAACTTATACCATTGTCTGTTGAAATCCAAACCTCCCCATATTTTGCTGTAACGATACTATTTCCGGAATTATGTATAGTATAAGCGCTAGGAGGACCATTATTAATCAACGACCAACTACCACCATTTAGTTTATAAAGTCCATAAACTGAGCCAACAAAAATGTTATTACCACTTTTAATTAATTGGTAATTACTTAAAAAGTTTATAGTCAAACCATTATTGAAAGAAGTCCAACTAGCACCATTATTTGTGGATATACAAACTCCTCCTCCCCATATACTAGCGTATATATTCGATCCGTCTATTATAATGGATCTAACATCAGTATCAGTAAGACCAGTATTCGATTGGTTCCAAGTTGCCCCGTTATCATGAGAAATAAAAATTCCTTCATCGATAGTTCCTGCAAATATTGTCCCATTTTTAGAAGCTACAGAAACTACTTGATTACCAAAAAACGAACTACTAGTAGTTATGTTTGTCCAGTTAGCCCCATTATCAGTTGATTTGTAGATGCCTTGAAAATAAGTACCTACATATATTGTATCCCCATAAGTTGTCACTGAACTAACTCTTTTATCTTGACCATCGCTTGGATTCCATTGAGTCCAGTTAGCCCCATTATTATAGGACATAAATAAACCAACTTCTTCTACACCAACAAAAATAGATGATCCGTTGGTTGCCATAACGTTTTGATTGATATATCCTCCGTAAGGTCCGTTTGACTGAGTCCATTGACTATTTAACGACTGATTAATAAGGATTGATAAAACAAATAAAATTAATTTTCTCTTCATACTTTTATTGTTATTTATTCGAATATAGATAAAAAACTACTTCAAACTTCTAAACCTGTAATATAAGCTCGTTATTAGCAATGTAAACCCAGCAATACCAATAAGTGTACCCCATATCCAGTAGGTGCCTCCTAAGTGTTGGGCGATATTACCCGTATCAGAGTAGCCCGTAGGGTTTCCTCCAACCGATACTTTTTCGGTGTACAAATAATTGATTTGTAGATACGTGCTCAAACATGCTTGCAAACCAATAATTTGTACAGCTAGTTGTTTAAAACGATCGCCTCCTTTGTAAGCAATAAAAAAGAATAACCCTGCAAGCAAGCTAATGGTAATAATACCAACGCCCGTTCGAACCCATATAATTACCGATAATGCCATCGCAATAGATAAAGCATACAGAATAATCGTTGATTTTTTAAAACTCTTACTCATTAAAATTAAAATTGACCCCATGATAGGCGGTCCCATTAATCCAGCTGCAGAAACTAAAGCTAAAGCTATGTTTTTTTTGATATAAAAATCTTGGTAGGAGCTATATGCCAATCCACTACCATCATTAAATATCTCAAGCTTAACAAATGTTCCACCAACTAACATGGAGGTAATGCCATGTCCCATTTCATGAAACCAAGTACCTAATAAAGTAAAAGGATACATAAGGTAATAACCTAAAGGAAATCGCCATACCACTACTGTTAATATGGCAAAAAGTATAAACCCTAAAAAGGAATAATAATCTAGTTTGTATTTTCTTTTGCGAGCCAAAAAAAGCCAATAAAATACTATAGCTTATGAGCTACTACGCACGTCTTTTTGATGCTCTTGATTTCTCCTGATTCGTTAAATATTTCGAAGAAAAGAATGTAGGTTCCAATTCTAGCTTTAGTAAAATCATCACTCGTTCCGTCCCAACTAAAAACTCCTTCAGAAGCTAGTGTTTGACTTTTAACTAACGTTCTAACAAGTCTGCCATTAGCATCATAAATAACCAAACTACCTACATATCCAGGTTTATCGAGTTTGTAAGTGATAGAAAGTATATCTTCAAAACCATCGTTATCAGGCGAGAATATTTGTGGAGTAACATCCAATTCAGCTCCAGAAATATCAATTGATTTTACTTGAGAGTTTTCTAATCCTGGAGTAGCAAATCCAATATTTTCTGCTGCACTGTGCCAGTTACCCTCTTCGTTTGTTGGTCTATTAAAATCTAATCGCTCTAAGGAAACACCATCAACATCTTTTAATAAAGGAAAGTGCATGTCTTCGTCATACGCAAAATGATCAGATAATTTACCTATGCCATAAAATAAGAAGGCTTCTCCTTCATCATTATTAAAACTTGGTAAGTCATCAATTTCTAAAAAGGAGCTTGGACTATGGGTAATATACTCTGCTCTAATATTCGTTTCACTTTCTGTTAAAACTAAATAATCTCCTGGTCTTAATACTTTATGATCTACAATAGAATCGGCATAAAGCGAATCGTTAGAAATACTCCACCCGAAAATATCAATGAATTTATTCGAGTTGTTATATACTTCTACAAAATCAAACCCACCTGTGTACGGATTAAACAAAATTTCATTAAGAATTAAATCTCCAGAATCAGGAGCATTAGCTAAAACAAATGTTTGTGAAGATGAACCTAAGTTTCCAGAGCAATCATATAAACTATCGATTGTAATTGTGTAAATTACTGCTGTGTCTAAAACAGGCACTATTTCACATGTAATTGCATCATTATTATTGCTTAGTGTGTACGAAGAAACACTTCTACCATTTGAGATAGCAAAGCTGTTATTAGATAAATTGGAAGGATCAAGACCTTCACTAAACCATAGTTTTATTGTAGAATCGGAAAGAACTGTTACTTCAACTAAGCTAGGAGGTGTTTGATCGGCAGTAGTGTCGTAAATGGAGTTTTCTTCACCAGGTGTTCCTCCTAAGCCATTTGTGCTTGGAGCCCAATTACTAGGATTAAAGCAAGGTAGTAAAGGGTTGATTAATTCTAACGTCCATCCACCATCACCTTTGTCTGTTCCAGCATAAAATGAACTATTGTAGTTCATGTAATCGATCATATTATTTCCAGTGTCTCTTAAAAATAAATCTTCCCCACTGTTGGTTAACCCAGGGAAACCAGCTACACCTAATTTCTTAGTATAAAAAGCAAAAGCACCAATATTATTGTCAGAAGCTAAAATAACGTGTTCCCCTGGAAGTAAAATATAACTAGTTAGTGTTCCTGTGGATCCACCATCAGAAATTGTCCAGCCATCTAAATCAAATGCTTTGTTACTTGCATTATACAGTTCAATAAATTCCTCTTCAGGTAAACCAACTACAGGTGTTGGATCGGGGTGTACTTCATTTATCACAACATCTCTGTAAGCAGGAGTTGCTGGCACGATGTAAATAAATTGCTCTGTTAAGTTACTAATAGCGTTTCCAGCAAGGTCTTCTACACCAGTAACGGTTAGTGTGTTGTATACATTTGGTTGAAAAGCACTACCAAAGGTTAAATGTACTAAAGCTGTGTTACCGGCATCTCTAGTAGCCACAGTAGGGTTTCCTATGCTGTTATCTGCTGAGTAATTTGTTAGCGTTTGAGAAGTTGTTAAATCAACCGCTTCACTAAATAATACATCTAATGTTGTATTTGATGTAACCGTTACTTCATCTATCGTAGGAGGAAAGTTATCTACTGGAGCTGTACCTGTTACTACAAAATCATCAAAATAAAATACATCAGAACGTGTGGAGGTGAATATACACGATACACCAAAATAAGCAGATGTTAAAAAATCATTATCGGTTATAGTACCTTGACTAACATAACCTGTAAAGCCAGAAGTTGTGTCGGCAAGTAGCTCCCAATCTCCCGTAGCTGTTCTTGTTACTTGAACCTTTACATTAGGCATCGATACATCAACAAGGTCATCGATACCATCAATGATTTCTGTTTGTGTGGTTCCTGTTTGTTTAAATAAAGAAACTTCATCGGTTGTTCCACCAACTCGAACAAAATAACCATTTAAACTTCCCGATAAATCGGCTGAACTCGAAACTAGATAGATGTCGGTATAATTAGATCCTGAAGGGTTAACATCTATTCTGCTAGTAAATTCCCAATTTGCATTATCAATAGCTGTTGAAGGAGTTGATAAATATTTCGTGGCAGAAACTGCTGGTGCATTTAGGTGAAGCTCCATGCCTAGTGTTACTTCATAATCGGCTTGATCACCGCTCCATGTTGGGTTTATAGTAAAATCTAAATCAGTAAAACTATCTGTAAACTGTGCGTAGCTAGTAGTAAAAATAGCCCATATACCAAGTAAAAGAGTGATTGATTTTTGCATTAAAAATATGCTTTTGTTTAAGCCAAATATACTATTTTTGTCAGACTTCAAAATAGGGGTATTATTAATAAAACATTAAAAAATGAAAGTAGCAGTAGTAGGAGCAACCGGGATGGTTGGAAATGTAATGTTAGAAGTTTTAAAAGAGTTCTCATTTCCTATCACTGAGTTGTATTTAGTAGCTTCTGAACGATCAGTAGGTAAAAAAATTCAATTTGCAGATAAAGAGTATACGGTAATTGGATTACAGGATGCTGTGGATAAGGCTCCACAAATTGCTATATTTTCTGCGGGAGGAACAATTTCTAAAGAATGGGCACCTAAATTTGCTGCTGCTGGAACAACAGTTATTGATAATTCTTCTGCTTGGAGGATGGATGCTGATAAAAAGTTAATCGTTCCAGAAATTAATGGAGATGTACTTACTCTAAATGATAAGATTATCGCAAATCCAAACTGCTCAACCATTCAAATGGTGTTAGCGTTAAAAAACATTCATAAAAGATATGGTATTAAGCGTTTAGTTATATCTACTTACCAATCGGTTACAGGTACTGGGGTTAAAGCTGTGGAGCAAATGGAAGGTGAGCGAATAAACAAGGAAGTAGAGATGGTTTACCCTTATCCTATTGATAAAAACTGCTTGCCTCACGGAGGGGATTTTGATGATACAGGATATACCACCGAGGAAACAAAGCTAGTAAACGAAACGAGAAAGATTTTAAGCGATCCATCAATACAAATTACAGCTACAGTAGTTCGTGTACCAGTAGTAGGAGGGCACTCAGAATCTATCAATGTAGAATTGAAACAGCCATTTGAATTAACTGATATTTATCAAGAATTAAAAAATACTTCAGGAATTGTAATTCAAGATAATCCAGATGTTAACCTATATCCAATGCCTAAATATGCTGAGGGCAAAAATGAAGTTTTTGTAGGAAGAATTAGGAGAGATTTCTCTGTAGAAAATGGGTTGAATATGTGGGTTGTAGCCGATAATTTACGGAAAGGGGCAGCAACAAATGCTGTTCAAATTGCTCAACACTTGGTGGATAATAATTTAGTCTAGTCGGTTACTTTAAATACCACGGCTTTGTTATCAGATAAGTTAGAGTAGAGTTTTCTGGTTTAGGCTTAGGGAAAATTTAACAAAATTTTCACATCACGTGTAGATATTTTGCCTAAACTTGCTGTACAAAAAATAAATAAATTATGAAAACAGTAAAATTAGGTTTGTTAGCTTTAGCAGCTACGTTAATGATTGGTGCATCTTGTAAAAAATATGAGGAAGGACCAAGCTTTTCTTTAAGAACAAAAAAAGCTAGACTTGTTAACACTTGGACAGCAGATAAAGAAGTAAGTGCTGATGGAGATGAATACAACTATACTCAAGAAGAGAAGGATAATAATACTCTTGAAATAAATAAAGATGGTTCTGTAAAGGTTACTACTGATGATGGTAATGGAAATGCTATTAGTTTTGAAGGAACTTGGGAGTTTGGAGATAAGAAAGAAACTGTTAAGTTTACTTATGATTTTGGAGGAGTTTCTACTACTGACGAGGTAACTATCATTAAGCTTAAAAATAAAGAATGGGCTAGTGAAGATGAAGATGGTGACAAAACATATTATGTTGCAAAATAATTAGACAGTATTACAACAAATTACGAAGGACTATCTTACATGATAGTCCTTTTTTTTTAGTACATCTTTTTATAATTGACTTTACTTTGTTCTCTTTTTTTCCAAGTAGCTTTATTAAACTCTTTTCTGTTGATTCTTAATAAAAGAGTAATTGGAGTAAAAACGAGATAATAAATAACAAAAAGAACAACGGTTGAAGTTATTTCTCCCATAACCTTACCAAAAATTAGCCACACAAATAGTAACGGTGAAACTAAAAAAGGAACTGTAAAGCTTAGTGAAATACAAATTAATGCTGTCCCAACTAAGTAATAGTTTACCGTTTGATTTTGATAATAGTCCCAACCAACAACTAATACAAATAGGCTAAAAATTAACCACAAAAATTGCTGTTGTTTTTTTCTGGAGTATGCATGAGTTTTTATGGTACTAATCCAATTCATATGTGGTTTGGTTTAACTGTAATGATTTATTTTCTTCCTTTAGTACCAGTAAACCTTCTATAAAAAGAATATCCATATCAGTAGAAAAAAAGCAACTTAATGCATCATTTGGTGATTCAACTATAGGTTCTCCACGAACATTAAAAGAAGTATTTATCAAAACAGGATAACCTGATTGCTTTTCAAATGCATCTAATAGTTGATAAAACCAAGGGTTTTCTTTTTCATTTACCGTTTGTACACGAGCTGTATTATCTTCGTGTATGCATGAAGGGATTAATTTTTTTTTGTCACTTGTATAGGTGTTTAACATATACTTTGATGGTTTTAATATGTTGAAAAATTCATGTGAGCGATCTTCTTTTACCACAGGGGCAAATGGTCTAAAGCCTTCACGTTTTTTTATCGCATAGTTTAGGTGTTTTTTCATGTCCTTTATCAACGGGTTGGCTAAAATGGAACGATGACATAGTGCTCGTGGTCCAAATTCCATTTTCCCTTGAAACCAGCCAACAACTTTTCCTTTTGCCAACTCCTTAGCTAGTATATTTAGACTTTCATGTATTTCCAAATAATGATAAATAAGTTGATGCTGATCTAGAATTACTTGAACTTCTTTTTGAGTATATTGTGTTCCCAAATACCCATGATTTGCTAAAGAGTCTTCTTGAATTATCCTCTGTTTGTTTAAATAATGATACCAAGCAATATAGGTAGCTCCTAAGGCTGTTCCGCTATCTCCAGCAGCTGGTTGAATCCATAAACTATCAATAAAGTTTGACTTTAGTAACTCTCCATTAGCTTTACAATTTAAAGCTACGCCACCAGCCAAACATACATTTTTAATACCCGTTTTATGAACGCCATATGCTACCATTTTTAAAATAGCCTCTTCTGTGATTTTTTGAGTGGAAGCAGCAACATCCATATAAAAAGCTGTCATTTCAGATTCGGGATTTCTTTTTTTGTTCCCCATTAGTACCTCAAATTTTTTGGATGTCATCCGATTTCCAACTTCATAATTAAAGTATGTAAGGTTTAGCTCAACACTCCCATTATCATTAATTTTTATCGCTTGCTTTAGTTTGTCAGTATAAATGGGTTTTCCATAAGGTGCTAATCCCATTAATTTATATTCGCCAGAGTTTACTTTAAAGCCACAGTAATAAGTCATAGCAGAATAAAACAAACCTAATGAGTGAGGAAAAAATTGTTCTTCTAGAATTTCTATTTTATTGTTTCTTCCGATAGCTAGGCTAGCCGTTGTTTTTTCGCCAACTCCATCAATAGTTAGTATAGTAGCTTCTTCAAAAGGAGAAGGAAAAAATGCTGAAGCAGCATGAGATTCGTGATGCTCGCAGAAAATAATTTCACCTTTAAATTTGGTTTGTTTACGTATAATATCTTCTACCCATATTTTTTTACCAAGTGTAGCTTTAATAGCTTTTTTAAAAGATAAAAAACCTTTTGGAGCGTGAGTTTTATATGTATCAATTAAGCGTTCAAATTTTAAAAAGGGCTTTTCGTAATAGGAAATGATTTCAATATCATTAATATTTATATCTTCAGATGCTAATGCTTTTTCAATACTTTTTAAAGGAAAATTATTATCGTGCTTTATTCTAGAAAATCGTTCTTCTTGAGCGGCAAACAAAACTTTACCATCTTTCATTAAGCAGACAGATGAATCATGATAAAACGCAGATATACCTAGAATATACATTACACAAGTATACTGTTTTCTTCTGACGAAGCTAGGTTTAACATTTCTTTATCATCTTTATTACCTATACAGATTATATCTGTATAATCTTCTAAGGTATATTTTTCGGTGATTCTCTTTTTTTTATCAGCACCCTTGCAGTTAGGTGTTTTAAAATGTTTAGCGTATAAGCCCTTAGCGTTAAATGAAGCTTCAGTAGAAATGAGGTCAAAACCGTGTTGCTCACAAAAAGGTTCAAGCCAGCTATTTAAAGAAGCAGAAACAACAACAACTTTAGCCCCTTTAGTTTTAAGGGATAAAGTTTGATTATAAACTTCTGTATTATAATACTTATGAAGTTTTTTATTAAAAGAGATTGCTTTTTCAGTTATTTCGTCTTTACTCATCTTTTTTAAAAAATGAAAAAGTACTTTTTCTTTAAATTGTTGGGTAGATATTATTTTTAAGTAGTAAGCTAACATTAATGGACTCAATAGAATCCAGCCCAATAGCACACGGCTTTTGGAGTGTACGTGATTAATAAACAAAAGCAAAGAATCCTTTGAGATTAGTGTATGGTCAAAATCTACAAAAGCTATGGTCATTTATAATGATGTTCGTTTAAATATAAACTCTGGTATGTTTTTAATAATTAGCATTACCCAAAACCACCTTTTTCCTACATAGATAATGTTTCTTTTCTTTTTAATTGCTCTATGTATTTGTTTTGCTGCTTTTTCACTAGAGCTCGTTAAAAAAGATGGTGTTTCTATTCCATCGATCATTTTAGTTTTTACAAAACCTGGTTTTACCGTTAATACGTGAACATTTGATGAAAACAAGCGATTTCTTAATCCAGATAGGTAAGCATCAAAACCAGCTTTAGCTGATCCATAGTAATAGTTAGATGCTCTTCCCCTATCAGCTGCAACTGAAGATATGCCTACAATAGTTCCTTGTTTGTTATTTTCAAAGTGCTGTGCAAATAAATCAAGAATTGTAACATGATCTATAAAGTTGGTAGATATAATTTTTTGTGCTTCATTATTATCGCTTTCAGCTATTTCTTGATTTCCTAGATAGCCGAAGCATGAAACTACTAAATCAATATTAGAATATTTATTAAAGATTTCTTCGCTATTTTGTTTAGCATCAAAAAAAACAACCTCAGCAGCTAAGGAATTGCTAGTAACAAAGTTTTGTAGAACGGATGTATTTCTGCTGGCTAAAATCAACGAATGACCTTTTAGTTCAATAGCTAATGCTTTAGCAATATCTGAGTTTGCCCCAAGAATAAGTGTTTTCAAAGGTGAGTTTTTTTGTTTTGTAGCTGAGTTTTTCAAAGATTGGTTTTCATGTAAATTAACTCTATTAGAGAATAAGGATCCAAATGAAGTTGGCTTGTTTTCTTTTAAAAAAACCTTATAATCTTCAAATTTATCATATGATTTTTTCATGTGTGTTTCATTCATGAATGCATCTTTGGCAAGATAAAACCTGCCTCCTAAATCACAAATAGTATCAGCTAATGTTTCTAGTTTTTTCTCTAGGTTTTGATGGTATTTAATGTCAACTGAATAAGCATACCCTTTCTTCACAAATGAAAGCCAACCTTCGGAAGGAGCCAAATCATCAAACCGTTTTAACGTTCTTAAAAAAGAGGTAAGGTTGTGCTTTTTTATAAAGGCTTCTGTAGCATTTATAGCTTGTTTAATTTGAGGTTTTTCAATAACAAACTGAACTTGAATAAATCCATTGGGGTAGAGGTTGTTCCAGTTTTCAAATTTGTCTAGAGGGTACAATATTTCTGATTCATGTTGAAACTCGGTGCCAACTTTTGCTTTTCTATATAGCAATTTTTCAATCGTATTTAAGAAAAGTGAAGAGGTAATAGCACCAAAAAAATGACCAGGAACTTTTCTTGATTTTGGGGCTGTTTTTATTTCTTTTGAGGTGTATTTGCCAGAGGTATACAATACATGTCCAAAACCTGTAATCCAAGCTGCTTTAAATTCGTTTTTATCACTTTCAAATACATCAAAAAGGGGGGAGATAGAATCAAATTTTCTGACTATAACCTCCATCGTTTGAGAAGCTTCTTTTCTTAGTCGTATGGTGGCTTCTATAATTAACCCTGTTAATCCAACCCCTCCAATGGTTGCATAAAAAAGTTGGCTGTTTTCCTCCCTACTGCAAACAATCGTTCCTTTATCGGTTTTTAATAAGAAAGAAGTAATATGGTTTCCAAATGAGCCATAATTTGCTTGGTTTTTTCCATGCACATCATTTGCTATAGCTCCACCGATGGTGATTTTAGCAGTTCCTGGTGTAACAAAAAGTTTATAACCTTTAGAAGCCAATAATGGAGTTAAATCAGAAATTAAAACACCTGCTTTGCAAGTAATGGTTTGATCTTTTTCGTTTAACTCAACTACTAAATTATTAGCTAAGGAATCAATAACATTAGGAGCTAATGCAACGTCTCCATATGATCTGCCATTACCTCTAGGTATAATATACGGAGGTAGCTTTGTAAGTTCGGGGATGCTTTTTTTTATTTTAGCACCAACCGAAGGGAATTTACCCCAGCCATATAGTTTGTTATTAACCATTATACTAAATTATACATCCTTTTTAAGTAATAGTTGATCTCTAGCTGGAACTTTTAAGTCATACATATATAATACTTTTCCATTACTAAGCTTTTGTAGCTCTAATGGGTAACTGCTTAAGTAATTTTTTAGTTCATCTACCGGTGGTTCACTTCGAATAGAAAAGAAATACGATGCTTTTTCAAGAATTAATTTATCTATGATACTACCTGATAATTTATAACTGTTTAGTTGCCATCCATTTCTTCTTGAGGCATATAAGTATATTGGACATTTAGCATCTATATAGTCGTAATTAATTATAATTAAGTCATTTTTATCGGTATGTTTATTTATGTAATAACCTATTTCTAAAGCTGTGTTTGGTTCCTGATAATAATTTTTTTCGCTGTAATACGTTTGTTCAATACCAAAAATTAAAAAAACGAGAGACAAAGTAAGTGCTTGTTTTCCTCGAAATAAGTATGTTATCAGTTTAAATAATCCTAGCCCCATAAAAACACTAAAGATGGGAACAAAAGGAGTTTGGTAGTAGTTATGAACGATGTTTAAATTAAAAAATATAAGCAGATAAAAAACAGTTCCTAACAGCCAAAAAACAATAAAATAGTTTCGCTTTTTAAGTATTATAAAAGAGATAATAAGAAGAAATAACCCACTGTAGCCAATAATTTCATAGAAAAGTCTGTCTTTAATTAACGTCCAATTGGATAGAGTTAACCGCTGATCTAATGATCCATAATACCAACCTGCATTATAAGTGAATTTCCTATAACCTGGAATAAAGTGCCAATCAGGTGCTTTATCATTAACAGCATAAACGTGATTTTGCCATAAAACAAATATTAATACTGGAATTATTATAAAATAAAAATTACGTAGTATGTATTTAAGCTTTTTATTGATAAATACAAAAGCAATAATAGGTAGAAGTAATGGTAAAACATAGGGAACCTTTGTAAGAAAAGCCAAAGTAGCGAATAATGAACCTACTATTAAATGTACTTTTAACTCTTCTTTAATACCTTTTAAAAAGTGATAGCTCATACCAAAAACAAAGGCTAGCTCAGCAAAATCAATGTGTATGGCAGTTGAATAAAATAGGCTTAATGGGGCAAGTATGTAAAACAGTAACGATAGCCGAGCAATTTGAGAATTATAGAGATAGGCTATAAGTTTAAAAAAATAATAACACGACAGGAGGTAGAACAGAAAAAAAACAATTTTTGCAACTATTTGATAAGGTCCGAAAATGTGGTAGCCGATAGAAGCTATTGCTTCTACTAATGGGAATTCAAGAATTAATGTTTTATGTCCTCCCATCCAACAAACAGAGGGGTAAAAAAGATTTATACCATTTTCATAAAAGTCCCAAATATAATTGGCGGTGTCACTCTGTCTCCAAACATGAGGTTCTAAAAGTTCTTCACCAAAATGAAAAAAACGAAGAGAAATGCCAATTACAAATAATATATAAAAAAAGCTTTTGTTCATTTCTACATGATAGAAAGTTGTGGTTAATTTAAATGTATGGTTTTTAAAATATAGTTTGCTAATGCCTTTTGACCATCAGGATTTAAATGAGGATCATTTGGGTAATAAAAGTTAGAATTTTTTTGAAATAAATCTAAAGGAGAAATAATAGTTCCTCTTATTAACTCTTTTTTTACTTGGTTTAAAAAACCATAGGATAATGAATGAGTATTTTCATCTAATGTAGCCCCTAAAGATTCTATTTGATTTCTTTTTTTGTTTGAAGTTTGAGCAACATGAGGGATAATGAGTATATAAACCTGAGTTTCTTTAGAAAGCTGTTTAATAACATTGTTTAAATCGAAAGTTAAATCCTTCATTGCTTTATGAGTCCCGTTTATAGAATTCACTAACACATTAGAGTCTGCTTTGTAGTATAATTTTTCACGAGCATTATAAGTTTCTATAGAGAATTCATGATCTACTTTAGCATCATGAGTTGTAATATCAGTGGTTGTAATTTGACCCAATTTATAATTTAGGTATTGTAAACTAATTAAATAGTCCGAAATAGACCAGTATACATTCCTAGAAAAAGAGTTTTCAGACCAGTTTACGGGATGGTTATAATCAATTAAATCGTTGCCAACATAGAGCTGAAATATAACCGTTGATGGCTTAAAGGTGTTAATTCTTCGTTTTAAAAATCGCTTATGATGAAACATGGATGTTCCAGGTACTGCACTATTAATAATGCTATACTGAGGTAGAGAGTCTCTTAAGTATTTGATATAGCTATTTTGATCAGCCGAAAATGAGTCTCCAAAAATTAATAGCTTTTGTTTTGATGATTTATTATCTTCTTGAAGATTGTTTAATGCTTTAATTTCTGATGAATAAAAATCAATCCAGTCAAACCTGTAAGCTGTTTCAAATAAGGAAATAATGATTATTATATAAATCACGATTAGCTTAACAATATTAAACAGCTTTTTCTTCATTCGACTGTTTAGTTGCTAAATCAATAGATACAATAATTCCCATACTTCCATACAAAAGAATACTCATTTTCTCGTAATCGCTAAATGTGTTAAATAACCCATGTATATAAAAAGTAATTAAACCTAATAGCGAAGCTAAAAGGATACTTTTGGTTTGTCTTGGTAGATTTTTTTTATATAAAAGTTTAAACGAAGTATGTAATACACTCAGAATTATTGCTAAATAAATAAACAAACCCATAATCCCTTGTTCAGAAAGGTAAGTTAAATACTCCGAGTGAGCATTTCCTCTATTTCCTTCATGCGTACTTATACGAGTCATAAATTCTGGTGTTTGATATTTATCATAAACAAATTGATAAGTTCCAGGTCCAATACCAAAAACAGGATAATCCTCAAAAATACGATAAGCACATACCCAACGATTAATTCGTTCAAGGTTTGAAGCATCATTTTGAAGGTTAGTAACTGATGTTAGGTGAGTACCAACATTTTCATCATATTTTACCTCATTTTCTCTAAGTGTTTGATAGATGTTTTGAAAGTTTGCTAAAAAAAGACCAATACCAATGAGCAGAAAAAATAAAATAGATTTAAGTTTTACTTTTAAATAGATTAATAGGGCAAAGAATCCGGCAATAATTAAACTTAGTAGAGAAGCCCTAGAATAGGATAAGAACTGAGCAACAATAAAAGCTCCAGATATTATAAGTAGTAGATAATATTCAGGCTTTTTTTCTTTCCAATTTTTGTAAGTGAGAATTATTAAAAAAGGAATTACAAAAGCTAAACAGCCACCGTAAATAGTATGGTCGCTATAAAAAGGTTGTGAAACATAAAAAGAAGTAGCTTGAATAAATCCTGTTTTGGAATGTTCAATAATAGCACTCAAAATAGGTATAATAGCACCTAAAATATAAAGTAAATAGAACAGCTTGTGCTTTTTAGTTTTATTAAAGTAGTTTGCAAACATGAAGAAATACACAAAGAGAAACGCTAGTTTTAATACAAATCGCTTTAAACTTACTTCAGTCATGTCGCTCATCAAAACAGTTATAAGCATCCAAAGCATATCAAGAAGTAGTAATATGGATATAGGGTGCGAAATGATTTTTTTATTCCATTTCATTCCAGAAAACACTTTAACAATAAATAATATAGCAACTATACCAGTAATAGCCTCTGTTGGAAGTGATAATTTTAGACCTAAGCCCGGTATGGTATAGCCAAGCGAAAGTGGTGCTAAAAACACCAAAATTTTTAATGAAAAATAAATATTGCTAGCTATTAAAGGAATAAAAATAGCAGCAGCTAAAATAAAGCCAATACTTATTAACGTATCTTCTTTTTCATTAAAAATCAAATAGCTCATTAGCGATAAGCAAGCAGCAGCTACCGATGTCCATAAAATTATTCCCGCTCGCGTATTAATCACAAAACCGTTAGTTAAGTTTTTCTTTTAACTGATTGATCCAAAAAGAAGAAAGTACTAAAAATACCGATAGTAAAAAGCCAATTAAAAGCCCAAGTATTGCATTAGTGGAAAGTGAAGGAGAGACTTTTTTCTTATCAGCTTCAGCTTTTATTATTCTATGTACAGGAGGAAATGGTAACTCTAATTGTTCTTTGGTTTTATCAAGGTCACTTTCAAGTTGATTAAGTCTACCGATTTCAGCATAGTAATCATTTATCAAAAGCTCTTTTTCGATTGTGTAATTATTTTGTAGTGTGTTTTTTATAACCTCATCACCTGCAACCAGCTGCCCATTTTTTATTCTTTCATCAATGTTGTTTATGCTATTTTTTGCTAAACGCTTATTACCAGCAATGCCTTTTTTGTTTGAGCTTATTTCATATAACAAGTCTTTTACTTTTTGCTCTTGAAAAACTAACTTTTTTTGATACTTAGCAATTAAAGTTTTAATGTTACTTTGAAAGATTTTTTTTCGGGCAGAATCAACTAATTCTATTGAACGGTTGGCAATGTTAGCAGCCATGTTTGGGTCTTTAAAATTGGCTTCTATAGCTACGGATAAATAACGCGTTCTAGCAAATTTTAGATCTCTACTATAATTTTTATTTAAATTGAATTTCCAGCCAGCAGAATTTGTATCTAATTCATAATAATTAATTAAGTCAAATTCTTTAACTAGATTTTTTTTTACTTCATCAGACTCGAATAACTGAATTAATCTATCGGCATGAATTTCAAAGCCAAAATCAGCATCAAAAACCATTGTTTTAATGGAGTTGGATTTTGTAGGGTACACTACAGCATGGGCAGCATACCTTTTTGGTATAAAAAACGTGATAGCTATTGCAACAGCAAAAAAGGTTAATGTAGTTGCTATAATTAGCTTTCTCTTTTTGTAAAGCTTAGTAATAATAGTTAGGTTAACATCCTTCTCTTCCACGGGACTTTTTAATTTTTTCAAATATAGTATTCTAAAACAAAAAAATCTTTATTAAAACACTCTCCATTGTTATATTTGAGGAGATGGGAAAAGTTAAGATTATAAAAGAATTGTTTGAGTTTTTATGGAAGCAAAAAAAATATTGGCTGTTCCCAGTAATTTTTATTCTTATCCTACTTTTTGCTTTGGCTATAACTGCTGAAAATTCAGTAGTAGCCCCATTTATTTATTCTCTATTTTAAAAATAAAATTCTTTTCGAACCACTTTATCTTTTGAAATACTAGCTTAAAAACGTAGCCATTTTTATCAGCGATTGACTTTATAGCATCCAAATTACAATCTTCTGATAAAATCATATATGTTTGAGTGTTAGAATCAACAACTTGATGTATAGAGCTAAAAAGCTTGTTGAAATACTCGAAATTACTACCACAAAACCAAGCTATTTCTTCATCGTTCTTTGGCTCTTTAGGGTAATATGGGGGATTGATAATAATTATATCGTATACTTGATCAAGTTTATCAAACAAGTTAGATTCAATAATGGTAATATTAGCATCAAGCTTTTTGTTATTATAATAAAGTCCATCTAGAGCAGGCTCGGCTATTTCACTAGCGGTAACATAGGCACCTTCAGAACTTGCGAAAAAAGAGATTATGCCTGATCCAGCACCTAGTTCAAGAAATTTTTTATTCTTAATGTCAAGCCCATCAATAAACTTCAGTAAAATTTTTGTACTCAAGGTAAAAAGAGGAGAAAACACCTTTGGAAATAGCTTAAGTTCTATTTTTTTGTAAGTGATTGTGCGTTTTTTGCTTCCTTTTTTATCATACCAAAATTTAAAAAAAGGCTTCAAAAAACGCTTGGTAATATTTCTAAAAGACAACAAAATTACTCTTTGTAAAAACCTTCAATTTCTGGCTGGCGATACTTCCAAAATTTATGTATAGCCTTTATTTCAAGGGGATAATTATAAATTCCTAATTTGTAACGAATAGATGAAATACCACGCATGATAGCTTTTTTAGCTCCCTTTATTCTTATGTCTGTTGCTGTAGGATGATAACCATTAAGAACAACTTCAAAGTTTTTTACTTTATCTACTAGCTTTGGAGTTAACCAAGGGGTTAAAGGGTTTTTCCTCAAGTCGAAATTTTCCCATGCTGGGTTTAACCAATCTTCTAGTTTTTGAGGAAATTCAAAGCCTATTGCTTTTATTTGATCATAAAGCTCCGATCCTTCAGTAGGAACAGGACTATACATGTAAATAATTATTTCCGTATCAGGATTTATGTTTTTTATTTCCCTAATAAAATTAATGTCAAAATTTATTTGCTTGAGTACTTCATCTTCTGTGGATGCGGGCATACCTAAAACAAATGACATTTCAGGAATTATACCAATCCTTCCCATACGTTTAGCAAATTCCTTTATTTGAGCACCTGTTTGTGTTCCTCCTTTATCCATTTGTTTGAGCACCTCATCGTTACCAGTTTCAGCACCTAAAAAAATCATTTTACAACCCGCCTTGTACATTAATTCTAAATCCTCATCCGAGTATTTGTTAATGGTATCGATTCTGCCTTCTCCCCACCAGCTAATACCCTCGTTTAATATGAGTTTTGAAAACTCAATTACTCGTTTGCGTGACGTAAAAAAGTTATTATCATGAAATTCGATACTATCAGCCCCATACTTTTCTTTAAGAACCATCACGTCATCAAAAATACGTTGAGCAGAAAACCCCTTCCAACGGGCATTATAAATAGGAACAACAGCGCAAAATGAACAAGTAAATGGACAGCCAAAACTGGAATGATAGGATAATGTTTTATCTCCCAAGAAAGTTTTACCTAAGTAATTTTTAATAGGGTAAAATTGATTAAAGTAATCATAAGGCAATGCAGGCAACTTATCCATTTGAGGTAAGTTTTGCTTAGCAGTTTTTACAATATCTCCATCATTATTTTTATAAATAAGGTTTTTGATTTCTGAAAAATTAGATTTACCCTCGTTTAACTCTTTTAAAAGAAGAGGAAATGTGTGATCTCCAGGACCGTTGATAGCAAAGTCAACATAGCCTGAGTCTAAGCATACTTGATACTGATTAGATGAAAAATACCCTCCCCAAACTACAGTTACCTCAGGAAATTGCTTCTTAATATTTTTACTAAAAGGAATTGCTTCTTTTAGTTGAGGACCAGGCATAACCGTACAGCCAAAATAACTATACTCACCAGTTAAAAGATAGCTTTCAATCTTTTTCCATGGATCAGTTTCCATATTCCCATCCACAAAAACATAGTCGAATATACCATGAATTGATGCGCCAACTTGTAAAATAGAATTAGGTATTCTATGCTTGTACTTGGCACTCCTCGGATTAAATAGTATTACTTTATTCTTTTTCAAAAAGTCTGTTAAATAAAAAATCTTACTTTCGAACTTCAAATATAAGGAGATTAATCGTGAAGCTTGTTTGTCCACAATGTAAAGCTAAATTAATAGAAGTCCCCAAGGGGCTTGTATGTGAAAACAATCATTTTTTTGATTTGAAAAATGGTGTGATTCATCTTTTAGAAGAAAATTATAAGAGTAAACTTTACTCTTTTTTGGAAGGTTTTGAACGTTACCGGGCAGATAATAATCTGTTGTTAAGTAAAGAAGAAATTCAAACATTACCGCAAGGAGGGAAAGATAGAGGAATGTGGGGGCTTAGAGAAAGAGACTTAAAATTGATTCAACAGCTTATAGATAATAGAAAACAATTAAAAATTCTTGATATTGGTGCTTGGAATAATTGGCTGTCACACCATTTAGCAAAAGATCACCAAGTAGTATCAATAGATTATTTTAAACACCCTCAAGATGGTTTGGAGTCATGTAACTATTTTAATGAGGAATGGACAAACATAGTTATGAATATTGAACAAGTTGAGGTGATTGAAGAAAAATTTGATCTTATTATTGTCAATCGTTGCTTACCATACATTTCTAATATAAACCAATATTTAATTAAGCTAAATAATCTTTTAGCATCGCAAGGGTGTATTTTAATTCTAGGTATTACACTAACGAAGGACATATCTAGGATTAAAGATGGCTTGGCAAACCTTTATCAAGTATTGGATGAAGAATATAAAACAAAACCTTTTAAAGAAATTAAAGGGTATATAGACACTAATGATATCCTAATGCTAAAAAAACATTGCTTTACTATACATCATGTAAAAGGTTTAGCTTTTAAAAATGGCATTAACCAGTATACTAATAAAGCTGTTTATAAATATGCTATATACCGTAAATGATATCGTTATTAAACCTTATATATTTGTAAAAAAAATCCTATTACAAAAAGCTACATCATAAAAACCTTAGCTTATTTTGATTTATTTAGTTACCCCTTAACAAAAGAAGAACTTCTTCTGTTTTCTGGTGAACAGAATATTTCTTTGGATAATTTATCTGTAGCTCTAAATGAGCTGATAGATGAATCAATTATTTATGAGTTCTTTGGATTTTATTCACTACAAAATGATGATGCCTTAGCCAAAAGAAGGAAAAAAGGAAATGTTGAGGCAAAAAAAATATTACCTAAAGCTTATAAAAAAGCTTCGTTTATTAGTTCATTCCCTTTTGTAAAAGGAGTTTATGTTTCGGGTTCTTTGTCTAAAGGATACTTTGATGAAGATGGAGATATTGATTATTTTGTTGTTACTAAACCAAACCGTTTGTGGATTGCTCGAACTTTTTTGATTTTATACAAAAAAGTTTTTCTGCTTAATTCAAAAAAATACTTTTGTGTAAACTACTTTATAGATGACGAGCAATTGGAGATTAAGGATAAGAATATCTTTACTGCTACCGAAATAGCAACGTTATTACCAATGGTAAACAAGCATATTTACCAAGACTTCATTACTACTAATAATTGGATAAAAGAATATTATCCCAACTTTGAGGCGTTAGATACCTCACAAACCAATGAAGTAAAAAAAGTATGGTTAGGATTAACTATAGAAAAATTTTTTTCAGGTAATTTGGGAGATAAGTTCGATGCCTTTTTTATGAAGAAAACACTTAAAAGGTGGCAAAAAAAATTTCATCATTTAACTAATGAAGAAATGGAACTGCTCATGCGAACAAATAGAAGAGTTTCTAAACATCATCCGAGTGATTTTCAAACGAAGGTATTAGCTAAATACAAGCAAAAGCTTAACGAGTATGGAATCGAAGGATAAAAAAATATTATTTAGTCATTCGTATTATTACCAGTTGGATCAAAAACAATGGGAAACAGGAATGCCATACCCTCCACTCGGAACTATTCAAGCAGCTGCATACCTAAGAGAAAACAGTTATCAAGTATCGCTATTTGATGTAGGCTTAAAAGAAGGACCTGAAGAAATTAAAGATATTTTAAAAGAATCTGACTCAAATGTGCTTGTAATCTATGATGATGGGTTTAATTACCTAACAAAAATGTGCCTTACAAACATGCGAGAGGCTGCATTTAAGATGATTAGTTATGCAAAGGCTAAGAACTGTAAAGTAATCGTATCAAGTTCTGATTCTACAGATCATTTTGAGCTTTACCATAGTAAAGGGGCAGATGTTGTTCTGCTAGGAGAAGGAGAAGAAACATTATTAGATGTTGTAAACGCTTACAGTAATAATAAACCTGTTGATGATATAAAGGGAATAACTTATTTAAGGGATAAACAGGTTGTTAATAACGGTAGAAGATCAGTTTTAAGAGAGTTAGATAAATTACCTATTCCAGCATGGGATTTGGTTAATGTTGATGCATACAAACAAATATGGAGGAGCAAAGGAAATAGTTTTAGACTAAACATCGCCACTACACGAGGGTGTCCATACAAATGTAATTGGTGTGCAAAGCCAATTTATGGTAATCGTTATAACTCCAGGTCGCCAGAGCACGTAGTTAAAGAAATTAAACTCATTAAAGAAAAATTTGGTGTTACCTCTTTTTGGATGTGTGATGATATATTTGGTTTAAAGCCTGGCTGGGTGCAAGCATTTAGAGATTTACTAAAAGAGAATAACTTGAAAATCGCATATAAAATTCAAAGTAGGGCCGATTTATTGTTGAAGGAAGATAATCTTCAAGCTTTGGTCGACTCTGGCTTAGAAGAAGTTTGGATAGGGGCAGAAAGTGGCTCTCAAAAAATCCTAGATGCTATGGATAAGGGAATAACTTTAGAGCAAATAAAAGAAAGTACTCAATTGCTTCAAGAAAAAGGGGTTCGAGTAGCGTATTTTTTACAATTTGGCTATTTAGGAGAAACAAAGCAAGATGTTGAGGCTACAATCAAAATGTTACACACTAACCAACCAGATGATATTGGTGTATCTGTTTCTTACCCATTACCTGGCACACCCTTTTATGATAAAGTTCAAGAACAACTTAAAGCAAAAGCCAATTGGACTGATTCGGATGAGTTAGCTCTTATGTTTAAGAATACATTTAACTCCGATTTTTATAAAACACTGCACCGATATGTACATAAAGTGTTTAGAAATAATCAAGCAAAAAAATACCATAAAGAAAAAGGCATTTTTAATATGGAGGGAGCTAAGCAGTTGCTTAAAAGATTCTATTACACACCACTAATTATCTTATATAGAAGCCGACTAAATAAATTAGAGAATAAATAGGTGAGCGAAGATTTTGATCATATCGCAACAAGCTATGATGATACCTTTACTAATACTAAAATAGGTCAGTATCAAAGAGAACGTGTTTATCAATTTTTACTAAATGATTACCCAACGTTAAAAAACAAAAATATATTGGAGATAAACGGAGGAACTGGAGCAGATGCCCTTTGGTTAGCAAATAAAAACGCACACGTTACTTTTACCGATATTTCTCCCAAAATGGTTGCTTATGCAAAACAAAAATTTAATCTAAACAAGCAAGAAATAACTTCTCATGTGTTAGATGTTAATCAAGTTTCAAGTTATTACCCAACTCCTCAATTCGACCTTGTTTTTTCTAATTTTGGCGGATTAAATTGTTTAACTAAGAGTGAACTCCGTACATTCTTTAAGTCAATTAACAAATCTCTTAATGAAAACGGAGCATTGGTTTTAGTAATAATGCCCAGCTTTTGCTTGTTGGAAACGCTATACTTCCTATCTAAATTTAAGTTTAAAAAAGCGTTCAGACGATCAAATAAAAAAGGAGTTCAAGCACATGTAGATGGTGAGCAAGTTAAAACGTATTACTATTCACCCAAAACCATTGAAAATTTGGCTCTAAAGTATTTTGAATTAAACCAAGTAAAACCAGTAGGAGTATATGTTCCACCTTCATACCTAGAGCCTTTTTTTAGTAAAAGACCTAATTGGTTAAACAAGCTGTGGAAGAAGGAAAAAAGAATAAAAAATTTTAGACGACTTTCTTTCCTATCCGACCATTACTATATTCGTTTAAGCAAAAAGTAATGAGCGTAGTTTTAACACATGGTTATTTTATTCATGAGGATGTAAAGGAAGCAAAAATAATGCGCCCATACCCTCCTCTAGGGTTGTTATACCTATCAGCATATTTTAACCAACATGATGTTAAAAACCACGTTTTTGACTCTACTTTTTCAACATTTGACGAGTTAAAATCGTTTTTAATAAAAGAAAAACCCTCTTTTTTAGGTTTGTATGCGAACCTAGTCACAAAAATAAACCTCATTAAAATTGTAGGTTTTGTTAGAGGCTCAGAATTACTAAAGGATACACTTATTTTTGTTGGAGGGCCTGATGTTACTTATAACTTTGAAAATTACCTTTCTGTTGGTATTGATTTTGCTATAATAGGTGAGGGGGAGCAAACATCTTTAGAGTTAATTACAGCTATCAGAAATAATATTGAACTAGCAACTGTTGATGGTATTGCATATATAACACAAGAAGGCAAGATCATAAAAAATAAGCCTCGAACGAAAATAAAAGATATTGATGAACTCCCTTTTCCTAACAGAGAAGGAATTGACTTATCAAAATACTTAAACACTTGGAAAAAATACCATGCCAAAAGTACGTTGTCTATCAGTACTCAAAGAGGTTGCCCATATACTTGTAAGTGGTGCAGTACTGCTGTTTACGGACAAAGTTATCGAAGAAGATCTCCAAAACTTGTAGCAGATGAAGTTGCTTACCTAATTGAAAAATATAATCCTAACAGCTTATGGTTCGTTGACGATGTTTTTACTGTTAGCCATAAATGGATTGATGCACTCTACGAAGAATTTAAAGAAAGGAATATTAGTATCCCTTTTGAATGCATTACACGAGCCGAGCGTTTAACAGATAAGGTTTTGCAGCAACTTAAAGAAATGGGTTGTGAAAAAATATGGATTGGTGCAGAAAGTGGTTCACAAAAAATCATAGATGCAATGGATAGGCGAGTTGAGGTGGAGAAAGTACGTGAAATGATTATTAAAGCAAAAGAATATGGTATTGAGAGTGGTACATTTATTATGATTGGCTACCCTAATGAAACCATCGCAGATATTAAAGAAACTGTAAATCATTTGAAGATATCAATGCCAAGTAATTTTACAATAACCATCACTTATCCGATAAAAGGAACCGATTTATACAATGAAGTAACACCAAAAATCGTTAATCCAAAAGATTGGAGAACATCAACAGATCGAGAAATTGAGTTTGAACGTAATTATTCAAACGCATTTTATAAAAATGCTGTTAGATATATAGTTAATGAGGTTGAGGCAACAAAATCTTGGAAACAAAACAAACAATATTTAACTTCATTAAAGCATAAAACAAAAGCTATTTTTGCCAGAGTAGGGATGGCAATATTAAAATAACTGATAGAATGGAACTTACTTATTTAACCCCAAAGCAAAATGCTTTTGAAGAAGCATATATTAAAGCAAGAGAGGAAGAAAATAGAGTATACAGTAGCGATGAAATTAGAAGTCTCCCTTACTTAAACGCTACACATGATCATTATGATGAGTGGAAACTGCGTATTAAATCAACAGAAAGGTTTATTGATTACATTAAAAATAAATCAGTAAACAATATTCTAGATTTAGGCTGTGGAAACGGATGGTTTACTTCACTAATAGCAAAAAACAATCCAGGTGAAGTGCTTGGAATGGATGTTAATGATATTGAGCTTCGACAAGCATTTAAAACATTTAAGCGAGTAAATTTAACGTTTGCTTATGGAGATGTTTTTAAGGCCGATTTTCAACAATCCTTTGATGTAATCGTTCTAAACAGCAGCATTCAGTATTTTGAAAATCTACCAGCGCTAATTGAGCGGTTAAAATCATTGTTAGTAGAGCACGGTGAAATTCATATTATTGATAGCCCACTGTATGATACAGTCGATCAAGCTCAAAAAGCGAGTGAGCGAACCAAAGAATATTACAGTAAACTAGGTTTTCCTGAGATGAGTGAAAATTATCACCATCACCTAAAAAAGGACTTGGAAGATTTTGAAGTACTTTACAAACCAAGTCGATTATCAAAAATAATAGGAAAAAAGGATGTTCCTTTTGGCTGGTATCGATATACACATGAGCTTTAATCTGCAAGTCAATCAATTATTAAGTATATTTAGCTATGCTTAATAGATGCATCATATTTTTTTTATTAATCTTTTCAGCAGTAGATTTTCATGGACAAGTAATGTGGGAAAGAACCTACGGTACAAATGGAAAAGAAACTGCATCTGCCATTATATCTACTAAAGAGCCAGGTTACTTAATAGCTGGTAACACAAACAGCTTTTTAAAACTAACACAGGCATACCTCATTAAAATAGACGAATTAGGGTCTATTGAATGGAGTAAAACATACGGGGGAGCATCTGTTGAAGATGCTAAAGATATTGTTCAATTGCCAGATAGTGGTTACATATTAGCAGGTTTAACAAATTCCTTTGGAAAGATGTATCAAGGCTATGTTGCTCGAGTTGATAAAGAAGGAGAGCTTCTATGGCAAAAAAATTATGGAGGTGATGATTGGGATATTTTTAACCGACTAGTATTATTACCAGATACCTCAGTTGTAATAGTTGGAGAAACATATTCCTATGGAGAGGGAAATAAGGATGGCTATATTTTAAGAATAGACAAAAATGGAGACACACTTTGGACTAAGACTTTTGGGGGGGGAGAAAATGATGTGTTTAATGATGTGTTAATAAATACAGCTAATGAATTAGTTGTTGTAGGAAGTTTAACCGATACCGCAACTGATTACAAAGAAGCACTAGTTGTATGGTTTTCTTTAACTGGTGATCTAATTAGAGATACAACTTTTGGAGGATCACTTAATGATGAGTTCTACAGTATTTTAGAGGTTGATAATGGAGATTTTATAGCAGTAGGAGGAAGTGAAGATTTTCCAAATGATTATGCAGGATGGATGGTAAGAATAAATAATCAAGGGGAGCTGCTAGGTCAAGTTTATCAGCCAAATTTTAGTGCTAATTCTTCGGGTGATCAACTGGTAAAAGCGGTAGCTAAATATGAAAACTTAGATTATTTTGCAGCCGGACTTCAACAAATACAAACGCCAGGTTTTCCAAGCTTTATAAAAACATCTAGATTTTATGAAACAAACGGTGGAACTTTAAATTATAGTAACATTGGTAGCAATATTCAAAAAGTAATTTCTTCAGGAAATATTTTTGTAGCAGATGCAGATACCTGTAAAGATGGAGGTTACATTTATTGTATGTATTCTGATGGGCAAATAGGTCCTTTTGCCATTGGCAATGAAAAAATATACGTGATTAAAGTCGATTCTCTGAATAATACAGTTTGTTCCGATCAAGATGCTAATTGTGTAAACGAAACGTATGATTTTAGTTCAGATTTGGTTAGTGTAGAAGACAATAATAAATCAGTAAACTTAAAAGTTTTTCCTAATCCAACCAGTGTAGGACTTGTAACAATAACTTCAAATGAAGGAGTTAATGCTTACAAGATTATGGATTTAACAGGAAGAATAGTGATAAGTGTAGATGAAATAAGCAGTAGGGAGATTACTATAGAGACAAAAGGGCTTAAACCTGCAACTTATCTCGTGGTCATTAAATTGAATAACTATACAATTACCAAACGATTAATTGTTGGAAACTAGAATTTAGCTATTTTTTCTTACTTTGCCATCAGGGTAATATTCAATTAAGGATATTCTTCTTCCGTATTTAAAAACTTCTTTGCGTTTTATATTTCCTTTATAATAATAGGTGGTCCAAGCACCGTCTCTATACCCATTTTTATAATCACCAACCGATTTTATTTTTTTAGAATTATAGTAGTAAGTCCATCTGCCGACTCTTCTTCCTTCAATAAAATTGCCTTTTTGATCGGGATAACCACTTTCTGAGTGATATTCCCAAAAGCCATTTTCAACACCATTAATATAATTTCCTTTACTTCTTAGGTTACCATTAGCAAAATATTGCTCCCAAAAACCTTGCTTTTGCCCATAGCGGTATACTCCTTTGGATAAAACGTTGCCATTAATGTGGCTTATAACTTCACCCTCCTCTTTGCCATTTACGTAGGTAATGTTTTTTACAATAGTTCCTTTGTAATCATAAAATAGCCATTCCCCTTCTTGTTCTCCATTAAAATAATTTCCTGTTTCTTCTAGCTGTCCATTTTTATGATAGGTGTTGTAAACACCATTTAGTCCTCCATTTTTATACGTAGCAGTTCCTTTTAGTTCTCCTGATTTGTAGTACGTTTTCCATATACCAACTTGCTTCCCTTTTTTCATGTTACCAACAAACTTTTCGTTACCGTTGGTGTAGTAAAATTTCCATAAACCATTCCTTCTGCCAAGCAGATAATCACCCTTGGATGAAAGGTTTTTATTTTCGTAATATGTTTTCCATAATCCCTGCTTTTCGTCTTGATCATAGTTACCCTCAACAATGGCATTCCCTTTTTCGTTGTTTTCCCTAAAATAGCCTTGTTTTAAATCGTTCTTGAAGTTTTCGATAAAGTGTTCGTAGCGGTTTTGGTAGTAAGTTATCCACTCACCATCTTTTTCATGGTTTTTATAACTGCCTACTTGTTTTAATCGTCCACCAGCATAAAACTCAGAATAATCACCGTTTAAAAGACCTTCTGTGTAATTAGAAATAGACTTTAATTGTTCGTTGAAATAATAACATTTCCACTCACCATCTTTTTCATCGTTTTTGTACCAACCTTTGCAGTTAGCAAACTCAGATTCATCATAAAAATCCCATTTTCCTTGTCTTTTTTCATTAACCGTTTGGTTTACCCTTTCAGAGGAACAAGAAAATCCCAGTAGTATGATAATAAAATAGAGAAACTTTTTCATTGATAAGTAAAAATTTGATGACTAAGGAGTTTACCAGCTACCTCCTGCACCTCCGCCATCAAAGCCACCTCCACCAAAGCCACCAAAACCGCCTCCACCAAATCCACCGCCAGATGAGCTTCCACCTCCCCAGCCGCTTCCGCCTCCAATGTATATCCATCCACCACTGCTTCTTCTACCGGTTCGTTTACCTCCACCTCCAAAATTTTCCCAATCATCACCATTACCCCCAGATCTCCTAAAAATAAACCCAAAGAGAAAAATAATACCCAATATCACTAGAATAGCGACAAAAGCGTTTCCTCCACTATGATCCTTTTTAGATGATGCTCCATACTCAGCTTCTGAAATTTCACCTGAGGCTAAAGCCATAATTGTTTCACACCCTTTTCTAATTCCTCCACTATAATCGTTACGTTTAAAAGCAGGGATCATTTCATTTTGGATAATACGTCCAGCTAAAATATCTGGAATGGCACCCTGTAAACCTGTGCCTACAGCAATAAAAGCTTCTCCTCGCTCACTTTGAATTTTTGGCTTAACCATCACAACAACTCCATTATCCAAATCAGCTCTACCAACACCCATTTTATCTCCAAAAGAATAGGTGTATTCTGCTTTATCATAGCCACACAAATCATCGGTAGTGAGCACAACAACTACATTGGATGTTTGTTTTGTAAAACTGTTTAGTTGTTCGTTCAATAACCGTTCATCTGACGAAGAGAATAAGTTTGCTTGATCGTAAACTAACTGAAAATCTTTGGGCTTAGGGTGGCAATCTGACTGGCTAATAACCACGTGATTAATTAGAACCAAAAACAGTAGTAAAACTTTTAAGTGATTTAAATTCATACTTAAATATATTGATTCTTTAGAAGATTGCTAAATAGTATGTTGTTAATTGATCTCCCCGAGTTTTAGGATCAAGAAACTTAGGTGTTATTCTACTCAGTTCACGATGTCCAAAAACAATAATTTCTTTAGGTTTAAGAGTTCCTTTTAATCGCTTTTCTATCCATTTTTTTGGTCCTAAAATGGCATTACCTTGCTTTGCTACTTGTTCTAAATCTTTTTGATGATTTAAATACTGAGTATTGTTTTCAATTAAAACATCAAGTCCAAGCGAACCAACGTCTACAATATAAACATTATCTATGCCTCGTTCTTTTATAATTTTTGATGCTTGAATGGAGGCGTCATATTTACTTAATGTTGGAATAAAATAAAAATTTAGCATTGTAACTATACCAAGCATACTTATTGAAGAAGACAATAATATTTTAGTTTGTAACTCAAACTTGAAGTGAATATAAACAATTACAGCTAATAAAATAAGTACAAAAAGCCATTCTAAAATAGAAGTGAAAGGCAAAATAAAAACGCCTAACCCAATAATGCTCATAATAGCTATAAAGGGAATTATAAGCTGAGCAATGTTAATTTTTTTCAGTGCTTTTTCGTTCAAATGAACAAAATAGTTAGCAGTTAATATAAACCAAAAAGGAAATATAGGGATAATGTAATGAGGTAGTTTAAAGCTTGACATAGACATTGCTATGAATGGTAAAATAATACCTCCAAGCGTAAACCATTCGTTCGATGATACATTTTTGAAATTATTTTTTAGCTTAACAAACAGTGCAAGTACCCCTATAATTGTCCAAGGTAAAAACGACCATAAAAAATTATGGACAAAAAAGAATGGTCCAGCATCATTTTTCCACCCTTCTGAGTTACCTCCAAATACTCGTCCAAAACTTTGCTCCCAAAAATAAAATTTTAACCCTGAAAAATCTTGAACCACTTTGCCAGAAGCTAAATTAAATGTTTTATCTGGTCGCTGAGCATCAAACTGCGTGTATAATCCATAAGCCATAGGAAAAAGAACTAGGGCAACAATAGCTAGTCCTAACAACCATTCCCATCTAAAAATATTACTCCATTGTTTTTTTATGATGAATTCAGTTCCAAGTGCTAAAACAGGAATCATTAAACCTAAAGGACCTTTTGCCAACATTGCTAAACCTATACCTACAAAACCAAGGATGAAGCTGCTGATTGTTTTATGTTTAAGATACTTAATAAGCTGCCAAATGGAAAAAACAACAATACCAGTTAAGATGGTATCCGTTCGAACATCTTGATTTATAATAACAATTACAAAGCAAGAATAGTAGAAGAAAGAAGCTAGTTTACCAACTGTTTTATTATACAGCAGCTCCCCCAGTTTATACGTTGAAAAAACACCTAATAATGTAAATAAAAACGAAGGTAGCTTGTAAGCAAATGGACTAAACCCAAAAATTTTGTATGAGATAGCAGATAGCCAAAAAAGAAGAGGAGGTTTATCTAAATAGTCACCTCCTTTGTGATAAATCTCCATCCATGTGCCAGTTTCGGCAATATCTCTGCTTATAGAGGCATAAATTTTCGCATCAATTCCGTAAACTAAATTAAATAACCCTTTGATGTACACAATGGTAAAAAGTGCAAATAGTATCCAATACCACTGGGATGAAAGATAATTTTTTATGGTTTTAAGTTTATTCACTTTCAAATATCTTAAAAAGATTTTTTTAACGCTAGTAAAAGCATTCAATAATACTTTAATAAACAATTATATTTGTACAAAGCCATGCGTAAGTATTTATCTATAGCGATTGTTTTTTTTGTTTTTCTAGCGATAATCCTTCCTTCACTTTTATCAAGAGGAATGTTTATGGATGGTTTGCTGTATGCTGCAGTTTCTAAAAATATGGCGTTTGGGGATGGTAATTTTTGGCAGCCTCAATTATCAACTACTATTTTAAACCCATTTTATGAGCACCCTCCGCTGGCAATAGGCATGCAAAGTTTATTTTTTTATGTGTTTGGAGATAAATACTGGGTAGAGGATTTATATCAATTAGTTATAGCGTTTTTGATTGGTTATGTTATGATTAAAATTTGGAAAGAATTAAATCAAAAAGCCAGTTTTAGTTGGTTACCTCTAGCTTTGCTACTAGTATGTCCTTTGTTTTTTTGGAGTGTTAAAAATGGAATGTTAGAAACAACTATGACTCTTTTTGTGTGTAGTGGATTGCTCTTTTACATAAAGAGCATGAAAGTAAGGTGGTTTTTAATCTTTTCAGGTATATGTATCTCTTTAGCTTTTTTATCTAAAGGTGTTTTTTGTTTGTATCTATGGGGAATGCCCTTTGTGTTTTGGTTAGTTAAAAAAGAAGTCTCATTCGCTAGAATGACGCTAGATAGCCTTGTTTTAATAGTTGGTTCAATAGGGGTTATTGCTCTAGTTATTTTATTAGATCAACAAGCATATGACTATTTATATGCTTATATCAATAATCAAGTTATTGGAAGCGTTGAAAATGTTAAAACTGTGTCCTCGAGATGGAGTATTTTGATAGACTTTTTTAGCGAAAGCATAGTTATTTGGTTGTTATTACTTATTTCTTTAGTACTTAAACGAATAAAAATTAAACAACTAGTTATTAATAAAAATGCTATTGCCTTATTTTTAATTGTTTTCAGTGGTGTTTTACCAATTATGCTCAGCATGAAACAAAGAGGATTTTATACGTTATCCGTATTTCCTTTTTTAGCAATAGCAGTTGCTATTCTTTTATTCCCATTTGTAGAAGAGTTATTAAATAGATGGTCAAAAGAAATAAGGCTGAAAATTCAAAAAATTGTGTTAGTATCCTCAATTTTGGCTTGTTTAAGTGTCTTAGTTTTTTACCCTAAGCAATCAGCTTTAAGAGACAAAGATTTATTAGAAATAACTGACGTTGTGAATAAGCACATACCAGCACAAGGCGGCATTGGTATTTCTACTCAACTTAGACAAAACTGGAGTTTGATTAGTTATTTAGCTCGTTACGGAGGTTATTCTTTACATCTTAACGGCTCTAATATGAAATACTATCTCTTACAAAAGGGAAAAGATGAACTCCCTCCAAACACTAAAGTAATTGATGAAAGTTCAGGTTTTTACTTAGTACAGACTGTTAGCCAATAGAAATATCATCGGATAATTCATTTATATCGTCCTCACCTTGATGAGGGAAATGATGAGCAAGTTGCTCTCCAGCCATTTTTATTCCGTCAACTATACCTTGTGTGAACTCACCAAGCTTAAATTTGCTTTGCATATGGTCTTTAATATTATCCCAAAAGTTAGCAGGTACCGCTTCATTAATTCCTTTTTCACCAATTATAGCAAATTTTTTATCCTCAACAGCTAAGTAAATAAGCACTCCGTTATGAAGCTCCGTTTTGTGCATTTTTAGTTGCTTAAAAACATCGGTTGCTCTATCTAAACTACTTTTTTTAGTAGTAGACTCAAGGTGTAAACGAATTTCACCAGAAGTAACACTTTCTGCCGTTTTTATTGCATCTAAAATTTGAGCTTCTTCTTCTTTATTTAGGAATGAACGGATATCCATAATTAAAATTCAATATCAGGAGCATTTTCAGTGCCTTCTTGAGCTTTGAAGTAAGGCTTTTTATTAAAATCGTATATTCCCGCAACTATATTTTTGGGAAAAGTTTTAATAGAAACATTATATGTTCCAACAGCCTCATTAAAATCATCTCTGGCCTTTTTAATTCTATTTTCAATGCCTTCGTATTGAACTTGAAAATCCCTAAAAGATTGCACAGCTTTTAAATCAGGGTATCTTTCTACGGTTACTAAAAGCTTACTTAATGCTTGTGTAAGTTGTCCTTGAGCAGCTTCAAATTTAGCTAATGATTCTGGCGTAAGGTTAGCTGGATCAATAGTAACACTTGTCGCTTTAGAACGAGCTTCAATAACTTCTGTTAAGGTACTTTTTTCAAAATCAGCAGCACCTTTAACTATTTTAGTTAGGTTTTTAACTTTATCTGCTCTAGCTTGGTAAGCTGTTTGTACACCACCCCATGCTTTGTCAACATATTCAGAAGTTGTTATTATTTCGTTGTAAGTGTTTTTTACCCAGCTGTATGATGACCATAAAATAATAACGATTACCCCAAGGATTATCCAAGGTACATATTTTCTTATCGGGCTTCTTTCAACTCCACCTTTGTTGGAATACTTGCTTCTATCGTTTCTTTGATCTAAATCCATCGTATTAAATAAATTTCTTTATACAATATTAGTTTTTTTTGTGATATAAAAAAACCTAGTCAACAGAATGACTAGGTTGAGGTTATAATTAACGAATCTATTGATCTTTATTTAATAAGATCAATGCTTCGGTTGAGAAACTGTGTGAGCTTTTCACCTTTAAGTAATCCTTTTGCCAATAAGGCTAAATCAACAGCTTGTTCTGCTAGTTTTTGCTTTTTCTTATCGGTTTTAGTTTCCATGATAGTAGTAATTAATGGGTGGTTAGCATTTACTACTAAGTTGTACATTTCGGGCATGCTTCCCATAAAGCCCATTCCGCCACCACCAAGCTTTTGCTGCTCGGTCATTCTTCGCATATATTCTGATTGAGTAACCAAAACGGGTTGATCTTTTTCGCTTAAGCTTTGCACATCAACCATAAATTTATCTTTGGTTACAACCTCTTCAAAAATTGGCTTTAAAGCTTCTTTTTCTTCATCAGATAATTTAGATGGTTGCTCTTCGTCTTTTTTAATTAATTGATCAATGGTGTCACTATCAATTCGAGCAAACGAAGCTTTTTCAAGCTTCATTTCTAAGTGCTGGATAAAATGAGGGGTAAGCGGACTGTCTAATAGCAAAACATCATATCCTCTTTCATTCGCATTTTGAATAAGTGCATGGTGCTCTTCTTGATTATTTGTGTATAAATAAACTACACGATCATTTTTATCTGTTTGAGTAGCTTTTATCTTCTCTGCATACTCATCAATTGTAAATGATTTTCCATCGGTATTTTGGAATAAGAATGATTTTTTCGCACGATCATAGAATTTCTCGTCAGATAACATTCCGTACTCAATAAATACCTTGATATCGTTCCATTTAGCTTCAAAATCTTCTCTATTGTCCTTAAACATTTGATTTAATTTATCAGCCACTTTTTTAGTGATATAACTAGATATCTTTTTTACGTTACTATCTGCCTGTAAATATGATCTTGATACGTTTAACGGAATATCTGGAGAATCAATAACTCCGTGGAGCAATTGCATGAAATCTGGAACGATGTTTTCTACAGAATCAGTAATAAATACTTGATTAGAGTATAGTTGGATTTTATTTTTTTGAACCTGTACATCGTTTTTCAATCGAGGGAAATACAGTATACCAGTTAGATTGAAAGGATAATCAACATTTAAGTGAATGTTGAATAACGGTTCTTCTGAGAAAGGATAAAGCTCTTGATAAAATGCTTTATAGTCTTCGTCTTTTAAGTCTGTTGGTTGTTTTGTCCATAAAGGATCTTTTGAATTGATAATGTTTTCAATTTCAATTTTATCCTTTTTGATATTTCCGTTTTCGTCTTTTTCACCTGTTGGACTATCAACCCACTCATCCTTCATTCCAAATTGAACATCAATTGGTAAGAATTTACAGTATTTATTTAAGATTGCACTTAATCTGGCATCCTCTAAAAATTCGGTAGAGTCTTCGGCAATATGTAAAACAATATCAGTACCTCTCGTTTCTTTATCAATGTCCTCTAATGTATATTCTGGTGTACCGTTAGAGCTCCATTTAACAGCTTGAGCACCTTCTCTATGGCTTTTGGTAAGTATCTCAACCTTATCAGAAACCATAAAAGAAGAATAAAACCCTAAACCAAAGTGTCCGATAATTGCATTTGAGTCGCCACTATCCTTGTATTTTTGAACAAATTCCTCTGCACCAGAAAAAGCAATTTGATTGATGTATTTATCAACTTCTTCTCCAGTCATACCAATACCATTATCTCTAATAGTGATTGTTTTAGCATCTTTATCAAGTATAACTTCTACTTTTAAGTTACCTAATTCACCTTTGTATTCACCTAAAGATGAAAGCGTTTTAAGTTTTTGAGAAGCATCAACAGCATTAGACACTAATTCTCTCAAGAATATCTCCGTATCGGAGTATAAGAACTTTTTAATAATTGGAAATATGTTTTCCGTTTGTACATTAATTTGTCCTGTTGCCATAGTAAAATCTTTTTTCTTTTAAGAGATCAATTTAAGTACCAAAAGCAATGTTCATGACAAATTGTATTATCTATTTATGAATTAGCATTTAAAAACTGTCAAAAAGACGGGCTAGCAGAACACTAATTAGAATGCTATGTTTTTATCAAGCGAATGACTATATTTAATTAGTAAATTTTGAAGCAATGACAAAGATAAAAGTGGCAATTAATGGTTTTGGTAGGATTGGAAGGGTAACAGCTAGAGCCATTTTAAAAAGAGAAGATTTAGAGTTAGTAGCGATAAACGATTTAACTGATGCAAAAACGTTAGCTCATTTATTTAAATATGATTCGGTACATAGAACGTATGAAGGAGAAGTATCATCAACAGATAATTCTATTGTGATTGATGGTAAAAATATTCGGGTTTACTCAGAAAAAGATCCTTCGAATATTTCATGGAAAGATCATGAGGTAGATGTTGTAGTTGAATCAACAGGTTATTTTAGAACAGGAGAATCAGCTAAAAAGCATATTACTGCGGGTGCGAAAAAAGTAATTATTTCTGCACCAGCGAAAGGAGGAGATGTTAAAACCATTGTAATGGGAGTTAATGATGATATTATTGATAAAAATGATGATATTATTTCTAATGCCTCTTGTACAACAAATTGTGCTGCTCCAATGATTAAGTTAATGGATGAATTGTATGGAATTGAAAATGGCTTTTTAACTACTGTTCATTCATATACAGGAGACCAGCGTTTGCATGATGCACCGCATCGTGATTTAAGAAGAGCAAGAGCTGCAGCTAACTCAATTATCCCGACAACAACGGGAGCGGCAATAGCAGTTACTAAAATTATTCCTCATTTGGAAGGAAAGCTAGACGGTAGCGCGATTCGAGTGCCAGTACCAGATGGGTCTTTAACAGAGCTTGTATTAAATGTTTCTTCGAAACCATCGATAGATGAGATAAATAAACGCTTTAAATCAGCTGCTGAAAATGAGTTAAAAGGTGTGTTAAGTTACACCGAAGATGAGATCGTTTCGTGCGATATCGTTGGAAATACTAACTCTTGCATTTTTGATACTTCACTTACCAATGTGATAGGAAATACAATTAAAATTACTGGTTGGTACGATAACGAAGTTGGTTACTCTAATAGATTAGTTGACTTGATTGGTGTGTTGTACTAAATCTATTTAGTTCTTTTAGGGTTGTTAGAAACAAATGATTTCCAGCTGTTGTATGATTTACCTTCAACACCAATTTTAGCTTGAAAAAAATGACAAACAGCAGCTGCTAACCCATCGGTTGCATCTAGGTTTTTAGGAAGTTCTTTAATGTGTAAAAGCGTTTGAAGCATTTTTGCAACTTGTTCTTTTGAAGAACTACCATTTCCTGTGATGGATTGTTTGATTTTCCTAGGAAGGTATTCTGTAATAGGGACATCTCGATATAATCCAGCTGCCATAGCTACTCCTTGGGCACGACCTAGCTTTAGCATGGATTGAACATTTTTTCCAAAGAAAGGAGCTTCAATAGAGATTTCATCTGGGTGGTATTCATCGATAAGACCAAGTGTCCGTTCAAATATTTTCTTTAGCTTAAGCGGATGGGAGTCGTACTTTCCAAGCTTAATTTCACCCATGGTAATTAAGCTCATTTTGTTGCCTTCAACTAAAATAATACCATACCCCATGATGGAAGTTCCGGGGTCAATGCCTAATATGATTTTTTCTTTTTTCATCTATTTAGTTAACGGCTTTTTGTGGATGTGCATCATGATCTTCCATTACTTGGTACAATCTTTTACTAGATTCTTCCCAGCTAAATGTTGATTGAACATATTTTTTTCCACTTAAAGCTATATCACTAGCTAATTTATCATTATTCAAGAGTTCAATTATTAAATCAGCATAGTCTTGTGGAGTTTGACCAATTAAAATAGACTCGTTAGGAGTTGCTTGTAAGGCGTTGTTAGCTAGTTTAGATGTAATGCAAGGAAGTTCCATTGCCATTGCTTCCAAAAGTTTGTTTTGAAGACCGGTACCTATCTGCATTGGAGCAATAAATATTTCCGCAGAATTATAAGCGTCTCGAATGTCACTTAACCACCCAGATACTTCTACTTTATCACTAGCCAGTTGTTTGATTTCTTTTGTCGGACTAGTTCCAGAAATAAGTAAATTAACGTTTGGTTCCCTTTTATGAACTAGAGGTAGAATTTCTTTAACGATAAACAAAGCACTATTAACGTTAGGTTCGTATTGCATGTTTCCATTGAAAAGTAAATTATATTTCTTTTCCTTTTTTTGCGGTTCAAAATAATTGATATCGATACCGTTAGGTATGATAGCAATGTTTTCTCTGTTTTCTAAAAAAACAAGCTCTTGATCTTGCTCAGAAATTATGGTATGGTGATCAAAATAGTCGTAAATAACATTTTCATATCGTTTTAAACGATTAGCTTCAATCCTTAATATAGGACGAACTATTTTAGATGCGGAGGGTATTCTACGCTCAACCCCTTTGGATAGGGTGTCCATGTAATCGATAGTTTTGTTGATTCCGTAGGAATCTTTTACATATTCTGCACATCTTACAAGTTGACAGTAAATATGATCCGGATTAAAGCTATCTATTATTTGCTTTATCTTTTTGTGGTATTTCTTTTGATAGAAATAAGCTACTTGAATGGGCTTTTTTGTAAATAACGCACGAAACAGATTTAATAATAGCTGAAGCTTAGTGAGTTTAAACACAGTTATTGTGTGGCAATATTTGCTAAGTTCCTCTTTTTGTTTGTGATTAACATCTTGATCGGTTAAGCAAACGAGCTGAATTTGATAATAATTACTTAATTGCTTGATCTGATGATAAGCTCGTAACTTATCCCCTTTATCCAATGGAAATGGAAACCTTGAGGTTATTACGAGTAATTTTTTCATGCTAAAGATTCAAAGAATTTGGTTACTTCACTTTCTAAAGTTAACTGATTATATTTTTCTTCAACTAGCTTTCTGGCTTCTAAACCAATTTCTTTAATGATTTCGGGGTGCTCATTCAGTCGTTTTATTTGTTCGATGAATGCTTCTTTGGTGTTTGCAACGATAGCTGTTTTCCCAGAAATATCAATGCCTTCGAAAGCTATGCTTGTACCAAGTACACACTTTCCAAGAGCCATAGCTTCTAAAATTTTAATTCTCATTCCACTTCCAGAAAATAGGGGAGCAACTAATACATCTTTGGTATTTATATAGGCAAGCGTATTGTCAACAAACCCTTCAATAGAAACATTGCCCTTGTTGTAGCTAAACATTTGTTGAGGCATGCCTTTACCAGCTAAATGAAGCTTAACGGCTTGGTTTGTTATAAAGTGAGGATTCCATACCTCATTTAAAAACCAGTTTATGCCATTTACATTTGGAATCCAGTCCATGGCTCCCAAATGATAAAAATGAAGAGGAGTATCTGTTGATTTAGTTGAAACAGGGTAGTTTGCTAGGTTAATTTTGAACGGTATAGTTATGCTGGTAATACTTGGAGCAATAACGTTGAATGCTTTTTCATCTTTTTGCGTTAAAGCAATAATTCCATCAAATTTATTACATATTTTGATTTCTTCTTTTTTTAGCTGTTTGGCTAAAATTTTTAGATAACTTTTCTTCAAAGAAGCTTTTGTTTCGCTAGCTAGTCTCACCCATATTTCCCATTCAATATTAGGCGCATTATAGATAATCTTTGCGGAAGAATATTTTTTTATTGTATCGGCATAAAGTCCTACAAAAATGCTTTCTACTATAACGAATTGAAAGGTTTTCTTTTTGAGTAACTCAATCAGTTTTTTATTAAAATCAGTAGATTTAAATCTTGAAAGGTGGTAAGATTTATTGGTTGCTAATGCTTTTAAAGCTGATAAAGGCGAAAGGTTGGTGTTTATGAATACATGTTCCACCTCGCTATTTGGAAGGTTATTTTTAAATACCTTTTCATAAAAGGGATGTTTAGGTGTGGAAAGTGTTAGTACAGTAAGGTTAAATTGATTAGAGTCATGAAAAAGCTTACTCATTTTGGCCATTTCCAAGCAACCTCCATCTATAGAAGGGAATGGGGGCTTATGTGTAAGCTGAAGAACATTCACTTTATTTGTTTTTATTATAGGTGTTCATTGTTC
>CATLPG010000004.1 GCA_950054195.1 uncultured Saccharospirillaceae bacterium
ATTAAGAACCATTTAACTGAAGAAAAAATTGGCTTAGAAATTGATTTAGATGCCATAGCAAATATGCCATCAAGTGCCCAAAGTCCTTCTGGTTTTTCTTTAGATTATATTCGAACATTCATTTATCAACTCAAGCAACATTACACCTTTGAATACGTACATCTTTGTGAAGGTGCTCCAAAAAATGAAGCAGAAAAGCTAATTGTTGGAAAAGCACTAAGTTATTTAGTTCAGGATATTATTAAAGAATAACAGTGGATGTTTAAATGGTATAAAAATATCATCATGTTTTTTCCTATTTCGCTTTTGATCGTGCATTTTAAGCGAAATCATTTACTCTTGCTCTTTTGGCTCCTTCTATTTGGATTTATCTCTCAAAATATTGGTAATTTTTATGGATTGCACTATCTTTTTTTAGCTCCAGAATATCTAGGAAAGATTAACTACCTATCCTTTGCTATCAATGGCTTAATGCTTGGTAGCTTTATTGTCGCATATAACATCTACAGTTACCGACTCAATATTTTGATTTTCCCATTTATGGTAACGGTAAATCGTCCATTTATCAAGTATACGTATAACAATAGCATTATTCCATTACTTTTTATTGGGACTTATATTTATAATTCGGTTATTTTCCAAAAAAATGAAGAGTTTATACCAAATGAAGAGATATACCTTAACATTATCGGCTTCTTAACAGGTATACTAACTTTTATTATTATTGCTTACCTCTATTTTCTGCGGTTTGATCGGAATATTTATAAAATTAGTGGGTTCACCGAAGAAGAACTATCAAAATACAGAAGTTCATTTGAAAAGAAAATCAGGAAAGGAGGGCTAAAAATAAACCGGTGGGAAAGAGCCTTAAAGAGAATTGGTCCCTGGAAAGTAAAAACATACCTTACTAAGCCTTACAAAGTAGCTTTTGCTCGATCTTCTGATCATTACAGTAGTCAATTAATCAAATTATTCTTTACCAGGAACCATGTAAACGCATCTTATTTTGAACTTGGAGCAATAGTTACATTCATTACTTTGGGATTAATTAGAGAAAGTGAGTTTTTCTTAATCCCCGCTGGTGCCAGTATTTTAGTCTTGTTTTCATTAACACTAATGCTAATCAATTCATTTTATTCCTTTTTTAAGCGTTGGTCAATGACAATCATTATTTTAAGCATAGTTGGAATTAATTTTATTAGTCAAAAAATAGATTTATTATACTACAAAAGTTATGCTTATGGAATTGATTATGGAGCTTTAAAAGCTAACTATGACGAAAGCACAATTCATCTATATGCAACTGACAGCTTAAAATATGCAAAAGACAAGCAAATAGCTTTTCAGATGCTTAACAATTGGAAAAAAGAAACAGGTTTAAGCAAACCTAAACTAATTGTAGTCAACTCTAGTGGTGGTGGATCACGTTCATCCATGTGGACTTATAATACACTTTGTCATTTAGATAGTGTTTTTAATGGTAAGATAACTAAACAAATTCAGTTTATATCTGGAGCATCTGGAGGTATGATTGGTGCTACTTATTTTAGAGAAAATCTTTATCAAAGTAGAATGAATAATAATGACTTTTACGCTGATAAAAAACACATAGAAAATATCTCGAAAGACTTATTAAATGCTGTGGCCTACAGTACAGCTACAAGCGACTTTTTACCTCGTTTACAATCTTTTGAAGATAATGGATACACGTATCCAAAAGATAGAGGGTTTATTTTTGAGCAAAAGCTAAATAAAAACCTTGGACAATCATTAACAAAACGACTAGGCGATTATAGAGATCCCGTATACAGAGGTTAACCACCAATGATTATTTTTTCACCAACAATTGTAAGAGAAAATAGACGATTACTAATAAGCTCACAACCGATATCTTATCTTACATATACTAATGACGACAGATTACTTAGTGACAATATAGAGTTTACCCGTTTCTTTGCTAATCACGATCCTTTTGGATTACGAATCTCTAGTGCAGTTCGATTAAGTGCTACTTTCCCTTACATACTTCCTACTACTCACTTGCCTTCTAAGCCAGAGATTAAACTAATTGACGCTGGAGGACGAGATAATCAAGGAAATAAAATTACATATAGGTATTTGTTCGAATTAAGAGAATGGATAAATAAAAACACCAGCGGTGTTATCATTTTAAACATTAGAGATACTGAAAAGAAGGTAGGAAAAACTAAAAAACTAGATGATCGTTCAATAAAAACAAATGTACTTTCCCCTATTTCTTTGCCTTATCAAAACTTCTTTGCACTACAAGACTTTATTAATGATGAAATATATCATTACATCAAACCTTATTTCAATTCAATTGATCAAATAGATTTTAGCTTGAGTGATAAAAAACAAGTTTCTGTAAATTTTCATTTAACAAAAAAAGATAAAGAAGTAATTTTGAATGATATTTATACTGAGAAAAATCAAGCATCTATTAAAAAGTTGAAAGAACTTTTAAAATGACAGAAAACAAAGAGAATAACGAAGAGGCTCAAAATCAAAACAAAGAGCAACAAAAAGAAACTGTAGCTTCTAAACTTTCAAGTGCAGAATCGGGTAAACAAAGTATGAAGGATATTCCTTCCACTATATGGAATTACCTTGTTGGCATATTCAGCTTTAATCAAGATGGAGATGTAAACAAAACAGAAGTTTCTGAATCAATAATAAAATCGGTTGAATTTAGAGGGTATAATGTTTGGGTACTTATTTGCTCTATTTTTATTGCTTCTGTTGGATTAAATGTAAATTCTATTCCTGTGGTAATTGGAGCCATGCTTATTTCTCCTCTTATGGGACCTATCAGAGGGGTTGGTTTAGCAGTTGGTACAAATAATTTTAAATTATTAATATTCTCACTGATTAACTTTGGAGTAGCAACAGGAGTTAGTATTCTGGCATCTTTTATTTACTTTAAACTCACTCCATTTAAAACAGTTACAACAGAAATACTTGGACGAACAGAGCCTTTCTTTTTAGATGTACTCATAGCTTCTTTTGGTGGTTTAGCAGGTATCATTGCTGCCTCTAAAAACGATAACTCTACCGTTGTTCCTGGTGTAGCCATTGCTACCGCTTTAATGCCTCCTTTATGTGTTGCAGGATATGGATTAGCTACTGGTCATTGGAGTTATTTTCTTGGTGCTTCTTACTTGTTTTTGTTGAACTCCATCTTTATCTGTTTAACTACTATTCTAGTTATTCGTTATTTAAAGTTCCCGTTAGTTTCATACGTTAACAAAAAAACAGAAAGGAGAATAAAAATATATATAGCTGCCTTTTTACTTGTAGTACTTATACCTAGTGGGATTAAATTTGCTTCTATATGGAAAAAAAGTGTTTTCACTAGCAATATTGAGTTATTTATTAATGAAGAAATTGCTCCGTTAGCTGAAGCAAAAAACTTAAGTGTGGTTCAAAAGAAAATTATTTATGAACCAAATCAACAGCTTATTCTATCCATCTTTGGTGATGGATATATCGATGCAAATAGAATTGTTGAGCTTCAAGGAGAATTAAATAAAACACTTCCCGAATGCAATTTAAAGATTATTCAAGATAAGATTGATCAAAACGCAATTACTCCTGAATTGTATTATAAAACAGTTGATAACTACGTTAACCTACTATCTGAAAAAGATACGCAAATAAAAGAGCTTGAAACAAAACTTAAACAAAAACCTGGCTATCAATTAGTGTTAGACAAAACCATGGATCGTCTAAAGCTAAATCCTGTTTTTGATAAAATACACACGTTTAGTGCTGCAAATTCCTACAGGTTAAATACAGAAAATAAAGTTGACACTCTTTTATTATTTAAAGCTGAATGGAACGATACTACCCTTAATACTGCTAGAACAGCAAAACTTAAGCAGTTCATCCAGGTAGAGTTTAGTAATACTCCCTACGAATTAATTGAAAGTATTAATCAAAAAGACTAAACACCTAACAATCGTTACTACCAGTATTTTCCAATAAATTCTATACTTTTACCTAATGAGTAAGAAAAAGAAAAAAATAAATGTAGTTTACAGTACAAATCCAAACTTTTCTTTTAATTATGAAGAAGACGAGGTTCAAGAGACCTTATCTCCAGATGAGCAAAATCTTCGAATACACTTAGATCGTTTAAAAGGAGGAAAAGTAGCGACTGTAATTAGGGACTTTGTTGGCTCTGAAGATGATCTTAAAGAATTGGGTAAATACCTAAAATCTAAATGTGGTGTTGGAGGAACTGTAAAGAACCAAGAAATTCTTATACAAGGAGATCACAGAGATAAAGTTCTACAGCTTTTAAAGGAAAAAAACTATCAAGTAAAAAAAGCTGGTGGGTAACTCTAAGTTCTCCATAAAAGATCGCTTTAAGAGTTTCACTTATGCTTTTAGAGGTATTGGTTTACTAATTAAACACCAACACAATGCTTGGGTTCATTTATTAGCCATTCTTGTTACAATCTTTTTAGGGTATTTCCTAGCTATTTCATCCAACGAATGGATTATATTAATTATTTGCTACGGAATAGTTCTATCTGCCGAAACTTTCAATTCTTCAATAGAGGAATTAGCAAATAAAGTGGAACTCAAAAATGATCCACAAATTAAAAACACAAAAGATTTAGCTGCTGGCGCAGTGTTGATAACGGCTATCATGTCTGCTATTATTGGAGCAATTATATTTATACCTAAGTGCCTATAAACACTTCAAATTATTTAAAATGACTTGGAATAAACTTTTTGAACACGCTGGTAAACGTTTAGGTCAATCTACATCATCTACTGATAACAACCGAACCGACTTTCAACGAGATTTCGATAGAATTGTATTTTCTCCAGCTTTTAGAAGGTTACAAAACAAAACACAAGTCTTACCTCTCCCTAAATCTGATTTTGTTAGAAATAGACTAACTCATTCTTTAGAAACTGCTTCAGTTGGAAGGTCTCTAGGTATTATTGTTGGTAAAGAAATCATTGAAAAACATAATTTATCGATAACTCCTGCCGATTTTGGTGCTATTGTTTCTGCTGCTTGTTTAACTCACGACATAGGAAATCCACCTTTTGGACATGCTGGAGAAGAAGCGATATCTTCCTATTTTAAATCAAGTGAAGCTGCAAATTTTATAGCTGATTTAACCAACAAACAACAAGCAGATTTACAAAACTTTGAAGGCAATGCAGCTGGTTTTAGAATTATTTCTAACACCCTTAAAGGGCAATCCAGTTTTGAAGGCGGACTTAGACTCACATACGCAACTTACGGGACATTTACGAAGTATCCAAAAGAATCATTACCAAACTTGCGAAAAAAAGGAGGAAAAGCTAGTCAAAAAAAATATGGCTTTTTTCAAGCAGAAAAAGAAACATTTCAAACAATAGCTCAATCTTTGAATGTTAACAATAACTCTTTTGACAATCACTTAGTTTACGATCGTTTTCCTTTGGCTTTTTTAGTTGAAGCGGCAGATGATATCTGTTATTCAATCATTGACTATGAAGATGGGTACAACATTGGTTACATCCCATTCAAAGACTTAGAAAATAACCTAAAAAACCTTTTAAGTGATGTTTGGTCATTTCATGAAGAAAAATACCATAACATTATTCATGAAAGTAGTAAAGTAGCCTACTTAAGAAGTATAGCTATTAATCATTTAGTAAATTTATCTGCAAAAGTGTTTCTTAAAAATGAAGAAGCTATGCTAGCTGGTACTTTTGATACACCTCTTACCAATTTCATTCCTGAAAAAGAAAAAGAAGTGTTAGACACTATTATTTCTCAAAGCATATCAAAAATATATCAATCACCCACTGTTCTTAAATTAGAAGTAGCTGGTTTTAAAGTTTTACCCAATCTTTTGCACCATTTTACAAGTGCTATTCTTAATCCCAAACAATATAGGTACGTTTATAACCTTATCCCAAGCGAATATTTAATTGATGGTAAACCTCTAGAAAACACTTACGAGAATATACTAAATATGACGATGTATGTTAGTTCAATGACCGACAGACATGCAGTTGAGTTGTACAAAAACCTTAATGGGATTGAGCTAGCGGGATATTAAACTATTTCCCAGTTTTCTTTCTCAATAAAGTCACATGACCAATCTGAGTTATTCGCTCTTGATTGCTTATGGTTCTAGTAACTACTTTCCAAACATATACATCTTGCTTGGCTAATTTATCTTTATGCATACCATCCCATCCTTCGGCAACTTTATCGGTTTGAAAGATGAGGTCACCCCAACGATTAAACACATAAAACTTATAAAAATCTTCATCTACACCAATCAAATTCGGAAAGAACTCATCATTAACACCATCTCCATTGGGCGTAAAAGAGTTTGGAGTATACACTTTATGCCCAACTGTTTCCACTTCTTTGCAAATACTATCCTGACATTGAGCTGTAACAAAAGCAGTTAAACAAATGGGATAAGTTCTTATTTCATTTGAAGGAAATAAATAATAAAAATCTGTTTTATTAGATACCGAAAAAGTATCAATATCCCATAAAATGGCATTTTCTCCTTGAGAGGTATTCACAAGATAAATACGAGAATCAAAGAGTTCAACTTTCGTAGGTGTAACTTCAAAATCAGCTACTGGCGGAGAAGTTACAGTCATATAACTTACCTTTGTTAAGGTATCTCTACAACCATGAATTGAGGAGACTGCTAATGTTACATCATACGTCCCCAAGTTTGTATAACAGTGTAATGGATTGGTGTCGTTAGAAACTGCTCCATCACCAAAATCCCATGTTAAACTGCCTATTCCCCAAGGAATGTACGAGGTATTTGTAAACTGGGCACAAAGCGTATCACAACCAATATTATCTATTCCAATAAAATCAGCAGTAGGTAATTCGTATACCTGAACCTGTCTAATTGTACTATCCAAACAACCATCAACAGAAGTTCCTACAAGTTTCACATCATAAAACCCTACATTTGGATATACATGTTGCGGGCTAGCTATGTTAGATGTATTTCCATCACCAAAATCCCATGAGTAATTAGTTAAAGTTGTAGACGAAGAAGCTAAAAAAGTAAACATATCTTCGGCACATAGACTATCAGAATTAAAATCTACGAGTACTTCGTTAATCGATATATCTCTGTTTATGGTGTGTATACATCCAAATTCATTTTCTACCGTTAAATTTATCTGATAAATTCCTGCATTGTTATATGTGTGAGTAGGGTTTTGGACTCCATTTGCAGCTGCTCCATCTCCAAAGTTCCAAGTCCAATCAACCACAGTGGTATTTCCAATTGACACATCGGTAAAGTTTGTTACTTGATTTTTACAGAAATTAGCAACCTGAAAATTAGCTACAGGCACATCATTTATAGTTACTGTCATCGTAGTATCATCTACACACCCTTGATCAGAAGTAACCTCCAAGCTTACTTGATATGTTCCTGATGAGGTAAACATATGCTTAGGATGTCTTAAATTGCTCGTGTTAGCACCAGAGGTCGGATCTCCAAAATCCCAATTCCATGAAACTATATTTCCTATTGATATACTTGATAAATCTGTAAAAGATGTTGAATCTCCAAAGCAAACCTCTGTGGTAACAAAGTTAGCTACTGGCTTATCCATTATAGATACATTTTGTTGGACAAAACTTACACAACCTGCTTCTGATTCTACATTTAGTGTAACAATGTAAGTATTTGGTAATGTGTACGTATGAGAAGGATTAGGCTGATGAGAAGTATCTCCATCTCCAAAATTCCAAATTGTACTCGTAATGGGAATGGAATCTCCTGTAGAAACATAATTCGCATACGAAGTAGATTGAAATTGTATTGGAGTTCCTAAACACTCTTGATTACTTGAAGTAAACTGAGCGACTGCTCTAGAAGTATTTAAAACTGTTGTTAATCGTGAAGAACATCCTCCTATCGTAATTAAATCTACCCAAACAGTATCTCCTTGGTTTGGATTACTTAATACAATTTCTCTGGTAGTTTGACCATTTTGCCAATTATAAGCAAATCCTGGAGGAGCGGTTAGTGTAGCAAAATTATCGCTTTCACAATATTCCACTTCAATGCCTAAAGAATCACATTGAGCATGGATATATCCATAACCAAAGTGCCCACACAACCCACAATCCATGGATTTAAATGATATAGTTACCTGATTATTCGGAGGGGCTAAATTTTGAAAAGGTCTTAAATCCACTCCAATAGTTGTCCATGGACGGTAATAAACAAATGTTTGATTTCCATTATTTGGACTGACTACATTACATCTTCTCAATCCTATATCTGCATCATTCGCCCACTCAACAATTTGACTACAAGCAGCTGGACCTATTAAATCACCATTCGCGTCAGTTATATCTATCAAAAAAGTAGGTCTTACTTCCTGTGCATGAGGAGGAAAACCACTATTAGGTGGAGAAGGCTCTTCTAGAACACATGAATATTCATAAATAAGAAAATTATTCTGAGGAGTTACAGTTACTGTATAGGAAACACTATCAACTTTACCTCCAACAGCAACATTACCAATTTGCGCAGCTGTTGTTCTACCTGGAGGAGTTCGTTCAAGCGTATTACAAGTCATCACATCAAATACTGGGTTAGCATCTACATGAACCGTTGTACGTGTATTGTCATTCGGATAAACAACACCATTTCCCACCCAAAAATGAGGATCATTACAAGTATTTTCTGGATGATTTTGTGCTGACACATCCCAATTAGAAAAATCTCCACTTTGAAATCCCATATTTTGGCATTGACTATTTCCTTCAATCAATAAGAAAGAAGAAAAAATCAATATTATGTATTTCAATTTTTTCATTAATTACCTTAATAAAGTGACTGTTCCAATATGCTCTGTTTCTTCTCCATCAATACTGGCATACACTAACTTATATACGTAAACATCTTGCTTACAAGTTTTATTTTTATGCGTACCATCCCAAGGTTTATCGTATCGATCTGTTTGGTACATAACCCTACCCCATCTATTAAAAATAGTAAAATTAAAATCACTTAGTGCCTCCAAGTTAAATCCTTCTACCCCGTATGTATCATTTTTACCGTCACCATCTGGAGTAAAAGCATTTGACAAAAATAACTCTACATGTTCTTTCACGAAAATATTCAAGCTAAAGTCGTCTTTACATCCATAACTATTAGTTACATCTAAATTAACCGCATAGGTGCCATTATCTAGATAAGTATGTGTTATTGGACCAGCATTATTAGTAGAATCTGTTGTTCCATCCCCAAGACTCCATATATAGCTAATAACATCATTACTCGAACCATCCTCAATTCTTATCGTTGGATTTAAACCATCTAAAATATTCTTGTTTACTTCAAAGTAAGCATTTGGTACAGGATGAATTGTAATATATTTAATCTTAGTTTCGGTAGCTTCACATCCATCAGTATTTCTAATGGTTAATGAAACAGTATATGATCCTGTATCTAGATAACAATGCTCTGGATTGGAGTCGTTTGCAAAAATCCCATCTCCAAAATCCCATTCTAAATAATTATATGTTTGGTTTACTGGTGACTGGTTAGTAAAATCAATACATTCACTTTCGCATCCTTGTGTATTAGAAGCCGTAAAATCAACAACTGGAGCTTCATATATAGTTACAGGTAAACTACTTGAATCAATACACCCATTACTGGTTGTTACAACCAAACGTACTGTATAATTTCCAGCGTTATTATAGAAATTTCTAGGGTTTCTAACAGTTTGAGTAGTCCCATCATCAAAATCCCATTGGTAACTAGTAATAAAACCAGAGGTACTTGATGAATAATTAGTGAAGAGTATAGAATCATTCGTACAATTATTCTGTGAAGTAAAATTTACAAAAGGACTATCGTAAATAGTTAAATTTCTGATAATTGAATCCTGACATCCTTGATCAGAAGTTACTTTAAGCTTTACTGGGTAAATCCCTGCATTTGTATAAGTTACACAAGGATTTTGTGTGTTAACAGCAAACAAATTAGCAAAATCCCAATCCCAACCAGTTATGTTTCCCGTTGGAATAGTTGATAGATCATTCATACATGTTTGGTAATCTTTACAAACATTAGTGAAGTTAAAATTAGCATTAGGCGAAGAGTACAATGTTACAGGCTGATTAACTGTATCTCTACAAGTGTTTGAATCAATAACTATTAGCTCTACGTTAAACGTTCCCATTGTTCCATATACATGTCCTACACTATCACCATAACCAAAATAAGTATCTCCGAAATCCCATACTTCACTTAAGCTATCTCCCGAGGTACTGATAAACCGTGAAGTATCATTCGAGCAGCTATAAATAGTATTAAACGATGCTGTGGGATTAGGATGAATTATTACGTTAATACTATCCTCATACAAACAGCCATTAAGAGTAGCCTGTAAGTAATATACTTCTTGAATTGATTGAGGCCCAGCATTAGTTCTGGTTAAATTAGGATTAGATATAGTTGGTGTATTAATCCCTGTATTTGGTATCCAGTTATAGGTTATTCCTGCGATAGCTAGGGGTGCTGAACCAATCTGCACAGTAGCATCTGAACACACTTCTATATCATTTCCTGCATTAATATTGATTTCATCACTAATCCTTACATCAACTGTATCATAAAATCCACATGGACCATTAGGAAAAACTATCCTCATGGTTTCTACTCCTTCAAATATTCCATCTTTTAAAGGTTCCACAAGAAAATCTATATCAGTAGTGCCTATCGGATAATAAAGTGTATCTGGAATCGGACTCACATCTATTCCATTTATTGCTGTACCTATAAAAAGAAGAGGAATTGTATCTGCTACAGCAGCATTAGCTCTTGAAAATGTTAACGTATCAAAACATCCCTCACGAATATTTAATTGATTGTAATTTGTTGTAAGTCCCACACCACAGTCTAACGAATTTTGGTTTATCAGTAAAGCTGCGTCAAAAATTCCATCATCACCATCTGCAATAGCTATTTTAACATGATAAGTAGCACACGTAGTTACATCAATTGTTTTCATTATTTCTGTTGTATGCCCATCATACTCTAAATTATTAGTGGTATTATCTAAATAAAATGCTGCATTAGATGTATTGTTTATTGAGTTAACATTAATTGGATTCCCTCCAATAGTAGCTAAGTTAGAATCAGCGTAAGGATTCATTGGATCAATAGGATTAGGTCCTGTCACAAAAATACCGAAAACATCATTAAAAGCTTGTCCTACATACTCTGGGTACTCTTCTGAGGCAAATAAAAATGAAAAATCTAATTGGTTGCAAAACGGAATTATATCAAATTCTAAAACACATGCATCAAACGTACTAAAACCTCCAGTGATATTGTCTAACTCTGAGTCTCCCGAAGCTCCATGATTTGTTGATGTATTTACGCTGTTGTTAGGACCTGGAGCATTATTTGCATTTCCAGTAGTTAAGATTATTCCCCCATTAATTATATCTCCTCCAGTAAAAGTAGCAGAGGCATTTGTTGGACAGTTTAGATTTACATTAGAGATACGTATGCCCGTCCCAACAATCTCGTCTACTAATTGATTGGGGGTTGCTGGCTGTACAGCTATTTGTGCATTTACAAAGCTTACAAGCAAACTAAACCATACGAATACTACTGTTTTCACTCTTGTCATTTACCTTCTCTACTATTATTACGAACAGCTTTAATTTATGGTTGCTTAATGAAATTAAAGAAAGTAATTAAAAATCGTTTCTTAATTAATCCTTCTTTTTCCTTATCGTTTGGTTATGATGTTTGTTATCTTTATTATGAATTAATATAAGACTAATGAAATTAGACTTTTCAAATATTCCTTTTAAAAAGCAAGAAAAAAAGGCTGCTCAAAATCCAAAAAAAAGAACAACAAACGAAGGTATAGCTATTGCTTCTAACTATTCAAAAGAAGCTGTTACTAATCTTCAGCATTTAGATTTTGTTGCAGGTATTCCTCCTTATTTAAGAGGCCCCTACTCTACCATGTATGCTATTCGTCCTTGGACCATTAGACAGTATGCAGGTTTTAGCACAGCTGAAGAATCCAATGCTTTTTACCGTAGAAACTTAGCTGCTGGACAAAAAGGATTATCTGTTGCTTTTGATTTACCTACTCATAGAGGCTATGATAGTGATCATGAACGCGTAGTTGGAGATGTTGGAAAAGCAGGTGTTGCTATTGATAGTGTGGAAGACATGAAAGTTCTTTTTGATCAAATTCCGTTAGATAAAATGTCGGTCTCCATGACAATGAATGGTGCTGTGATTCCAATTATGGCATTTTACATTGTTGCCGCCATGGAGCAAGGCGTATCCACAGAAAAATTGTCTGGAACAATACAGAATGACATATTGAAGGAGTTTATGGTTCGTAATACCTACATCTATCCTCCTCAACCTTCTATGCGTATCATTTCAGATATATTTAAGTATACGGCTGAGCATATGCCTAAGTTTAACTCTATTAGTATTTCTGGGTATCATATACAAGAAGCTGGAGGTACCGCAGATATTGAGCTAGCTTATACCTTAGCAGATGGTTTAGAATATTTAAGAACAGGAGTTGATGCTGGACTAAATATTGATGATTTTGCCCCAAGATTAAGTTTTTTCTGGGGAATAGGGATGAATCACTTCATGGAAATTGCAAAAATGAGAGCTGCTCGTATGCTTTGGGCTAAAATTGTAAAGCAATTTGATCCTCAAAATCCAAAATCGATGGCATTAAGAACCCACTCACAAACATCTGGATGGAGTTTAACAGAGCAAGATGCTTATAACAATATAACAAGAACCAATGTGGAGGCATTAGCTGCTGCTCTTGGTGGGACACAATCCTTACACACAAATGCTTTGGATGAAGCAATAGCGCTCCCAACAGATTATTCAGCTAAAATTGCTCGAAATACGCAGCTAATCCTTCAAAATGAGACTAATATTACAAAAGTGGTTGATCCATGGGCAGGTTCTTATTACGTAGAAAAACTAACGAATGATATTGCAGAAAAAGCATGGAGTCTCTTGCAAGAAGTTGAAGAATTAGGCGGTATGGCTAAGGCAATTGAAAGTGGTTTACCTAAAATGCGAATTGAAGAAGCTGCTGCTAAGCGACAAGCTAAAATTGATTCAGGAGAAGATATTATTGTAGGAGTTAACGCGTATACTACTGATGAAGAAAATGATTTTGAAATATTAGACGTAGACAATACCAAAGTAAGAGAACAACAGGTTAAACGATTAGATGAATTAAAGAAAAACAGAGATAACGATAAGGTTTCTAAAACTCTAGCTACTCTTGAGGAAGCTGCGAAGAACAATACTGGTAATTTATTAGCATTGGCTGTTGAAGCTGCAAAAGAGCGAGCTACCTTAGGTGAGATTTCCTATGCTTTAGAAAAAACATTTGGAAGATATCAAGCCACCATCCGATCAATATCGGGAGTTTATGCATCACAAGCAATGAAAGACGAAGATTTTATTAAAGCACAAGCCCTTTCTGATGAGTTTGCCTCTTTAGACGGAAGAAGACCAAGGATTATGATTGCAAAAATGGGGCAAGATGGACATGATCGTGGGGCAAAAGTTATAGCTACATCTTTTGCTGACATTGGATTTGATGTTGATATTGGACCATTATTTCAAACACCAGCAGAAGCAGCAAAACAAGCCATTGAAAATGACGTACATATTTTAGGAGTATCTTCTTTAGCAGCAGGACACAAAACATTAGTTCCTCAAGTAATAAATGAACTTAAAAAATATGGTAGAGAAGATATCCAAGTAGTGGTTGGTGGTGTTGTTCCGAAACAAGATTACGATTATTTATTTAATCAAGGTGTTATTGGTGTATTTGGGCCTGGAACAAAAATAGCTAGTGCAGCTATTGACATCTTGAATAAATTGATACAGAATCATTCGAATGCTTAATCTTAAAGCAACATATTTTTTTATTTCTCTATTCGCTTTGGCTTCATGCGGTCAAATAGCAACGAAAAAAATTATTGATAACACATCAGAATCAACAGACCAAAACAACTATCCAAAAGTAATTGATACTGTTTTTCCTTCTACAGATAGCTTACTCATAAGTGCAACTATTTATCAAATAAATGATACTTCACCTGCCATTTTATTATGTCATCAAGCGAGGTTTAATAAGTTTGAGTATGAAGGAATAGCTCAAGAACTAAACAGAAGAGGATTTAACTGTATAGCCATTGATCAACGTTCCGGAGGTAGAATAGCTAATGTAATCAATGAAACATATTTTCGTGCCATAGAAAAAGGCAAGGGAACTGATTATTTAGACGCTGAAAAAGATATACTTGCTGCTATTCAGTTTACCTCTGATTACTTTGGTAATAAAAAAATTATATTATGGGGAAGCTCCTACTCTTCTACCCTAGCGTTATACATAGCTCCTGATAACGATTTAATTCAATCGGTTGTGGCTTTTAGCCCTGGAAATTATTTAGCTGACAAAAAAGGGTCTCTTAAAGATGTACTTAAAGATTTTAGAAAACCTTTTTTTATTACCTCATCGAAAGAAGAAATCTTGTATACTCGTGAATTATTATCTGAAACAAATCTAGGAAGAAAACAAATCCATTTTGAGCCTCAAGGTGAAGGATTTCATGGTTCAAAAGCCCTATGGCAAAAGCAACCAGGTGGATTAGAGTACTGGAACGCTATTGAAGCTTTTTTAGATATTATAAAAAATAATTAATGTTAGGACTTATATTTTTATTCTTTATTGGGAAGAACTTCTACACCTTGGCTGATAAGCATAATAAATCAAAGTGGGGATATGCTATTTTAAGCATTGCAACTTTTTATGGAAGTCAAATATTTTTTGGAGTATTGATTGGTCTCTATGGATTACTAACTGAGAACTATAATATATTAGAAAACAATGAGCTACCTATAAATCTATTAGCTATCGCATTTGCCTTACTTTGTATCGTTGGATTATACTACTTACTAAAAAATGCCTGGAGCAAAAAGAAGAAAAAAAGCTCTCTCAACTTGCTAGATGATCAATTTAATGAGTTATCATGAAAATCTATGCATTTAGTGGTTTAGGAGCTGATGAAAGAGTGTTTAAACACCTTAAACTAGATTATGATCTTATCCCAATTGAATGGATTACTCCTTATAATAATGAACAAATATCGGATTATACCTACCGGTTAGTTAAAAAGCTTAAGATTGAGAAAAACCAAGAATTCATATGGCTTGGTGTTAGTTTTGGAGGAATTATTGCTCAAGAAGCAAATAAAATTATCCCCGCAAAAAAACTTATTCTAATCTCAACAATTACTAGTCACTCTGAATTAGCATGGTGGAAAAAATTAATCGGAAAATTAAACATTGTTCGTTTTATACCTGCATCCTTTTTAAAAGGACCCTTTTTTATTATTTCTTACTTCTTTGGAGCAAAAAATAAAGTCCTATTGAAAAGTATTATAAATGACACCGACCCTAAATTCTTAAAGTGGGCACTTCAAAAAGTATTAACTTGGAGACCATCACATACTCAAAACACACCAGTCATCCGCTTACATGGAGACAAGGACAAGTTATTCCACTACCCTGATCAGAATAATAAAATCATCAGGGTTAATAATGGAACCCATTTTATGATTGTTGATAATGCTGATCAAATCAATGAAGTCATTAATCAAAGGTTAAAAATATATTGAGACAAAGAGACATTATCATCAATTTCAAGCTTTTTTTTGAGTCTGCTTTTTGCTTTACGAAAACTTGAGTACTCTATATTTAATATATCTGCTATTTCTTTGTCCAATAGATTCATTTTAATAAGTGCTATTATTCGTAAATCTTTTGGTGTAACGTTAGGGTGTAATTGATTTACTTTAGAAACAAAATCTTCATAGACGCCATTAAACTCAACCATAAAAACAGACCAATTTTTAGTATTAATTAATTTTTCGATGGCATGAGAAGATGATTCTTTGGAAGCTATATCACTGCTTTTTTGTTGTTTCAATAGTGTATTCAATTGATTGATCTTATTTTCACTTTCTGTCACTTGTTCATCTTTAATTCTAATTTTTTGCTTTTGAATAGTAACTAGCTGCTTGTTCTTAACATTTAACTTATAGAGATAAAAACTAATTAACAATACAAATAAAACCGTTATTATTCCACCAACAATCAAATAGATCATCTGCTTTCTCCTAGCTTTTAATTGGATGGTCAGCTTTTCATTCTCCTTTTGTTTCAATTCTTTTTCATAGCCAACTCTTATCTCACTAATTAAATTACTTTTTTCAGCTCCTAATAATTGATCTTTTAATTTATCCCCTAAATCTTTATGAAAGTATGCCGAATCATACTTTTTTAGGTTTGAATAAGCTTTAGACAAATCTAAATGACTTACCATCAAGGCTCGTTTATAATTATTTTTTCTTGCTAACCGAATAGCAGACATAAAGTGATTAATTGATAAATCATTTTTATCCATAGATAGATAAATCTTACCCAACTGAATATTAGCTGCAGTTAACATAGAAATATCATTGGATTTATTACCAAAAATTAAAGAACTATTTAAATAATTTATAGCTAATTCATTATCTCCTTTCATTGCATAAACAGCACCTAAACTAGAGTAAGAAGATGCTGCACTACGGTGATTATCGAGCGTTAAATGCTGTGACAAACCTAGTTTCAAATAATATTCAGCAGAATCAAGTTTGTTACTTTCCATATAAAGCCCTCCTATATTGGTTAAAAGTTCAGCAGCTAATCGGTCAATTTTCATTTTTTTAGCTACTGTTAACCCTGTTCTAAAATAAGTTAATCCTTCATCAAAAAATTTAGCTTGCGCGTAGTTAGCTCCAATCAAATTATGAAGTTCGATTATTTCATACATTCTTTCATGATTAGTAAAAGTTTTTAAAGCTGAAATAAACAATCTTATTGACTCCTCATATTTACCATTAATCATCAAGTACGATCCCTCAACTTTATTTAAACGAGCTGAATCTATTGCATTAAGGGATAGATTAGTATAATCAAAAACGGACTGATTGTATAAAGAAGTATCATTTAATTTTAGAGAAAGCATACACAGCTTATATAAAACCATTTTCTTTAATTCTACATCTTTATGTTTTAGCGTTATTGTATGATATTTTTTTATAGCAGAATCAATAAAATATTGGCGTTCTAATATATTTGCCTCGACAAGTTGCCAAAATTCATCATCCTTCTTATATTTTTTGATAATTTCTAATGACTGAGCATACCGTCCCTCTTTAATTAGTCTAATATTCTCCATTATTTTCTCCTCAGTTGGAGTAAGTTGAGAATTTGAATCGCATGTGGCTTGATAATGAAATAGTAAATCTTCTAATAAGGAAACACTACATTTTTCTCTGTCATTTCCATAACATAACAATGAACTGATTAAAACAATCAAAAATAATATTACTCGCATGTTCAAAATTAACTGAAATAACAGAATAAATTAAACAGAAATTAACAACCTATCTCAGCAGAGAAGTAGTGTGTAGCAACGACAACCAGAGTCACAGAGTTTCTGAACTCAACTTTACACCCCAAATATCTAGTTATTCCTCCTCCGCTCCCACAAGCTGTTGCTATATTTGCACTTACATTGGTTGTTCCCCATGGAGTTGTAGATACTGGACTAGTCCATGAACTTCCAGGAGAATTAAATGGTCCACTAGTTGAATTATATTCAGTTAATCTCCACTCAAGGTTTACTGGTGTTGTAGGAGCTCCAGAAAGCCAGGTACCTGTATAAGTTCCATCTGGCGGTCCAGACCAAGTTCCTCCTGTATTAAATCCCCAAGTACCATCATCATATATTACAAATACAGCTCCCGCTCCTTTTACTCCACTTCCAGTCCAGGTACCAAAAGCCATCATACCATAGGTATCTGTTGCTGCTACTGCACTTGCACAACCTCCATTATCAGTTGCTGTAGTTGAACAACTTCCGCCATTTGTTGATGTAATACATAAATCAGCTCCACCAGAGCTATTAATTGTCAATGCAGTTGATGCAGTTGATGTAATACTTAATGTTTTACAATGAGCATTCCCTGTTACTACAGGATAATTAGTAACTATTGGTATAACAACATCATGACTCACAGTTGGAATTGTGTTTAAACTCCAGTTACAGGATTTGTGCCAATCTGTATCTGTATTGCCATTCCAAGTATTTACTTGAGTGAAAAATGATAATATTTGAAAACATGTTAAAATAAGAAATGTAGCCTTTTTCATTGTTGGAGTTTTCTATCACAGCAATAATACGATAACACCGTAGCACTAAAAGATACATTATGTGTACAAAGTGAGTCTTTTTGTTCCGTAATAATGATCAAATACAATTCGATACTCTATGGTTTTTATTTGTTGAGCTTTTTAGTCTTTATAAATAATGTAAAAACGATTAACTTTAGCTATAAATTAATCATATGTCAACAATAAACTGGAAAACAGCCAAAGAGTACGAGGATATTACATATAAAAAGTCAAACGGTGTAGCTAGAATTGCTTTTAATCGACCTAACGTTAGAAATGCTTTTCGCCCACATACAACAGCCGAACTACTAGACGCTTTTAGAGATGCACATGAGGACACTTCAATTGGAGTTGTTCTTTTATCATCCGAAGGACCATCAACTAAAGATGGTGTATATTCTTTTTGTAGTGGAGGAGATCAGTCTACTAGAGGGCATCAAGGTTATGTTGGTAATGATGGTTATCATCGATTAAACATCCTAGAAGTTCAACGATTGATACGTTTCATGCCTAAAGCTGTTATTTGTGTTGTAAATGGATGGGCAGTTGGTGGAGGTCATTCCTTGCATGTTGTTTGTGACTTAACGTTAGCATCAAAAGAACATGCTATTTTTAAACAAACAGACGCAGATGTTACGAGTTTTGATGGAGGGTACGGATCTGCCTATTTAGCTAAAATGGTTGGACAGAAAAAAGCTAGAGAAATCTTCTTTTTAGGTAGAAATTATTCTGCTCAAGAAGCTTATGAGATGGGAATGGTTAATGCTGTTATACCCCATGACGAATTAGAAGACACTGCCTATGAGTGGGCACAAGAAATATTAGCCAAGTCACCTACTTCGATTAAAATGTTAAAGTTCGCCATGAATTTAACAGACGATGGAATGGTTGGTCAGCAAGTATTTGCTGGTGAGGCTACTCGATTAGCTTATATGACTGACGAAGCAAAAGAAGGTAGAGATGCCTTTATGGAAAAAAGAAAACCAGACTTTAGCAAGGTTAAATATATTCCTTAACCCATGCAAGAAGCCATTGATGTTTTAAAAAAAGGAGGAATTATCCTCTACCCTACTGATACCGTTTGGGGATTAGGCTGTGACGCCTCAAATGAAGAAGCTGTTGAACGAATTAACCAACTTAAAGGAAGAGATTCTTCTAAGAGCTATATCGTTGTTATTGATGATGACCGAAAATTAAACCGTTTTATTAAAGAGGTTCCTGATGTTGCTTGGGATTTATTTGAATTTGCAACTAAGCCCACTACCATTATTTTAAGTGAGGGTTATAACTTAGCAACTAATGTTTTAGCCAAAGATGGTTCCGTAGGTATTCGCATTATTAAGCATGGAACTTGTCATCAGCTTTTAAAAAAATTTGGTAAACCACTGGTTTCTACATCTGCTAACTTAAGTGGAGAACCAACAGCATTATCTCTTTCGGATATAAACTCTAAAATTTTGGATGGAGTAGATTATGTTGTAAATTTGCCTCCCAACGAAAAATTAACGGGAACTCCATCTACCATAATAAAATTAGGCGTACATGGAGATTATCAATTGATTCGCAAATAAACTTGTATTCTACTCAAGAACATATCAACTTAAAGGATGATCTAAAACATCCAATTTTTAAAATTATCTCTGAAATTGCTCCTCAAGAAAAAGTATTTGTTATTGGTGGATTTGTTCGAGATTTGTTGTTAAATCGACCATGTAAGGATATCGATATTGTTATTGAAGGAAGTGGCATTGATTTAGCTCATAAAGTTGCTGAGAAAGTAAATGCTTCAAAGGTTAGTGTCTTTAAGAATTTCGGCACAGCCATGATACGCTTGAAAGATGGGTATGAAATCGAGTTTGTTGGAGCTAGAAGGGAAAGTTATAATAGAGACTCTAGAAATCCAATTGTTGAAGATGGAACTATTGAGGACGATCAAAAAAGGCGAGATTTCAAGATTAACGCATTAGCTATTCACCTTAATCAAAGAAACTTCGGTGACTTAGTTGACCCTTTTAATGGAGTTCAAGACTTAAAAGATAAATTAATTCGTACTCCTTTAGAACCAGGTGTTACCTACTCGGATGATCCCTTACGAATGATGCGAGCTATCCGTTTTGCCTCACAATTAGGTTTTAGTGTTCATTACCAATCATTAAATGCTATTAAAGAACATAAAGAGCGAATTAAAATTATTTCACAAGAGAGAATCACTGAAGAGTTAAACAAGATTATTCGATCAGATAAGCCTTCAATTGGATTTAAGTTATTATTTAACACTGGTTTATTAGAAATAATCTTTCCTGAAATGATAGATCTTTATGGGGTGGAAGAAATAAACGGTAAAGCTCATAAAGATAATTTTTATCACACATTAGAAGTATTAGATAATATAGCTCCAAATACAGATAATATATGGCTCAGATGGTCAGCTATCATGCATGATATAGGAAAACCTCCTACCAAGCGTTTTGATGAGAAAATTGGTTGGACCTTCCATAGCCACGAGGTAGTAGGATCTAAAATGGTTCCTAAAATATTCAAGCGATTAAAACTTCCTTTGGACAGTCAAATGAAGTACGTAAAAAAATTAGTCTTTTTACATTTACGACCTATTGCTTTAGCCAATCCTAATGCTAAAGATGCTGCCTACAGAAGGTTAATGTTTGAAGCAGGTAATGATATTGATGATTTATTAACTCTTTGTAGAGCAGATATTACATCGAAAAACGAGTATAAAGTTCAAAAGTACTTAGATCGCTTTGATAAAGTTGAAAAACGAATTGCTCAAATAGAGGAAAGTGATCGTATTAGAAATTGGCAACCTCCTATTTCTGGAGATGTAATTATGCAGGTTTTTGGGATTGGTCCTAGCTATGAAGTTGGTAAAATCAAAAATGATATTAAAGAGGCTATTCTTGATGGGAATATTAAAAACGATTACGATCAAGCTTATCAACTCATGTTAGAAATTGGAGAAAAATTAGGATTAGAAAAAAAATAATTAAAACTAGTTTACCACTTCTCTTTTTCTATTAGTGATAAATACAGCTAATCTGGCAACTGGTATGTAAGCCAGAGATATATCAATGATAGAGAACCAAAGCGGTGCTGGAATGATGAAAACATTAATTATACCGCCAATCATAAAAAAGAAACCAATAATTAAACCGATAGCCCATCTATATTTGTTTACAAGTAAAGTTCCTAGAATTGTTCCTGAAAAAGCACCTAATGCATGTGCTAAAAAAGGCATCAAATAATGTTTGGGCTCAAATAAAGGTATGGCTTCTAATAGTCCCTCATAGGTAGAGACATCAATACCTTTAGGTGGAGGGGTTACTATATGACTAACACTGATAATCGCTCCATTAACAATACTCCCAGCGATTAAACCTGCTATAATTGCCAGTATATTTCTTAATGTGTGATTCATAAAACGACAACAGACATATTATTTCCTTTCAATCAACTCAAACTCAGATCTACGGTTGAGTGAATGCTCTTCTTCAGAACAAGCATCAGGAGTTACACAATTATTTACAAAATTAGTAGCTCCCATTGATTTCGTAAAAATTCGGTCCTTAGGTACTTTTTTTCGTTGTAAATACCTTCTAACTGATTTTGATCTAGCCTCTGTGATTTTTTCATTGGCTCGGTCACTTCCTCTACAATCTGCATATGATTTAATGTAAACATCAGTATTAGGACGTTTACGCATGGTTCGAGCTAGCTTTTTTAATTGTTCTTTGGATTCTCTAGTAATTCTGGCAGAAGCAAATTCAAAATAGATACTTTCTATTAGATAACCCGAATACTCCATTTCAAGGTTATAATAATCAGTTAAATTAATAGAGTCACCATAAGCACTATTTGCCGACATCTCAATTGTTCTAGGATAATATTCTAGCTTTTCCATTCGTAGAATATAATCTCTCTTATTGTCTAACTTAACTTCAAACTCTCCGTTTTTATCTGTTATCGTTACAACTTTTCTCTTAGTAACTTGATCAGTTAAAATAATTTTAACTCTTCTTAGAGGTTTTCCATCCTCCCCTTTAATTGTAACTTTTCCAGAAGCAACAGTGGTGTATGGTAATAAATAAATGTCTAAATCCTTTTGACTATCCCAATTTTTACCTGTATAAATATTTTCTACCCCTTCATAACCAGACTTTTTGGCCGCTATTTGGTAATTCCTTCTATTTTTAAGAACGAATTGATACTTCCCGTTTTCATCTGTTTGTGATTTTTCAAGTAAGTACCCATTATGATTGTAAAGATAAATATCCGTATTAGTCGCTACGGTTCCATCTTCATTGTAAACAGTTCCTTGCGAGGTAACCCCCTCTTTCAGCTTTAATGATAATTTCGTGTTATCATCCCAATTTTCATCAACATCTATTACTTTTTTAGCCGTGAATCCTTTTTTGCTAGCTTTAACTGTATAAAGGTTACCTACGGGAACTAGAAATCTGAAATTACCATTCTCATCGGTTTTAACCTGATCAATTTCAATTCCATTAATCGCTACAACTTTAACTAAGGTATTAGCAGCAGGATTTCCATTTTCATCAAGTATTTGACCTTGAACTACAGCTTGTACACGCTTTAAACTGATTTCATTGATTTTATCATCATCCCAGTTATCATCTACATCAAACTTCATTTTGGCTTGTTGCCCCTCCCAATCAGTTACAACTGTATATGATTTATCTGGTTCAACTAAAAAACGATATTTCCCATCTTTACCGGTAACCATTTCGGAAATTAAATTTCCTTCATCATCATAAAGCTTAACAGTTGCTCCCTCCACAGGATTTCCATCTTTATCAGTTACTATTCCTTGTAAAACACGTTTTTTTACACTAAAAAAGTAAATATCATCATCTCCTGTTCCAGTTCCTCTATTTGAACTTACATACCCTCCATCACTTAAATTTTCTGAATAAAAAAGTCCAAAGTCATCTTCTGGAGAATTAAATGGCTGTCTTAGTAGTTCTGCCTTCGAAAAAGTACCATTTGACCATACAGATTTATATATATCCAGCCCTCCATAACCTATTCTACCATCGGAAGAAAAATAAAAGTTAGAGTCTTTTATATATGGAAAAACCTCATCTCCTTTCGTGTTTATATTTTTTCCTAGATTCACCGGAGTTCCCCAAGAGCCATTACTTTTAACCGTCTTCCATAAGTCAAAACCTCCTAATGTACCCTCTAAGTTAGCCGAAAAGTACATTACACTATCCCCAAGAACCAATGGATGAGCTAGTGCATGTTTCTTCTTATTGAACCCTGGAATGTCAACTGGTTTTATATTTGTAATGCGTTGACCTATAATATCTATATTACCCACATGGATTGTTGGCATTTCCTTAAACTTCTTCCACGTTTTTGTAATATCTGTTTTAGTGAAATAAATTTTATCTGTTGTACGATCAATGCTATACCCTCCAAAATGAAAAGGTGTTTTACTATCTGTAGTGAATGGAATCTTTTTTCCATCGTAAACTAAAACGAGTTGAGCAATGGGTCTTAAGTTCTTTCCATAGGCTAAATCTACTTCAGATTCCTTTGTTTTATCTTCTAATTGAATTTGTAAACTTTTATCCTCTTCATTAATAAGCTCAGAAACGATAATTGTTCCTTCGTCTACTTTTGTTGCTAGTAAGTCAGCGGCTGTTGAACTTGCTGTACTATCAATAATTAATTCATAACTTGGGCGTAAATCTTTTAAACTATCAAGATACTGTAAAGATTGCTGACTTATTAATGCTTGGTAGGCATCCATGTTTGCTGAACGATAACGTTCATAATAAGTTTTCGCTTTTTCGTAATTCCCCGAATTTTTTAGTGCTTCAGCATAAAAAAGATCCTCATCTCCTATTGGATCTTTTTCAGAAAGGTAGTTGCCATAAGTTTCAGCAGCTTTTTCATATGCTCCTGTTTTCAGATAACAATAAGCCAACCTTAATGCTTCATCCTTTTTTAAACTCCCTTGTTGTTCGTAGAATTTAATAGCTTGACGATATTCATAATTATAGAATAAATCATCAGCTACACTAATATTCTGTGAAAAAGAGACAAAAGAAAAAAGTGAAAATATAATTAAAGCTACATGCTTCATAAATGGAGAAGAAAAATTAATCATCTACTTCTTAATATATACTCTATTACGTTTAAACCAAGAACCTTGACCATTAGTTCCTCCTGTAAGTTTATACCCTAAAATTATTTCATGAGATCCCGAATTATATGCAGAAAGCTCTGATAAAGTATAATCATAACTATAACCAACTACAAAATTTTTATAGTCAATTCCAGCAAATACCACCATTGCATCCTGTAAACGATAAGATGTCCCTATCCATAACAGTTTATTATACATTAGTTTTGCTGAAACTTCAGCCTGAAAAGGAGAGTTAGACATATACCTCATCAAAAAGTAGGGAGTTAAACTAAATTTTTTAGAAAGATCAACCGTGTAATCTGCATGTGCATAAATTGTTCTTTCTAATTTGTTTTCGACCATAAAATTTGATTCAAATAGATTTTGACCAGCCTCTAACAAATTATAAGCTGATAGTCCAACTCGCATCTTTTTTGTATAAAAATTTAATCCTAAGGAAGCATCTGGAATAACTTGGTTCCTTAAGCCACTAGTTAGAGCAACGTCATTAGGTAATTCAGTGACTAATTTATCTATATCAAAAGAAAATTGAGTAGCACTACCTGCAAGTGCTAACGATAAGTTAGATGAACTTGATGTTTTTAATGTATAAGAAACAGCTAATAAACCTCCTGTTCTTCTAACAGGTCCCGCTACATCATTAAAGAAATTAATTCCTCCTCCTAAGTTTTTCAACAACTTGGTATGATATGATAAAAACTGCATACTTGGAGCCTCCTCAAAACCAGTCCACTGCTGACGATAGTTAATATTGATAGGAGAATAATTATACTGACCAGCCACAGCAGGGTTAAACATAAACATGTTTTGATAGTAATGACTACTTAACTCAATTTGCTGAGCCTGCAGAGAAGAAGTTATCCCTAAAAACAAGCACATATAATATATACGATTTCTCATAATAAGTGATCTTAAATTGATTTGTAATTGCCTCATTGCTATTTATTACTGATTATCTTACAATAACAACTTTACCCTTGATAGGATCATCACTGTCTAGAGATAATACATAATAATAAGTTCCTGATGGTAAATCTTTTCCTTGCCATTTTCCATCCCATTGCACAAAATTGTCAGAAGTTTCATAAACTTTAGTTCCCCATTTAGAGAAAATAATTAAATCCACAGATGAATAAGCACTTAAATCTAAATTCCATGTATCATTATAATTATCTCCATTTGGTGAAAATGTGTTTACACGAACAACTCCATCTATTAAACATTGCTCAACAGTAATAGGTTTTGTAACCGAGTCTGTACAACCTGTAGAAGTATCCGTTAAATAATAAGTAATTGGATGATCACCATATCCAGCTAAAACAGGATCAAAAAAGCCTCCAGATACAGCAAAACCTATATATTGACCTCCTTCAGGAAATCCATTAACTAATTCAACTGGCTGAAGAATTCCGCAAAGCGTGTCAAAATCAAATAAAGCTACCTCTACACCTATTGTATTAACCACAACAGGGTAACAATTTGAGGGTAAACACCCTCCTCCTTCTTTTCTTACATAATAGACAGTATTACCAGAAGGTGTAACAGTTATCGTATCACTAGTTCCTATAAGTGAGTCTCCACAATCAAAACTATACCAATTCCATGTTTCTCCAGCTCGGAGTGTATCATTTACTACATATACTTGAGTCGAAGAATTTACACAAATGCTGTCAACTGTAACATCTGCACCATTAGGTAACCTATTGTTAGAGTCAATTTCAACAACTACAGGAATACATGGTGAAGGTGTACAGTTACCTCCTTCTTTACGAACAAAATAAGTTGTTGTAGCTCCCGGTGATACGGATATTGTATCTCCAGTTCCAGTTGCAGTGGTTCCACAACCATCCGTATACCAAGCCCAGTTTTGTAATGTATCTAAGTTTCCTAATTGAACAAAAATTTCAGTATTAGTATTAGGGCATATTTCGTTTTCAGTAACATTTGCCAAGAATGGAGGTGTCAAAATTGTATCAATAGGCACAAAGATAGAAGCACAAATAGTTGGCGTACCACAAGTTCCACCTTCTGCTCTAACATATAATGTTGTATCTGTTAACATTTCAAGCGTAATGGTAGCTCCAGAATCAATTAAAGTACCTCCACAGGATCCTGAGTACCAATACCACTCATTATTTGGTCCTATTGAACCTCCAACTACACTAAGATCAAGTGAATCACCAACACAAACAGTTGTTAAACTTTTCGATATTCCACTTGGTGGCTCAGGTGCTTGTGTACATATAAGCGTAAAGCCTTCAAATAAGAATCCATTAACATCTGTATCAAAACGACCAGTTGTATCGTATTGTGTTACTGCAGAAATAACACTATTAGCAGTTGATGGATTAGCTCTAGGTCCAAAATTCCAATTAGACACAGTAGATGTTGAATACGTCACATCGGTTAGTGCACATGTACCACCTGCTAATGTTATGCTAGGTTCAGCTCCAAAATTATGTGTTATTTCAATATTTACTGGTGCAGTACCACCATCTATATATAAGGATGATGTATCACCATTAGCACCACTACCTCCTGTTCCACCGTTTCCACCGTTTCCACCGTTTCCACCGTTTCCACCATCACCAACTTCATCGTTATCTCCTCCTCCGTTACCAGACAGTCCGCAAGCGAAAGAACTAGCATTTCCGCCACCTCCTCCGATGCCTCCGCTACCACCTGCACCTCCAGCCCCTCCTGTTCCACCAGCTCCACCGACTCCAAAACCTTTCGTAGAGAAATTACAGCTTTCAAAATAGGCATTGCCTCCATTGTTAAATAAATAAACAGCAAATGCACCACCTCCAGCGGTTCCACCTTTACCTCCTTCTCCACCTTGGCCTCCGCCTCCGCCTCCGCCTCCGCCAGCGCCTAGTCCTTCACCTCCAAAAACATCTCTACCTTGGCCTCCGCCTCCACCTCCTCCGGCTCCACCTTGGCCTCCTTGACCATCAACTCCATCACCACCGGGTGTTCCAATTACATAAAAGCCTCCAACAAAGCTACCTGCTCCTCCAACAGTTCCAGCTGTTCCATTAGTCCCTGGCGCTCCAGCTTGTCCTGCACATCCTGGATATCCATCATCGTCATCACCAACTCCACCTCCCCCGATGCTAGTATTGAAGGGGCCTGAATTAACTCCACCACCTTGGCCTCCATCACCTCCAGTACCTATTCCACCACCACTAAATTCTTTTCCTCCAGAGCCTCCAGCTCCTCCACCACCTCCATCACGAAGTGTAGTTGATGTAGTACCATCACCTCCAATTAAACCCATAGCATTACATCCAGGAGGAGCCAAGGTTTGTGCAGCTCCAGTAGCACCTCCTCCACCTTGGCCTCCTGCACCTCCTCTTCCATCAAAATCATTGCTACAATTATCATCATCATCTGCACTGTTACCATTACTTCCCGCAAACCCAATAGCTCCATTAGCACCATTAGCACCAGTTATACCATCAGAACCTTTACCTGCAACAACTACTGTACGAGTAAAATAGTAGTTATTACATGATGTTAAATGTAAACCATAGGTTGTAACTCCAGTTCCTGGAGCATCAGCAGTTTCAATCGATATATCTTGTAATCTAAAATTGGTAATTGTATTACCGTACATGGCTACCAATCGCTCTTGACCTACTGGTCCTTCTATGTTCATTGTATCCCTGTAAATTCTAGTTGCTCCAGAATCACTTACTTTATTCCAGCTATTTGCAGCTATGAAACCTCCTTCAATAGTAACACCATCTGGTATATTTATTGGGTTAGAAATATTGTAAACACCTGTGTCTAAGCGAAGGATATCTCCAGCGTTAGCATTAGTAATAGCAGTAGCTAAGTCGGTTGGTGATGAAATAGTACCGCTACCTCCTCCTACTGTTGTTACATATACAATGTTACATTGACTGTTTAATTGACTAAAAAAAACAACTATCAACAAAAGGGTAAAAATTGATCTCATAAATATCACAATTAGGTTTCAAATATAAACAAAAGCCTTAATTATTATATATTTACGTTAATAAAACAATTAAGTTTCTTTTAAACTATTCAATTAGTTTATAAAAGCGAATATAAATCCATAATTAACTATTGTTAATGAAAAAAGTTGATTAATCTTGCAAGATGCATTATTTAACTGGTGAATTGCACTTTAATTCAACTCCCCTATTGAAACTTCCATGTTATTTTGTTTATATGGTTTTGACTTATCTACCTGTTTAACATAAGAAGGCATACCTATTTGTTGATACTTTAAAGCTGTTAAATCAACTGTACTATCTATAAACTCTTGGAACACTCTACCATTAAAACTTTTGTAAGCAGACACATATACTTCTAGATCAGGTGCTCCATTGCTTTTTGCTGATTCTTCTAGAAAATAGGCAAACTTCCATAAGTACTTAGAACTTCTGGTTATTTTTCTGAATTGACGAGCACAGATATATTCTTCTAACTTAATTCCATGTTCAATCGGATCATTAGGAAACTTTACTTTAACTTTTAGTTTTCCAATTTTATCTGCCAACATCATTCGCCAGCTAAATTTGTGTCCAACACCATGCCATGAAGGTTCTCCTTTTGATATATATTGTCGAACTGGCATTAATAATTGTATTATTAAATAAGTTGACAATAAAATAAACGTTACTTTTTTAAAGGGATATGAAGTTTTAATTACTTCTTGTTTGATTTTTTTGTGTAGAAAAGAAAAGTCAAAGAATAATATCGTAGAAGCTAGTGAGAACCAAGGAAAAGTTCCAATTGAAAAAAGAAAATGATTAGAAACATGGAAAGTAGCTAAAGGAATTAATGCCCAGCGTTGTGTTTTCTTAAACCAAAGTAAAAAACCGATACTTAAGTCGAAAAACAGCCCCGTATAGCTAAAAAACAGTGCTGCTTCATGGGTGGAAAGAAGTTCATTAAGCCAGGCGATACTTGTTTGACCCTTCAACCAATAGTGCATTGGATACCCCCTCAACCAATCATAATCAAGCTTTGCCACTCCTCCCCAAAAATAGACAATAACCATTTGAGCTTTAAAAATAAATAATTGCCAATAAGGGATACGATGTGCTCTTTTTTCGTGGGGCTTTGATAGATTTTTTAGACTGAAAGAAGTATCAGACTTAACAAAAATCATCAGAAATAAAATTAAACTATAGAGGTAATAATGATTATTATAATGTCCTGCGTCAATCAGAAATATATATGTCCAAGAAAAAAATAGAAACAAAGCACTTATCCTTGTTAACACCCCAACTGCAAGCATTAAGCAAAAGATGTAGCTTATCTTAAATAAAATTTTAAGTTGTTCTGGTGAACCTATTTTAACCCAATGAAAAAAATCATAAGTTAAAAAGAATTTTTGCTTTGCTAAGATTTGAGTAATATAAGGCTCTACTCTATAGAATTGCCAACAAATCAGTATACCTAGTGCTATTCTAAAAAGTCCCAGTGAAGCCGATGAAACAGGCTCAAAGAGCAACTTTTTAAAACGATCAATCATGATTCTTTATTTGATCATACCAACACCTACGGTGTTATTTGTTCCTTCTTCAACCAAAACAAAGCTTCCAGTAATCCTATTCCTTGTGTAAGAATCAACAAACATTGGTTTAGAAGATCGAATAGATACACTTGCTATTTCGTTCATTGCTAAAGAACCTTTCCCTTCCTCTTCTTCTAACGTGTGGATATTTATTTGATGATTAATTTCTTTAATCATGCACATCCCATCATTTGAAGTATGAAGCATTGTATACTTTTTACGCAATTGCATAGGAGTTTCACTCATCCAAACAACTGTAGCTTCTATATCTTGTACAGTTTCTGGTGTATTATCCTCATGAACAATCATATCTCCTCTACTGATATCAATTTCATCTTCTAATTGAATATCAACTGCCATTGGAGGAAATGCTCGATCTAATCGTTTACCATGAAGAGAAACCTCTTTCACTACTGAAGTAAAACCTGATGGTAACACTTTTACCTTATCTCCTTTTTTAAAAACTCCTCCTGCTACTCTTCCAGCATACCCTCTGTAATCATGGAACTCTGTTGTTTGAGGTCTTAAAACGTATTGTACTGGGAATCTACCATCTGTGTGATTATAATCACTACCAATATGAATATTTTCTAAAAGATGTAATAACGTACTCCCTTGATACCAAGGCATTTTTTTAGATCGAGTAACTACATTATCACCTTCCAAAGCACTTAATGGAACAAAATGAACATCTGGAATATCTAGCTTAGCAATAAAACCTTCATACTGCTCTTTGATTTGCTCATAAACTTCTTCTTTATAGTCTACCAAGTCCATTTTGTTAATACAAATAACAACATGAGGAATTTGTAACAAGGAAGCAATATACGAATGACGAAGTGTTTGTTCAATCACTCCTTTTCTAGCATCAATAAGAATCAATGCTGCGTTTGCCGTTGAAGCACCAGTAACCATGTTTCTCGTGTATTGAACATGTCCAGGAGTATCGGCTATGATAAATTTTCTTTTAGGTGTAGCAAAATACCTGTAGGCTACATCAATGGTAATTCCTTGCTCTCTTTCAGATCGTAAACCATCTGTAAAAAGCGCTAAATCTACTTTTTCAGTTCCTTTATTTAAAGATGCTTGTTTAACTGCATCCAATTGATCTTGAAAAATAGCTTTGCTATCATATAATAAACGTCCAATCAAAGTACTTTTTCCATCATCAACACTTCCTGCTGTTGTAAAACGTAACAGTTCCATGTCTAAATATGATTTATGATCGGCTACTTGTTTTTCTAATAATTCTTGCATGATTCTTTCTTTGTTTAGAAATATCCTTGTTTTTTTCTGTCTTCCATGGCTGTTTCTGATCGCTTATCATCATAACGCAATCCTCTTTCTGTTGATCGAGTGGCTGCAATTTCTTCGATAATATCCTTAACATTAGAAGCATCAGATAGTGTTACACCTGTACACGTAATATCACCAATGGTACGGCATCTTACTTGTTTTTCAACTACTTCTTCCTCTGGTTTTAACTCCATAAAAGGAGCATGAGCCAACCAAACACCGTCACGATAAAATACGTTTCGTTTGTGGGTAAAATACAGACTAGGCATTTCAATTTTTTCCTTTAGGATATATTGCCAAACATCCATTTCTGTCCAGTTTGAGATAGGGAACACTCTAAAATGTTCTCCCCAAGCTTTTTTTCCATTAAAAATATTCCAAAGCTCTGGACGTTGATTTTTTGGATCCCATTGGCCAAATTCATCTCTATGAGAGAAAAAACGCTCTTTCGCTCTCGCTTTTTCTTCGTCTCTTCTTGCTCCACCTATGGCTGCATCAAACTTTTCATTTTCTAATGTTTCTAGTAGGGTACCAATTTGTAATTTATTTCTAGATGCATTCACTCCAGTTTCTTCTACTACTTTTCCTTGATCAATGGCTTCTTGAACAGATCCTACAATTAAATTAAGGTTATGCTTTGCTACTAAATCGTCTCTAAACTGGATTGTTTCCTCAAAATTATGTCCTGTATCTACATGTACCAAAGTAAAAGGCACTTTTGCTGGATAAAAAGCTTTTATTGCCAGGTGAACCAACACAATAGAATCTTTTCCTCCAGAAAATAAAATACATGACTTATCAAATTGAGCAGCAACCTCTCTCATCACGAAGATTGCTTCTGATTCTAGTTCTTCGAGATGATTTAATCTATAATTGTCCATTAAAAAATTGAATTTATGCAAAGATACGACTTATTCTTGAGGTATAGAAATGCCCTTCCACATGAACTTACCCAACGGTAGTCAGGTGATTGGGAACAATTATTTATGTTGACTAATTGAAAATTCATCTGAAAATAATAGTTAATTGTATACCTGTACTTATTCACAAATAGAAAAACCAATGATTAGGTTAGATTTAACACACCCTTAAATCCCTCTCAAGAGGGAAATTAGAAGAATGATTTTTCTTTTCGTTCATGTTATTCAAGATTTTGGACATATAAATAAATAGTTAACAATTGAAACGTTTAATAAAAACACAGCCATTCACTTACACTTCTTACAAATTTTGGGACATTTCTTGCAATAGGTCTTGCCCTTTTCTTTGTATTTCTTGCAACATTTCTTTTTGCAACATTTCTTTTTGCAACACTTTTTTGACTTACTCACTTAAATTTTAAATTCGTTCTTTTTGACAATTAAACATCAAAAACATGCTTTTTTACACACCCCTAACCCCTCCTGTCTGACGATCAGGCAGGCTCAAGAGGGGAATTCAATCTTAATTACCTACTAACATGATTAGTTACAGGTAACATATATCTTATTTTACATTCAAAAATAAATCATTCTTTCATACAGGGATAGATACAAGGAAGATAATTACATTTGCTCCTGAAAATTTTTGATATGATTTTAGTAGATAACCTTGCTGTTGAATTTAGTGGAAAAACCTTATTTGAAGACATTTCATTTGTGATCAACCCAAACGACAAGGTTGCCCTTATGGGTAAAAATGGCGCTGGAAAATCAACCATGATGAAAATTATTGCTGGTGTTGATCAACCTACTCGTGGTAAAATATCTAAACCAAACGATGTGGTTATTGCCTATTTACCCCAGCATTTACTTACAGAAGACGACTGTACTGTTTTTGAAGAAGCTGCTAAAGCATTTTCACAAGTTCACTCCATGAAAGCAGAAATGGATGATCTAAATAAACAATTGGAAACTAGAACAGACTATGAGAGCGAAGAGTATATGAAAATCATTGAACGCGTTACCGAGCTTGGAGACAAATACTATGCATTAGAAGAAGTAAATTATGACGCGGAAGTTGAAAAAGCACTCAAAGGGCTTGGATTTAAATCTACAGACTTCCACAGACAAACCAGTGAATTTAGCGGAGGTTGGCGAATGAGAATTGAATTAGCAAAAATTTTGCTTCAAAAGCCCGATTTAATTTTATTGGACGAGCCCACCAACCATATAGATATTGAATCTGTTATTTGGTTAGAAGACTTTTTAGTAAACAAGGCGAATGCCGTAATGGTGATTTCTCACGACAGGGCTTTTATTGACAACATAACCAATAGAACCATAGAAGTTACTATGGGGAAAATATACGATTATAAAGCCAACTACTCTCATTACCTTCAATTAAGAGAAGAGCGAAGGTCTCATCAACTAAAAGCGTACAACGAGCAACAGAAAGTCATTAATGATAATAAAGCATTCATTGAACGTTTTAAAGGAACATATTCCAAAACGAACCAAGTAGCTTCGAGGGAACGAATGCTTGAAAAAATGGAGATTATTGAAATTGATGAAGTAGATAACTCTTCTTTGAGGTTACGCTTCCCTCCTGCTCCACGATCTGGGGATTACCCTGTGAATGTGAAGGATGTGTCTAAATCTTATGGTGAACATGTGGTGTTTAAAGATGCGAACTTGGTGATTGAGCGAGGAGAAAAAGTAGCTTTTGTTGGTAGAAACGGAGAAGGAAAATCAACCATGATTAAAGCTATTTTAGGAGAAATTGAAGTTGATGGAATGTGTAGTTTAGGCCATAATGTAAAAGTTGGATATTTTGCTCAAAACCAAGCTTCTTTATTAGATGAAGAACTTACTATATTTCAAACCGTTGATCAAGTTGCTGAAGGAGATATACGTACACAGATAAAAACGATCTTGGGAGGTTTTATGTTTCAAGGGGACGATATAGATAAGAAAGTAAAAGTGCTTTCGGGTGGAGAAAAAACACGCTTAGCGATGGTTAAGTTACTTCTTGAGCCAGTAAACCTATTGATCTTGGATGAACCGACTAACCACCTGGATTTAAAGTCTAAAGACGTGTTAAAGGAAGCTTTAAAAGCTTTTGATGGAACCCTTATTTTGGTTTCTCATGATAGAGACTTTTTAAAAGGATTATCCAGCAAGGTATTTGAGTTTAAAAACAAGCGAGTAATTGAGCATTTTGAGACTATTGATGCCTTTTTGGAAAGAAATAAAATTGCTACAATTGCTGAGTTGAATCTTTAAAAGTAATTAACAGCTATATTATCAAACCTAAGTGCATCCAACTGTTTTATTATAAACTGATTAAAAATAGTATATTTACTGTGCGAGTAAACACTATGGTGTTTGTTCGCATGTTAGCATATATTAAACAAATGAAAAAAAATATTTTCATAGTAATAGTCTCATTGATATTGATTGCGCTTTTCATTCCAGTATTCATATATCTCTTAAATTTTAGCTCCCATGAAATATCACAAAAAAGTTCTGATTGGGGTACATTTGGTGACTTTTTTGGAGGTGTTACCAATACTTTAATCTCTCTTATAAGTCTTTTTGTTCTTGGCTATATTTCATATAGTATTAATAAACTTTCGGCTTCTGAAAATAAAAAACTATACATACTACAAAAAAAAATTGATGTTTACGACCAACTAACTTTGTACATTAATAAATTCATGATAGCAGGAAAAGAGACAGAAAATCAAAACACTACCGTTAAACTTTTAGCAGATATAGATCCTCAAATAGCTAAAGACTCTGCTGGCAACTTATTTCAAAAACTTTCTGACAATCTGTTAACTTTTCAAGAGTGTCATATATTTCTTTCAAACTTTGAGATTAGATATAGTCATTTATTTAAATATAATTTTGAATCAAAAAACTTCAGTGACCTCCTAAAATATTCAAAAAAATATGCAGATTCTATGAAAGAATCACATAAAAATATGTTAGAAAAAAAGGACTCTGAGTATTATTTAGAAATACAAACTATTGAAAACAACTTTAAACAAAGTTTTTTAGATTTTGCTAAAACATTAAGGACAGAAATTGTATAAAAACATATGCTAACAGTTTGTAAATACCATTTTGTCGGTTAAAGTGAGTAGTCAAGGTAAACAAGCCTATCGTTTAAACCGCATTTTGTTGCTTAGTGCAAATTAACTTCATCCATCTACCAACAGTCAGACAATGTTACTTCTGCTATACTCTTTAACCTTATTTTTACTCGAATCACGGGCGTTTGCAAAAAAATGCTAACTTCATCGTAATCAACTAACACAAAACGGTCTTTACACAGGACGTTAAATGAAATTATAATGAATAATTAATATAAATAAGCTCAATGAAGAAAAAACTGCAAAGAATAATACTAGTGACTTTTTTTTGTTTTTTCACATCTCAAATTTGCTTGGGACAAATAAAAGTTGAATCTCCTGATTCAATAATTGAATTGCTAACTAAACTTAAACCAGGATCTAGCTTTGAAGAATTAGATAGTTATTTTCCTAACGATAGTCTTGTTTTGAAAGAGTACTTAGGACCTAATAATGAGAATGTGGTTTTCGAATTGATTTTATTTGAAATAACATTGAGGGCATCGTTTAGTTATCATGACAAGAAGCTTATAAGTCACGGTGTAAGTGCAAGAGGCTTAAAAAAGGGTAAGGCTTTCGAAATATATCAATATGTGAAAAAGTATTTAACAGATAAACATGGTATCCCAATCAATGAGGTAAATGGTGAAGCAGGAATAGATGGTCACACTAGCACTAATTGGGTATCTAGTTGGTCAAAAGATGGAGTTTATTTTGGTACTTCGTGCTCACTGATTTATGATGGATATATGGTAAGTTGGGGTGCTCAAAGAACATCTAACAAAAAATAAACACCATTAAAATGGAGCTTCATTCAAATCGATAATCAACCAAAACCAACCCAATAACCCTATCCAACAACACCTTTGCTGATTCTTCTGGAGTTAGTCCGTCCGTTTTTATTTCTATTGCATCTTCAGGAGCTTCGAACGGAGAATCAATTCCTGTGAAATTCTTGATTTCTCCTGCTCTAGCTTTTTTGTAAAGTCCTTTTACATCTCTTTGTTCACAAACTTCAATTGGGGTATTGATATACACTTCAATAAATTCCTCCTCTCCTATGATTTCTTTCGCTAAGTTTCTAATCTCTTTAGTCGGACTAACAAAGCTGTTGATACAGATAACCCCTGCTTGATTAAACAGTTTAGAGACCTCTGCTATTCTTCGAATGTTTTCTGTTCTATCCTCAATGGAAAACCCCAAATTATTACAAATTCCCGTACGAATATTATCTCCATCTAAAACGGTGGTAGCAAAACGTTTCTCGTGCAGTTTTCTTTCTAACACTCTTGCAATGGTTGTTTTTCCAGACCCAGACAAACCTGTTAACCACAATGTTTTAGACCTTTGATTTAAAAGTAATTCTTTATCTTTTTTTTGAAGTAATGTATCGTACGTTGGATGAATATTTGTGCTCATATTAATGATAAGTATAATAGATGATTGTTATCGCAACAACCATGTATAATAAAGTTAAGGGAAATCCAATTTTAAAGTAATCTCTATAGCTATATTTTCCGAGTTGGAAAACCATTTGATTGGTTTGGTAACCGTGAGGAGTTATAAAACTTGCAGCAGAAGCAAAAGCAACTAAAAGCACTAAAGGCGTTAAAGCCAATCCTCCAATTTGAGCGATTGTTACACAAATGGGAATTAAAATAGCTACAGCAGCTTTATTTGTTACACATGCTGATAACATAACACCTAGAACATACAGGATAACATAAATTCCTAATACTCCTAATCCATCTTGATACTGAAGTAATACATTCGCTAAATCACTCGACAATCCTGTTTTTGCTAGTGCTTTACCAATAGCTAAAGCCATCACTATTACTAACCCTAATTTAAAGTTTATACTCTTATATAGCTCTCTAGGGGTAATTATTTGAAACAGCAAAGCAATGGCAAACAATACTAATAAACCTGATAATAAACTTACTATACCTAATGAAGCTAAAACGACAGAAAGTACCGTTCCTCCAAAGAGCAACACCCCTTCAATGGATCTAAAGTTTCGTATGTCTTGTAACTTAGACATGATGTAAAAATTATCTTCATTTTGAATACGTTCTTTGCAATCCTCGCCAGCGATTATTAGCAATACATCTCCCGTTTTTAATACGATATCCCCTATTCTTCCCGATAATTTCTCTTTGTTTCTGTGCACAGCAATAACTGCACCATTATATATCGATCTAAATTTTATTTGCTTAATTGTTTTTCCGGCAATCAATGAATTTGGCGCTACAACTAATTCAATCAACTCAGCTCTGCTGTTTTCTTCGAGTAAATCTTCCTGAGAAAGTTCTAAGCCTCTCGAGGATACAAGCTCCATAATCATATGCGTATCACCTGCAAAAACCAATTCATCAGCTACTTGTAGAATAAAACTGGCTTCAACTGCTTTTACTCGCTCCCCATTTCTATTCACTTGAACTAAATATAAACTATCCAGGTTTCTCAATCCTGCATCCTCAATACTTTTACCAATTATGGTCGATTTTGAGGTAATTTTAGCTTCCACTAAAAACTCTCTTGAATTCTCTTGAATCTCTTCTGTAGTGTTTTTATTGTTAGGAAGAAATTTATAGCCGATAAATAATATATATAAGAAACCAAGCACCAACATAACACCTCCAACGATTGTAAAATCAAACAGACCTAACAGTTCTATATCGTCAGAAGAATAATCTGACAGCAAGCTATTAACCATTAAGTTAGTTGAAGACCCTATAAGCGTACAACAGCCTCCCAATATGGCTGCAAAAGAAAGTGGTATGAGTAATTTTGAAGAAGAAACGCCATTTTTCATGCTCCAAGAATGTGCATAAGGCATTAGAATAGCTACCAGAGGGGTATTATTTAAGAAAACCGACATAGAACCAACCAATAACATAATTTTACCCAGAAACGGCTTGTATCTATTCGTATTTCGAAATAGACGATCCAACATGTATTCCAAAAAGTGTAGTTTACGTAGTAACTCCCCTAATGAGAATAGTAAAACAATAACCAATACATATTCATTGGACAACCCTCCAATTAGCTCTTGAGGTGTAATAATATTACATACCATTAAAGCTACTACAGACACAAAAAAAGTAATCTCTTGTTTTAACCATTTCGCATAAAGCGAAACAATTAAAAACACCATAACTCCAATGATAATATAACGCTCCACCTATTTTTTGTAGAAGGTCATTTTATATTTTACAGGAACTATTCCTTTAGAAATATCTGTCATTTTTCTCTTAAGTAACCTCTTTTTAAATGAGTTCAGGTGATCCGTAAACAAAACACCTTCAATATGATCATACTCATGTTGTACCACACGGGCAGCGAAACCTGTTAATCGTTCTTCTTTATACTCAAAGTTTTCATCGTAATAGGTGATAAACACTTCTTCTTGTCTGAATACCTCTTCACGAATACCTGGAATACTTAAGCAACCTTCATGAAATCCCCATTCATCACCTTTTTCATCTTCAATAATTGGGTTAATAAATACACGCTGGAACGTTTTTAAGAATTCATTTTCTTCTTTTTCTTCAGGAGTTAACTCTTCTTCCTCATCCTCATCATCTTCAGAGGCTGGAGAAGCATCAATAACGAATAATCGTAATGCTTTACCTATTTGAGGAGCAGCTAAACCCACTCCATTTGCATTGTACATGGTTTCTTTCATATCAGCAATTAGCTGCTTAATTTCGGGAGTTACCTCTTCAATTTCTTCGGTTTCTTGTCGGAGTACCGGGTGTCCGTATGCTACAACTGGTAAAATCATGATTAAATTGTTTGTAAATAAGACTGCAAGATAATCGTTGCACTTATTTTATCAATATTACTTTTATTTCTTCTATCTTTTTTCTTCATTCCTCCATCAATCATAGCTTGGAAGGCCATTTTAGAAGTAAATCGTTCATCCACTCGTGCTACTTCTAGTTGAGGAAACTTTTTTGTTACATTTTTTGTAAATGTATGGGCTGATTTTGTTGCATCTGTATCTTCATTACTCAATGTTCTTGGGTCTCCAATTACAATAGTTGTTATGTTTTCTTTTTGCAACAATTGAGCCAAATAGGTATAAATCTCGTTAGCAGCAACTGTATCTAAAGGAGTTGCTATAATATTTAGCTCATCGGTTATAGCTAAACCAACCCTTTTAAGACCATAATCCACTGCCAATATCTTTCCCATACGCAAAAGTAATTATATATTTGATACTATCAGCATAGCTGAATTATTTGAATATAAAATTATAGACGAAACGAACCTGTTAATGAATTTATTAAAAGAACTATGCAGTATTCATGCTCCTTCTGGAAATGAGGAAAATATGCAAGCCTTTCTTTTAGATTATATCGAAAAAGAAAAATCAAACTGGAATGTTCAACCAGAAATTATATATGGAGATGACTTACAAAACTGTATTATTTTAAAATTCGGAAATCCTAGAACAGCCATATTCGCTCATATGGATTCTATTGGCTTTACAGTACGCTATGGGAAAGAACTCGTAAAAATTGGTGGACCAAGAACCATTGAAGGGACTAAACTGGTTGGAAAAGATAGTCAAGGAGATATTGAGTGCGAACTATTAGTTATTGAAAATGAAAATCAACCAAATGGTTTAGAATACGTTTTTGAGAGAGAAATAGACAGAGGAACTGACTTAAGTTTTAAATGTAAGTTTGTAGAAACAGAAAATTACGTTCAGTCGTGTTATATGGATAACCGATTAGGCGTTTGGAATGCACTTAAAGTAGCTGAAACGCTTGAAAATGGTGTAATTTGTTTCTCTTGCTGGGAAGAACATGGAGGTGGTAGTGTTGGCTACTTAGGAAAGTATATCTATGAAAACTGGAGAGTTAAACAAGCATTAATATCGGACATTACTTGGGTAACAGAAGGTGTTCAAGATGGCGAAGGAGTTGCTATTTCTATTCGTGACTCTGGAATACCTCGTAGAAGTTATGTGAACAAAATTATTGGATTAGCTAAGGAAAGTAATGTTCCTTTTCAGCTAGAAGTTGAAAGCTCTGGAGGTAGTGATGGTAACGAATTACAGAAATCCCCTTACCCTTTTGATTGGTGCTTTATTGGTGCTCCCGAGCAGAACGTTCACTCTCCAAAAGAAAAAGTTCATAAAGCTGATATACAATCCATGGTTGATTTATACCGTTATTTAATGAAAAACCTTTAGCCTATGATGGGCTTCTGTTTACAGAGAAACGCTTAGTACTATGATTAACGTTAGAAGCAAACAATTAAATTTAACTCACTGTTTTAGCAAAAAATGAAAAATAAACTACTTATATTTTTTCTGTTTACATTGAGTTTAAACCATTATTCTCAAGATATGATGGTAAGTAACTTAGAAGACTTTGTTTCGTTTAAGCGGTCTGAAACACTTATCAATGGAGTTATACAACGAAAGATCACTTATAGAATTAAACGAGTAGATACTAGCTTTTCATGGAGTAATCATGTAAACAAAAATGCTGTTTTTTTTGATTACCTGGTGAATAACTTTTCTACGAAACATACCTTAGATTCTATACGTGACGAGGTATTATTTAAAGAAACTTATTATAGTTTACTTTACATGGACTCTACATTTATGGAAACTGTTTTAGCTTACGATAATATTGTAAACCTAAAGTATCAAGAAAAAGATACAGTTACAATAGATGAAGTTTTATCAATTGCCGTAAAGTTTTTCTCTGTAAATTATATCGCAGAAGATGGAAAATATATGGGAAGCGTGTGTACAAATATTCTCCCAGTTTCAGCTACTGAGAAAAATAGAAAACCATTTATTGAAGCCTTTTGTTACAGTACTATCTTTGAATATTATGCTGATAGTGAATTAGGTACTTATATCGCATTTGCCAATAACCTTGAAAAGCTTTACGACATCAATTTAGGCATCAATAAAGAGGAGCGGTTATTAAGAGCACAGGGAGCATTATATTTTTTAATGAAAGATGATCCAACACTAAAAAAAGCACTTCTGGAAAACTTTAAAAAGAAAAAAGAACACTTACCTTTTATCATTAACTAGTTGTGGCTTATATTTTATACTACCTCATCATTTATCCACTATCCCTCTTACCTATGTCGGTAAACAGAGGAATAAGCTACTTCATTTATATCATACTATATTATTTTATTGGGTATAGAAAAAATGTTGTTATTGACAATCTGACTAAATCCTTTCCGAACAAAACGCGAAAAGAAATTGAACTTATTGCAAAAGCATTCTACAAGCATTTAGCGAACATGTTTGGAGAGTCTTTAAAGAACTTTTCCATTACAGAAAAAGACGCTCGAAAAAGATTGACGATTAAAAATATTGAAGTTATTGATAAATACGCTGAAAAAGGACAATCTATTATTAGTATTGGTGGGCATTATGGAAACTGGGAGTTATTTGCTGTTACTGTTCCTCTATTAGCTAAACATAAACACGCAGCTTTATATCATCCCATAAAGTCTCCCTTTTTTGATCGTATCATGCGAAGTACGCGATCAAAGTTTGGCATTGAAATGATTACATCAAGGCGTTTACACCAGTTATTATCCGAAAAACAAGAAAAACCTGTCTCTCTTGTTTTTGCTGCTGATCAATGGACCCCAAATCCTAAAAAAGCACATTGGACTCATTTTTTGAACAGAGAAACTCCCTTTTTCATGGGAGCTGAAAAAATGGCAAGAAGGTACAACCTTCCGGTTGTTTATGGAGAAATAGTTAAGATTAAAGCAAGCCATTATGAAGTTACCTATCATGAATTAACTGACGATCCGAGCAAACTAAAAGAAGGAGAAATAATGGATCGTTATGCTCAACTTTTGGAGAAAACGATAAAAACACATAATCCTGCACATTGGTTGTGGTCGCACAAGCGATGGAAAATGAGCAAAGAGGAGGTTTTTCAAAAGAATTAAATCTATTATAAACAAAAACGACTAAATGATTCATCTCATTTAGTCGTTTTTTTCTTTCTCTGATTATTTTTTTTCTAGTCGGAACTCACTTCTCCTGAAACTCCTCCAGATACGTTGCCATCCTCATCAGAACTTATGTTGAAATTTAAATTTGAACCTTCATCATCCTTAGCTGGTTTTGAATCATTGTTTTCAATAACTACTGTTGAAGGTTGAGACTCTGCTTTATCTTTACTATCTCCGCATGAAGCAAAAAAGATAGATGTTACTGTTACGATCGGTATTACTTTTAGTGTTTTCATAATAAATAGTTTTGCATTTGCTATTTCAAAAAACAAACCAAAACTAAAATAATGATAATCAATATTAAATTGTTTTTACCGAGTATAATATTACTCATTGTTGAGTAATATATTCCCTTTAAATATTAGGTTAAAAAAAAAGGCTACCGTTTGGTAACCTTTTAATAATATACTGAACTAACTATTTATCTCCTTGGTCTTATTGATCCACTTCCAGTTGAACCTCCTCTAGTATTTCTATTAGGAGTTACTGTTTTTGAGCCTTCAGTGCCTCCTGAATCTGAATTAGTAGTCCCTTTAGTTTCTGTAGACTTTATAACTTGAACTGTTCTTTCAAATGTAACTGATTTGCTTGCAGAGTATCCGTAATTATTTCTAGCTTCTATGTATAGTTTATTACTTCCTACGTCTACAGGCACATATTGATCATATTTATAGCTACCATCTTTTTGTCTCAATACCCTAACTTTGATCAATTTGTTATTCATCTTAAAAGTTATTTGATTGTCATTATCTACATCTTTCACATAACCAGTTACTTTTACTTGCTTAGCTTCAGATTTAGAACCGTTTGTTGGAGAAGAAATAACAATTGTTGGTTTTACTACTTCATACTTAAATGTGTGAGTAAATAGTTTATTTCCACAATCATTACTAACCTCCACATACAATGTGTTATTTCCATTCTTCATACCTGTTAAGGTTCCAGTAATGGTAGATCTACCATCGTATTTAAACAATATAATTTTACCATTTAGCTTAACTTTTATATCATTTGAGCTTGAAACCTCACTCACGTTTGCTCTAAAACTAAGTTGCTTTGTTTTATGAGTAGTTGAACTTGATGGTGCTGTTACTGTTGCTGATGGTTTAGGACAAGGCTTATTATAAGTTACATAAGCAGTTTTAGTATCTACTCCACACGCAGTTTTAACAGTGATCACAATTGTATTTTTACCTGAATTTAGCTTGGCTTTAGCATTAAACGTACCTCCACTATAATTTACTATCACTAGTTTACTATTTATCATTATTGATAAATCATTAGCAGAACTTATGTTTGTGGCAGTACCACTAATGTTTAATGTCTCCTGACTTGTTTGCATACCAGTTTGAGGTGCACGTACACTTAATGCAGGTTTAGGACATGGCTTGTCATAAGTAACAGTAAGTGATTTAGCATCAACACCACAAGAAGTTTTTGCTGTAATAACTAGTGTATTTGTTCCAGCCTGCAGTTTTACTTGAGCATTAAATGTTCCACCACTATAATTTACAATGGCTATTTTGTTATTAACCGTAATTGTTATGTCATTTGCAGAAGTAATATTACTAACTGTACCACTTATATTGAATGTTTCACTTGAAGATTGTGCTCCGTCTTTTAAACGTGTATTAATTACTGGAACATCGCAAGGTTTTGAGTAAGTAATAATTACTTGCTTTTGATCCATTCCACAACTGTTTGTAGCAACCACTCGAATTACATTTTTACCATCTCTTAGATTTAACATTCCAGAAACAAAGCCATTAGTGTATGAAATATTTCTCTCAATATTATTATTTAAATATATCGCTACTTCACTTGCAGACTTGATCCCTGTTACACTTGCTAAAAGTTTAACAGAAGATGACTTTGTAGTCGTTTGAGTAGGAGAAGTAATGGTTACCTTAGGTAAAGTACAAGGGACATTATAAACTACTTCTATGGTTTTACTATCTGTTCCACAATTGTTTTTGGCTATAATTTCAATTGTGTTTTTACCTCCGTTTAGTTTTACTTGAGCACTAAAAGTTCCATTTGAGTAATTAACTTGTTGTGACACTCCATTAAGTTTAATTTGAAGTTGACCAGCATTTGTAATGTTCGTTACAGTACCACTTATGTTAAACGACTCACTTGAAGATTGGGCACCATCTTTTGTACGCGTATTGATCACTGGTAAATCACATTGCTTTTCGTAAGTAATAATTACTTGCTTTTGATCTGTTCCACAGCTATTGGTAGCCACCACTCGAATTACGTTTTTACCTTCTCTTAACGTAAGAGTGCCTGACACTTTCCCATTGAAGTAGGTAATTCCGGTTTGTACAACGTTATTCAAATAAACTGATACTTCTTGAGCTGTATTGATATTACTAACATTAGCCGTAAGGTTTGTTTTAGCATTTGATACAGTTGTAGCTGTAGGTTCTTTTAACGTTACAATAGGAGCATTACAAGGAGCATTGTAAGTTACAGTTACTACTTTGCTAATTGATCCACAAGAAGTAGTTGCTTTGATCTCAACAGTATTTTTTCCTGGCTTAACCTTTACTTGAGCATTGAAGCTTCCTGCATTATAATTGAATGGTTGTGGCGTACCATTAACAATAACTTGTAGTTCATTTTTAGAATTTAAGTTAGAAACCGTACCTCCTACATTGAATAATTCACTTGAAGTTTGAACCTCTCCTTCAACCCTCATAGATATTACTGGCGGATCACATGGTGCAGCGTAATTTATAACTAGGTTCTGCTCATCCTTACCACAAGCACTTGTAGCAACAACTCTTATTGTATTTTTACCTTCAATTAAATTAGTTGAAATGGTTAATTGACCAGTAACATTATTGAATGTTGAAGGAATAACACTTCCGTTTAGTGTTACTTGTACATCATTTCTATTGTTAACATTAACCACTTGTGCAACAACCGTAACTTTTGCTGATGTGTACTTCGCATACTTTGTATTATCTATAAAGTTAATCTTAGGAGTAGGACAAGAATAAACGATATTAATTGTTTTATCGTCATCTCCACATTCATTAATAACTTGAACAGTCACAACGTTGTTTCCTTCTACTAAGTTTAGGTTTGCAGCTATTTTTTTAGTTACATTATTATAAGTTGAAGGAATCAAATTTCCATTTAGTTTAACCGCTACTTGATTAGTCGAACTAATATTCCACGCAACAGCAGAAAGATTAACCGATTTAGTAGTATATGTTCTACCAGTAATTGGTTCCATAATACTAACCGAAGGCTGAGGACAAGGAGCATCATACGTTACTTGAACAGTTTCCTCTACATTTCCACAATTGTTTGAAGCACGAATAGTAATCGTATTCACACCTTTTCTGAGGGATAAACCTGCTACTACTTGATTACCTGATAAATTAAATGCAGCATTTGATCCATTCAGCGACAAGGAAACATTTGCTATATTAGCTATGTTCAACACATTTGCTCTGAAATTGATTACAGGAGAAGAAAAGTTTTGATTATAAAACGGAGTGGTTATACTAACTTGTGGTTGATCACAAGGACGTATATAATTTACAGTAACCGTTTTGGTATCTTGCCCACAATTATTTCTTCCAGTAATAGTAATTGTATTTGTACCTTCTCTTAAGGTAGCATTAGCTGTTAGTGTTTGATTTGTTGAATTATAAGAAGAAGCTACTGCTACTCCATTTACCAAACAAGTTGCTTCATTACCTGATGTAATATTAGCTATATATGCAGATATATTTACCGAATTAGTAGAAGTTTGAGATCCATTAGCTGGAGTAAAAATATTCACTCCAGGACTTAAACAAGGAGGAGCCGTTGTATAAATCAGTGTTAATGTTTTCGTATCCGATCCACAATCATTAGTTGCTCTTACTTCTATTAAGTTGTTTCCTTCTGTTAATGTAACATTAGCAGATAACATTCCTGTTGAGGAATTAAACGCTGGGTTAATTGCTCTTCCGTTAAGTGTTACAGAAACATTTCCTCCATCTAACTGACTAACAGAAGCTCGAATTATTTGACTTTGATTAGTTACTGAACCACCAATAGGACTAGTGATTGTTACGATAGGGTCAAAACATTCATTTGTTTGGTAAATAATGTTTCTAATCTCTACAGTTCTTCCACAACTATTAACAGCAGTTAGTTCAACGATATTTTTTCCTCTTGTAAGTGGAATAGTAGCTGTTACCAACTCTGTTGAGTGGCTGTATTGCGTAGAAACAGCTCTTCCATTAACTTTTAATATAATATCATTGTTTCCATTGATTCTCGTTACACGTGCACTAAAAGAGGTTGACGTATTCACAAAAGTTTGTCCTTCAACTGGAGCATCAATTGCTACATAAGGTTTATCACATTCAGGCTGGTATGTTTCATCAGTAACATCTTTTCCTTTCATGATATTCCATCTTAAAAATAGAGAGGTATAGTGATACACATCATTTCCACTCTTTAGATTAAGCCACTCACTACCTTCTCCTTGAATCCCTTCAAAATCATCATGTAATGTAAAAGTAGTTCTATGCTCAGCACCAATAGAAATAACAGGAGTTATTTGATAACCAATACCTACCCCTAAAGATGGCATAAACTCGATTCTTCTAGAACCATTTTTGGGCGCATTTGATTCATATGAATCATCTAAAATACTTGCTAGAGCTACTTCATCTGCCTGAGGTTGAAATGAACTATAATCATAAATAGCATCATTTTCATCAAGCAAATTCATTTTGGTTTGGTAATCGGTAATGCCGATACCTCCAAAAATGTGAAACAATATTCCTGTTTGTTCTCTTAGTCTGTGAAATTTCAAAACAGCCTCTAATGAATAATCGTGTATATCTGTTTTATTATTTAAATAGGTATAGCCTACACTATCTGCGTAAGCTCCAAAATCATCTGAAAATGTTGAATCTAATAAAAAACGTTCAGGGTCTATCCCATAAGAATGACCTCTTAGGTATCTAAACCTTAAGTCTAATCCCCAAAAAGAACCTGGTTTTTCGTAGATGGCTCTACCAAACGTCAATCCATAGCCAAAGCCAGGGTGTTCTAAATTAATATCTGCATCTTGCCAAACACCTCCCATGTTTAGTCCGATATTCCATTTAGAGTCTCTTCCGTACTCTATAAACTGGGCATTTAACGACAGTGATAAGCTAAATAACCCGATAAGTAATAGGTGTAGTTTTGTTTTCATAATCAGCAATTTTGAGTTTACAAATATAGGGCTATAACCATGCCAAAAAGCATATAACCTACTGTAAACGACCTTGTTTTATGTTAAAGTTCTGTTATTGTTTATTGAATTATTTTCATTTTAAGGTAGTTAGGAACTCCATCGTATCTATTCCATCCGCATAATCATGTAGTGCTGGATGTTGTGCCTTACCAAACGGTACATCCTTTAAAGACACTATGCATTGAATTTCTTCTTTTTTATTTTCTAAGGATGCTCTTAGGTTATCTTCATCCTTGTATCGCTCATAAAATAATACAGCTAATGGTGAATGAATAGCTGTTTCTTCTTTGAGTAATAGAAAGCCATTTTCTATCAGTTCTTCTCTATTCATTAAATATACCGCCTTATTGTAATCATAATTATTGGCATATTTATTATTCTCAGTGACATGTTTCCAGTGATATAGAGCTCCAAAAAGCGTATCTAAATCATAATTTTCGGGGATGTATACTTTAGTAACGTTTCTACATCCTAATCCATAAAATTGAAATATATCTTTAGCTAGTCCCTTTAATTGCTCTTCGGTTTCGTTTCCATTAAGAATAGATATAGATGTTCTGTTTTTTCTAATAATGTGAGGGTATTTCGAAAAGTAGCTTTCAAAATACATGGCTGAATTATTACTGCCAGTAGCAATAACAGCGTCAAAGTTTTCTAATTTATTTACAATTTGAATATATGACTCAAAATCTGGGGAAAGTTGTTTAATTATATCAATAATTGCTGGTAATAATAAATTGTCTTCTGAAGACAATTTAATTTGAATTTTATGACCAGCCATCAATACGCATAAAAAATCATGAAAGCCTACTAAGGGTATATTTCCAGCCATAATCACCGCAACCGTTTTTGACTTAGTAGATGATATCGAATAATTACTTAACCATTGAATCAACTTATCCTCCCTGAGCATTTCTCCAAGAGAACCAAATGCATGACGCACATTTGTTTCATCGAACCAACCGTTGTGCTGCTTTGCTTTTTTTATAATTTTATTTAGCTTGTCGTATTCGTTTTGACTAAGTCCTAGTTTATATCCAGGCCAATCTTGGGATACCGCATAAGAGCTTAATATCTTACCTAATTGTGAAAAAACCTTTACTCGTTGATCTAAATTCATAATTTTTATGATACGAATACAAATATAAGGTTTGCAGTTAATTGCTCTATTATTCTTGTAACAAATAATATTTATTCCTTATCCATTGATTAATTGAATAAAGATGTGTTAATTTTGTATTGTAATTAAGAGATTAACAGCTATGGCGATAATAATAACAGATGAGTGCATTAATTGTGGAGCTTGTGAACCAGAGTGTCCTAATAATGCGATTTATGAAGGTGGTGCTGAATGGAAATATGCAGATGGTACTGGTTTAAAAGGTATGGTTAAACTTTTTGATGGAAAAGAAGTAGATGCTGATGCCTACCAAGAGCCTATTGACATGGATGTTTATTTCATTTCGCCTGATAAATGTACCGAATGCGTAGGTTTTCATGAAGAGCCTCAATGTGCTGCTGTATGTCCTGTTGACTGTTGTGTTCCAAATGAAGATATTGTTGAATCTGAGGAACAATTATTACATAAAAAAGACTTTCTGCATTTGGCTGATTAAGTGCAATGAATAGTGAAGCCAATAAGCAAAATGCTATTAACTTTTATAGAACAGCCTATTTAGGAAAACCTAGGGAAGCTGTTGAAAAATATGTTGGAGACATCTATATCCAACATAATCCAGATGTGGAAGACGGTATCGAGGGTTTTATCAATTATTTTGACAGGATGCACAAAGAATACCCTAACAAATCTATTGAATTTGTTAGGTGTATAGGAGAAGGCAACTTAGTTGCTCTCCATTCACACCAAATATGGCCTGGTAATGACCAATACATTACAATGGACTTTTTTAGATTTGATAATAAAGGGAAAATTTGTGAACACTGGGATGCTATTCAGCAAATAAAAAAGGATTCTTTAAATAACAACACCATGTATTAGTGCTTGGTTTGAAACTTCACTTATTACTCATCGAGTGAAACATTAACTGCTACTAATCCTTTTTTTCCTTTCGCCAATTCAAAAGTTACTTTTTTATTGATGGAAACATCATCAAATTGGGTGTCATTAATATGAAAAAAATGGCTATCCTCAGTTTTGGAGTCTTTTACAAATCCATAGCCTTTATCTTCATTAAAGAATAATATTTTTCCTCTTAGAGTTGAATCTTCTTCTACAACTTCCCCTACTCCATTGATACTAATCTCATTAATATCAACTTCCTTTTTTTCGGTTGGTGGTGTTTCAACTAGTTGACCAAACTCATTAACATACACCATCATGTTTTCCAAAGATGTATCTTTGTCCTCTTCTTTTCGGGCTTCTTTTCGAGCTTGTTTTTCTAATTTCTTTTTTGCTTTTTTCTTACTTCTTTCTTTCTTGTTATAACTATCTGCCAAATTATTATTTTATTAAAAAAGCCTCAAATTGAGGCTTTTTGTTATTAGTCATTAATTACTTTAACGTTTACTGCTTGAGGACCCTTTCTTCCATCTTCAACATCAAATTGTACATCATCGTTCTCTTGAATCTCTTCAGACAAAGCTGACTCATGAACAAAAACATCTTTTGAAGAATCTTCTGGTGTTATAAAACCGAATCCTTTCGAGTAATTAAAAAATTTAACTTTTCCTTTCATTTTATTTATTGTTTTTTGTTAGTCTATAAATGTATAAGCAGTTCCTGTTTTGCCTGCTCTTCCTGTTCTTCCTATACGGTGAATGTATGTGTCATAATCAAAAGGTAATTGATAATTTATCACATGTGATACATCATCAACATCTATTCCTCTAGCAGCAACATCTGTAGCAACTAAAACTTTAATAGATCCTTTTTTAAACTTTGTTAGCGCTTTAACCCTGTAATTCTGAGATTTGTTCCCGTGAATTTGATCGGATTTGATTCCAGACTTATTTAGTTTTTTACTTAAACGGTCTGCTAACCTTTTAGTTTCGGTAAATAGTATTACTTTGTTTACCTCTTGGTTGTTTATCAAGCCAGTTAATAAATCATACTTATTATCACCATCATTTATACGAATGATGTCTTGATTTATGTTCTTATTTGTTGTTACTCCATCACTAACTTCAACTCTAATCGCCTTAGGTACTATTTCGTTTATTATCTCTTCTTGCTTTTTGTTAAGAGTAGCAGAAAAAAGCATGGTATGTTTTCGTTGAGTTAAATTTTTAATAAGAATTCTTAAATCATTGATAAACCCCATATCAAGCATACGGTCAAATTCATCAATCACTAAGTTTTCAACACCTCTCAAATCTAACGCTCTTCTATTTAGCAAATCTAATAATCTTCCTGGTGTACCTATTGTTAATTGAACTTTTGCTTTTGCCTTTCTAACATCCGTTTCTACATTAGTTCCTCCAATAAAGCAAGAAGATTTGAGGTTTAAGTTTTTACTTAGTTTCACAAATTCATCTTGTATTTGAAGTGCTAGCTCTCTAGTTGGAACTAGAATTAAAGACTTCACCTTTGGATTTTCTATTAATTGATGAATAATAGGAATTAAAAAAGCGGCTGTTTTACCTGTTCCCGTGTTAGCTATACCTACTAAATTTTCTTGATTAATTAGATGGTTAAATGTTTTTTCTTGAATTTCAGTAGGTGATTCAAACCCCATTTTTTCTAGGTTATGCTTTAACTTATCGTTTATAGGGAACTGCTTGTAGGTTAAGGTTGAATTATATTTAGTTTCTGAAATATTTTGAGCTTGTTTAACTAGCTGAAATGGATCTAAATCCGAAACTCTTTTTTTTCTTTGGTTTTTATTTGCTGAAGGTGTTATTCCCCTCCTGTTGTTCTTTTGTTTATTCATTTACTTGTTTTAAAGTTGGTTTGCACACTCCGCTAATAATTCTACTTCACTGATCAACTTAAAAGAAGACTAACGACACAATTACGTCCAGATATTAATTCAATAAAAATAAGTTAGAAATTGTCTTATAGGTCGGTTGACCTTTTGATGAAAATTGCTAATTCAAAATTAAGAACTAGTACAAATGTTTAGACAAATATAATCAAATCTTTTTAAAATTCACCAAAATGATTAAAATACTATAAAAATGGTCTTTCTTTAGACTAACTTAGGTAAGTAAATTTTCATTAAAACTATCTAATCCCATTAAGATGTTTCTCAATTTGCTTAATTTGAGGAACAATTTCGGGAGACTTAGGATTTAATTTTTTTGCTTTATTCAATAAATTACGAGCTTGAGATAATTTTCTTGATTGTAACTCAATCGCTGAAAGTTGAACGTAAGCAGCTGCCTCACTCTCTTTATCAGGTAACCCTTTACTTAATGCTAACCGAAGATTCTTTTTTCCTTCATTCCTATTTCCATTTTGTAATGCAATTAGCCCTAATTGTAAATACGATGCTCCTTCTCCGGTATCTCCTAAAATTTTACTTTTGCTTTTGATACTTTTGTTCATCAAAACCTCCGCCTCTTTAAAGTTTTTATTAGTCATTGCCATATTTGACTGTAGCATATAAAACGATTGACGAACAGGCTTAAATAGTAACCGTGGAAATATTACTGTTTTAATGTGTTTTTTTGCTGTTTCTTCATCTCCAGCTTGAACTGCTTCTTGGATTAATCGTATTGGACCAAAGAATATATGTGATCCAGCCATAAAAATAGCCATAATAAGTGCAAACCACCACCAACCATTGTAATTGGTAAAAGTTAAAGCTATTGTTATAACAACCATTGCTATAGCAATATAAAACCGATATTCTATGAGTTTTCTATATATAGATAATAATGCAACCATAATTTATTTTAGAGCTACAAATTTATTTTTTTAAATACAGATAGAGAAATTTACTTCTCTTTTATTTATAAAATGATGAGTAATTACAATCAACTAAGACTTTTAGAAAGCTTCAGCTATACCTAAATAAGTGTTATTTGTATTTTCCCCAAACCCCCAATCAAACCTTAGGTTAAGTTTTTCTTTACTATCAATCATATATCTTAAGCCTATACCCACAGACGGTTTTATTTCATTCAACTGAATTTCTTTAGGTAAATGGAATACCGTCCCAAAACCAACAAATCCAACAACTCCCCATCGAGACTTTTTAATTCTTTTTCTGTATTCAAATTGAGTCGCAACCATATTATCTTCCACATAACGTCCCTCCTTGTATCCTCTCATAATATTTGGACCTCCTAGAAGTGCAAAATCACTAAAAGGTACTGTTCCATCCGTAAAATATCCCAATACTTGACATGCAAAAACATCATCATTTTTTCTTGAAACTCTTGTATAATACCTTAAATCTATATTTGTTAACTTAAAATTATAGGCTTCAGGTGAAAATCGTCCATAAAAACCATGTGTTAACAAAATGTACATCCCTTGCGTAGGATTTAATATATTATTTCTACTATCATATAACCCTCCAACTACCAATCCTCTGGAAGTATTACCTTGATACCCTAAAGGGTCCAATGTTTCCAATATCCCATTTTCTTTCGTTTTTACATTGTAGATATGATTAATCCTCATGCCTACTCCAGCAAAGAAATACTTAACGAATAACCTTTTCATTAATAATGGCTGTGCAGATAATTGGAAATAACTATACGTTTCTTCTGAAGATTTTTGAGTGTTTATTCCAATTCCATAAAATGATCTAGGGTAATTTTGAAATTTCACATCTCCGAAAAGTACCCATTTTTCTTGATTTGCAAATACTGTATAGCCTGAATAGAAAATAAATTGGTTTTTTAAGGTGTACTTTAATGAAACTGGCATATTAGAGGTGCGTGTTTCTTCACCACTTCCTTTGAATTTAAACAAAAATTTAGATCCAACTCCAAAGCCAAAACTAGTCTCGGGTGTGTAAGCAATTACTGGTGCTATAATTAATCTTGAGGGATATAATGTACTATCTCTGGCTACAGCTTTTTTATTAGGGTGAAGCGTAAAAATATCTTCCAGCTCCTTTTGACCATTTAGTGAATTAACACACAAAATAGAAAGTAAAACTAGACGAATTGTGTTATGTATTATATTTTGTTCCCTTTTCATTACCACTTGGGAGTTTCCTAAATGTACATTGAAAAATTGAACTTTATTCATTCTAGTGTAATTAGATCGTGTTATAACACGAAATAAACTTACTATTTGGGATAAAACTTAGTTAGCTGTTACTTTGGGAGGATAAATTTTAGAGAATATTACACCTACAATGATTGATATAACAAAAGAAGGTGCCAGTACATCCAACTTCTCTAAATAGACACCTATACCTTCTATTTCTTGAAACACAAACTTAAAAAGTGGCACACATAAAAAACCTGTAATCATAGAGGCAATTGCTCCTTTCTCTGAGTAGCCTTTCCAGAATAATGACAAAATAATAACTGGACAAAAAGTAGCTGCTATACCTGACCACCCAAAAATAATAACCCAAAATAGTTGTCTGTCTGGAGATACCAACTCAAAAATTAAAGCCAATAACAAGGCTAAAACAGCCATAATAATAGTGGCTAACCTGGAGATTTTAACCAGTTTTGATTTATCTACGTTAGGTCTGAATATTTTTTGATAAAAATCTCGAGTAATAGCACTTGATGCAACAATCAATAGTGAATCTATGGTTGACATAATAGCTGAAAGAACAATAGCTATGTAAATAGCCGCAATAGCCAATGGTAGGAACTGATCTGTCATCATTGTTAATACATTGTTCCCTCCTACTCCAAATACTGCTTCTGGATCTTGACCTTCACTTGTAAAGTAAATTCTTGCTAAGATACCAATGGTAACAGCTGCTGCATCTGTAATAATTGTAAAAATGATAGCCACCCATTTACCTTTATCAATTTCAGCTTCATTTTTAATTGACATAAACCTTACATAAACTTGTGGTGAACCAAGAAATCCTAAACCTATCATAGCAAAACCTAGTATAGTAAAGGTATTTAACAATGGTGTTTCAGTTCCCCAAATATTTGATAGTTTAGGATCAATTTGACTTAAAGAGTCAACTACACCTGTATCCCATGTCATAGAGAAATAAGCTATTATTGGTAGTAGTACTAATCCGAAGAACATAAGTAAGCCTTGAAACAAATCAGACCATACAACTGCTACAAAACCACCAATGAAAATATAAGCTAACACAATAACAAAACCTATTAAAGCTCCTACAAAGTAATTTGTACCCATCATGGATTCAAAAGCAGTACCTGTAGCATCAATTTGTGAACTCACAAAAATTACCACGAAAACTGACAGCACAGTAGCTGCTATACCTCGTAACCAATGGGTGGTTGTTTTAAAATGACTTTCTAGGTAATCTGGGATTGTAATTGCTTTGTACTCATCTGATTTCCGTTTAAAGCGTTTAGCCATATACATCCAAGAAATAGCCACACCGATAACCTCACCAATAACAATCCAGTAAGCGGACAAACCTGCTAGAGCCCCCATTCCTGTAACGGTGAGCAACAACCAACCAGATTCTCCCGTAGCTCGTGCAGAAAAAGCTACTGCCCAATAGCCTATCTTTTTGCCACCAATGTAATAGTCGGTCATATTTTTAATTCTTTTGGAAGCAATCATACCTATTACAAACAAAATAAGTACGTACAATGTGAGGGCAATTATTCTTGATATTAAAACTGATGCTTCCATTAGAATATGTATTTATGCTTAATTACAACGAATTACAAAGGTAATGGATAAATGGGGGAATGGGAAATTAAAAAATAAAGGTCTTATTTTTGTTTGTGGAAAGGAGAGAAAATCAAAAAGGTAATTAGAAGTGTGCTTAAGAGGTTATTTTTCTGGAATGGGAATAACTTGATGCAAGCTTTTATTAAAAAAATATCTACACTACACTTACTAATGAAAATAACACTACGCTTAAAAAGGATTTAAGCACAGCAACAAATAATAACATTAATACATTATTATGGCTACACCTGAGGAAAAACTAGCCGAATCATTAGAAAAAATGAAGTAACTACAAGACAATGGTGTTGTAGATATAAAAACGATAAAAAGGAAAGCCTGTGGCTAGGATTAATTAGAATTATATTAACTGTTAGGTTAAATAAAGTCCATTATTTTTATATCTTAAATAAGTTTATTAAATACCTCTTCGCTTAGCAGTTCTCCCTTTTTAATTTCACCATTATGATTTAACACGTTTACAAAGCCTAGCTTACATTCACTTTCTATTTTTTGATATTCGTTTTGCAATTGGTGAATAGATTGATATTTATATTTCCCGAAAGTACTATCTTCTTGATCTACTTTTGGATATAGCAACAAACTTCTTTTCGCTTTCCAATGTAAGTTGTATGTAAACATTTGTTTTAAATCATTGTCAGAGGGGTTGTTTGATTGTACTATTTTCCACTTTGTATCGATTATAAATGTTTCGTTTTGAGGGTTTATTATAACAATATCTGGTCGGATGGTTTTATGTTTCCAAAAAACATCAGAGTTTTGAAATGAGACTGTATAGTTTTCTTTTTTGTGTTTGTTTAAAATTCTAAAAATATATTCTTCCCATAACATATTCATATCAAACAAAAGTGTTAGCATATTATCCTCTCCCGAACTTATATTAGACGAATAATTAAGAATAAGCATTTTTGCAATATTTAAAGCTTGCTCGTAAGGCTTTGATTTTCTGTTTAGCTTTATCCTTTTAAAATGACTTTCTGTTATTTTTGTTTGTGCTACTCCATCAAATTGGAACAACAATCGGTTCACCCTGTCTGTTAGTTGCGAATTAGAAAGATTATCCAACACATTTAACCCTTGTAATAATACTTCGTGTATTAAATGGTTTTTATCGTACACTTGATGTTCACAATAAAAACGCTCTTTATGCACTATATTTTTTTGAATGTTTTGGCTAAATAACAACTTCCCTTTTAAAGCTAATTGGTTACTTTGTTTTTTTCGGTATTGCTTTATTAAACCTATTCTTACTAAATGCTCTATTTCGGTTAGATATAAAGTAAAATAGGCTTCTAAAATAGAATTATATCTTTTCTTTAATTGAGTTTCGGAAACGGTATCAATTTGTATCTTTTTACAAATACGTAACATTTCCAAAAGCACATTTTGCCATGTATCTTTTTCTATTTGTGAATCAAGGTTAACTCTATCTGCTTTAGGTAAAATTTCGATAGTTAAATCACCAATTTTTATAACACCTACATAACTAATAAACTGAACACCATTATAGATGGGAGTAAAATATTTATTTCCGTGTTGCTCATTAAATTTCACCATGGTGTCTAAATGATTTTTTGTAAAACCATGCTCACCAATTCGTAATTTTTGGTATTCGAAAACTTGTATGAGGTTGTTTATACTCATCTATGTTATTCCATTATTTCGTATATCGATTTAAAATCAGCAACTGACATATTGCCAATGTCTTTTAACTTAAAAATCTTCTTATCAGTAATGAAGTCTACATCCGAATAGGCTTTAAAAGAAGCTAAAACATTTTTGTTTTGTGTTGACTTTTCTGCTATAAAACTTTCCCCTAATACTAAGCCAATTTTACCATAATCACCATAAAAATACTCTTCGAGCAATGGGATTATTTTATCTTGAAATACAAGTTTTAAATCATCCAGTGATTTAACCGTGAAAAAGTAAGAATGTCCTATTTGATGGTCTTTATCAATAAGTAATTCTATTCTTTGGTTAATGGTATCCAGTAATTGCTCTAAATTAACTTCTTTATAATCTAAATTATTAAGTAATGAAGGTTTGGGCAATAGTTCTTCAAAAGAAAATCTTCTTCTTAAGGCTGTATCTAATGCCTCTACACTTCTATCGGCTGTGTTCATTGTACCAATTATGTATACGTTATTGGGTACAGAGAAAGGTAATTTTGAATACGGAAGGGTAAGGTTGATTTCTTCTTTAGATCCTTTCCTTTTGTCATCTTCAATGAGGGTAATAAGTTCTCCAAAAATAGCCGATACGTTTCCTCTGTTTATTTCATCAATTATTAATACATAATTACCTACATCTTGTTTATTATTTGATGGTTTATTAGAAAATTTTTCTTCAAAAACCTCCAGTTTAACATCTTCATCTGCAAACTTATAGATAGTTTGTTGTGAAACGTTTTTATCAATAAAAATTTTAGGGGAAGTATTTAAGTTTGTAGCCAACCATTTTACTTTCCTGAAATGATTAAATGGTATTTCTTTATTTTCATCAAATTCGTAGTCTCCATCAATTATTCCTATGGCATCAACGATGCTATTTCCTAAAGTAGCAACAACAACATCCCCTTTTTGCATCCACTGTTGAAAACAATAAACTGCTTGTTTGTTGTATGCTGAATCAGCATCTAAATCAGGGAAATTTTTAATAAACTCTTCTTTAAACTTATCCCAGTGGTTGTAATTTGACAATATTGAATAATTATTATTACCTCCCCAACCTAACGCGATATAATTATTAGCAATGCACCAATTATGAATATCTTTCCTATGTTTTCCTCCCAAACTCATTTTAAAGAATGATTTAGTAGAAAAATCAATTTGTTCATTAATAGAGTCTATTTTAGCAATTTGCTGTGCCGAAGTACAAATTGATTTAAATATACCGTCTTGTACTGAGTAAACTACCTCGTCATTTTCGTTTGTTTCAGGCTTTATACCTTCCACAAAATCTTCATAACTCATACTTTGATGAAAAGTTGTAAAGCATACTTTTTCTTTATTAACTAAATCATCATAAAGGGTTAATATCTCATCTCTAGTTCTTTCTTTTTTTCCTAACACGATATTAACTGCTAGTTCTTTGGTTTTGTATGTTTTTCCTGTTCCTGGAGGTCCGTATAATATTTGGTTTAGTTTCATTTTCAAGTCATTATTTATTTCGTTAGGATTTTCCAAAGAATCATTTATTATGCCCCATAACTCATGTGAGAATTGGAAAAAATCCTTACTTCCTATCTGAGTGATCACGTAGTTATTTAGAGTAGAATGGCTTTTTTCTATACCTGTATATCCAAGGTAATCGGCACAGTCTAGTAAAGATTCGTATTTAAAAATATTTATAACGTTATAATTTGAATACAAAAAGGCAATTTTCCATTTATAAGCATTACCAATGTCTATCTCGTCAATAGCTTTAAGGTTATTTTCCTTTGCTAATTTTGCTATGTCAATTATGATGCTTCTTACGTTTTCGAATGCTTCATTTGTAGAATTTCCATATTTTTTAAACCAGGCGTAATCTCCATCAGATAACCTGTTCCCTGTACTTCCAGTGTTACTGGTTTCACTTCTCTTGTAGATCCCAAATTTATATGAGCTACCACCTTTAATACTTCCTAAAGGAGCTGTAATATGTTCAACCCAATAACAAAAAGAGTTTTTATCTAAATTGGTATAATCATCAATGGTCATTTGATGAAGTTTTTCGATAGACCATTTTTTTAAAAACTCATCTTTTAATTGATATAGTTCGTTAAACATCTTGCTTTCAACTATCAACTCTTCTGTTTTCTTAAGTAAATAATAGGGTTCTCTATCGTTGTTTGGGATTATTTTTTCAGGTGTAGCTCCCTCAATTATTGTTTGCCCTACATGTTTTCTCCAATCATAGCCAGTTCCATAATTGTTTTTTCCTTCTGGATCTAACTCAAATAATACGCCTTTACCAAAAAAGCTGTGAGTATGAAACACTTTTTGAATGTTGGTATCTACACGTAACATGGGTTGTTTCCATCCCATTACATCTAGCTCTTGCTGATTCATGTGCCGAGCTTTTATTATTTTAATTTCATCACCCTTCATCTATCATTTGTTTTAATATCATGGAAGCTAACCCTAATTTTTCTCGGTATTTAATTGGTGTTATTTTAACATGGTCGTAATCTCCGTTTAAAACCTCTTTATGGTTTGAAACATTAATTTTGTTAGGTGCATTGTAAAAAAAACAATCAAATTCCATGGGTAAAGGTTGCCAAAAAATTCTCATGTTAAAATGTTTAAAATCTATTAGCTTGTTATATATCCTATCTCCACACTTAAAATTTAAATAAACATTTCCCCATTGATCACTACTTGAATATGGAACAATACCAACATTTAAAACCTCTTCAATTTTAGGCTTGGGAAGTTCCTTGCTTTTATGTAAACCATAAAATTTAACAAATTTCTCATACACTTTATCTCTGTCGAATTTCATGATATTGTTGATAGTATTAGTTGAGTACTTACAAAATAAACGCCTAACTCCTCCTTTTGTACTCCACTACATCCTCAGCAACTTTGGCTAATTCTTGTTGGGCTTGTTTTACGGATACCTGCCCATTCATTAACATGGGTAATAACCAATCTCTGAGTTCGGAGAGTTTTTGGTTTTGTTTAGAGTTTTTAACAACTAAGTCTAAAATTGGACTAATTTTCTTATCAATTTGATTGCATAAATCTATTGGAGGTATTGCGATTCTACTTTGTGTTAAATGATCTTTAGTAATATGTCCCATTGTTGTTTTTCTTAAATCTGCAATCATTTTAAAATGTTGTAAGTAATTAAGAAGCTCAAAATAATAGTAAGATTTAGGATATTTATCAGAGGTAACTTTAAATATATGCTGATTAAGCCCTCCATTGCCTCCAGACCAAATCATTACTTCTAATGATGCCGACCAAGAGAACAAAACATCCCCATTATATACTTTTACTTTTTCTGGTATATCAGAAGTTACTTTTTCAGTTTTTTCTGTAAATCCATCTCGCATTTCCTTAATCTTGATAACTGGAAGGAAATTTTCATCTGTTGGTCTATATTTTTGACAAGCTAAACCATTTTGAAAGTTAGCTATATCAAATAAATTTCCAACTTCCCACCCCTCAGGAATTTCTCTTTTTAGTTCTTTGTTGTAAACCATTTTGCCTCCAGAGCTTTTATAAGGTTTTAACACACCCCCAGCCCCTCTCGAGAGGGGAGTGTTGGTAGAGGGAAAATCAAACTGGACAAACCAATAATCGTAAAGCGTTTTTGCCATGGCTTCTAACTCGGCATTTATTTTATTGTTTACCTCAATTTTGGCATCTAAATCGGAGAGGACTTTGGCTATTGCTTTTTGAGTAGGTAAACTGAAACTAGGAATTGGAAATTGTAGGATTTGATTTTTGTCTCCTCTAGGCATTTTTGTCCCTTTGGAACCATTCATCATATGTTCAAAAAACTCATCTCGGAACATTGAATAATAGATAAATTCAGAATCATATCCAGCTTTTACCTTAAAGGTTAAAACATCAGAAGAGCTTCCTCCAGAATATTTAGCAAACCAAATTTTTTTTAAATAGGGTCGAATATTACCAACCAAAATATCTCCTTTATCAAAACCAGTTACAGAATTAGAAGACTGTTTAGGCATTTTTTCCGCATCAACTTTACCTTGTTTGTTTTGAAGAAGATTGTCCGTAGTTATGTAGTTTTCTACAGAAATCTCATCTAATAAAGCTCTTGATTTGGAATAAGATACTGCATCTTTTAGTTTCTTATCCATAATTCAAACTATTTAAATTTCCTTTAATCTCCTTATGCAATCCTAAAAGGATTATACACTTATAAATAGGACTTAACAAAGAGGTGTACGACCCTGAAAGGGTCTTACTTTCTACGAACTGACTGTTATTAATATTTGAACCCTTTGGGTTCCTTCTGTTACTCATACTTCAAAGACTTTAAATTCTCTTTAATTTCCTTCTCCAAACTTTTAGATTCCCCAAACAAACTCTCTAAACTCGTTTCAAAACCTTTCATTTTAGTTGCAAACTCCTCTTGGGTAATATCTACATATTCAATCTTTACTTCAAAATATTGTCCTGCACTTAGGCTGTAGTTTTTGGCTTTAATATCTTCATAAGAAACTACTACTGAGAAATCGTCTTTGGCTTCTTTAGCATTAAATACATCAATAATTTGTTGTTCTTCGGTATCCGATAAAAGCGTTTTTTGGTTCTTGCCTTCTTTTACTTTTGTGCCTAAATTAGAGGCATCAATTAATACCACATCTCCCTTATTGGCAGCATCTAAAAACAAAATACTTACGTTAGTTCCTGTGGTTGCAAAAATGTTACTCGGCATGCTTACTACACCTGCTAACATTTTGCTTTCTACCATTTTTTGTCTAATTTTTTTATCAATTCCACTCTGTGCGGTTATAAAACCAGTGGGCACTACAATGGCTGCTTTCCCTTTGGCACTTAAACTGTGCATAATGTGCTGGATAAACAACAAGTAAATCGCCATAGAATCTTTCTTGGTTTTTGGAATTTTTGGTATGCCTGCAAAAAAGCGTTCTTCGTTGGCCTTGGTATCTAAATCGGCACTGTAATCGCTAAAATCTAACTTAAAAGGTGGGTTAGATACTATGTAATCAAATTTTTCTAATTGTCCATTTTCTTGTTTGTGATACGGGTGCTGGATTGTATTTCCTTGTATGATGTTTTGGATAGAATGTACGAGATTGTTCAAAATTAAATTCAAACGCAACAAACTAGACGACTTTTGGGAAATATCTTGTGAGTAAATAGTACACTTATCTTCTCCAATGGCGTGTGCTAAGTTCATTAACAAGGTTCCAGAGCCTGCACTTGGGTCGTAACAGGTTACGTTTTGTACATTTTTTTCGGTTACCAGACAAGCTGCCATAATTTTTGCTACTGCATGTGGGGTAAAATATTCGGCATATTTTCCTCCACTGTCTTTGTTGTAATCTGAAATTAGGTATTCAAAAATAGTAGCATAAAAATCGTATTTCTCGCTAAAAATACGCTCAAAGCTAAAGCTAATCAATTTATTTACAATGGCTTTACAAAAGGCATCTCGTTTGGAGTCGCTAACAAATTCGCTTAAACGATTAAATAGAATTACTTTTGCTCCTCCATCTTCTTTTACCGAGAAAATATCGGTGTTGTTCATTGCTATACCAATTAAGGTATCATCAAACAGTTTAGCAAAATTAGGTTCATCTTGTTTGTGGTACAAAGTTGTTATAAAATGTTCGGGTTGCAACATGGCGGTTCCTTCGCTTACTTGCATAAGCAACATTTCGTACTGTGCGCTTGGATAGTTGCTTAATGTTTTTTGCCAATCGTTATCGGTAGCTAAAGCAGGCTCTATTTGCTTTACCTCATAGGCAAATTTATCATTAAGGAACTTGTATAAGAACACTTGGGTAATGATTTTAAATTCATTCCCATCATTTCCTAATCCGTAATTAGCACACACGCTTTTTAATTCGTCTATGAGGTGTTTTACTTTTGATTCAAAATCTTTTGATGTCATTATTTTTTCTTAATTTTTTTTAATTGATTATCAATGTGTTTTATAAAGTCTTCTTCTATCTTAGACAATTCATTTGCCTGTTGATCTTTGTAATTATTGTATTCGGTATGTGCTTTATCTAATGCTTGCTTGTGGCTTATTTTTCCAGCATTATTTAAAATATCATTCCCTGTCATTTTTAGAAAATCATCTAATCGCACTATCCAGTCTTTCATGTACATAGGTTTACGATTAAGCGCCTGTAGTTCGGCAATCTCTAAATAAGCAGTAACTATTCGGTTTAATACCTCTAACTCATCTTTGTCTAAATAGTTTTTAGCTACTTCCGTTTCTTTTTTTGTCGGTTTATTCCCTTTAAAAGCCATTAATCCTAGATTTGGTTTATTGGCATTAACTCTTTTGTAGATGATTTCTGCAGCCGTATGTCCATGCACAGCCCAGTGCATTTTATTTTGAATCGTTTTAAAGAAAAGAATAGATTCTTCAGCTTTACCATCATAATCAATACTTGTAGCATAAATGTCTAATACCTTTCTCCAAAATACTTTTTCAGAAGAGCGTATGTCACGAATACGTGCTAACAACTCATCAAAGTAGTTACCTCCACCTGCTTCTTTAAGCAGGTCATCATTCATGGTAAAGCCTTTTACAATATACTCACGTAAACGAGCAGTTGCCCATTGTCTAAATTTAGTACCTTGAAGACTTTTTACACGATAACCTACCGAAATGATTACATCTAGGTTATAGAAATTAGTGTCATATTGTTTCCCATCAGAAGCAGTTGTTCGGAAATTCCGAACAACTGAATTTTCATCCAACTCTCCTTCTTCGAAAATATTTTTAATATGCTCGCTAATGGTAGATTTTGCTTTACCAAAAAGATCTGCCATTTGAGATTGGGTCAACCAAACCGTCTCATTTTCTAAACGAGTATGTATTTTGGTTTGTCCATCTTCAGTTTGATATATTAATATTTCCGTATTCATTATGCAGTTCTATTGTAGTATTCGTTCATGTATTCTTTGGTTACTAGATTGATAATTCGTTTTGATTTATCTAAATCTAATGGTATGTTTTGTTTTTTAAACTCCACAATTACCAATCGGGCAATCATTTTATCTACAAAGCTCTCGTTCTCTAAAATTTTAGCATTTTGAAGTATCTGATTATCTACTTTGTCTTTCAATTCGCAAAGTACCTCAAATAATTTTCGTTCGCTATCGGTTAAAGGATCCTTTTCCATTAATCGTTTATGCACACGGGCATATTTAGCGTCATTTTCGTATTTCGCCTTAATTAAACTGTTTTTACGTGTTAGCTCTTTCGATTTTTCGTGAATTTCATTTAAAGCAGCAATGTTGGCTTCCATTTCTTCTTTGGTGACTTCATTTAAGTTTTTCTTTTTAAAAAGTCGCTCCAATTCTTCTTTTAAAGAAATAAACACAGGGTCTTTTTGATCGAAGTTACCTGCTAAGCCTTCTCTTGTTTTTTGTAAGATAGTTTTAAGTTCATCTGCCAATACCATTTCTTCTTCGTTCACTTTTGTGAATGCAAAAATCACATCTTCTAATGCTGTGTTTAATAAGTTAGAAGTATCAACATTGTTTTCTAAAGCTTCTTTGGTATTGATTTTATTTAATCTATCTTGAGCTACTCTTGATAAAGTAGTTAGCGTTCTAAAATCTAATTTCTCTAACAAATCATAATTACCAGATAAACGAATAAGATTATACAAACTCTTGGCATTGTTCAAGGCTCGAGTTATCTCTAACATTTGTTTTCTATCATTAATTTGAGTTACTTGTTGACTAAAAATCTCCTTATTCTTGGTATCAAAAAGAAACAAAGCATCTTTGATGGTCTCAATTTGTTGTTCAATCTCCTCAGTCGATAAAAACAAATCTGAATAAAATTCCATTTCATCTCCTAATTCAGATTGTAACTCATTAAAATAAGCCTGATTGGTTTTATCAAATTCTCCTTGTATGTCTGCAAAATCAACTACATATCCGTATCTAAAATCTTTGTAAGTTCTATTTACACGTGTTAAGGCTTGTAATAGATTGTGTGATTTAATTACACGACCGATATAAAGTTTCTTTAATCGTTTAGCATCAAAACCAGTTAATAGCATGTTGTAAACAAACAAGATGTCTATTTTTCCACTTTTAAAATCATCTACCCAATCTTTACGATCTTGTTTAGAGCCAATGTCGTGAAGAATAACAGCAGCCTTTTTTACCTTAATATCTTCTTTCTTTTTATCACCATAACTTGATCTAGGTTCGGCTGCCATAGATAATTGCTGAAACTCAGATTCGGTATTTTGATCTGCGTATTTCTCACTAAAGATTTTATACATTTCTTTAGCTTGTTCAGAAGAGTCACAAATTACCATAGCGCCAATGCTATTGTCATTCATTGAAACTCTACCCTTTTCAAAGTCGGTTACAATGTAATCTAACATAGGTTCAACAAACTTATGATGTGAATACACCACTTTTTTATCGGCATTACCTTTAAGAATTTCAATTTCCTCTAAAGCTTTTTTAAGCGTTAGTTTATAACTTGTTTCAATCTCTTCACGAATCAAACGCAAAGTATAGCCGTCAGCAATAGAACGGTTGTAGTAATATTTATGAATGTAATCGCCAAACAACAATTTTGAATTTACATCATCTCCTAAAAGCGGAGTTCCTGTTAATCCTATTTTAACTGAGTTTGGATCAGATTCTCTTAGGTTCGCTAAGAAACTTCCTTTAGGGTTATAACTTCTGTGTACTTCATCTAAAAAGTAAATCCTTTGCAAATTCAGGTTGTAATCTGTATTACGAACAACATTAGGATCATCTTTAAATTTTTGAATATTAACAACTGTTATTTCTGCTTTTCCCGAGTTGTTTTGAATTGCTTGTGTAGATTTAATGGTACGAGCAAATTCATCTCTCGAGTTTACATTGTGTACAATCAAACCTCTGCTTCTAAATTCTTTTCCTGCTTGAATCAATAAATCCAAACGGTCAACAATGAAATAGAATTTCGGAACAATTCCTTTATTCTTATAATAGTCTGTTAAGTGCTTTACGTTAAAATAAGTCAGCGCAGTTTTACCACTTCCCTGGGTATGCCAAATAATCCCCTTATTAATCCCTTCCTCTAATTTGTTTTCGATTGCTTTTGTTGCAAATAATTGAGGATAACGCATGATGTGCTTCTTCAATTCTGCCTCTTGTACATAAGCAATGGCATATTGTAAAATGAATGAGAAACGTTCTTTTCTAAACAAAGAAGTACAAATTCGATTGGTTGGTGTGTCTGAATCTTTATTGGTTAAAAACTCTTCACTATTTTTAATACCCACCAAATTATTGTCTTTTAAAACAAAGTTTTCAGTTGCATCATTTTCAGGAGCTAAGATTTTAGTTAAATCAAGCTTTTCCTCTTCTCTAAAATAATTAAATACAGGTTTGTAATAAGATGGAGCAGCATAAAAGGCTCCTTCTATAGGCAGAGGAGAACCATCATCATATTCCATATTGTTTGAGAATACCATCAATTGGGTGATGTTGACAAACTTTCTAAACTTTTTGTTCTGAAAACGCATATTAATACGTTCTTTTTCCTTTAAAATTCCGTCTTGATTGTTCGGCTTTTTCACCTCAATAAACGCCAAAGGCATTCCATTAATTAAAAGAATAATGTCAGGTCTAAATTCGTCTTCATCTTTTTTATACGTTAATTCTGTTACAACATTAAACGTATTGTTCTCAAAATTTTCAAAGTCGATCAGTTTAACTCCCGATTTTTGTGTTAGTCTTTCATAAAACGCTTTACCTAAATCTTCATTATCGAGTAACAATGTCACTTCATCTAACAGCCGATTAGCATCATCTAATATGAGTCCTTCATTGATTTTAGTAATACTTTCTAAAAATACACTTGTAAAAATATTGGTATCAATATTCCATTCAGTATTTTTTAAAGAAAGGTATTCATAACCTAATCTTATGAGGTGTAATATGGTTGGGATTTTAACCCTAGAATCTTCGTTAAACTTCATCTACTATAAATTAACCTTCCATCTAATGTGCTATTTTGTGAAAAAACGGAATGTATTTTACTCATAAATATAACAATACACCTTTAATTTTAAGAAGAATTATAGTGATGGCAAACCTTATATAAGTGTTTATACTTATGTATGAGATGATATATTAGAAGTTTATATAAGATACTTTTTTTACGGAAAAATATATCTTATATAAATCGAAATCCAGAAATTTGAAATTCGCCCCATCTTGTGATCTCATCAGGATTGCTGCGCATCCTTCTTCGTTCCGAATGCCGAAAACAAAACACGCAAGTTACACTTGCTGTTTTTCTGCTTTCAGACGCTCTTTTAAATCTGCGATTTATTTCGCTCCTGAAAACAGAAAAACCCAGCATCAAATGCTGGGTTTTGTTTTCTTAGTGACCTCGTCAGGATTCAAACCTGAAACCTCTACAGCCGTAATGTAGTGCTCTATTCAGTTGAGCTACGAGGCCATACAATACAAAAAGATAGCTTGAGCTCTCTTTAGGAAGTACAAATATAGTATTCTTCCTTTTTCTAGGAAATCTTAACCTTTCTTTTTTAGTTTACCACTGATTTCCATTTCTATTAGAAGCTCTTCAATCTCTTTAATTCTACGCTCATCACTCGGGTGAGTACTCAAAAATTCCGGTGGTTTAACACCTCCTTGTTCACTCATTTTTTTCCAAAAACCAATGGCTTGATATGGATCATAGCCTGCTATATTCATAAAAATCAAGCCCATTTCATCAGCTTCTAACTCTTGTTTACGTCCGAAACTCATAATTCCTAACTGACCACCAATCCCTATACTTTGTAGTAAAATTGCATCTTTGGTGCTTGGATCATCTTCTCCCATAACCGCTACTTGGGCTACGCTAGTTGCTCCTTGTAATACGTATGCTTGAGACATTCGTTCATTTCCATGACGTGCAATAGCATGAGCAATTTCATGCCCCATTACAACGGCAATCTCATCATCTGTTTCCATTAACTGCATGATACCGGTGTAAAAAACAATTTTACCTCCAGGCATACACCATGCGTTTACGGTTGGATCCTCAATGGTGTTGTATTCCCATCCAAACCCCTCTACTCTATCAGAAGCTCCTATATTAGCCAAATGTTTCTCTACAGCAACTTTCAGTTTATTACCTATTAATGTAATTTTTGCTGCTCTAGGATCTGTTTGAGGTAAGACTTTGTTTCTATTTTCTCTTAAGAAGTTCTCGTAAGCTGTATCGCTCATTGCAATCATTTCACTCTCTTGAAATAACAATGTTTGTTTTCTTCCTGTGATGGGGTTTTTACTACAACCTATGAGTAAAAAGCTCCCCGCTAAAATACCAAATACTAATTTTTTCATTTTATAATTAATTATTCGATTTCAGCAGATAATCCTTTTTCTAACAAAGCCTCACACATCGGTTTTAAATCATCTAACGTTCCTAGTTTGATGGCACACTTCCCTTTATAATGTACTAAGTGTGCACATTGTTCAGCCTGAACAGCAGTGTGATCACAATATTTTATAAGTGATAAAATGACATGATCAAATGTATTAACATCATCGTTATATAATACCAACTCTCTTTGATCTATCAGCTTATCTAATATGCTGTTTTTTGCTTCCACCTGGTTATCTTCTAAAATCATATTATTTGGTTTTTAGTATTACAAATATAGTACCATTTGGTTAAATGAAAACAATACTGTTTACTCACCTATAAAGTTTTAAACTTAAAAAGTTGAAAAAGTAATTAAGCTTTAAGAGTTTCTTGATGAACATGTACATCCATCTGTGGAAATGGGATTCCTATTCCATTCTTATCAAATGCCTTTTTTACTTGTTCTTGCATAAAGTTATTTACAGCCCAGTAATTCTCAGTTTTTGTCCATGGTCTAACAGCAATATTAACCGAACTATCTCCTAAAGAAGTAACAAAAATGTCAATCGGTTCCTCATGCATTATAAGTTCACAAGATTCGCATACTTCCATTAAAATAGTTTTTGCTTTATCGATATCATCTGGGTAACCTATTCCAAAAACCATAGGTACTTTTCTTGTTGGATTCGCACTTAAATTTTCTAGCGCGTTACTTGTAATTTTACCATTAGGAATAATGATTTCTCTATTATCCAAAGTAGTTAAAATCGTATTAAAAATTTCTATTCTTCGAACAGTACCCGAATAACTATTCGTTGTTATAAAGTCTCCTACACGGTAGGGCTTAAAAATTAAGATTAAAACCCCTGCAGCTAAGTGACTTAAATTCCCTTGTAAAGCTAAACCTACAGCTAAGCCAGCTGCACCTATTAATGCTACAAATGACGTAGTTTCGATTCCAAAACGGTCAGCTGCACTTAGGATAACCAATACTTTTAGTGTAACAGAAACTAATGACGTTAAAAATGGTATTAAGCTGGGATCTACCTTACGTTTTTCTAATATTCGTTTTAATAATCGAGATAAGAAGCCTGATAACCAAAACCCAACTACAAGAGTGATTATAGCTCCCAATACGTTTGGAGAGTATTCAATTAGCATCTCAATGGCTTGATCTCCGTATCCTTTTTGTGTTGTTACTTCCATAGTATAAATATAAAAAAAGGCTGATGGATAACCATCAGCCTAACAATAAATCTTATTTAAAATTACTTTTTAAGTAAATCTCTAATTTCAGTTAATAATTGATTATCAGTTGGACCAGCTGGAGCTTTTGGAGCTTCCTCTTTTGGTTTTTTCGTTTTGTTATAAGCTTTAACAATCATAAATAAAACAAAACCAACGATAACTAAGTTAATTAAAGCATTAACCCACTCTCCCCATAAAATTGCGTTTTCCGGCTTTATTACTTTTCCTTCGGCATCCAATATTGCCTCTTGCAAAATAACTTTTTTATCTGCAAAATCAACTCCTCCTGTGAAGTAACCAATAATAGGCATCATGATATTATTTGTAAACCCTTTCACTACTTGGCTAACAGCGCCAGCAAGGATAACAGCAATGGATAAATCAATCACATTGCCTGTCATGATAAAATTCTTAAATTCCTTTAACATGTTTTATTTATTTTTTTGTTAATCGACTGCAAAACTAATCATTGCCATTAAAAGTTAAAATTATTAACAAATAAATAATTAAATGTTCTAGTGAAAACACGATTTACTCTCCTCCTAATGGTTTAATGTTCTTTTGGTTAGGATCTAATTCCTTAAAATACTGCTTAATTTCCTTTAGAGAAGCTTTTGCTTTATTCTGATAGTCAACGGATGTTACTGCCTCTGGTGTTAAACTCTTTTGGCCAGGAAAATCTTCGATATGTATTGTTTGCGTTGGAAAGGCAAAACGTACACCACACTGATTGGCTAGTTTGATGATTGCAAACATAACCTCATGCCTTCCTTTAAGTTCATCTGACCAGTTGGTGGCTTCAAAAAACATATACATGAGGATGTTTAATGAATTTGAGCCAAAACTATTTAAGCTAACCTCAAAATAGTCCTTTCTAGTAGTAGGGTGCATCAGAATTATCTCTTTGATTCCTTCTACAAAAAGATCTATTATTTCGGGAGGAGTATCGTATGTTATCCCAATTTCGGTTTTATACCTACGGAATTGTCTTAGTCCCATGTTATCAACTGTAACATTGGCTAAGTGAGCATTAGGAACATAAACCAAAGAGTTTGCAAATGTTCTTATCCTAGTGGAGCGAATCCCTACCTCTTCCACTACTCCATCAACTTCATCAAAATGAATCCAGTCTCCAATTTGAAATGGTCGATCAAGAAAAATCATTACCGAACCAAAAAAGTTTTTCACTGTGTCTTGAGCAGCTAAAGCCATGGCTAAACCACCAATAGATAAACCTGCAAGTAGTGCTGTAATATTAATTTTAAGTTGAGCTAAAATAAATATCGCTCCAACCACCCAAATTAACACTTTTACGATTTTTCTTATGACTGGTAACAACTGATCATCCATTGTATTTTCAGTTTTTTCTGCTGCTTTTTCTAACAAACTAAATATGGCTGAGACTAATCGAATAAGCACAAAAACTAACAGGAAAATGGACAAAATTTCAAGTCCTCTTATAAAAACAAGGTTTAGCTGTACAGGTAATTGAATGGAGGGCAAAAGCAAAATTGCTATTTTGAAAGCTATATACCAACTAAATACTTTTACGCCTTTTTGAAAGTTCACCTCTTTGAAAAACTCTTTTCCTAGCCATTTAGAAAATAAAATCTGAGAAACTTTTTTAACACTTACTGAAAAAATAAAATATAAAACTACTGATATTACGATTAAAACGAGCAAAGAAAACCACTGCCATGTTTGAATTGTTAAAAACCTAGTTTTCCAAAATGGATTAGTAAAATAAGCATCTAAGTGGAAACCTAAAGGATACAATTTTTTATACAATTGAGGTATAGCATTTACTGTTTCCCTACTGTAAAACCATTTTCCATTTACTTTTTCTAGGTATAAGTTTCGGTATGAATTGTCTATGTAATAAACAGACTTATTTTCGATAGAATCTTTATAATTTGGAGATTCTGGAACATCTTCCATTGATATGTAAATTCCATTTCCATCTAGAATTTGTTTAAGTTGTTTTGCTGCTTTTTTTGCTTTTGATGGATCGGTTATTGGAAAAGACTCTGCCGCTTGCTCAGGTTTATAGTTTTCAATCTGAAGATTACTCAAATGGTTGTAGAGCACTGTTTTTGGTGAGTAATTAACCTCACTTTGTGCGTTAATTAGTGATATCAGGAATAAAAAAAGTAAACTTAATTTAAATCTCATCGCTTTTTATTTATTTACAAACTACAGTATCTAACACATATCCAAAACCGGCCCAAAGTCCTAGTGCATTATTTGAAACATTTGATGGAACATTAACTGGCGAAGCAAAAGGGCTATCTCCCCCACTTTGTTGAATATCTGAATAATAATAAAAATCGTAAACTTCTTTATCAATACTACTAAATTTAATTACTACTGTATCTCCGATTTTAAAGCGTCCTCTTTCAGGAAAAGTTTCATCTTGTTTACTTCTATCACCCCTATGTCTACCATAAGCAAACTCTAGTGGTTGTCCATCAAAAAATTCATCAGAAAAAACAGCATCTCTAGGGGCCAAAAATTGATTGTCTTTTTGCTGTCCTTGTAGTTCTCCATAAGTGTACTTATTGATTCTTTTAGCCTCCCAATGATAGGCATTTTGAATTCCAGCAGGATCAGAAAGTTTTGCATAAATAAATCCTAACGAATCATTTTCTTCTTGAGGTTCAAACCACAAAGAATCTAACGGTATTGCTTGTTGAACATTCGTTGTGGAGGAATATTGTTCTCCTCTCCAATCTATTGTAATTGTATAGGCTTTGTTTTCTTCTCCAACAATTGTGCTCGTATAAGCACAAATGTTATAGCTCATCAAAAGGTTTGTATCCACACCAATATTTGTGGCAATTTCTCGGATTTGTTCTTGTGTTAAATTTGAAGAACATAATTTAATCATTTGCTGACTTGAAGTTCCATCTGAAATTGTTACATCCGCGTCACTTACAAAACTAGCTGCAATGGCTTCAAAATTGGCAGGGTCGAAATATCCTTGAGATTTGGTTAAAATAACAACTGGTTGTTCGTTTAACTCTATCCATCCATCAACAACTAATTTTGGAGGAACATCAGGTAACTCAACGGTTATTTCTTTTTCACAGCTTAGCATGAAGCATGTAATCAAAAATAAAATTATACCAATATGTTTTTTTAAAACGATCAATTATTTACAAATTACTGTATCATATGTACTTGAATATCCAGCCCATAAACCAAAAGCGTTTCCTTCTATATTTGAAGTTATATTTATTGGAGACGCAAATGGACTACCGTTAGACCCCACTTGTATTTCAAGATCATCATAAAACTTATAAACTCCTTTATCTATCGTAGAAAACTTGATAACAACAGTATCTCCAACTTTAAAGAAACCTCTCTCAGGTGGCGATTCCCCTTGTCTTGAAGCATCTCCTCTTGCTCTATCATAAGCAAAATCAAATGTTAAACCATCAAAAAAAGTGTCATCAAAACTAGCATTGGTTGGAGACAAAAAATTTGGATCTTTCACCTCTCCTTCTAATTCTCCATATTTAAAGGTATTGATTCTTTTGGCCTCCCAAAAGTAATTATTACCTAATCCTGGAGGGTCTGAAATAATTGCTCTCATAAATCCTAACGAATCAAAACCTGGCTCTATCCTAAACCATGCAGAATCTAATGGTATAGTATCCAAAAGTGTGGTTGTTGACGTATATATTTCATTATTCCAATCAATAGCAATAGTGTAACTTTTACCGATCTCACCTGTCCATGGATGTGTGTAAGCACAAATATCATAGTTTGCTAACAAGGCAGAATCTACACCTATATTTTCTGCTATTTCTCCAAGTTGATTGGGTGGTAACGTTGAAGAACATAGTTTTATCATTGGCTCTGTAGTTGTTCCATCTGAAATAGTAATGGTAGCATCGTTAACAAAATTGGCAGCAATAGCTTCAAAATTGGCAGGATCAAAATAGCCTGATGATTTTGTTAGGATAATAAATGGGTTAGTCCCTAACTCTATTCTGCCATCAACAACAAGCCTAGATTCAACGGCAGGGATGTCTACTGAAATCTCTTTTTCACAAGATGATATAAACAGTATCATTAAAACTCCTATTACTACAAATATCTTATTCATCTTTCATCTAAATTGTTATAATTTACTCAATCAATAATTACTAAAAACTAAAATTCCAAGTTACAGAAGGTAATATTGGAAATAACGACACCTGCTTTGCTACTGGTTGAAAATCTCCTTGTTGAAAATCACCTTCTGCATCAAAATATATAAAATATGGATTTGCTCTGTTATACACGTTAAATATGGAAAAATTCCAGTTATGTATTAGTTTTTTGGGAACCTCAACCAACTCACCCGTTTCAACATCTTTCACTTTTTTCGTTTTTTTAGAATACCATGTAGCTGAAATGTCCGCTCTGTGATAAGGAACCATTCGGTAACTGTTTCTTGGACCATATTCAACTAACAACTCATTACCAACGAAATAACGTTGGTAAGGTAACGTAATTGAATTACCCGTAGCATAAACAAACACACCACCAAACGTCCATCGTTTATTCATTTTATAGGTTAAAGCAATAGATAGATCGTGTCTACGATCAAATTTTGCAGGATATTCTTCACCATTATTAATTTCCTCGAAAATTCTACTTGTTCTAGACCATGTGTAACCAACCCAGCCAGAAAAATCTCCTAAGGCTTTTTTCACGAAGAATTCAGCTCCATATGAATAACCTCTGCCAAAAGTTAACGGATTATCTACATTATCTGATAATCCATCAGTAGGTTGAGATCCTTCTCTATACTCTACTAAATTTTGCATGTCTTTATAATAGATTTCCACCGAAGTTTCATAGGTATTTTTTTTGAAGTTTTTAAAATACCCAAGACTATATTGTGTTCCTCTTTGGGGTTTTACTCTATCAGTTGTTGGCAACCATAAGTCGGTTGGAAGTGAATTAGCTGCTAAAGATACTAAGTGCATATACTGATAGTTTAGCGTAACACCAGCTTTTAACGAAGATGTTTCGTTAAGTGTATACCTTGCACTCATTCTAGGCTCTGGATTAATGTATGATTGCGTTACTTCGCCTCTACCATAAGTTATTTCCTCTGTAGTGTTACCATCTTGATCCTTTACAAAGCGGGTAAATGGACCAACGTGTTGAAATGCTGATAAACGAACTCCTAAGTTTACCTTAAATAGATTAGTTATCTCAATATCATCTTGAATGTAAAGAGCCTCTTCGTGTGCATACAACCTTTTTTTATCTCCGAAATCAAACTCAGTGTCACCACTCTGAGCACTAACATTGGTTGGTATAAAGGTATGATATATATAATTTGCACCAAACTTTATCGTATGCTTCAATGATGGATAATAACTGAAATCAACTTTCATGTTCCAATCTCTAATCCCAGAGAATAAGCCAAATCGAAATTCATCAGCACTACCATCAAAAGTAAAATCATATGAACTATAAATAGCAGTTGTATTTACAAATAATTTATCGTTAAAAAGGTGATTCCACCTCAAAGAAGCTGTTGCGTTACCCCATGGAACGTTAATTGAAAAGTCTTCTTCCTGAAAATTGAATACATCCTTTCCAAAATATCCACTTAAAAACAGTTTGTCTTTATCTGAGAAAACATAATTTGCTTTAGCGTTTAAATCGTAGAAAAAATATGATGTTCCAGAAAAATCACTTGTTTCGGGTATAAATGCTTTCATAAGCACATCGATATACGTTCTTCTTCCAGAAACAATAAAGGAACTTTTATCTTTTTGGATCGGACCTTGAAGTGTTAACCTTGAAGAAATTAACCCTAAACCTCCATCAACTTCAAATTCTCTATAATTACCATCTTTCATTGATATATCAAGAACAGATGAAAGTCTGCCTCCATACTGTGCAGGCATTCCTCCTTTAGTAATTGATACATTTTTTATTGCATCGGCATTAAACACAGAGAAAAATCCAAACAAATGTGAAGCATTATAAACAACAGCCTCATCTAAAAGGATTAAGTTTTGATCTGGACCTCCTCCTCTCACATAAAACCCGGCATTACCTTCTCCAGATGACTGAACTCCAGGTAATAATTGGATAGTTTTTAGAACATCCACCTCTCCCATGAAGGCTGGCAATGTTTTAATTTGTGATACCTCCATATCAATTTTTCCCATCTGGGTGCTTTCTGTATTGTCACTTGCTTTATCGGCTTCTACTTTAAATTCTTTCATTACAACTCCAGTAGGAACCAACTCTAAATTCAGCTTTGTGTCGTCTTTTAAGATTACTTTTTGGGTAAGTTCCTGATACCCGAGGTAACTTATTCTAAGTGTGTACTCTCCATTAGGCATGGTTAGTGAATAAAACCCATATAAGTTTGAAGCAACTCCTTTTTTAAGCTCCTCCACATAAATGTTTGCACTAATAAGAACCTCTCCTGTTTTTGCATCTTTTAAGTAACCGCTAAGTGTACTATTTTGAGCAAATGAAGCAGAATAAGAAGCAAACACACATGCTATAAGTAAAAATTGTCTCATGTAAAGTTGAAATTTGAGTTTAAATTACAAATTAATTTAGCGCTCTCTTTGCTTAAAGATGAAGTTTTTGTTAAACTGATAGTTTTTTAATATGAGGGTACTTTTTATTGAACGCTAGTAGCTTCGATTTGAGCTGCTCTTGGAATTCTTTTGCCTGATTTGAATCTGGGTGAAGAAACCGATGATTCATTTGTTGTTTTAATTTGGCTATTTGTTTTACTATTAGCTTTGTCTCATCTGTTAAGTAAGCATGTTGAAACTTATTCCAAATATAATCTACTGCTTGATCATTGGGGTGTATCAAGTCTTGCTTGTAGAAACGGTAATCCCTTAACTCATCCATCATTATTTCATATGAAGGAAAGTATTCACAGTTAATCTCTTCCTTTATTTGATGAATAGCTTCTAAAAGAATGGCTTTGCTTCGAGCGTTTTCAGTCAAACCATCTTTAATATGCCGCACTGGGCTAACAGTGTATACGAAAGCTATACCTGGATTAATCGCTTTAATTTTGGTTGTTAGATTAAGAAAAGCTTGTTTGATTTCATTAACAGATAGTAAACGCTTTTTAAAAAGTTTACTGGGCATTTTATGACAATTCGCTACAATTTCACCAGTATTTATTAATTCATAAACCCATGCTGTGCCAAACGTAATAATTAAATGAGATGACTTTTGAATTACTTTATTAGCACTAGAAATTCGAGTATTAATCTTATCTAAGACCTTATTTTCATTTATTGATGAAAATTCTCCATGATGGTGATAGCTAAAGTAAATGTCATCTCTAGTGTCCAAATCTTTTATATCATATTGCTTGCTCTCTAAAACATCGGTTAAGCTTTTCGCAAGTGATAAAGGGTTAAAAACAATACCGTGTGAGTTTAGGTATGTATCAAACTGATAAAAATCTAACTTTTCACCAATGTTATTTGAAAAGCAAGAGCCTACCAAAAAAACAGGCTTTTCATAACCTATCTTTTTATCTGACAATGGCATATCTTCACTAAGAAATAATTTCATTTTTTACTTTCTTTTTCAAAAAACAATAAAGAAATAAAGTAACTACTATAAACAGAAAATATTAAACTTCAGGTAGTTCCCAGTCTGTTCTTAAGCTTAATTGATCTTTAGAAAAACTGGGAACGTTTTCAATTCCTGATGGTGAACGTTTTCCTCTTTCCAGCTTGAGTTCTTCTGCAACGTCATTAAAAATTGTTTGAAATGCTCCAAGCGCATGTCTACCAAATATTGTATGACCTCCTTCATAGTTTTGGCAATCATATTCTTCTGTAGTGGTTATGTAACCAACATAGGAATTGGCATAGTTACAAATTATAACTTCATTTACCTTACCTTCTAAAGTTGTAAGAATTGATTCTTCTAGCCTTTTTCCTGCAACAGTTGTAATTTCTGCTGGGATACCTGCTATCGCTATATCGCCTATAATAAATAATTGAATAGGTAAAACCGTTGGCACCAGCGAATGCTCATCAACAGCTCCTATTTTAGCCATTTCATTAGCTACCTTTATTTGTGGATCAATAAAGTTTGGGAAAACGTTTAATTTTCCTCTTCCCAGAAACTCTCTGGTTGAAACATTTAAAATGATATCTTTATTACCATGCACCTCTTTTAATGCCTTAGCTTTTTTATTTACTAGGTTATTAATTCCAATAAATAAGCTAGCTTCTAACTTAGATATTCCTGGTCCGTCAATAGGCGTTCCTCTAAACATGGCCGCTCCAATACAAGCTTCAGTAGTATGGTGGGGTTTATCATCAATAGTATACTTAGGTTTTATCTCAACATCTGTGAAATCTACGTATAATAGATGAGCGTCTAAATTTTCAGATAATTCTTTACCTCTAGTAGCAAGAATTTCTTTTGCTTTGATGTATTGAAGTTTCCCATTTTCCTCAGCATACAAGTGATCTCCTTTCTTAGCTACCTCCTTTCTTTTAGCATACATATTTGGACCATGAAAATGTGGTGAAACATCTCCTGACTTACCTTGAGCAAACAAATGAATCGTTTCTTTGAAGTCATTTTCTAAAAACTGAGCTGCATACCCTTTATTATCAAACGATATATATTTATTTTTTGGACCAATGCAGGTTGCATGAACTCCAAACCAATTGACCGACCCTTTTATTTTTCCATTAACGTCTTTAGCAACCAACATCCTCATCGTTCGGTCGAGTGCCAAATTTCTTTTATCCTCTGCTATTGGTTCAACTTCTGGATTTTTATTGTAAGGCTTTATGGACCTATTCCATGCAACTGGTACTTCATCTTCAAATTTACCTGTAACATAACTTAAGCTCCCCTCAAAACTATCTTGGTAAGCTACAACAATAGCTTTAATAATAGCATTTTTATAAGCATCAAAAACGACTGTACTTATTGCTGGTGTGGTAAATGTATGAAAGGCATATTCTGAATAACCACTTGGTGCTGAATGAGTATGTTGAGAAGTTAACATCAAATTTGTATCAGTTATAGGAACTTCAGAAAAATATGCTTTAAGATCCTTTAAAACACTTCGCTTTAAGCTTGGCGATATCATTAAAATTTCAACATTTATAAAGAAGATGGGGGTGCTTTCATTATTCACATACAGGCACCTTACATGTAAATCTGTTTTTTTTCCTTTCACTCTATTTTTCCAGTCACCATACCCCTTCATAGCAACAGGGATGATGGGGGTATCAATAACTATTTTAGAAAGGCCTAGAATCATAACTTTAACTATTGGGTACTGCTCTAACAATAATACGCCAATAATTTGGTTCTAGCACACCTTTTTCATAGAATCCTTTATCTAGAAGAATCTTATGCATTTGTGGTAAACGATAACAAGGAACCCCCATAAGCATATGGTGTTCTACGTGATAATTAACATTATAGGGAGCAAATAAAACTCTCTCTACTATATTAGCATAAGTTGTACGGGTATTTTTAACTGGATCATTTCTATCTTCTACCATGGCATGCTCCGCCATTGATCTAATCCTTGCACTAAAGTTGAATGTTGTTAAATATGCACCTATCCACAAAAGATATAACCACCAATCAGCAACTAGCCAAAGAATGGCAAGCAAAATGGCATTTGCTAAGATTGGATATCCTAAATTTCTAAAAAACATTTTCAGTCTATCAAAAAAAGAGATGTCCTCTTGATTAATTTTCTTAGGTTTTCCTCCTAGGTTATATTCTAAGTAACCCAAATGCATCATGAAAATGCCTACTATCATTTTTATTCCCGTTAAACCGGTTAGATCTCTTACTATTTTTCTAAACATACTAATCTTTGATGTTGGATACCCTCTTGTTAAAGAAGCATCAGGGTCTTTATCATCTAAACCAGTATTTATGTGATGTGACAAGTGATAAGGTCTATACCTTTCCATATCATGAAAAATGGGGTATGCTCCAAACCACTGACCAACAAAAGTTTCGAGTTTAGGGTTAGCAAACATGGATCGATGAGAGGTATCATGCATTAATATTGCACAAGCCAATTGTTTCCCTCCTAAGATGAATAAAGCAATAATAATAGTTAAAACATTAGTCCAATAATAGGCGATAAAAAATGCAAATGCGATCCATAACCAATGCATAAAAACTTCAGCTAATGCCAACCAATTATTTTTCTTTAAAAGCATTTTTCGCTCTTTAACCGTAATGTAATTTTTAGAAGAAGCTACTTGCATGTTTCCTTTTTTTCAAAAATAGTTTTTACTTCAAACTCTAACAAATGTGAATATATTATATACTTATGAATAGTTATCCGTTGATATTTCTAATCTAGCACACTTGATTTATAAGTAAATCACACGTATTTTTATATTTCTCAATCCCAAAGCACAAATGAGTACAGAAAACAACAACTATACCGAAGACAGTATAAGAACCCTTGATTGGAAAGAACACATCCGACTAAGGCCTGGTATGTATATCGGTAAGCTTGGAGATGGCTCTTCTGCCGATGATGGTATTTATATCTTAATCAAAGAGGTTATAGATAACTGTATCGATGAATATGTGATGGGACATGGGAAAAAGATTGAGGTTAAAGTTAAAGACAATATTGTATCTATTAGGGATTATGGTAGAGGTATTCCATTAGGAAAGGCGATAGATACTGTATCCAAAATAAATACTGGAGCTAAATACGATTCTAAAGCCTTTAAAAAATCCGTTGGGTTAAATGGTGTAGGTACAAAAGCTGTTAATGCTTTATCTACAAAATTTGTATTAGAATCCTACAGGGAAGGGAAGGTAAAACGTGCGGTATTCAATCAGGGAAATATTATTGAGGATAACGAAATAACTGATACAAATGAAACTAACGGGACATTTGTAAGCTTTCAAGCAGATGGTTCAGTATTCAAGAACTACAAGTATCGTTTCCCATACATTGAAAAAATGATATGGAACTACTGTTACTTAAACCCTGGACTATCAATTTGGTTTAATGGAAACAGGTTTCATTCTAAAAATGGATTACTTGATTTGCTTCAAAATAACATGGATAATGAGCCACTATATCCTATTATCCATTTAAAAGGTGATGATATTGAAGTAGCTATTACCCATGCTAAGCAATATGGAGAAGAATATTACAGTTTTGTTAACGGTCAGCACACTACACAAGGAGGAACTCATCAAAATGCATTCAGACAAGCATATGTAAAAGTCATTCGTGATTACTTCAACAAAAACTATGAGGCTGTTGATATTAGGACCTCTATTGTTGCTGCTGTTAGTGTAAAAGTAATGGAACCCGTTTTTGAAAGTCAAACAAAAACCAAGCTCGGATCATTAGAGATTGAACCTGGCGGACAATCAATGAATGCTTTTGTTAATGACTTTTTGAAAGAAAAACTAGATAATTTCTTACATCGGAATACTGATGTTGCCGAAATCATTGAGAAGAAGATAAAGCAATCCGAAAAGGAAAGAAAAGAACTTTCTGGTATTCGTAAACTCGCTAAAGACAGAGCAAAAAAAGCAAGTCTACATAACAAAAAGCTGCGTGATTGTCGTGTACACTACACGAGTAAAAAAGACGAACGACATTTAGATACCACACTTTTTATTACTGAGGGAGATTCTGCGAGTGGTTCTATAACAAAATCAAGAAATGTTAATACGCAAGCAGTATTTAGTTTAAGAGGAAAACCTTTAAACTCCTATGGGTTGACAAAAAAAGTAGTTTATGAAAACGAAGAGTTTAACTTAATTCAAGCTGCTTTAGATATTGAGGACGGTTTAGAATCTTTAAGGTACAACAACGTTGTAATTGCTACTGATGCCGATGTAGACGGTATGCATATTCGTTTATTATTACTTACTTTTTTCTTGCAATTCTTCCCTGATTTAGTGAAAAACGGACATGTTTATATTTTACAAACTCCACTGTTTAGAGTACGTAACAAAAAGGAAACAATTTATTGTTACAGTGAACAAGAACGAGTAAATGCTATTGATAAATTAGGGAAAAATCCAGAAATCACTCGATTTAAAGGTTTAGGAGAGATTTCTCCTGATGAGTTTAAACACTTTATAGGTGATAACATTCGCTTAGAACCTGTTTTAGTAAATAAGGAGTCTACAATTGAAGAACTTCTTACTTTCTACATGGGTAAAAACACACCTGATAGACAAACATTTATCATCGAAAATCTTCGTGTAGAAGGGGATCTCGAAGCAGAACTTGCTGATTAATGAGTAACAAGTCATTTATTTTATGGATTGTTGTTCTTCATCTGCCCTATTTTTTGTTTCAGAGCATATACCAACAGTACTTTCTAACTGATTCTTATGAGTATGTATATGAAGCTAAAAATATACTTAAGTCTTTTACAGCATATGCTGGTGATCTAAACGAACAAATAAATAATGACCTGTATACAAAAAGACCTGTCCTCTACCCTATTTTTTTAATTTTTGGAGGAATACAACCGTTTCTAATCTCCATTTTGCAAATAATACTTTCTGTAACGAGTATTTTTTATCTGAGGAAAGGAATGTCAGTCATCGGACATGATATAAAGAAAGATAAATTCTTACTTATTTTAATCGCTGGTAGTATTTCATACTTTATCTACACTCAAATGATAATGAGTGAAATTTTACTCGCAACTATTTTGAATTTTTTCATCTATTTCAATATTCTGTTATTCTATAGATTTTCTATGAAAAGACTATTAGTCGTAAACCTTTTACTTGTACTAGGTTTCTTAACAAAGCCTGTATTGTTCCCTTTTAGCTTTATCTATTTCGTTTTTCTAATGATTACGTTTAAAAAACAATTGAGTCTAAAACTGTTTCTTACTTCTGTAATTCCACTGCTTGTAGTTGCTTCCATTCATCTCATCAATTTTAAACGAACCAATGTATTTCATTTCTCCAGCATACAGAGGATCAACTTATTAAACTATAACACAAAATATTTTCACACAAACAACTACGGAAGTGAATATGCTATCGAATTTAATGATTCTGTACACAGTATTACAGATGAATTGACCTACCCAAAAAGATATGGAAAGGAAACGTCAGTTGCTAAGAACGAATTAACGGAAAACCTATTTTCTTACATACTTTTTCATATTAAGGGTAGCTTTCGGTACTTCTTAGACCCCGGTAGATTTGACATTTTTAATTTTTTCGGGAAAGAAAACTCAAATACAGTAGGCTTTTTGAAAGTAATTAATGAAGATGGTTTTTCGGGAGTATTTAATTATCTAAAAAAACAAAACATTTTTCTACTCTTGATCCTTGGAATTAGCCTTTTGTTTAATGGTATAAGATTTATTGGACTTTTAATATTTTCATATAAAACATTAAAAAAGCAACAAGCAGTTTGGATACTATTAATTCTACTAACTTCCTATTTTGCTCTAGTAACTGGACCAATTGGTGCTTCAAGGTTTGTTGTTCCTATAGTAATAATACTTAATTTCATGTCGGTTTTAGCTTTTAGCAAAATCCAAAATAATGAGTCAATCACTTAAATATACCATCTTTTTTGTCGCTGTTTTTTTATCAGTTGGCGTGTACTTGTTTTTAAGAATGATATATGTACCGCTAACTGTAGATGAACTTCAAACAATACATTTATATATCCAACCTGAAGTATTTATTAGAACAACCGCTCTTAGTGACGCTAACAACCACATTATAAATACTTTTTTCTCTCACTATTTCTATGAGTGGTTTGGATTTAATAATATCAGCTTTAGACTAACTTCTTTTTTATCCTTTTTAATTTATGGCCATTTTTTGATTCGTATTGGTAAGGAAATAAAACAATTATGGGTACAATATCTTTATATCTTACTGCTACTTTTACCTATTAGTTTTATCAACTTTTTTGCTTTATCTAGAGGATATGGTATGTCAATTGCTTTCCTTACAGGAAGTATATATCATCTAATAAACCTCTATAAAAAGAATAACTGGGTAGATTTATCTTTCTTTCAAGTCTTTACATTTCTTGCTTTACTCTCTAACCTTTCACTAATGATACCAGTTCTAGCTATTTCTGGTATTGCCTTTTTAATTCTTTTAAAACACAGAAAAAATGAAGTGTTCAAGCAAATTGCTATATCTATCATATCATTTACTCCACTAATTACAGGAATATTGTTCTGCTTAAATATTGCTTTCGGACTTAAAGCTGCCGGTGCATTATACTATGGAAATTTAGGTGGTCTATGGAACACAACAATTGAATCTTTATTTTTTCTTTTTTATGAAAAAACTCATGTGATTCATTACTGGGTTGTAATAGCTAGTATATTAATCTCTTCCCTATTGTTCATCGGAATATTAGTAAACAAAGGCTCTCATTTTTTATATCACTTAAAAGCACTACCAATTATTTTATTACTGTTCTCGCTCATTGGTATACAATCACTAGCTCTTTTTCTAGGCATTAATTATCCTGAGGATAGAGTTGGAATGTACCTATACCTCTTCTTTGCATTGGGTTTTGTTTTTCTATTGGATGAAACCTCTATTAAACCAATGAAATATATTGGATTAAGTATAGGAACTCTATTCTTTGTAATAAATGTTATCCCAATTAACCTTACACATCAATCTATTTGGTATTTAGACTATTTACCTGATAGCTACTACAATAAAATAAAAGGAAAACACAAAGAAAATGAGTTTCCTCCGATGGTTGCTGGTTATCATATGAATGGAATTAGACATTCAAATAAAACCTACCGCATGGATAATGGAAAAGGAAACATGCTGATGGGCTGGCACATTGATCAAGTAGACTCCTCTGGAAAAGTTCATCAATCTAATCACCCAGGATATTATGCTGACTTCATTTATGCAGAAGAATATTCCATGAAAGAAATTAAAAATCTCTTTAAAGCTGTAGACTCTAATCAAGTTAATGATACTAAGCTTTGGAAAAGGGTAAAACCAGCTACAACCAGTTTTCTTGACTCTTTCAACTATGAAATGAAACCGTCATCTCCTGAATTTTTTGAAGTTGTAAGAAAAGTTTACGACTCATTGAAATCAGATGCTATTCAAGTTGAACTCACGCTTAATTTGGAAAGTCCTGCAATTACATTTGATGCAATAATTGTAGCCGATATAACAAATAAAAAAACAAACGAACGGATTTCATACGATTATTACCACCTTAATTTCTTGAAGAAAACATGGGATGAATCAGATGTGTTTAAGAAAAGCTTTTACATCGATAACTTACCTAAAAATGATCCTGTTGAAGTTTTGGTATATATCTGGAATCCTCACGGTAGAGAATACCAAGTACATCAAGGAAAAACTGTTTTGAATTATTTAAATTAAGCTCTACTCCTCTTTTTTAATCTTAAATGATGGAGATTTATAATCTTTGGGCAAATATTTAGCTGGCACAGCCATAGCTCCTCCATCTCTTGCTGCTCTGTAATGAGGTGATAAAATTTCAATACCTGCTTCATTAAACTCATCTTGAATATTCGCATGTAATTGCGAATACATTTTTGCCATCATATTTGGTTGCTGGGAGTAAAAATTAATCTGATAGCTCACATAAAAATCATCTAAACTAGTTTGCAACACATAAGGTTTTTTCGATAAATCTGCTCCCTCAACTGTTTCTACAGCTTTTTCTAATAATTCGTGGACTAAACGCCAATCTACATCATAACCTATAGTAACAGTTGAATGTAAAATAATACCCTCCTCTTTTGATTTGGAAGAAAAGTTAGTTGTTGAACTATTCAAAATAGTTGAGTTTGGAATAGTAATCTCTTCATTCTTAATTGTTTTAACACGAGTTACTAATAATGTTTTCTCCAATACATCCCCTGTAATGTCACCAATTTTAATTCGATCACCAATCTTAAATGCACGCATGTAAGTTATAACCAAACCTGCAACAATATTTGCTATTGCTGAGCTTGACCCCAACGAAAATAAAACTCCTAAAAACACGCTAACACCTTTAAAAACATCTGATCCACTACCTGGTAAATAAGGGAATATCATTACAAATGTTAAAGCATATACAATGATCTTCACAATATTCAACGTTGGTTTTGACCACTCTGGATAAAATCCATTTATTTCTAAATTTCCTTGCTGTATCTCGGAAGCAAAAAACTTGAGCCCCCTAATAATCAATCGAGAAGCTAAAATAATCACCACAATAAAAAACAAATTAGGTATAAAACCTACAACAGCTTTTCCAAGAGAAAGTAAAGGATCAGTAACGTAACCCAATAACGTATATGCTATAGTTTTCGTTGATGGGAAAATACTCAATACTAAAGGCAGGGATAAATAAACAATGGCTACAATTATTATCCATTTAATTATTCGTAAAACATATTTAATGAGCAATGCTTGTTTTTCTGCAGTAAACAACTGATAGTTCTTGATTTTTAAACCATTAAACAACTTAGATGATCGTTTAACCAAGCGCTTATTCAAAGCTGTAAATCCTTTATTTAAATATTTTATTGCAAAGTAAAACCCAACAACTATTAAGATCAAATATATAGTTCGCTTGATAGAATATATGATAGAGTTAGACTCCTGCAAACGCTGAACAGCCCCATAAATTATTAGTTTAAAATCTTTTGCTAATTGCTTTCGTTCTTTCCCATTCCAAAAAGCATCTTCTTCACTAATACTTAGTATGATCAATTCCTCATGAATGATATCTGATGTGTTTTCATTATGAATAATTTGTAAATCATTACTATCAATCATTGCTTTTTCGCCAATCAAATTGAGTTTTCGCTGGATATTATTTACACGTTCTTTTGCAGATAATGCTCCCATTTTAGTATAAACCTTAAACAAGGTATCATTGTCATTCACAACAACAGGAATCCCTTTGTTTGTTTGTCTTAAAGAATCATATTTAGCCTTCAGCTGACTTTTACGAGTTTCTTCATTTCTTTTTATAGAGTCTAAAGTTAGTTGAATAGCTCTTTGTCGAATGGAGTCTTTTCTTCCAAGTTGCTCAGCTTCTAGTAAAAGTTTAATTCGAGCAATGCTATCTTGAAGCTCCTTTTGAAACAAATCTTGTTCTATCTCCTCCTTCGTTTTACTGATTTCATCTAAGGTTGAGTCTACGAAACTAAAACTAGTGTCTTCAATTGTTTGCTGTGCAACTACTAGATTAAACGAAAAAAAAATTAAAAAATAAGTAAGTAAAACTTTCAACATAACTTAAACGAATTGACTTTATTGGTGGCTAACAGGGGTACATTTATTAGTGTAAGGGTATAAAATATCAGAATTTACTTCCATATTAACTTTGGTATTTCCCTTTTTGTCATAATTGATACGATTTAAAACATAGCGCATGGCCTCTTTTCTAGCATGGTCTCGATGATTTCCCTCAACAATTATCCACGGACTTTTATCAGTACTTGTAATTTTAAACATCTCTTCTTTGTAATGCGTAAAATCATCCCATTTAACCTGAGCTTTCGAATCTACCGTGCTTAATTTCCATTGTTTCAATGGATTTACCACACGATCATGTAATCGCTTTTCTTGTTCTTGTCTATTAATTGAAAACCAAAATTTTATCAACTGAATACCATCATCCACTAACATTTTCTCAACCATATTCACTTGATCCATAAATTGCTGATATTCTTTTTTAGTGCAAAACCCCATAACTGGTTCTACAACTGCTCTGTTATACCAACTTCTATCGAAAAATACAATTTCACCTTCGTTCGGTAAATGTTCTATATATCGTTGGAAATACCATTGTCCTTTTTCTTGCTTGGTTGGTTTTGATAAAGCTACTACTCGAATCAATCTGGGATTTAAAAATCGAATGAACCGCATAATAGCACCTCCCTTACCTGCTGTATCTCTGCCTTCAAAAAGAATAACTACACGTTTTTTCTTTTCTTTAACATATTGCTGTAGCCACACTAATTCAGTTTGTAAATCAATGTATTCTTGATCATATAATTCGTCCTCCATAAAAGGTTAAGATTGATCTTTAATAATATGAATATCCCTCTGTGGGAAAGGAATTTGAATGCTATTTTCACGAAAAGCCTTATCTATATTATACCTAACTTGACTTTTAATATTGTCAATAGCAAAGGCATTTTTACTCCAAAAAAAGACCTTAAAATCTAACGAAGAGTCTCCAAAATTTTCAAACCTCACAAATGGATAAGGTGACTTTACAATGGAGGGGTGGTTAGTTACACAATCCATTAAAACTTGTGTTACTAAATTAGTATCACTACCATAAGCTACCCCTACAGAAACGTGAAACCTAGATAAATCAATATTATGTGTCCAGTTTATAACGTTATCTCCAGTAAACTTATGATTTGGAACTAATATCATATAATCGTTTTGCGTAATAATCTGACTTTGACGTAATGTTATTTTTTGTACTCTTCCAACGATTCCATCAACTTCAACCACATCATCAATCTCTATGGTACCCTCTAATAATATAACAAACCCAGCTACCAAGTCACTAAAAATATTTTGTAATCCAAATCCAATCCCAACTAATAAGGCTGCTCCCCCGGCAAATATCATACCTAGTGGCAAACCTAAAAGATTTAAGCAAAGTAAAATTGAAAAAGACCACAACAAATACCTTACAATTAAATAAAGAGAATGAAATCTTCCGTGATCAATATTTAATCGTTTAGCTCTCTTTTTAGTTGACTTCAATATAAAGACTAACAGCATCTTGGTCAATAGTAGTGTAATAATTACACCTATTATCCCTCCAACAGTTAGGTTATACTTACCTACAGCTATTATTTCATATCCTAAAAAATCACTCATAGCTTAATTTACTACTTAGCTAAACAAATATAAAATTGTACAGGTAAATTCATATATTAATTACTATAATTCTATAATTATTTTTGTGTCCTTACAGTTTTAACCTAACAAATAATCAAAATGACTAAACTAATATCCGTAGATCACTACATTGAAAAAAACACTCAATGGAATAAAGAGTTATCATTTCTTAGAGGAATTGTTTTAAACTCAGAATTAGAAGAAACCATAAAATGGGGAGCTCCGGTATATACGTACAACAAAAAAAATATACTTGGAATAGCTGCCTTTAAAAACTATTTTGGTCTTTGGTTTTTTCAAGGAGCAACATTAAATGATACTCACCAAATATTAATTAATGCTCAAGAAGGCAAAACTGCTGCTTTACGTCAAATCAGGTTTAACTCCATCCAAGATATAGATCCTGAAATCATTAAAGCATACATCGAAGAAGCTATTCAAAATCAAAAAGATGGAAAAATAATTAAGCCAATTAAGAAAAATGCTTCAGCTCTAAAAACACCTTCAATCCTAGCTCAATCCTTAAAAGATAATAAACTAGAAGAAGCCTTTAACAACTGTACAATTGCCAAGAAAAATGAATTTATTAATTACATTCTTGAGGCAAAACAAGAAGCCACTAAACTTCGAAGAATTGATAAAATAATCCCTATGATAAAAGACGGTGTTTCATTAAACGATAAATACCGCTCAAAATAACTATATCACTATTGCTTTTCATTCAATTTATAGGTAAATTTAGTTAGAACCTATTCAGCATGAAAGAGCATAATAAAATCCCAACCGGAAAAGTTAAAAGAGCATCAAAAGTTATTACTTCTGGCGCAAAAGTTGGAGGAAACTACATCAAATACTACGCTAAAAAAGCCATTGGTAATAAAAATGCTAAAGACGAACTAGATGAAGCTAATGCTGATGAAATATACAATACGCTAAGCGAATTAAAAGGAGGTGCGCTAAAAGCTGCTCAAATAATGAGTATGGATAAAGGTTTTTTACCTACAGCTTTTCAAGAAAAGTTTGCTCAGGCTCAATATAAAGTTCCTCCACTTTCCTATCCATTAGTTGTTAAAACATTCAAAACATATTTTCAAAAGTCTCCACTTGAAATTTTTGATAGTTTTACCAAGCATGCTGTTAATGCTGCTTCCATTGGACAAGTTCATAAAGCTGAAAAGAATGGAGAAACATTCGCTGTTAAAGTACAATACCCTGGAGTTGCAGAAAGTATTAGCTCAGATCTAAAATTGGTGAAACCAATAGCTTCAAGAGTACTAAAACTCAAAGAAAAAGACATCGAGAAATACTTCAATGAAGTGGAGTCTAAGTTAAAAGAAGAAACCGACTACGTTCATGAAATTAACCAGTCAATTGAAATGTCTAAGGCTTGTAAACAAATAAACAACATCACATTTCCAACCTATTATAAGGAATTATCCAATGAGAAAATCTTAACCATGTCATGGGTAGATGGACAACCATTAAGTGAGTTTCTTAAAACAGATCGCAGCCAAGAGGTTAAAAATAAAATAGCTCAAACCATTTGGGATTTTTATACCTATCAAATGAATGTGTTAAAAGCACTTCATGCCGATCCCCATCCAGGAAACTTCCTCATTACTAATGATCATAAAGTAGCTGCTATCGATTTTGGTTGCATCAAACGAATTCCTGATGATTTTTATGTTTCCTATGCAAAATTTTTAGATGAATCTTTATATGAAAACAAAGAGAAGTTTACAGAAACATTATACGAGCTAGAATTTCTACTACCTACCGACTCCGATTACGAAAAAAAAGTATACTACGATTTATTTAGAGATATCATCCCATTATTCTCAACACCTTTTAGAGCTAAAACATTTGATTTTAAATCTACAGGCTTCATGCAGCAAGTCAACGAGTATGCCCAAAAACTTTCTACCGATAAGGAGTTAAGAAAATTAAATAATGCTAGAGGCTCAGAACATCTACTATTTGTTAATCGAACAAACTTTGGCCTTTTTGCTATTATGGATAGCTTAAATGCTTGTGTAGACAACAAGTATATGCTAGAATTAGCAACCAAAAATTAATTCATCTCGTATTAGGGGTATGAATACCAAAAAAAGTCGTGCAGATTTAATTAAATTAAACCTTGCAAAATCACATGTTTTATTATTTTTGGTGTTCTGCTAATTCGCATGAACAATTAATTTGAAAGGATTTATTAAAATATTGGTTTCTGTTTTAGTGACATTATGTGCAGGAAATATCTTAGCACAAGCCACTTACAACATGTCAAACAATTCGGTAACTGATTGTGAAGCTAGGCATAGAGACAGTGATGGACAGTTTGGGGGACGTTACACTCCTTCTGAAAATTTCACCTTTACTATTTGTCCAGGAGATCCTAACGCTCAAATAATATACACATTTACACAATTTGCTTTAGACGATGCGAATGATGTTATAACATTTTATGATGGACCAAATACAGGTTCTCCTGTAATTGTTTCTTACAATGGTACTTTTGCGGGTATCCCCCCTTCTGTTATTGCTAATAATGGGTGTTTAACTATTACTTTTGTTTCAGATGCAGGCCCTGTTTTTGGTAGTGGGTGGGATGCTAATTGGACAACAGTAGCTCCTGAGCCTGTTGAGCCCGTAATGACTACTTCTATCTCTTCTCCTCCAACATGTGGGTCTAATACATTTCAAGTAAGTTTCGATTCCCCTGTAAGATGTGACTCTATATTCACTTCGGCATTTTCTTTTAATGGTATAAATGCACCCGCTATAACAAGTGTAGTTCCAGGCACATGTACAAATGACAGCACAACATTTGCTACAATAACCTTAGCTTCTCCATTAAATTACAATTGTGAGTATGCAATCAATTTTTCATTAAACGCTACAGATATTTGTGACAGCTCGTTTTCCTACTTTCTTACAGACACATTCAATTTTAACACCTGTCCTTTACTAACAACTGTAACGCCAGATCAAACGATTTGTATAGGTAACAGTATTAATATTTCTGCATCTGTTTTTCCTGGATGTAATTCATATACTTATTCTTGGAATAATGGCTTACCTGCAACGGCTGGACCACATAATGTATCTCCAACAACGTTTACTCAATATATTGTTAACATCATTGAAGTAGAAACAGGTGTTTCTTTTACCGATACAATTGATATAGGTGTTTCTGATACCATAAGCTCTGCATTAGATTTCACTTTCAGTACTGGTAACGCCCCTCAATGTGACGATAGTTCATTTAATATTGTTTTTAGTCCTGCTTTAGTTTGCTCGTTTTTAGATTCAGGAGTATTTACATTAAGCAGTTCAGGTGGATCAACACCTAGCGTTATTGCCGCAACCGCTTTAAATTGCACAGGAAATGCCATTGATTCTGTTCGAATAGATTTATCAAGTCCTCTGGTGTCAAATTGTGATTACCAACTAGATTATGATCTTAATTTCTCCGATCCATGTAATGGAATCGTTAGTACATCTATTAATGATACATTTTCATTAAGCACATGTGCTTTCACGGCTACTGTGTCTTACCCAGACACTATTTGTATAGGAAATTGTGATAATGTAACTGTGACCGCTAATGGATGTAGTTCATTTACCTATGCATGGAGTAACGGGCTACCTCCTACACCTGGGCCTCACAGCATATGCCCTAATGGAGATACTACATTTACGGTAACTATAACCGAAAACGGAAGTGGTTTAGTTATAATTGATACAATATCAATTGAAGCATATCCTCAAGGAATAACACTTGATATGAATATGGATCCAGTAATTCCAGTGTGCTTTGATAATACGGTTGTAGTGGATTTTTCTCCTAGTGTTAACATTGGTGCGTTAACTCCAGGTAACTTTACTATTGTTGGTGGACCACAAACTCCAACTGTAACAGGTATCACTCCACTTATTGGAGGTGGTGGCGAACCAGTTTCTGCTATCATAAGTTTAGATACTTCTTTTAATTACAATTGTGATTATGAAGTCGTATTTAATATAGATACACTTGACCAATGTGGACAGCTACTATCACTTCAGTATAGAGATACTTTTAGAGTAGTTGATTGTGAGCTTCCTGACACAGTAACACACTCGGACACAATTTGTGGAGGAGATTGTACTTCTATAGTAGTAAATGAAATTAGTACATGTTTTGGTTTACAATACGTATGGAGTAATGGATTACCCAATAGCCCTGGACCACATACCATTTGTCCTACATCTGATACCACATTTACAGTTATTATTACTGAAGACACTACTGGAAAAGTAACGTATGATACTGTTAATATTGTTGTAAACAATCAAATTGCTAATCATGAATTATATATTGATTCGGCTAAAGGCTTACCTGGTTGTGACTCTACAAACATATATGTGCGATTTACTGAAAATGTTCATTGTGATTCTATATTACCATCATTATTTTCAATAAACTTTACTACTGGAGACTCTATTGTTAGTGCAACTCCTACTAATTGTATTGGAGATAGTGCAACTGAAGTTACAATTGTTATTTCAGGAACATTCCAAGGAAACTGCCCCTACACCATTGATTACCTAATCAATGTTCCTGGATGTTCGAGAACATTAACCGCAAACTTTGAAATAACTGACTGCGAATTTCAATCTTCGTTAAGCGCTCCAGATACTATCTGCTTTGGAAATAGCGGCACCGTTACATACAATACTAATAGCTGCTACCCGATTGCATACACATGGTCAAATGGATTACCAGCTTTTGGAGGTCCACATACAATAACTCCAACTGGAGATACTGTATTTTATGTTACAATAACTGAATCTGTAACCGGTAATGTTATTCAAGATACTATTGATATTAAATTTGTTGACACTGAAATTGATCCAGTTCCTAACCTTTGTGTCTATGACGCTCCGTATAATTTAGTGTCTGGTGACCCAGGAGGAGTTTGGGCTGGTCCTGGTATTACAGATACTGCGTTAGGAATTTTTGATCCTAGTGTTTCTGGACCAGGTTTACATGGTATTTCTTATACTCTTTTTGGATGCCCTAGCTCTATTGGTATTATAGTAACCAACCCAAGCGCTGGACCTAACAGAAATACGTGTAACAGCGGTATACCTTTTAACCTAACAGGTTCTCCTGGTGGTGGAACATGGAGTGGACCACACATTACTTCTGGAGGCTCTTTTACACCCACTGACTATGGTACATTTACTGTTTATTACACTGTTAATGGATGTATTGACTCAACAGAAGTCTTTGTTGACAGTTTAGTTTTAACATATGATTCAACACTAGTCTGTAGAAATGATGCTCCCTTTAATATTCCAATCTCCCCGACTGGAGGTACATGGTCTGGAACAGGAATTACAGATGTTAACTTAGGTACATTTGATCCATCAATTGCTAATGCAGGATTTAATACTGTTACTTATTCATATTTATCTTGTACACAAAACATCGTTATTGATGTTCAAGATGTTTATGCTGGCTTAGATACTGTTGTATGTCCGCAACAGCCACAGTTTAATTTGCCTGCTGGTAACCCTCCAGGAGGAACATGGGCTGGTGTTGGTATTACAAACTCAATGACAGGTCTTTATGATCCCGCGATCAAAGGAAACAACTCAATTGATACAGTTACCTATCAAGTAAATGGATGTTATGACACATTATACATTGATGTAATTCAAACAGATATTGCTGTAGACACACTCCCATTTTGTTTAAATGAGCCTCCAATTCAGTTGATTGGAAGTGCAGGTAATCCAATTACTCCTCCAGGCGGAGATTGGACAGGAAACGGTGTTAGTCAAATCGGATCAGATTATTATTTTTATCCAGATAGTGCTGGAGTTGGTGTTCACACTCTTATTTATGATCAAAACACATGTTCTGATTCAATCGTTATGGTTGTTTATCCGGATACTTTATCTTTTAATACAATGACCATTTGTGATATTTTTGGAACGTTTGAGGTTGACCCAGCATTTAATTTACCCCAAGCATATTGGAGTGGTCCTGGAATTATTGATTCTATAAATGGAACATTTGACCCCACAGTAGCTAATGTTGGATCTAATATTATCAACTATATAAACCCAGCATTTCAATGTATTGATAGCCTAGAAATTATTGTTTATCCATACGTAGATGTAGAAATCATTTTCCCAGACTCTATTTGCTATTCTGTGAACGATAGTATGATTCCAGTTAACGTTTCAGGTGGAACTTGGAGTGGGACTGGCACCTACGATATGACAAATGGAATTTTCAACCCTGCTCTAGCTGGACAAAATTCTACAAACGAATTCATTTATACATTTGGTGTTGCCCAATGTCAAACAATTGATACTCATTATGTGTATGTTAGAGATTCAATTAGTGGTAACTTAATTGCTAGTGACAATAATTTATGTCCTGGAGAAACTACTACATTAACAGCTATTGGAACTGGTGGCTTCCCTACTCCTAATTATACATATACTTGGTCGCATACAGCTAATACAAATAACGTTCTCAATGAAAATCCTCCTGTAACTACAACTTTTACGGTTTCTATTGGTGATGGCTGCTCAGATCCTAGAGAAGAAAGTATTACAATTGATGTAAGCCCTAAACCAATATCAACTTTAGAAACAAACCCAATTGTTTGTTTTGGAGAAGAAGGATATGTTACTTTTGATACTAATCAAACTGGACATACATACACATGGCTAAGCCCTCCTGCTATTGGTGATACGGTATTCGCTAACACACCAAATACTATTTCTGTAAGAATTACAAATAGTTTTGGTTGCTTTTTTGATACTACATTAATATTACCAAACTACCCAGAAATCATTGCTAGCTTTAATAGAACACCTGAACTCCCAGAAGGAGTTTGTCTAACATTTATGGATCCAAAAGTTGGATTATCAGATCAATCTATAGGTGGTGTATCAGGCTCTTGGGATCTCGGAGAAGCTATGTTTACATACGACCCAGACGGAACAGTAAATTATACTTACGAGGAAGGTGGATCGTACCAGATCATATTGTCTATTAAGAATGATGGGCCTTGTTTTGATACTGCTAGAGATTCGATTTGCGTTATTGAGGAACCTATATTTGTTCCAGATATTTTTTCACCAAATAATGATGGGCAAAACGACATACTTTATGTTAGAGGACAACAAGTAGATAAACTTGAGTTTCATGTTTTTGATCGTTGGGGACAAAAAATGTTTATGACAAGAGACTTTTCTCTTGGTTGGGATGGGACATTTAATGGCAAACAAGCTAATGCTGGCGTATATGTTTATTATGTTTCAGCCTTGCTAGAAAGTGGTGATATTTATGAACTTAAAGGAGATGTAACATTAATTAGGTAATGATTTCTTTTAGTAAACATATAATTTTAGTTTCCTTGATTTTATCAGGTTCATTTGCTGTAGCTCAAGATTGGCATTTTTCTCAATTTAACAAGGCTCCTATTCTAATTAATCCAGCTGCTGCAGGATCTTTTCAAGGTGACTACAGAGCAAATGCAAATTACAAAAATCAATGGAGTGGCGTTGGTACTCCCTACAGAACAATGGCATTTTCTTGCGACATGCCAATACTAAGAAACTTTAATGGTTACAAAAGTACAGGTGCTGGAATATCCGTTTTTAGAGATAAAGCTGGTAAGTCTGGATATGGGTTCACTCAAGTTAACCTTTCTATTTCTCAAGGTGTTGGTGTTACTAGATTTCAAGAGTTATCCGTTGGTTTATCTGTAGGTTATGGACAGGTTTCTGCTGATTTGAGCAATTTACGTTGGGATAATCAGTATAATGGTGTCGAGCACGATCCTTCACTACCTTCTTTAGAAACAGTTTATCTTCCAAAGTCAACTTACTTAGATTTTGCTGCTGGAGGTTTGTTAAGAATATTTTCTGATAGCAGAAACCCTACGGAGTCATCTATTGGTTTTAGCATCTCACATCTTACTAGGCCTTGGAGTGGAACACTTTCAGAATTAAATAATGACAATCTACAAATGAAATATATTCTTCATGGTAGATCTGAAATTCCATTTGGGAAATATGGTGATCCTTTAATAATACCTACTGCCCTTGTTGCTATTCAAGGTGCTAGTACAGAAATTATAGGAGGTGTTAACGTAAAGGGATATCTAGGTTTTAACTCCCAGTATACTAACTACTTCAATAAAAACTACTATCTAGTTGGACTAAAATATAGGTATCAAGATGCCATTATTGTTTCTATAGGTTATGAATGGAGAGATATGCTACAAGCCAATATCTCTTATGATGTAAACTTTTCGACACTCTCTGCAGCTTCACAAGCCAGAGGAGGGATTGAACTTTCTTTAGTATGGCAAGGGGACTTTGTAAGAAACTCAAGGTCAGTAAAAACAGTTAGAGGGGGAAGGTTTTAGTTTTACATTGCAATTTTTACTTCTGTATTTACTTCCACTAGCTTTGTCGTATCAGAAGTAGACCAATAAATGTCTTTTAACATTTTTTTAGCAGGATCCCACAAAACTCCTTCTTTATTAATCCACTCTTGTATTGTTGATTTCAATAGTTTGTTATCACTTATTACTTCTGGTTTACCATTCGCTAAAACATAAAAAGTAATAGAATCTGCTGTAAGCTTTATTTCATTTAAACTTGCCACTAATTTTTTCTTGAATTCTCTTTTACTTTTCTCGAAGTTGTTGTTTGAAGACAATGGATAAGTCGCATGAACATCTACACCATCCTTCCCCGCTTTATGTGTATATATATAAGGTACCCAAGATGGTGAACTATGTGATAATTGTAGTTGATTATCTAATTCAATTTCTGCGAAATCATTTTCATTTTCTGACGATATTGCCCAAGTAACCCATGGTTTTAATGAGCCGTCATCGTATTGTTTAGCAGCCATGATACCAGAATATAAATTCATTTTCGTTTCTTGTTGTTTAAAATTATCAATCCACAAAATTTTAGTATCGCTTTTATAATTAGGAAAATTACTTAAAGATAAAGTAGAGTATAAATATGAGTCACCATGAAGAAATTTATTTGGTATGAATTCATACTCAACTTTATACATTCCTTTTTCTTTATCTAGCTCTCGATCACCAAGGACCTCCATATAAGGATAAAGCTTAATTATCCATCCTGATACAGCAAAAATTCCATAGTTTGAGTATTCTTTATATATGTTTTTCCAAAAGTTTATGTTAATATCGCCTTCAAATACTGAAATGAATTCTGATAAAACAGGCTCTAATTCCAATCGCCAATATTCTAGCTCTAAATCGTCTAGTTTTTTTAGGTTAAGTTTTAAATCTATCCAATCTTGCTTGCTTCCAGTTAACGTGATGTAAGGAATACCACAACCTCCCTCTCCTACGTAGGTAAATGCCTTCTTATAACCATATAAAATATTTGCTTGATAAGCAGTATTTATAGTTTTAGTAGTTGTAGTAAATGTTGGAGCTAAAAATTGATTTATACCTTGTTTAGTATACACCTTTACAGAATCAGTGAATTCACTAACCAATTCTATCCAATGACGTGCTCCATATTCTAAAGAATCATTTCTAACCCTAATAACATTAGGTTTGTTCTTCTTAAAAATCTTACTTTCTAGATCCTTAAATGAATGATTAATATGTGTTGTAACACCTTGTGCTATAGTCATCCAAATGATGTCTGGTGATAAAACCAATGGTCGGTGCTGACCGTAACAAATATTAACTGTACTTATCAAGCCACTACCGTTTAATGGAACTAACCTCAAAGAGGTATCAGTGGTAGTAGGACTAAACGAAACATCTCTTCCTAAAAAATTTGCAAAAACATCATCTCCGGAAAATGTTTCAAGTAAAAATAAATTCTTTTTGACATCATCTACACTAAACTTAATGCCTTCCAGGGTATCTGGTTCCTCAACAAAAAATTGTTTTTTATAGGCAGAGTCTGCTTCAATTGATTTTTTGTTTGAGTAATTATTATCAATGCTTTTATCTGAACATGAATAAAAGAAAATTAGTAAAGTTGATAAATATATAAGAAGACGAATCATAAATTAAGTGTAACCTAGACTTTCTTTTCCTTTCTTGCTTGAATATTCTCTAGCATAATTTTAGTCAATTCTTCTAAATCTACTGTAGAATTAAAACCCCAGTCAGATTTTGCGGCATTATCATTTATGCTCGAAGGCCATGAATCTGCAATTTTTTGTCTAAAATCACTTTCATAAGCTATATTAAAGTCAGGTAAATATTTTTGAATTTCTGAAGCAATTTCTTTTGGCGAAAAGCTTATACCTCCAATATTATAGCTCGATCTTACTTTAATATTATCTACTGATGAATCCATAATAGATAATGTAGCTTGTATTGCATCGTCCATATACATCATCGGTAAATAACTATTCTCACTTAAGTAAGATGTATATTTTCCTTTCTCTATTGCTTCATGGAAAATAGCTACAGCATAATCTGTTGTTCCTCCACCTGGCATTGTTTTATAACTTATTAAACCAGGATATCTGATACTTCTAACATCAACATTATATTTATCGAAGTAATACTGGCACCACCTCTCCCCTGCTAGTTTACTTATTCCGTAAACTGTATTGGGATCCATAATACAATCCTGAGGGGTATTGTCTTTTGGTGAACTAGGTCCAAAAACAGCAATAGAACTAGGCCAAAATATTTGTTTAACCAAACCTTCTTTTGCTAATTCTAACACATTAAGTAACCCTTTCATGTTTATATCCCAAGCTAGCAAAGGTTTTTGCTCAGATGTTGCTGATAACAACGCAGCTAATAAATAGACATGTTCAATATTATGTTTTGTAATAATTTCAAAAAGCCTGTCTCTATTAAGAACGTCTAATTGCTCATACACAATATCATTTCTATTTGCATCCTCTCTAATATCAGCAGCAACAACCTGATTTGCACCAAATTTTGCTACCAACGCATCAACTAACTCCGTTCCTATTTGCCCGTTGGCTCCTATAACAATACTTTTCGACATGTATAATTTAGTCTTTATTATATACTTTTTGATGCAATTTTAGTGACTCTTTATGAATTAAATTCATTAGTTCATCAATAAAATTTTCATCTAAATTTAACTTATCTGAATTCTTTTTTGCGTCAGCTAGCACCGTTTTCCACCTATTCAACTGAAAGTAAGAAGCTAACTTTTCTTTCTTTAATTTAGCTGCTTGCTCTACAATTGTTAATCGTTGAGCTAGTAAGTCTAAAATTTCTTGGTCTATTAAACCGATATCATTACGTAATACTGTTAAATCATCATCATCAATATTATCTATCGGTTTGTTATTTTTTAATCGATCTATAATTAATTTTAATTGTGAAGGTGTTACTTGCTGAGCAGCATCACTCCAAGCTTTTTGAGGGTTCGGATGAGTTTCTATCATTAAACCATCTAAACCATGTAAAAAAGCCAAAGCTGAAACATCTTCTATAAGCGTTGAGTTACCCGTAATGTGACTTGGGTCACAAATAACATCAATATCGGGAAAAGAAGCTTTCAACTTAACAGGTAAATCCCATAATGGAGGATTACGATAAATCGATTGATTATAACTAAAAAATCCCCTATGTATAGCGTGTATAGTTTTTAATCCAGACTTTTTTAATCGTTCGATGGCTCCTACCCATAATCCAAAATCTGCACTAATTGGATTTTTCACATAAATGGGTATATCAACACCTTGAAGTGCATCAGCTATTTCTTGAACATAAAATGGGTTAACAGTCGTTCGAGCACCTATCCACAAAGCGTCTAAATCAGCTTTTAAACAAGCCTCAACATGTTCTGGTGTAGCCACTTCTGTAGTAATTTTAAGTCCGACATCAGATTTCACCTCTTTTAACCAATCTAGTGCTTCTTCACCTATACCTTCAAATGAGTTTGGTCTTGTTCGAGGCTTCCATACACCAGCTCTAAACATGGTTACCCCTTCAATCTCCTTGATATCTTTAGCCACAGTTAATACTTGCTCCCTTGTTTCTGCACTACAAGGACCAGCTATTAAATGTTTTATTTGAGACTGATTGACCATTTACATAAAGTTAAAAAATATATCATGTATTCATTAAAAGAGAGCTACTAAAAAGTCATAACACCACTCTTTTTAACATGTCAATATGTCTGATAAGTAAATAATAAGGCGTCATTTTGTCGCTTTTTTTCTTTTAGGAACGTGATTTGATCTATTGAGAATAAAAATTAAAATTATTTAAAATGAAAACGTATAATTTATTACCAAGCAGCTTTAGCAACCTATTCGATGAAGTATTAGGGTCTGAAATTTTAGACAGAAACATTGTTTATCACCAACCAAAGGCTAACATTATTGAAAATGAAACAGCTTACAGTATAGAACTCTTGGTTCCTGGTTACGAAAAAGAAGACTTCTCATTATCCATCAACGAAAACAAGCTCAATGTAGAAGGCAAAGCAACTATTGAGGATAAAAAGTTTAAACAAAATGAATTTACAATTAAAAACTTTAGCCGATCTTTTTATCTTCCAGACAATATCAACAAAGAAAAAATCGAAGCAACTTATGAGCAAGGTATCTTAACGCTAATTATCCCAAAAAAGGAAGAATTTACAAAGAAAATTGAAATTAAGATTAAATAATTAATCTAACCATAGTTGAATATAAAAGATAGAGGGCTCTTGCCCTCTATCTTTTTTTGTATTTTTGGCATCCATCCAGCTTCTCATACGTTTAACAAATGTAGAAGATTAAATTATAGAATGATTTGTAAATATAAAATTACCCTATTATTTGTTATTTCTGTGTTTATTGGCAGATCACAAAGTGCCTCATTTACTCCTCCTGGAGCAATAAGTTTAGGCGATTTTGATATCCCAGGTAATCAACTTACAGTAGAAGCCATTATCTATTGGAGAGGTGGCGCCAATATTCTAACAAAACATACCGATCCAACCAACCTTAACTATCTATTTAGACCAAACTCTGGAGAATTCACTACTTATAATACTGGAAATAGCGGAGCTACTACATTTTATAATATGGGTAATCCTAATCCCACCCCAAATAACACCTGGATACATTTGGCAGTAGTTTATAATGGTAGTACAGCTGCATTTTTTGTTAATGGATGTCAAACACATAGTATTCCTGTTACTGGAAATATGATGCAAAATGATATTATAACCACTATTGGGGGG
>CATLPG010000005.1 GCA_950054195.1 uncultured Saccharospirillaceae bacterium
AAAAGAATGTGTGGTGCGGTTTTACCTTAACGGGAATACCTACAAGGAAATTCAAGATTCTTGCGGGTACACTTATAAAGAAATAAAAAGTGCTATACAAAACGGAAAAAGAAACTTGCGCAATATATTAAGTGCAAGGGCAACAAACTAGAAATGAATAAAGACAACAAAAATATTTCTTCAAGTTTTGTCGATTACTTAAAAGGTAAATTAAACCGACAACAACAAAGAACTCTTGAAAAGAAAGTAGCTTCCGATCCTTTTTATAGCGATGCAATGGATGGTTTTTTACAATTTCCATCAGCAGGTTTACCTGCAAACCCTTATAAAAGAAAAACCAATACTTTTTTTTGGTTGATAGGAGCCTCTCTAGTATTAGTTATTGGTTTTACACTTTTTAGTATTAATAATAAAACAACACAGGCAAAACTTGCTAAACAATCTAATTACAAAACTATAGAGAATAGTAAGGTTAAACCATCTTATCAATCAAGCGATTTAAAAGAAAATCAAACGATTAATAAAGTACAAAAGCAAACGAATAGAGAAGTTAATTCTTCAGAACAAGCAACTAACATTAAACGAGAAGAATACATAAAAATCCACACAGCAGAAAGTGAGCAAGTAAATGTCACCTTTTTTAAAGATCGGTTGAGGTCAGTGAAGCAAAAAACATTTTCATATTATGGTTTTATTGCAGTTGAGTGTGTGTATTGTAACCTAAACTCGAATAAAAAATCATTTGAACTTACAGGGTTGAAATCTCCTTACGAAGCCTACGATGACATAAGCAAGTTTCCGCACGAGAACAATAAAATATCCTATACCTATAAGAGTTTTTATGAGGAAGTATTTAAATTATTGTCTCAAAAAAGGTATAACGAATGTGTTGATATGCTTAAGCTTTTTGAAGAGAAGTTCCCTAATGATGTGAACGCACAATTTTATTTAGGTTTGGTTTCGTTTAACTTATATAAGTACAGTAATGCGATCAATTATTTTGATTTAGCTATATCCAATCAGAACGTATACTTTAAAGAAGATGCATTATGGTTAAAAGCATTGTCTCTTGAACAGAATAATCAGGTTGATGAAGCGAAAAAGGCTTTTAGAGAAATAATGAAAGAAAATGGCTTTTACAGCAAACAGGCAAAAGCAAAGCTTAAAAAATACTAGTAAATCCAAAGTGGATTTTACTGTTTCTAATTAGTATAGGGTTGTCGCTTACTTTTCCTAATGCATAGGCTAAGTTTATAATTCCTCCTTTAACACCTAAATTTATTCCTGCCCCAAAACCAAAGGGAATAAGGTCTTGATCAAATGTTTTAATAAAGCCAACATCAGTAAAAGCAAACACATTAGAGCGTTCATCTAAAATATAGCGATATTCAACTGTTTGAATACTGTATTGAGAAACCAAAAATGTTTGCTCATTAAATCCTCGAAGTGTTTTTGTTCCCCCTATTAAGTAAAATTCATTTTCAACCAACTTTTCACTAATAAGGAACTTGTTTTTAGTCATTATAGCAAGTGTTTGTCTTTTAAATAAAGGAATGTATGCTTTTCCAGTAAAGCCCAATTGGTACTGAATAAATCGTTCATTAGTAGAAAATCGTTTATTTCCAATATCTGATAAAACCTCCACTTCAAAACCTTTTCGAGGGTTAAGCCAATTATCAACTGTTCGGTTATGATATTTAAAGCCATAATATAATACCGAAGAAGTTCTGTTTGTATCAGAATCATCTAGAAGTAAATTAACACTCATCAAGGAACTAACATTTAACTCTAATGTTTGGTTTATTTTTGGCTTAAATGTAATCCCTGCTTTCCATGCCGTATTTGAAAAAATAGTATCCTGCCGAGTGTTTGATATATTACCAGTAACACCAAAGTTACTATTAGCAATATAGGGAACGCTAGTTTCTAGGTAATATGTTTGCGTATTTACTTGTGATTTATTCCAATTAAAAATAATGTTTTCGCCATACTTTAATGAGTTTGTAAGGTTAATGTTAGCGTTACCCGTAATAACTAAATCACCTGTTTGCTCATCGTTATTAATACCAACTAACCCATCCAATTCATTGTTGGATACATCTTCAACATAAATAACTACCAATGCTTTTTTAGGCGAAAAATACACATCAGGCCCTCTTAGCTCTTTTAAAAAGTTACATTGTCGAAGATTATTACTTACATTTTCAATATCCTCCCTAGAGTAAACTTGACCTTTTCTCAATCCAGTTACACGTTTAACTATATTCAAATTAGTTTTAAAGTTTCCCTTAATGCTTATGGAGTCTATAATAAATAAATCTCTTTTTACAACTTGTATTTCGCCACTACAAACAGAGTCATTTATGAATTTTCGTGGCACAAAAAACACGCGAGCAAACGGATATCCATTATTAGCGTAGTTAATAAGTGTGTTGTCAATTAATTTTTCTGTTGACCTAAAATCACCACCATGTTTAAGCTTAAATTCTTTTAGGTTTGATATTTCAATTTGGTATTGCTTCCCCTTATTAATACTTACAAAATTGATGGAATCTATCCATTTAGCTTGAGTAATATAAGCCAAAGGATACCCTGCTAATTTTATCTCCTCTATTTTACTATTTAAAAACGTGTTGATTGATAAGGTGTCTTTAAATTCCGTTTTAACCTGTGTTGAGTCAAGAACAAGCTTATATTGTGAAAGTGAACTGTTGGTGTAGCTTATAATGCTACCTACAAAAAAAAGAAGTTGTATGAAAAATGATTTACAAATAATGTTTTCTTTTACCAACTGATAGGTTCTTGATTTTGTTGTACAAGAAGCTCATTAGTTTTTGAGAAATGTTTACAACCAAAAAAACCTCTATGAGCCGAAAAAGGCGAAGGATGTGCTGCTTTTAATACATGATGTTTGCTTGTATCAACCATGCTTGCTTTATTTTGAGCATAACTGCCCCATAAAATAAAAACAAGCCCTTCTTTTTTTTCTGATAAGTGCTTAATACAGGCGTCAGTAAATTGCTCCCATCCTTTTCCTTGATGTGATCCAGGACTTTTTCTACGAACAGTTAAGGTAGCATTTAATAAAAGAATGCCTTGATCTGCCCAGTGTGTTAAATCTCCATGGTTTGGAATTTCCTTCTCAACATCAGTTTCGAGCTCTTTGTATATGTTTTTTAATGACGGAGGAATCTTTACTCCTTTTTTAACCGAAAAACATAAACCATTTGCTTGGTTATCTCCATGATAAGGATCCTGTCCAATAATTACAACTTTTACTTGATTAAAAGGAGTGTGGCCAAAAGCATTGAAAATTTCATCTCCTTTAGGAAAAATGGTGTGTTTTTTTTTCTCTTCAATTAAAAATTGCTTTAAGTTTTTAAAATATGGTTTACTAAATTCATCTTTTAAAACTTCTAACCAGCTGACTTCTATTTTGATATTTGACTCCATTTTACAACAAATAAGATTAGCGAAAAGTTACAAATTGTTAATAACTTGTTGATAAGTGTAAGCGACACACTGGAACAAATATACCCTCTTATCCGTTATTTTGTACATATTATTTATCTTTTAAGAAATTTCCAATGAAAAAAGTCGCTCTTTATAGTTTGTTCGCCCTGTTTTTAAGTTCATTCTCATCATGTTTTTTGTTTCAAACGCATGAGGATTGCCCAGCTTACGGGGAGTTGGAAAAGGTAAAGCAAGAAAACACTGGGGTTAATACAATCGAACCAATAGAGAAAGTATAACTTTCATCGAATATATAATTTTAATAGCCACCTATTTGGTGGCTTTTTTGTTATTATAGATTATTAATAAGAGCAACTAGATATCAGTTTTTTTAATAACGAGCATAATTTAAATTTTTGCTAAATCCTTCTTTTTATCACAAAGAATATAAAACCTACAGAGGATTAAATTATTTCTTATCTTTAATTAGGAAATGAAAATTCTGTTAAACATAGTAATCATCGTTGTGTTTTTTCAGTCAGCTCTAGCACAAGAGCCAGAAGAAACAGAAAACAAAATAGGCTTTCGGTCAGAATGGTATGGAGGTTTACATCTCAATACATCTGGATGGGGAGGTGAACTAACGAGAAGTAAATTCAGAACCTATAAAAAGTATGATTTATTTACGTTAAACATTAGTAGTTTAAGGCATGTAAAAGAATTTAGAGTTAGAAACCAAATAGTTCCCAATGCTCGAAGTTTTAAATATGGTAAAATAAATACTGTTTTAACCACTAGGTTGAGTTACGGAAGACGGTATATGTTGTATGAAAAATTTAGAGAAAAAGGTGTTGAGATTTACTTTGTTGGACAAGTAGGATTAAACATTGCGGTGCTTAAACCCATTTATCTAGAAATTGTAAAGTTTGATCAAGATGGTAGGCCGTTGCCTATTCGAGTAGACGAAAGGTACGATACCGATATTCACAACGATCAAAATATTTTTGGTAAATCGAGTAGTTTAAAAGGAATAGGTGAAAGCAAATTTAATTTTGGAGGTTATGCAAAAACAGGTTTTATGTTTGAGTTTGCTGATAATAGAGAAAAAATATTAGCATTAGAAGCTGGAGTAATGTTAGATGTTTTTCCAAAAAAACTAGTTATTCTAGATAGTGAATTGAATCAGCAATTATTTTTTAACATATACCTTAATTTGGTTTTTGGAAAAAAGTATTACGATTAATGAGTGAGGAAATAGTTAAAATTAAAAAGCCAAAATGGCTTAGAGTTAAACTACCAACGGGAGAGGAGTTTAAAAAAGTACGTAACATCGTTGATGATCACGGTTTACACACCATTTGCCAAAGCGGTAATTGCCCAAATATGGGGGAGTGCTGGGGAGCTGGAACAGCAACATTTATGATACTTGGAAATACCTGTACACGGTCTTGTGGGTTTTGTTCTGTAGCAACAGGTAAACCTTTGGATGTTGATCCATTTGAGCCAGCTAAAATTGCAAAATCAGTTAGCCTAATGGAGGTAAAGCACTGTGTAATTACATCAGTAGATAGAGATGATTTACCAGATGCAGGAGCAGAAGTTTGGGCACAAACAGTTCGGGCTATAAGAAGAAAATCTCCACAAACAACAATGGAAACGTTAATTCCAGACTTTATGGGTAAATGGGATAGTTTGCAAAAAATTATTGATGTTGCTCCCGAAATTGTGTCTCATAATTTGGAAACAGTTCGTAGATTAACAAAAGAAGTTCGTATTCAAGCGAAATACAATAGAAGTTTAGAGCTTTTAAGGAGATTAAAAGAAGGAGGAATGAAAACCAAATCTGGAGTAATGCTAGGTTTGGGCGAAACCGAAGAAGAAGTTATCGAAACCATGGATGACTTACGATCAGTAGGTGTAGATATTTTAACCCTTGGTCAATACCTTCAGCCAACACCAAAACATCTTCCAGTGGCAGAGTTTATAACTCCAGAAAAATTTGAGGAATACAAAGAAATTGGATTAGCAAAAGGATTTCGCTTTGTTGAAAGTGGTCCTCTTGTACGTTCGTCTTACCACGCAGAAAAGCACTTATTCTAACAATTAGTTATTTTTCGGCATGTTTTAAAAATAAATAGGTTAATTATTAATTAATCTTTTTTTAACTTTGAATATGACTAAGTGTTTCATTTAGTCAACATTTTATTTAGAATTTATATTACACTACTATGAATAAAAAGATTACTTTTTTAGGTGCATCTATTTTATTAGGTGTTGGATTAATCGCTACACTTAGTAATCGTGAGTTAACAGCTAACCAAAAATACGCTCCTAGAACTATGGATGGTGCTGCTCAATCTGCCAAAGGCATGATGGAGTTTTTTAACACAATGCGTAAAAATGTTGTTACAGGTAAAGTTGAGGCTTCTGATTTTGCAAAAGCAAGAGAAGAAGTAAAAGCAATGCTCAATCAAGGAACTAGAGCAGCTTCATTAACTTTTCAATTAGAAGGACCAGATAACTACGGAGGTAGAACAAGAGCAATTTTAGTTGATCAAAACGACAACAACATTTTATATGCTGGAAGTGTTTCAGGAGGTTTGTATAAGTCTACGAACAGAGGAAATACTTGGGAGGTTTTACCAGCTTTCGCTGATGTTTTATCAGTAACATCTTTGGCTCAAACAAATAATGGTACTATTTATATAGGAACAGGAACCGCTTTCGAAAGTCCTATCTCTTCTAATAACACAGGAGGACATGTAGCTGATGGTTTATGGTATACTGAGGATGGAGGAGCAACATTTCAACAGCTTCCATCATCTTTTGGTGCATTTACAATCAATGAGTTAGCAGCAGACCCAAATGCTAATGATAAAGTATGGGTTGCGGGAGAGGGAGTAATAGGACTAACTTCTGTTGAAAATAAAACAACTATTACTCAAGCAGAGTCAGGTAACTTCGAAGACTTACAAATATCCAATGATGGAACATTATTAGTAGGAAGTAAAAATAATCAAACTTGGGTATCAACAGATGGAGGTGCAAACTTTACTAGAGTTTCAGGCCCAAGTCCTGGACAAATTAAAGAAATAGCTCTAACAAGCATAACAAGAATAGAGTATGCTATTTCGCATGAAAAGAATAGTAATGGCATGTATAATATTTTTGCTGCTCAAGTTAGGTCGGGTGGAGTTTTAGGAATGTTAGGAGGTATATCTTATTCTGGTGATAATGGTCAAACATGGACAGAAATTATTCCTCAAACACCAAATGGTGTGTCTGCTCAAGATGCTTTGCCATACGATCCCTATTCAGGAGGATCTCAGTGGCAGGGTAATTATGATAACATAATTACATGTATTCCAGGTAGTCCAAATTCTTTTTTAATTGGAGGAGTTAGGTTGTTTAGATTCGATATGTCTACAACATCACCACCTTTTGGTAACTTTTATTTAGCAGCATCAAATCAAGCTTCTGAAACAAGTGGTATATATGTACACTCTGATATTCATGAGTTTGTTTGGGATAATACAGGTAGACTATACATAGGTAGTGATGGAGGAGTAGGTGTGTCGGATGATTTACAAACCTTTACAACAGCTAACAGAGGGTATAATACCCTTCAATATTATGGTATTAGTTACTCACAGTTTGGAGATGTGGTAGGAGGATCACAAGATAATGGAACTACCTACAAAAACAATAATTTTGCAGGTACTTCCGGACAGGAATTTAGAAGCGTTTTTGGTGGAGACGGCTTTGATTGCGATATATCTTACTTTGATCCTAGCATCATGTTTGTAACATCACAAGAAGGGTCATTTTTTAGAATTGAACCAAACCTACAAAGTGGAGGATTAACATCTTCAGCAAACATATTGGATAATAGTCTATCTCAAGAGAATTTCCCATTCTTTTCTGTGTTAAGACATTATGAAAACCCAAACGATCTTAACAGTACAGATTCAATAGAATTTATTACCGATTCTAACTACAACGTAGGTGATACTATTCGTGTGAATAGCAGAAATGCTCAAAAACTTATTGAATATCCAGTTAATCAACCATTAACTGTAGTTTATGATTCAACTTTTATTTTAGATACAGGAAGCAACCCTGTTGATACTACTGTTGATACACTTTACACTGTAATGATACAAGATCGTTATCAGTCATTAACAGCAATAACAAGTTCAGGTGGAGTTTGGGTAACTCGTATGGGACTTAGGTTTAGTCCTGCGTGGTATAAAGTCACAAATAACACAGCGACTTGTTTAGAATTCTCAAGCGATGGCGATATTTTATACATTGGAGACTATTCGGGGAGTGTTGTACGTGTTAAAGGATTTAATAATTTATATTACGATGCTACAGCAAGAGATACTATTAATGATGTTCCTAATCATGATTCTGCATCATACATGTATGCAGATATTAGAGGAGGTAATCAACAACTAGAAGTAACAACAATTAGAAGTGGAGGAAGTCAACCTGTAACAGGTTTAGCGATTGATCCAAATGATCCTGAGCACGTTGTTGTAACATTAGGAGGTTTTGGAGCTGCTACGAATGTTTTAAGATCAACTACAGCAGCAAGTACTACAGGTACTTCATCATTTACATCTATAAAAGGTAATTTACCAACGTTCCCAGTTTATGATGCAGTTATTGATTATCAAAACCCTAATCTAATTATCGTGGGAACAGAGATGGGCGTTTATGCAACAGATAACGCAGGTGCTTCTTGGGATCCTCAGCTAGGTGAAATGGGAATTGTACCTTCAATGTCAGTTCGTCAGCAATGGAGATCAATTACTGAAAGTACAAACTCAGGTTCGGTTTATATTGGTACGCATGGTAGAGGTTTGTGGAGCACTGCAGAGCTAGCAGGTGTTGATGAAGTTAAAATTGATGATGATAAAACTCAAGTACAACTTGTTAAAGTTTATCCAAACCCAGCCAACGTACAAACTACATTGAGTTTTGATTTAAAGCAAACCTCCGATGTTGTAATTAATGTGTATAACATTCAAGGAAAGCTTATCGAAACTAAATCAATAGCTAACGCTCAAGAAGGTAATGTAACAACTACGCTAAATGTTTCTAATTATGTTAAGGGTACTTATTTAGTAAATATACAAGCACAAGGAACGAACTATAAAGTAGCTAAGTTTATCAAAAAGTAATTTTTTAAAATTATTAAGCATTTAGGTCACTCTTTTAGGGTGACCTTTTTTGTTACTACCCATTTGGTATGAAAATGCCAGGACGATATGGAAGTGAGAATGGTAATTATAGATATGGATTTAACGGAATGGAGAGTGATGATGAGATGTTTAACCAAGAGGGGAATAGTTATGACTTTGGAGCTAGGATGTATGATAGTAGGATTGGGAGATGGAGTAGTACGGATGCTTTGGAGAGAAAGTACACCAGTTACACACCTTACAGTTTTGTAAATAATATGCCTATTATAGCTATTGACCCTAATGGAATGGAAATAGTGATTCCTAAAGGTTCTGAAGCATCTTATAAAGAGTTCAGAAAGAATGCCGATAGAAAAACTAAAAGAAGACTTAGGAAATTAGATAAGAGTGATATTAAATATGAAATAGGATTTGTCCAACAATATCAAATGAGAATGGGAACTGTTCAAAGTTCAAGCATTAATTCAAATGGTATAACGAAGCTTAAATCAGATAATCAAGACGGAATAACAGTTCAATTATTGATAGATAAGGGTGAAAGTAAAAGTACTCAGTTCTCAGCATTAGCAGAAGAAATTTCACATGCAGAGGATTTTGAAAACGGAGAAATGTTTTTTCTTTCATTTGGAGATGTTGAAGGTTTTATCTTGGGACAAGATATCCATGATGAAATAAAGTCCAAGGATGCTTCGTTAAAATATATGAAGAAAGCATCTAGAAAGAGCGAGGAAATAGAGTTGACCGAGATTAATGAAGAATGGTCAAAAATAGAAACAACAGATGGTAAAATTAAGGCTCTCACAGGAGAAAAAGCTGATATTTTTGGAGATTACAGCGATATTTCAACTGAGAAAGTAGACAAAAACACTATGAACGATTCAGGGTATAAGAATGCATTGAAAAACGTACAAAAATCTGGAATTAAAGAACCTAGTGTTATATACAGGGAAAAAGGAGAGACTAAAAGAATTTCAACTAAAGAGTAATTTTGATGAAGTCATTAGTAGTATTAAGTGTTTTGTGTTTTTCTTTTTTAGGCGATTGTAAAATAATAGTAGAAAAACAAACGAAGGATGAGTTAATATTTTCATTCAAAGGAAATAAAGTAGTATATCGCAATAGTGTTTTAATGAAGCATGAGTATATCATTTTAGATGATTTCGTTTTTGTTCAAGGAAGGACAAATAGCTTTCCAACTTTTAGTCAGTTTCATAATTTATATTACGTATCTGAGAGATGTGAAATGGAAAACATAAGGTATAGCAATGTAAAAATAAGTAATGGAAAAGCTGAACGTGTCTCGAAAGAGTTATATAAGACAAAAATTCAAAACGGAGAATTACATATAGACAGTGCCGGTGTAACACTAGAAAGATTAAGCTCAAAAAATATCAAAGAAAAACTCAAAAAATATTTTTATGTTAATGAGTAATGTTGCCTCCGTTCCCGCAAGTTTGCAGCTTGGGTAATGTATCAGAATGGTTGATAGTAATCAATAAACACTAATGTTCATTCATTCTAAAAGCAGGACCAACAGTATTGATAAAAGTGAAGTTGTAACTGATTGGTGTTGTTTTGGGGTGGTGGTAATTTAAAAAGTAAAAATAGATTATGGTAATACTAAGAAGAATACTTAGTATTACCATAATAATACTTGCTTTAATTGAGTTTTATCAAGCAATTGAATGGATTATTACTTTTAATCAAGAACAACTTTGTTTTGTTGCTTACACATTACTGGATTTCTTAATTTTAGCTACAGTCCTAGTTTATACCTGCACACACATTATTCTAAATAAGTTTATCCCCAATAGTAATCAATTTCTTATATATGCTGGGTTAAGTTTCATTTATATAGGATATGAAATTGCTATTATCCAAGCAGAATTATTTTATTCATGGAATATAATGATTTGTTTAGTAGCCGCTTTTGGTTCCCTAATTACTGATGATGAAAAGTGGTTTCCTTTAAATAAGAGTGACAATAATACCAAAGAAGATAATTAATGGTTCAATTGGTGTTGCTTCAAGGTGAATACTTTAACCTCAATCTCGAACAAAATTGAAATAATAAAAAAGCTTATTTTTCACATTGCTGTTAGAGCTTATTCAATATTTATAGCCGAGTTTACAGATTATTTCTTTAATGTTTTAACCATAAATACGATAATAGAACAAAACACGGCAATAATGAATGGTTAAGACTATTAAAATAAGCTCACCTAATGATACTCCCTCAATTGATATCTTAACTACTTCCATATGGTAAGTTTAATGTAAAATAAAAAAGACCAATGCTTAGCATTGGTCTTTCAAAATATATGATGGAGTCAATTTATCTTCTCCTAGCTCTAATACCAGTTGGGCTACCAACTCTAGTCATAGCACATCTAAACCCAATAAAATCTGTAGATCTATGTTCATCATAGTACCTTCTAGTACCAGGATTCATCCAGTAAGCTCTATCTCTCCAGCTACCACCCTTAAATACTCTAGAATGATCATGAATTAAAGATCTTGGTTTATTAGCCTCATTACCACCAGATTTGTACATAACCCAATTAGGGTTTTGTCCAGATCTGTTTCTTTCAGCTAAATCTGTTTGTCCATCAAACTCATTAATCTTTTCTTTTACATCTCCATTTTCATAATAAATACTAGAGGTTAAATCACCATCTAGGTAATCAATATAATCTGCTTGTTGGTAGTTTCTTCTATCTAAATTTTCTTCAGCAGTAATCTCTCTTGTTTTGATGTTACCAGGGGTATTCATTACAAAGTCAGAAATTCCCTTCTTAATTTTTGGTACCAACTCAAATTGGAAGTTTTCTAAACCTTCAGTTCCTTGTACGTTAGCAACAATATCTGGAATTAATGTTTCCATTACTTCTCTAACAGCAATCGAAGCATCTAGTTTTCTACCATCTAGGAAAAGCTCATTAGCAACACCAATTGCACTTTTTACAGTATCTAGTAAGTAACTATCTAATGAGTCGGATACTACACCAGCAACTCTAGTTTCTCTAGCAGCAGTAAAGTCAACCAAATACTCTACAATACCAGGTACATCATAAAGCGCCTCATCTAACTTATCATCGGTTGCACCCTCACTGTTTAGTACTGTTGTTTTAAATACGTTACCTCTAAATGGTCTAAAATCATCAAAGTCTTCAGAAGAAAGTGGTCTGTATACATCCATTACCCACTCAGAAACATTACCTCCCATGTGGTATAAGCCATAATCATTAGGCCAGTAAGAAATTACAGGAGCAGTAACATCGGCTTTATCATTTAAGTTACCAGCAATTCCCATGTAATCTCCTCTACCTCTTTGGAAATTAGCTAACATTTCTCCTTTAAACTTATCATCTGGGTTTCTAGTCCAGTGACCATCCCATGGGTATAACCTTCTACTAGTAATACGACCATCCACAACATTACCAATTAAACCGTAAGCAGCATATTCCCACTCAGCTTCAGTTGGTAATCTGTAACGAGGAAGTAGAATACCATCTTCCATTTTTACCTTTCGTGGAGCTAAATCCTTTGTTCTAATTCTTCCACCGTTTCCACCACCGCTTCCATTGTTAGGATCAAGATCTATTAATTGTCCTTTAGGGTTGTCAGAGTTTTCGTATTGACCAGCCATGTATGCATCTGTAGTGTAAGGCTCATTTTGTTGGTTATTGTTCCATAATAAAATACCTTCTCTAATTAAGATGTATTCGTTAACTCTATCGGTTCTCCAAGCACAATAGTTATTAGCTTGTAACCAACTAACACCTACTACAGGATAGTCTCTGTATGCAGGGTGTCTTAAATAATACTCTACATAAGGTTCGTTATACCCTAATTTACTTCTCCATACCAAAGTATCAGGTAAAGCTTTTTTGTAAACTACTGGAAAATCGGTATACGTTCTTTTAGGCCAGTGTAAGTAATCTAACCAATGTTGATTAGTAACTTCCGTTTCATCAATGTAAAAAGATGATACAGTAACTCTTCTTGGAACATTATTCCAATCAAACGCCACATCTTGCTCAGTTCTTCCCATTGTAAAAGTACCCCCCTCAATAAGAACCAAACCAGGTCCAGTTTCTTGATCAACAAACTTGGCTTTTAAGTAACCTCCATTTGTTGGATCATTGTAATTCCATCCAGTTGCAGAAGACCTATCCTTTCTTCCACAAGAAGCAATAAATCCAACTGCTACAAAAAGAGCAATGAACTTACTTACTTTAACTTTCGACTTCCTCATATTCTTTCCTTTTTTCTTTTTCTTTAACAACAAGTGCTTCCTACTAATAACTAAAAAGAAGGACAACTTATTGTTCTATATCTTTTTCTAGGAGGTTTACATGTAAAGTTCAATTGGAATGAAACTTCATGCGAACCTGCTGTTGCTAAAGTTAATTTACTTGTTGTTACATCATAGCTATATCCAATTTTAGCTAAGTCTGATTGTAAACCAATTAATAGAATAAATGCATCTGCATTTCTATACCATGCTCCAAACCATAATGGTCCTTTGGTTACATATAAACCTAAATTTAACTGCTGAAACGTACCTTGCTGTCTAAATAAAACGTTTGGAGAAATTTTAGCATCGTTTTGGGAATACTTGCTTTCTGATAATGAAATTAATGCACCTGCATGACCTGTTAACTTCATTGGTAGTGGACTATTTCCTTGCACTAAGGATTCGTCTGGCTCAGTTAAGTGATGAGCAGCAAATCCAAAATAAAAATTCTTGCTAAACCCTAATAAACCAGCAGAAAAATCTACACCAGTTTTTCTTCCTCCCCTTGGTATATCTGCAGTTTGATAAACAAACCCTCTTCTTGGGTCAATCATATCTCCAAATGTTAACTTGCTCCAATCTAAACTTTTTTGGAAAAAAGTTGCTTGAAAACCAGCTCTGATTGAAAACTGACGAGAAACTTTAAATTGGTAAGAATAAATCCCAGAAACGTTAAGTGTAGATAAAGTTTTAGCAGCAACATCATTTGTTACTAATAAACCTAGCCCACCTTTAAGTCCTCTAACATTTTGATCGTAGGAAACACTTTGTGTAACAAAAGTTCCAGAAATTCCTGGCCACTGATTTCTGTAGTTCATTGAAACCCTAGGACAATTGTGTGTTCCTGCAAAGGCAGGATTTAAGTACAATGGGTTAGCATAGAACTGTGTAAACTCAGGGTCTTGGGCCTTTAAATTAAAGGCCAAAACCAGCGAAAACAGGGCAATATATGTTTTTAACAAGTTCGTGTTCATAAAATTTCAGTTACAATCAATACGGTAAAAATATAAATAAGTTTCAAAAAACTGCAATAAATACAATAAGTTTTTGATAAAGCCGTTTCTCACGAAAAGGAAAGATTTGAATTAAAATTATTTTTGAACTAGATTTATTAACAATTAAATTAAACAAGAAACTCCCTATGAGATTCAAGTCTTATATTCTACTAACACTTTTTTTTGCGAATTATTTTGCTTTTTCACAAACAAACACCAAAACGTTAAATTTTAACTGGAAATTAACTAACAATAGCCCGTCATACTTGTACTATAACAATAAGGAGAATGCCCAAAAACGTGGTGTACGGTCTTTTTACATGAGCGAGCAGCTAAACGTTAATCAAGGAATAAGTGTATCCTACACTATTCAAAAAGAAATGAAACTTTCAAGCTTAGGCAATACTGCTGTAAATACAACATATTTAGAAGCAGGAACTGAGGTGGAAGTTAGCGTGAATTACAAGAACAGTGCACGGGATAAATATGGTATAGTTGAAGTGAAGCCTTATTACAAGAAAAACAATGAACTTTATTTGGTGGAAGAATTGGTTGTAACTTTTACTAAAACCGATGTATTAAGTTCATTTGGAGCAGAAAGAGCAGGAGGACCTTATGTAAACACCTCAGTTTTAGCAACGGGTGATTTTTACAAGCTTCACACTACAAGAGATGGTGTTTATCAACTTACTTATGATGATTTAGTTAATCAAGGTTATCTCGCAGGATCAGTAAGCTCTGATGCTATAAATATTTATGGAAATCATAATGGAATGCTCCCAGAGCATAACAGCGTATTTAGACACGATGATCTTCAAAAAAATGCAATAGAAATTATTGATGGCGGAGATAATTCGTTTGATCAAGGAGACTATATCTTGTTTTATGGCGAGTCACCTCACAAATGGACGTATAACTCAGCTTCTTTATTATTTGAGTATACCCATCATTTGTATGTAGATAAATCAACTTATTTCATCACCTTTAATGATAATTCAGGGGCGAAAAGAGTTCCTGAGCTACCAGCATCAGCATCTACTCCAAATTATACCATGACAACTTTTAATGATTTTAAAGTTAGAGAGCTTGAAACAGTAAATTTAATGGCAGCAAATAATAGAGGGGGGTCTGGAAAAAGATGGTTCGGAGAAGTTTTTGATGTTCAGCTTAACTACCCTTTCAACTTTTCTTTTCCTAATGTAGATGCAAGTTCACCAACAACAATTAAAACAGTGGTCGCAGCATATACGCCAGGAGCTGAATCCAGTAGCTTTACTATAACCTCTGAAGGGAATACAGATAATATAAATATACCAGGGGTTCCAGTTGGTTCTCATGCCGATGTGGCTAGAGAAGGAACGAGTTTATTAACTTACACGGGGTCTTCAGGAAATGTTTCGATTAATGTTCAATTTACTAAATCATTAAGTGGTAACTCTCAAGGGTGGCTGGATTACATAGAGGTTAATACAAAGCGAAATTTAATAATGAGTGGTAATCAAATGATTTTCCAAGATGTTGATGGTGTAGGAACAGGTAATGTTTCCACTTTTAACTTATCAAATGCTTCATTAGTAAATCAAATATGGGATGTAACTAACCCGCTTAATATCGGGAGGTTATTTACTACAAATACAGGTTCGGATAAATCTTTTGTTTTTGAGTCAGATACGTTGAGGAAGTTTATTGCATTTAACTCAACCGGATATTTATCAGTAGAGTATGGCGAAAAAGTTGAAAATCAAAACTTACATGGACAGTTGTCACCAGATATGATGATTGTATATCATCCGATATTTGAAGCTCAAGTAGATAAATTAAAAGCATTTCACGAATCAAAAGGATTAACAGTTCAAAAAGCGAGTGTTTTTGAAATTTACAATGAATTTTCATCAGGAATGCAAGATGTGTCAGCAATAAAAACATACGCTAAAATGCATTACGATAGAGCAAATCCTGTTATACCAAAATACATGCTGCTTTTTGGTGATGGATCATATGACTATAAAGGTAGGGTTAGTCCAAATCATAATTTTGTTCCTGTTTGGGAGTCGGCTAATTGGATTGATGATTTAGAAAGTCACACCACTGATGATTTTTATGGTATACTGGATGATAACGAAGGAATAGCAGTATTTGATTTATTAGATGTGGCAGTGGGCAGATTAACTGTTCGCTCAACAAGTGAAGCAGAGGTTGTTGTAAATAAAATTATCAACTATCAAAGCTCTTCTGCCTCTCAATCGCAATTAGAGAATTGTAATAGTGCTGGATCACAAAGTTCGTTTGGTGATTGGAGAAACGTGTTAACATTTGTAACAGATGATGTTGATGAAGGCTGGGAAGCAAGTTTTTTTAGACATGTAGAGGAAGTATCGGATTCTATTGAAAAAAAATACCCAGTTTTCAATATTGAAAAATTGCACATGGACGCTTTTAAACAAGAGTCTACTCCTGGAGGCGAGAGATATTATGATGGACAAGAAGCAATTAGAAGAAGAATTGAAAATGGGTCTTTAATCGTAGCATATGAAGGGCATGGAGGTGAAGTAGGTTGGGCACATGAGCGTATACTTGATTTAGCAACCATTAATGGATGGTCAAATTATTATAGAATGCCCGTTTTTTTAACAGCTACCTGTGAGTTTACAAAGTATGATGACCCAAGTAGAACATCAGCTGGAGAACAACTTTTTCTAAACCCATCGGGAGGGGCAATAGCTTTGTTTACAACTACTAGAGCTGTTTTTCAATCATCAAATGAACGATTAATAGAATCATTTTTTGAGCAATCTTTTGTAAAAGAAGCAAATGGAGAACCAAGAACCTTGGGAGATATTTATAAATTAACAAAAAACAAGCCTGGTGTTTATGGAAGTTTCGAATTTAGAAAGTTTAGTTTAATAGGTGACCCAGCATTGGATTTAGCTTTTCCTAAACAGCAAGTAATAACAGATAGTGTTAACGGTGTAAGCATTAACGCAACAATTGACACTTTAAAAGCTTTAAGTAAAGTAACAGTATCAGGTTATATTGCAGATGAAAACGGTAATATTCTACCTAATTATAATGGCTTTGTATTCCCAACAGTATTTGATAAAAAGCAAGTTTTAAATACACTTGGAAACAAATCTCCAGCATATATTTATGGTTTTGATGTTCAAAAAAGCACCTTATATAAAGGTAAAGCAACTGTTGAAAACGGACGTTTTGAATTTAGCTTTGTGGTTCCAAAGGATATTAACTATACGTTCGGAGCGGGAAAAATAAGTTACTATGCATTTAATGGTACAGAGGATGCTACAGGATATAGTAGTGACGTAACTATAGGAGGAACAGATCCCAACGCAAGTCAAGATAATGTTGGTCCAGAAGTAAGTTTATATTTAAATAATGAAAGTTTTGTTTCTGGAGGAATTACCGATGAGGAACCAACGCTATACGCCTCTCTGTTTGATTCGAATGGAATTAATACAACAGGAAATGGAATTGGACACGATTTAACAGCTGTAATTGATGAAAATACAAGCAAGGCGATTGTCCTTAATACTTATTACGAATCAGACCCAGATAGCTACCAAAGTGGAAAAGTGATTTTCCCAATGGAGCGTTTGTCAGAAGGAAACCATACACTAAGTTTAAAAGCATGGGATGTCTACAACAACTCATCCGAAACAATGATTGATTTTGTAGTGGTTAAAAACGAAGAGTTAGCTATTGATCATGTGTTGAATTACCCAAACCCATTTACCACAAGAACGCAGTTTTTCTTTGAACATAACCAAAGCTGCGAATCTCTAGAGGTACAAATTCAAGTTTTCACGGTCTCTGGAAAGTTAGTTAAAACAATTAACCAAACAGTTTTAACTAACGGTTATAGGGTAGAACCTATTGAGTGGGATGGTAAAGATGATTATGGTGATCATATAGGTAGAGGTACTTACGTTTACCGCGTAAAAGTGACCGATAAGGAAAACAACAAGGTAGAGAAGTTCGAAAAACTCGTACTTTTGAAATAAGTAAGCGAATAATCTGTTATATTTGCTGTTCAACAAAAACTAAAAGTAAAGCCTATCGATTGATTTTACGCTTTAATTAGTGGCTGTAGTAGTCACGTAAAAGACCGAAAATGAGATATAAAATAATAAGTAAAGCAATGTTTCTTGCTTTATTGGTTTTATCGAACGTAAAATACTATTCACAAAATACGAGTAAAGACGGTACCGATTTTGATATTCAGCTAAATACAATTACTACGGCTGTTCCATTTCTATTAATTGCTCCAGATTCTCGAGCTACAGGAATGGGAGATGTAGGTGTAGCCACATCAGCAGATGGAAACTCTTTACACTGGAACGTATCTAAGCTAGCAACTATTGATGATGATTATGGAGTTTCTTTTTCATATTCTCCTTGGCTTCGAAGACTAGGAATTAACGATATAAACTTAGTTTACCTTTCAGGATATAAAAAAATTGATAGAAGACAGGCGGCTACAGCTGCTCTTAGGTATTTCTCTTTAGGTAGTATAACCTTTACCGATAATACAGGAGCAACAATTAGAGAGTTTAGTCCTAATGAACTTTCGTTGGATGTTGGTTATGCAGTTAAATTAGCGGATAATTTTTCTGGAGGAATTGCAGCAAGGTATATTTATTCAAATTTAACAGGAGGCTTAACAGTAGGCCAAGTAAACACAAAACCAGGGCAATCATTTGCAATTGATGTTTCGGGTTTTTATGAAACAAATGAGTTTGAACTTGGTGAAACTGATGCAACAGTAGCTATAGGGATTAATGCCTCAAACATTGGTGCTAAAATGTCGTACACAAATACCGAGGATCAAGATTTTCTTCCAGCAAATTTACGTTTAGGTTCTAACTTAAATATAGATATGGATCAATTTAATCAGTTTTCAATTGGAGTTGATTTTAATAAATTATTAGTTCCTACACCACCTGCATATGATATTTCAAACCCAAATCAAATTGTATCTGGTAGAGATAATGATGTAAGTGTTGCCTCTGGTATTTTTGGTTCTTTTACTGATGCTCCAGGTAACGTAATTTATAATGATAATGACGAATTTGTAGAAGTTGAATCTGGATCAGTTGCTATTGAAGAGTTAAGAGAGATTAATATTGGAGTTGGTGCAGAGTATTGGTATGCTAAGAAGTTTGCTGTTCGAACAGGATATTTTCATGAGCATAGAACCAAAGGTGCTCGACAATATATTACCATGGGTGCTGGAATGAAATTTAGTCAGTTTGCACTAGATTTTTCTTACTTAATTGCAACCCGTCAAAACAATCCATTAGCAAATACCATAAGATTTTCATTAGCCTTTAACTTTAATAAAAAGCAAGCAGCAAAAGAAGCTGGAGCAAAATAATGGATATTAGAGTAGGTATAGGATATGATGTTCATCAGCTTAAAGAAGGTGAGGATTTTTGGCTTGGTGGAATTAAAATTCCTCATACTAAAGGAGCGGTTGGTCACTCAGATGCTGACGTATTACTGCATACTATTTCTGATGCTCTGTTAGGAGCAGCAAACCTAGGAGATATAGGGAAACACTTTCCAGATACCTCCAGTGAGTTTAAAGGAATTGATAGTAAAATCCTCTTGAAAAGAGTGAGTGAGCTATTAATTGAAGAAGGTTATTCTATAGGTAATATTGATAGTGTAGTGTGTCTGCAAAAACCTAAAATAGCACCATTTTTACCAGAAATTAGAGCAACTATTGCGAAAGTTTTAGCCATTGATGAATCTAAAGTTTCAGTTAAAGCAACTACAACAGAAAAGTTAGGTTTTGTAGGTCGAGAAGAGGGAGTGAGTGCTTACGCAACTTGCCTTATTTATATGAGCTGATTTCCTTATTCTTTAGCAATCTCATGTTGCATTTTTTTGTTAGCTTTGTCAACGAATTAAAAGCTAAATTATGTCTATTAATATAGAAGAAGTTTTAGGTAGTGAAGCAGATTCATTATTGAACCACCAAAGTAAAACGATTTCAAAAGATATGTTAATGCTTCCAGGAGCAAATTTCACAAGTGAAGCGTTTATTAACTCAAACAGAAGCCCTCAGGTATTAAGAAATATTGAGGCTATTTATAATAATGGTAGATTAGCAGGTACAGGTTATGTGTCTATTCTTCCAGTTGATCAGGGGATAGAGCACGCGGCAGGTGCATCATTTGCTCCAAATCCAATTTATTTCAACCCAGACAATATTGTTGAATTAGCAATAGAAGGAGGCTGTAATGCTGTAGCTTCTACATTTGGAGTGTTAGCCTCAAGTGCTAGAAAATATGCGCATAAAATTCCGTTTGTAGTAAAAATTAACCACAATGAAATGCTTACTTATCCAGAGAAATATGACCAAATTATGTTTGGTTCGGTTGAGGAGGCTTGGAACATGGGAGCAGCTGCAGTTGGTGCAACGATCTATTTTGGATCAGAAAATTCATCAAGACAAATTATAGAAGTAGCTCAAGCATTTGAAAGAGCTCATGAATTAGGAATGGCAACTATTTTATGGTGTTACTTAAGAAACAGTGATTTCAAAAAAGGTGGTGTAGATTATCATACAGCAACAGATATTACTGCTCAAGCCAATCATTTAGGTGTAACAATTCAAGCAGACATTATTAAACAAAAGCTACCAACACTTAATGGAGGATATACAAACATTGGTTTTGGAAAAACACATGATAAAGTATACTCTGAGTTAACGACTGATCACCCAATTGATTTATGCCGTTACCAAGTAGCAAACTGTTACATGGGTAAAATAGGTTTAATTAACTCTGGTGGAGCTTCAACTGGTAAAAAAGCAGACGACTTTACAGAAGCTATTAAAACAGCTGTGATTAACAAAAGAGCAGGAGGACACGGGTTAATATCTGGAAGAAAAGCATTCCAAAAAGACATGAGTGAAGGTGTTAGGTTGCTTAACGGTATTCAAGATGTTTACTTGAACGATGATATAACTATAGCTTAATTAATTCGAACAAAAATGAGCGAAACGATGGGATGGTTTACTAGGAAAGACAAAAATATTGTTACTCCAACCGAAGAAAAGAAAAATACACCTGGTGGTTTATGGCATAAAACGCCAAGTGGTGTAATTGTAGATAAGGATGATTTAGAATCAAACGCTTGGGTTTGTCATGAGGATGGCTATCATTTTAGAGTAGGTTCTAAAGAATATTTCTCCATTATTTTTGATGACGAAAAGTTTACTGAGCTAGATACTGATATGGAATCTAAAGACCCGTTACAGTTTGTAGATACAAAAGCATATACAGATCGTGTTAAAGCTTCTCAAGAAAAAACAACCTTAAAAGATGCTGTTAGAACAGCGTATGGAAAAACATCGGGTAAGCCAATTGTTGTAGCTGCTATGGACTTTTCTTTTATAGGAGGATCTATGGGATCAGTAGTTGGTGAAAAGATTGCTAGAGCAATTGATCATGCTATTAAAAAGAAATGTGGGTTTATGATGATTTCTAAATCTGGTGGAGCAAGGATGATGGAAGCAGGATTTTCTCTTATGCAGATGGCAAAAACATCAGCAAAGCTTACGTTACTCGCTAAAAATAAACTTCCTTATATCTCTTATTTAACTGATCCAACTACAGGAGGTGTTACAGCTTCTTTTGCCATGTTAGGAGACGTTAATATAGCTGAGCCAGGAGCTTTAATTGGTTTTGCCGGGCCGCGTGTAATTAAAGAAACAATTGGTAAAGATTTACCAGAAGGTTTCCAAACATCAGAATTTTTATTGGAGCATGGTTTCTTGGACTTTATTGTTGATCGTAGAGAACTTAAAGACAAATTAAGTTTATTATTAGACTTATTTAGTAAATAAAAAAATAGCTGGTCATAGACCAGCTATTTTTTTTATTCAAGGTTAAATGAAGGATTTTCTAGGCTACTAGATTCTTATTTCATCCATTCTGCATAACTAGTAGCAGTTTCATTAAGCTTCATATATACTAATTCTATCGAATTAGGTAATTGACTTGCTATTTTATCCTTAAAATCAAGCAGCATGTTTTCACATGTAGGGTGATAAGGTGTGTAAATAGTTTTATCGTTTTGTTTTTCAATCCCTTTAAATCGTGAATTGTCTTTTAAAACTAAAGCATGGTCATAAGGCTTTATAATTTGTGTGTTTACAATATTTTTTAAAACAGTAAAATCAATCACCATTCCCGAATCCGATGCTTCAATATCGTTTTTTGGAGTTCCTTCAACGGTTACTGTTAGCTTGTAAGAGTGTCCATGGATGTTTTTGCATTTTCCATCGTGGTTATCTAATGCGTGAGCAGCTTCAAAAACGAAGTCTTTCGAAATTCTTATTTTTTCCATAGTATTTAAAAAACAAAAAGTCACCCCTTACGAGGTGACTTACAAAAGTAATATAAAAGTAATTTATTTTACTAGTTCAAATTCTACTCTTCTGTTTTTAGCCTCAGCTAAAGGAGTGTTTTTAGATGATGCAGGTGATTTATTATCCTGGATTACTTCCATAAATCTACCTTTATCTAAACCGTGACCTTCGAAATATTCAATAATTTTTGAAGAACGTCTTTGAGCTAGGTCTCCGTGATAATCAACTTCTTCAGCTTTCTTAATTTCATCATTCGTTGAGTGGCTAATAATACGAATTTTATATGAAGGATTGTCAATTAAAAGTTTAGCTAATACATCTAAATCTGTTTTAGCATCTTGCTCCAATTGAGATGTTAAATGATCAAAATATATAGTCGATGCAGCTACTTTGTCTTCGTCAGGAGCATCTTCCATGTTTGTTGATTGTTTTCTGTAGATTACACGTTCAACCTCTACTACCTTTTCTGCTTCTGGAGAGCAAGAACATTGATCTCTGTTTTCATCAGTAAGTATTTCAACACTAACGTTATCTATATAGTAGTATGCTTTAGGAATTTGAGTACCTCTAATATCCTTAGCTTTCTTTACTTTTTTTGCAGTAGTATTTTTTGTTTCATCGAAGTTACCTATGGTAAGGTATCTTTCTCCTCCTTTAGCAGTATAAATACCACAAACTGGCATGAAACCGAATGTATTATCATATACTTTATTTCCTACAGATTTAACTGGAAATTCTTTGTCATCTAAAATGATATCATTTTTGCCCTCTACCTCAATAGCATTTTTAGAAAAATATGCTCCAAGGTTGTTAACTGAGTATTTAGATAAATCGGCAAGACTAACATGGTATTTAACACAGTATTCTTGTCCTTTACTTAGTTTATCTAATAAAACTGTTGTTAAATATGTTCTAGGTTCACGGTTGTTGTAACTATATGCGTTAATACCAGCATATGTATTTCCTAAATTACCCCCTGCAGGTTCACTACCATATATGTTTTTACCAACTTTAACCATGTCTTCTCTTGCGTATTCAGAAAACAAGTCGGCTTTTACTCCAGTTGGCGAAAACCACTGATCTTTAAGGGCAGATAAAGCTTTAAGTTTTTTAATTTTTTTTCCTTGTTTTTCGTCAAGTTCAAAACCCGGATTTTCTATTAAATTATCTGCGTCCTGCCCATAAGACAATGAGGTTAAGAAAAATAAAGCTCCTCCTAAAATGTATTTTTTGTTCATCATATCTGCTGTATTTACATTTACAAAACTAACAATCTTTTATGATTTAACAGTTTTGCTTATTATCATTCTAATGTAACTTATAAATAATTATTATATCTCCTAAAGCGATTAACCAAAGTTTAACACTTATTCTGCTATAAAAAACGGAGAGAGTAAGTCTTTTTTATTGTAAACAACTTCACTTCCATCAATTTTACGCATATCTTTCCCTGCACCTAAAAGTATAGCGTGACCAGCTGCAGTATCCCATTCCATGCAATATTGAAACCTTGGGTAGATATCTACTTTTCCCTCTGCTAAACGACAAAATTTAACTGAACTTCCAATTTTTTTGAAATTGCTATTAGTGTGTTTTTTCTTAAGTTTTTCGAAAAAGTTTTGAGTTTCTTCACTGCTATGAGACCTACTCCCAGTTACAACGTATTCATTTGTGTTTTTGTGATACGGTAGTTGTTTATAATCACTTTTTATGCCTTTTGCCAGGTATTCATTTTTTGAACATTTGAATGATCCTGTTTCTTTGCTTCCGTAAAATATTTCCCCAGATACAGGTATGTATATAACACCTAAAAAAGGCTTTTTATTTTTTACCAGACCAATGTTTATGGCAAATTCACCGTTTTTTTTGATGAATTCTTTTGTGCCGTCAAGTGGATCTACAATCCAAAGTTCACTCCAATGTTTTCTTGTTTCAAAATCGATTTCCTTTTCCTCTTCAGATAATACTGGAATATTAGTTTTTGCTAATTCTGCTACAATTACTTTAGAGGAGAGTTTATCAGCCTTCGTTACAGGAGAATTGTCATCTTTAATTTCAATAGAAAAGTCTCCCGATTGGTAGATATGTAAAATTTCTTCTCCTGCACGAATGGCGGCACTAATAGCAATATCTAATAAGTTGGTTGAGTTGTTTTGTTTCATAAGCCCATCATTTCTTTAAATTTTTGGGTTTGCCTTCTAGAAACCTCAATTTCTTCTCCTGTTTTAAGGGTTAACTTTAGTGTGTTGCTAAACCAAGGGTCAACCTTTTCTATCCAGTTAAGATTAGCAATATGTTTTCTACTTGTTCTAAAAAACTCTTTACTATTTAACCGTTGTTCAATATTATTTAATGATTTTAAAATTAAAGGTTTGTTATCATTAAAAAAGACTTTAACATAATTTCCTTCAGATTCAAAAAATCGAATATCTGATAATTTAACAAACCAACATTTATCACCATCTTTTAAAAAGATTTGATCTTCTCCACTTAAAATAGTTTGTTTAGTATTGGTAGTTTCGGGAATGTTTAGTTTTATTATTGCTTGCTCTAGTCTTTGTGGATCTACTGGCTTCAAAATATAATCAAAAGCATTTACCTCAAAGGCTTTTATTGCATATTCGTCATAGGCGGTAACAAATATAACTTCGGGTATATAAGTTAAGTCTTCAAGTAAATCAAAGCCTGTTTTTTCGGGCATTTGTATATCCAAAAAGATTAAATCTGGTTTTTGAGATTCAATTTTTTCTAGCGCTTCTTGTGCATTTGCTGCATCATCTATAACCTCTATAGAAGAGTGATTTTGTAAAAGTTTTTTTAACTCCTTCCTTGCTAATCGCTCATCATCAACAATTATAGTCTTTATTTTTTTGCTCATAGTTTTGGTATAGTTAAAGTAGAAATAACGTGGTTTTCATCCAGATTTCCAAGTTGGAACGAAGCTTTGTTACCATATTCCATTAATAATCTCCTTCGTGTATTTTGAATTCCTAAGCTTGGTCTGTCGCTAGTCTTAGGTTTTGATGAAAGTTGCCCAGGATTAGTGATTTTAAGTGTAAGAATATTGTTAGATACATTTGATGTAATCGTTATTTTTCCTCCTTTAATCTTTTTTGATATACCGTGCTTAATTGCATTTTCAACAATGGTTTGCACGATCATTGGAGGTATTTTAATTGCTAACGATGAAGGTGAAAGATCAAAAGTGAAATTTAAACGCTCTTCGTATCTAATTTTTTCTAATGATAGGTAATCTTTAACAGTATCTATTTCTTGTTTGAGAGGAATTAATCTATCACGGGTGTTTATTAACGCACTTCTTAATATTGATGATAAGTTTGTTACAGCAACCTTAGCTTTTTCTGGATTTTCATCAATAAGTGCTCGAATACTATTCATAGAGTTAAACATAAAATGAGGGTTTAATTGTGACCTCAAGTTTTGTAGCTCCATTTCGTTTTTTTCTGCAGTTAATTTTAGTTGCTGTATTTCTTGATTTTTAGATCGGTCAAAATATGAATATCCAAAATAAATAATGTTCCAGATAAAATATAAAAATATACCTATGAGAAAACTATTTAAGTCAATTATAGAAAGTGGTTTTTCAAAGAGAAAAAAGCTTAAAATATTTGTGCAAATGGAGAATAAAGCCCCTAATAGAATGCTTGCTCCTATGATTTGGATACTTAAAATACCAAAAGAGTTACCCATCCACTTGTTCTTTTTAATAATTAACCGATAACTATGACTAAGCAGAATATTAAATGATAAAACACCAATTAAAAATATTAAAAGACTATTAGTATAACCGTAGGATGAATAGAGGGAAAAACCAACAATTAGTAAGTAAATATTCCATCCAAAAAGCTGTAACAGCCAATACAATCTACTTTTAATGGTCATTACTAGGTGATTTTTTTAGCGATGATTGAATTAATAAACCAAATAACAAAAGAGATAAAAACAAGTGAAAAGGTTGACCTATTGCTTGCATACCTAAGTAAGCTAAAAAGATACCAATCAGAATTTCCAGAGTTAGAGTTAACCCGATCAAATAAAATAAGTTTTTTCTGCCTAGTTTGAAAAGTGTGAATAAGTGAGTGCCAATGATTAGTAGTAAAACAAGTGAAAATGATCGATGTATATAAAATATAGTACTGAATTGCGAAGCAATATCTTCCCTATTTACCCCAATTTCTAAAAAGTGATCAACTTGTTGTCGTACTTGAGTTCCCATTACAATTTGGATAATCAACAAAACAATTGAAAAAGCTAATAGCTTATTGTTTTGGACGTAGTTAATAAAGTTAAATTTAAAGCTAGGAGACTGTATCTTTTTTAACAGTAGTAATTGAATCATAATCAGTACCAATGCCCCCAACATGTGGTAGGTTATCGTCACAGGAGCTAGATTGTTATCTACAGTTACTTTACCAAGCCAAGCCATAAATCCAATAAAAAAGACTTGTAAGAGTGACAGGGTAGTTAAGGTTTTACTTACCGACCATTTTCTTAATGAAAGTATTAACATGATAAAAGCAAATACACCGAGTAAAGCACCAAGCAGGCGGTTAATGTACTCTGTCCATGTGTGGAAAACATTAAAAGTGGCATAGTCGTGCTTTTCATACTTTTTCCAGTTGGAAAGATTAAAGTTCTCCTTGGAGGTAAAGGATTTTTGCGCTACTAAAAGCTGCATTTCAGATGAATCACCAGTTGTTTTAACCTGATGGATAACCATTTGCTTTTTGTTAAAAGTGGTGTTTGGTTTCCACTTTATCTGGTCTTCCTCAGTTGGTGGAATAAGGTAGCCAAAACACTTAGGCCAATCGGGACATCCCATTCCTGATCCTGTCATACGAACAACGCTTCCGGCTATAATTACAAGATAAATGTTAATTAAAACTATGATACTTATACGATATAATGCTTTCATGTTTTATGATGAATCTTCTCTATACCTTCAGTTTAGAGTATAAAATTTAAAATCAATAAAAATTAAAAGATGGGAAGATATTCCTATCTCTATTTAAAATTAACGAAAACTAACGTTAAAGCAGAAAAATAAAACCGAGAGTTGGTTTTCCTGTTTGTTATAAGCTGCAAGACACTGTTTTTAGTGTTAAAATATCATAAACCAAGTTTGGTAGAGATGTATCTCTATATTATTCTACTATCTTTGTTGTCTGCATTTGGATAAACTTCTATTAGTGAGTAAAAGAGCAAAATACAAGTATAATCCTGAAACGTTACAGTACGAAAAGATTGAACTAAATTTAAACGGACTAATTTTTAGGGCGGTTAAGTATTTGGTTATTGGTTTAATCTTTGCAGGCTTTTTTATGCTTTTACTTTACCCATTTGTTAAAGACTATGCTGTTCGTAAATCACAAAAAAAGATTTCGAGTTTAGAGTACAGCTTGGAAAAACTAAATGGTGAAATGGATACAGTTATAGCTGTACTGGATAACTTACAAGAAGTTGATAATGATTTATATCGTGTGATTTTTAGTGCTGAACCTACTGAGAAAACAAAAATAAATCGCTCCGTCATTGTCCCTAAAAAAGATCATATAGCTTATGTCTACGCACTTGAAGACAAGTTGAATGCATTAAGCTATCAATTAGTTAAGCAATCAAAATCTTTTGATGAGCTAATAACTTTAGCTAAGAATAAAGATAAAATGATAAAGTCCATTCCTTCAATTATACCTATAGCAGATAAACAATTAACACGGTTGTCATCAGGTTTTGGAATTAGAATTGATCCTGTTTATGGGATACCAAAAATGCATGCTGGGTTGGATTTTACAGCTCCAACGGGTACTCCAATACATTGTGCTGGTGATGGAGTAGTAGAAAAAGTAGGGTATAATAAAGGTGGATATGGAAATGAAGTTATTGTAGATCATGGGTTTGGTTATAAGTCTCATTATGCTCACCTTAACTCTTTTAATACAAGTGTAGGAAAAAAGGTTAAACGAGGAGAAGTTATTGGTTTTGTAGGTAGTACAGGTAAATCTACGGCACCTCATTTACATTATGAAATTATTAAGAGCGGAAACAAAATTGACCCCATTAACTTCTTTTTTAACGATATAACACCAGAGGAATACGAGCAAATGATCGAAAAATCGTTAAATTCAGGAGCTTCTTTAGATTAAAATTTGTTATTGTGGTAGAAATCGATGACCAAAAAATGTTTTACACCATTGGTGAAATAGCCAAAATGTTTAATGTAAATACCTCTCTTATCCGTTTTTGGGAGAAAGAATTTGAAATAATTTCCCCAAAAAAAAATCCAAATGGAAATAGAAAGTTTACCAAAAAGGACATTTATAACTTTAAAATAATTTACCACTTAGTTAAAGAGAAAAAATTTACGCTTGAAGGGGCAAAAGAAAAACTCAAAAGTGATAAAAAGGAGTTTGTAAAAAAAATTGAACTCAGGAACAAACTTTTAAAGGTAAAAGGTAGAATTGAAGCTTTGATTGAAAATTAATTTTGTTTAAATTTAATCAACTAACAATTAAACAAAAATGCCTAAAGTATCCATTACGCGTAGAGAACGTTTTAGTGCCGCTCATAAGTTGTGGGTAAATGACTGGACCGAAGAAAAAAATCTGTCCACTTTTGGAGGCTGTGCAAACCCTAATTGGCACGGACATAATTATGAATTATTTGTTACTGTTGAAGGAGAGGTTAATCCAGTAACAGGTTTTGTTGTTAATCTTAAAGATGTAAGCAAAATTTTAAAAACCAAAGTAGTCAATAAGCTAGATCATAAAAACTTAAACCTAGATGTAGATTTTCTACAGAATAAAATGACTACCACAGAGGTTTTAGCAGTTGCTATTTGGGAAGAAATAGTTAGTGATATAAATAAACTTGATTGTAAATTAACTTCGGTTAAAATTAAAGAAACAGAAAACAATTTTGTTGAATACAAAGGAGCGTAATGACGTATAAAAGAGAAGAACATTATAACGAAGACCTAACGAATAAAATGTCGGGTTTTTATAAAGAAATAATAACCGATTTAGGAGAAGATGTTGAAAGAGATGGGTTAATTAAAACCCCCGAAAGAGTAGCAAAAGCCATGCAGTTTTTAACTCATGGGTATAAAATTGATCCTTCAGAAATCTTAAAATCGGCCATGTTTGCCGAAGATTATAGCCAAATGGTTATTGTTAAAGATATTGAAGTGTACTCTATGTGCGAACACCACATGCTACCCTTCTTTGGAAAAGCACACGTAGCCTATATTCCTAATGGCAAAATTGTAGGATTAAGCAAAATCCCAAGAATTGTAGATGCATTTGCTAGAAGATTACAAGTACAAGAAAGACTTACAAACGAAATTAGAGATTGTATACAAGAAACACTACAGCCTTTAGGAGTAGCAGTTGTTATGGAAGCAAAACACATGTGTATGCAAATGCGTGGAGTAGAAAAACAAAACTCTGTTACCACAACCTCAGGTTTCACAGGAGAGTTTCTTAAAAAGGCGACAAGAGATGAGTTTATAGACCTCATTTCCTCTAAGTTGCATTAAATTTTGTTAAAAAGGAGTAATTTATGAAGTACTCCAGCGTCTAATTGATTATATTCAATATACAATTTAATGCACAATGAAAGAAATAGAATATTTTACAGAAGATAATAGAAACAGCTATGTAAGCCACCAAACAGGAACTATGGCAAAAACATTTATGTCAAGTGTTTTTAGCTATATGTTTTTAGGGGTGCTTTTAACAGGTTTTACAGCTTGGTATTTAGCATACTCAGGTCTTTTGGAGCGGTACTTAATTACTGAACAAGGTGTATCTCCACTTTTGTATGTGGCTATGTTTGCACCGCTTGGTTTAGTTTTTTGGATGTCCTTAGGATTTAACAGAATGCGTGCCTCAACCATGCTCATTCTCTTTATTGTTTATGCCTTTTTAAATGGTGTTGCTTTTAGTAGTATATTTCTAACGTATAACCTTGGAGCCATATACAAAGCCTTTGGTTCTGCAGGTGTTTTATTTGGGTTAATGGCAGTTGTAGGATACACTACTAAAACTGATTTAACTAAACTAGGTAATATATTATACATTGCTTTAATAGCTTTGATAGTGACAATGCTAATAAATTTCTTTGTAGGAAGTAGCGGATTAGACTACTTAATAAGTATCATCGGTGTGGTAATTTTCACAGGTTTAACAGCGTATGATGTTCAAAAATTAAAGGAAATAGGAGAGGGTTCAGTTGATATTAATAATCCTAGCACAAGGAAGTTTGCCCTATATGGAGCGTTAAGCTTGTATTTAGACTTTATTAACCTGTTTTTATTTTTACTTCGTTTGTTTGGAGGTAGAGATTAAAAAAGAACATTTGGTATTCGCTTGATTAATGATTAATTTTGAACAATAAATTAGTATATGGGAGATAATTACTTTCACGAAAATTCAGGTACAATAGGATATATCTACACAGTTATTGCAGTAGGTATTCTTACTTACTTGATTTTCTTTTAGCACATAGTAAACATAAAATAGTAGAGTTATGCCTTTTAATGCCGCCTTTTCTTGGTGGATAAAAAAACGCATGAAGAATATTTCTCATGCCGTAGAATCACCTCTACTCACTCAAAAAAATATTTTTGATACCTTAATAGGTAAAGCAAAAAACACGGTGTTTGGTAAAAAGTATGCTTTTTACCAGATTACTAATTTTGATGATTTTAAATCAAAAGTTCCACTACATACATACGAGGATTTATATCCTTATATCGAAAAAATAATTGAAGGAAAAAGTGACATACTGTGGCCTGGAAAAATCAAGTGGTTTTCTAAATCATCAGGAACTACAAATGCTAAGAGCAAAATAATTCCCGTTTCTAAGGATGCTATTTTCGATTGTCACTACAAAGGAGGTAAAGATTTACTAAGCGTCTACCATCATCGAAATGAAAAAGCAAAATTATTTGGAGGTAAACACCTAATTCTAGGAGGAAGCTCAGAGTTAAATAAACTAGGGAAAGATAGCTACATAGGAGATTTATCAGCAATAATCATTAGAAATTTACCTTTTTGGACAGAAATAAGAAGAACTCCAAAACGTAAAATTGCATTAATGTCTAACTGGGATAAGAAGATTGATTTAATGTCTAACTCTGTCCTTAAAGAAGACGTTAGAATTGTTGCAGGTGTTCCTTCTTGGATGTTGGTTTTACTTCAAGAAGTATTAGAAAAAAGTGATGGTAAAACCATAAAAGACATTTGGCCTAAGCTTCAAATGTACATGCATGGAGGAGTTAATTTTGAACCTTACCAAAATCAATTTAAAGAATTATTTAAAGGGTTAGATATTAACTATTACCAAACCTATAACGCTTCAGAAGGTTTTTTCGGTTTGCAATACAACAATGAAGATGATGATATGATTCTTCTGTTGGATCATGGTATCTATTATGAATTTATCCCTATGGATCAATTTGATGGTGTAAATAGTAAAACGATCAACCTTAATGAGGTTGAGGTTGATAAAAATTATGGACTAGTTATATCAACAAATGCAGGACTTTGGAGATATATCATAGGGGACACTATAAAATTCACTTCAACCAAGCCATATAAAATTAAGGTTACAGGAAGAACAAAACACTTTATCAATGCTTTTGGTGAGGAGCTAATTATTGAAAATACCGATCAAGCAATAACAAAAGCAAGTAGTGAAATGGGTGCAAAAATAGTAGATTATACGGTTGCACCTATCTATATAGATGGCTCAAATAGAGGAGGCCATGAATGGCTCATTGAGTTCGAAAAAGAACCAACAAACTTAAATGAGTTTACAAAATCACTAGATGATGCTTTAAAAAAGCTTAATTCAGATTATGAAGCTAAACGCTTTAACAATATGATTCTTCAACCTCCCACTATTCAAAAACTCTCAAAAGGTACCTTTCATAATTGGTTGTCATCAAAGGATAAAATGGGCGGACAAAATAAAATACCTCGCTTATCAAATAATCGTACTTTTGTAGAAGAGCTTTTAAAGCTTAATTAATAAATGATTCCTCAAGAAACCATACAGCAAATCTTTGAGACAGCCATTATTGAAGAGGTTGTTGGAGATTTTGTATCCTTAAAAAAACGAGGGGTTAACTACTTGGGGAATTGTCCGTTTCATAACGAAAAAACACCATCATTTACTGTTTCTCCTGCTAAAGGGATATACAAATGCTTTGGATGTGGTAAAGGAGGAAACTCGGTAAACTTTATCATGGATCATGAGCAGTTAACCTATCCTGAGGCTTTAAAATACTTAGCAGATAAGTATAACATTGAAGTAGAAGAGGAGGAACTTTCTCCTGAGCAAATCCAAAAACAATCGAGCAGAGAAAGCTTATACATAGTACATAATTTTGCTAAAGAGTATTTCGTAGAGCAGTTATTACATACCGATGAAGGAAAATCTGTAGGACTATCTTACTTTAAAAAGAGAGGATTTACGCAAGAAACCATTGAAAAATTTCAGTTAGGGTACAACCCCGAAAAATGGGACTTGTTTACACAAGAAGCATTAAAACAAGGTTACCAATTAGATTACCTAGAAAAAGCAGGACTAACAAAAACAAAAGGAGATAAACACTTCGATTTCTTTAGAGGAAGAGTAATGTTCCCTATTCATAACCTAACAGGTAAAGTTATTGGTTTTGGAGGGAGAACGCTGGTAACGGACAAAAAAGTTGCTAAATACTTTAACTCGCCAGAAAACGAAATTTACAACAAAAGTAAAGTCCTTTATGGTCTGTATTATGCCAAAAAAAGTATAGTACAAGAGGATGTTTGTTTTTTGGTAGAAGGTTATACCGATGTAATATCATTAGCACAAACAGGAATAGAAAATGTAGTTGCTTCTTCGGGAACCTCATTAACAACCGATCAAATACGTTTAATAAAACGGTATACGCCTAACATTACCATTCTTTACGATGGAGACTTTGCGGGAATAAAAGCTTCTTTTCGAGGAATAGATATGATTCTCAAAGAAGAGATGAATGTGCGTGTTGTTCTATTCCCCGAAGGAGAAGATCCCGATAGCTATGCAAAAAAACTCAACAAAGAAGAACTTGATGCTTTTATTGCAGAAAACACAAAAGATTTCATCAAGTTTAAGGCAGATTTGTTATTAGCAGATGCTCAAAACGATCCAATAAAAAAAGCTGATATTGTAAATGATATTATTACAACAATATCTCTTATAAATAATGAAGTTAAACGCTCACTATATATAGCAGAGTGTGCTCAAATTTTCGAAATATCAGAAAAGGCTCTTTATAATGAGTTGAATAAAATTCTTCGTAAAAATTTCCAAAAGGAAAACAAATCAACTTCCGAGGATTTTCAAGGTGCTCCACCATCTCAATATGAAATAGAGCAGGAAAAACCAAAGGAAGATAAAACATGTGAGCACCAAGAAAAGGATATTATCCGCTTACTTTTAAATTATGGTAGCGAACCAATAGAACTTACAATTATTAATGATGATGGAAAAGAAGAAGTAGTATCAGTTACGGCAGCAGAATATATTATTCATGAGTTAAGTGCGGATGATATTAGCTTCGAAAACGAAACATTCCAGTATATATACAGTGAGTACCTAAGTGCTTTTGAAAAAGAAGAAATGCTAAGCTCAAAAGTGTTTTTTCAAAGTGATAACCAAAAAATACTAGACCTTTGTATCTCGCTTACAGAGTCTCCCTACATGTTAAGTGAAAATTGGAGAGAGTATCATCAAATTTACGTTACAACCGAAGATAAAAGATTAAAATTTGCCATAGAGCATGCCGTTTTAGCATTAAAAGCAAAAAAAGTAGATTTATACATTATGGAGCTTCAAGAAAAACTGAAAGAAGCAATAGATGAAGATGAGTTAAACGATGTTTTGGCAGAGCAAATTCAATATATTACTATAAAAAAAACAATCGCAGATAAACTAAATCGTGTAGTTTTAAAATAGATTATTCAACTTACTTTTTTGAAAATATTAATACAAATATTGTTAATACTTGGTGTTTTACTTGTTAATACTTACTACTGTCAAGGTGTTGAGGAACAAAAAGATAGTGAGCTTTACAATGTAGATAATTGTTATGATGAAGCTTCATCTATTGATACATCAGAGGTTTTAGACTGTATAATAAGCGTAATCGATAGGTGCTTAGAGAACTACCAACATGATGCTTTTTTACAAGCAACAAAAAATGGAATAGCATTAGCAAGTCAAGAAAAATATTTAAAGAAAAGACTCACTATTTATTTTCAACAAGGCATGTATTATGAAAGAGTGGGGCTTTATAATAAGTCGCTAGAAAATTTTCAAAAAGTGCTAACTCATAAAGATGTTATACCTATCAAGTCGAAATATCATCTTTACAATAGTTTGGGAGGAGTTTATGGTGCCACTAGAGATGTTAGTGAAGCCAATTCTTTTCATAGAAAAGCACTAAATATTGCACGTCAACTCAACGACTCAAGTTTGATAGGAACGAGTTATGGAAACTTGGGAGTAGTGTATATGAACTATGAAAATTTTGATTCAGCAAAATATTACATAAAAAAATCAATTAGTTTCGAAAAGCTAAACCAAGGAAAACTATCAATTTTTTATTATAACCTTAGCACTATTTATTTTAGAGTTGATTCTGCTAAACAAGCAATAACAACAATAAATAAAGCAATTTCCTTTTATGCTAACGACTCAATAAATATTAATCAAGGCTACAATTTTTGGCAAAAAGGGTGTGTGTTAGAATATCAATATAATGATTTAAAACAAGCAGAAAAGTATTATTTAAGTGCTTATAAAATAGCAGAATCCTTAATGGATTTACAACTCATGAGAAAAGCAAGTGCACACCTAGCTTACTTGTATGAAAAACAATTAAAGTTTAAAAAAGCTTATAATCAGATTAAAAGAACGAAAGTTCTTGCTGATTCTGTTGGAGTAGTAATAATGAATGATAAGGTTCAACAGTTAAAAATTAAGTATGATGCTGAGCTAAAAGAAAAAGAAAATATTCAAATTAAACAGCAAATTGAATTAAAGGAACAGGAAATAAAATCCAAAAATCGTTGGTTGTTTTATATCACCTCAGTAGGTTGTCTATTATTACTATTATTAATTACAGTAGTGTATAGTTTAAGACAGAAAAATAAAGCAAAAAAAATAAAGCTCCTTTTGTCTAACGAAAAAGAAAAGACATTCAAAAAAAGCGAAGAGCTAGCTTTAAGTAAAATAGATGATTTAAAAGAAATCATTATTGTTAAAAATAAATTAATAAAAGAACTTCAAAATAATCAAGGAGAGAACGATTTAAAAAAGCAAAAAGGATTAGTTCGAGCATTATCAAATGAAAAAAACTGGTCTAAGTTTATGGTTGAGTTTAGTGCAATTAATCAAAACTTTTTTGATAAGCTAAAAGGAATTAATGCAAAACTTACTAATAAGGATTTACGATTGGCAGCACTTATTAAACTCCATTTATTGGATAAAGAATTGGCAGATTTACTAAGTATAGAACCCCAAAGCGTGAGAGTATCAAAAAACAGGCTTAAAGAAAAACTATATCTTGACCCTGAAGTAAGTTTGGTTAACTTTTTGTCTTGTTTATAGATTTGTTTTACAGTATTTTAGTTCTTTTGTTGTTAACCTTTATTATCGTTTTTGTAAACATTTGATCTCTGTTTAAATCGTAGGTTAAGTAAGTTTATAATTATACTTGTAAGCTATTAGAATTAGTTTTACAAACTATGATGAAAAATTACAGCTTTTTAGTTTATCTACTATTACTGAGTGGTACCGTTTTTACTCAGGTCAATACTTGGAACGGCTCATCCGATAACGACTGGCATAAATCATGTAATTGGAGCTTAAATACTATACCCACAACTGCTCACGATGTAACAATACCCACAGTAGGTACTTACCCTACAATTACAGGAAATGCTCACTGTAGAACGTTAAACATCACTTCTGCTGCAGCAAATGCAATAACAGTTAATTCAAGTGGAGGAGCTAACTTGTGTATTAGTTCAACTAACGGGGGGGCATGTACTACTCCTTTAACAAATAATACTGGTGCGTCAGCAAATAATACAACTAGTACTGCAGCAATTTGTGAAAACCAAACAAAGACATTAGTAGGTAGCCCTGCTGGAGGTACTTGGACTATAGTTAGTGGAGGAGGAAGTATTTCTGGTAATACTTACACCCCACCTAATGTGGCATCTAATACAAATGTTACTGTAAGATATAGTCTCGCTTGTCCAGTATCAACCAGTGATCGTACATTTACAGTTAATGTACGTAATGTCGCAAACAATACAACAAGTACAGCTTCTATCTGCGAAAATCAAACTAAAGCTTTAATAGGAAGCCCTGGAGGTGGATCATGGAGTGTGGTTAGTGGAGGAGGAAGTATATCAGGTACAACCTACACTCCACCTAATGTTGCTAGTAATACAAGTGTAACGGTTCGCTATACTATACCAGCAAATGGAGGATGCCCAGCTACAACCAGTGATCGTACATTTACAGTTAATGTACGTAATGTGGCAAGTAATACAACGAGTACAGCCGCGATATGTGAAAATCAAACTAAAGCATTAGCAGGCTCTCCGGGAGGAGGAAGCTGGAGCATAGTTAGTGGAGGAGGAAGCATCTCAGGTACAACCTACACCCCCCCAAACGTTGCTAGTAATACAAGTGTAACTGTTCGTTATACGATACCAGCAAATGGTGCATGTGCAGCAACAATAAGTAACAGAACATTTACAGTTAATGTGCGTAATGTTGCAAACAACACAACAAGTACAGCAGCAATAGATGATGATGAAACAAAAGCATTAACAGGATCACCAGGAGGAGGAAGCTGGAGTATAGTTAGTGGAGGAGGAAGCATATCAGGTACAACGTATACCCCACCAGATGTAAGTTCAGCAACTTCTGTAACCGTTCGCTATACAATACCAGCAAATGGAGCATGCCCTGCTACAACAAGCGATAGAACTTTTACAGTTAATAATGCATCAGTACCAGGAAGTGCATTTTCACCAGGAGGATCTACTTTGTATGGACCTTACTTTTGTACACCTTTTCAAAATAATCATACACGATGCCGTACTTTTAATAATAATACAAGTTTTGATATAACGCTTACCATTGCAACTAATATTCCATGTACAAATAGAAATGGAGGTGAAACTTTTCTTATACCAGCAATGGGATCTGGTACTATGTGTATCACGCAGGTAGGATGTTGTGCTGGACCAAATAATTCACCTGGAGAATTAATAAACTGGAGTTCTACCGATGGAGCTAGTGGTTCATTTTACATAACACTAGAGAGTACCTTATAATCTCTCTATAACCAAACTAACGGCATTACCCCCAAATCCAATGGAGTTAACCATTATTCTGTTGATGTTTTGAGGGGTGTTTTTATAATTAATAAAAGGAACAGGAATAAACTGTTGATTTTCCATCATTAGTAAAGCCATTTCCACACTTAATGCTGAAGAAGCTCCTAATGTATGCCCAATTTTCCATTTATTGGTTGTTAGGGCAGGAATAGAAGAATTACCAAAAACCGTTTGAATAGCATTAACTTCGGATTTATCTCCTAACATAGTACCCGGAGTATGAGTTACAATAACATCAATACTATTTTTATCCAAATTTTTTAAAGCCATTTTCATAGATGTTACAAAAGCATCTCCGTTTTCAGTAACAGCCGTAGCATGAGGAATTTCTTCTGTGCCGTAACCAAAACCAGCTATTTTTACTATTGAATTTTCTGAAGCTTCCGTCTCTAGACAAAAAACACTAGCTCCTTCCCCTAAACACATCGTGTTATATTGTTTATTAACCATTAAACTTTTACAAGGGTATTCATCCTTATTATCCTGAGTGTATATTTTTAATGCTTGCATTTGGGCAATAGTGAAAGGTGTAAGAGGAGCTTCACTACCACCAACAATAAATCGATTGGTAAAACCAGCTTTTAGCCATGCTATTGCATTTAATATCGCATGGGAAGCAGATGAACACGTAATAGAATGACTAAATTGTATTCCTTTAGCACCAATATCTTGTCCTACCCATGAAGAAATGTTACCCAAGGTAGTTGAAGGAGATGCAAGTGGATTAATTTTATTAGCCTTAAAGGCTTCATAATGTTGCTCGAACAAGGAGGTAGCTCCTCTAGAAGAACCAATATTAATCCCAATTGAATTGTCAATTTCCCACTTACTTTTTTCAAGAGCTTTTCGGGTACTCCAAATAGCCATTATTACAGATGGATCAAGTCTTTTATAGTTTTTACTTTCCTTACGGATAGCTTCAAGTTCATTTTTAGCATCATCAGCAAGCTCTCCTTTAATAGGGTTCCTAGATAAGTAGTGGTTGTTATTAAGGTAAGCTTCCCAAATGTCTTGAGGTGTGTAACCCAAAGCGGACATACTTCCCCATCCAGCTATGTAAACCTCTTTATTCATCAATACTTAATGATTTAATACCTTCTAATAAGGTTTGATGGACATGTTTTAATTCAACTTTAGTAATTACATAAGGAGGAACAATATACAAGGTGTTTCCCAATGGTCTTAAATAAAGTCCTTTGTTCATAAAGTAATTAAAAAGAGTATCACGCAATGTTCCATATACGTGATTGTTTTTTGTTTTTATATCAAAGGCTAAAATTACTCCTTTTTGTCTGAGGTTAGTTACTTTATCCACGTTCTTTAATGCTTCTAAAAAAGCACGATTACACTCCTCAATCATTTTTATTTGATCCTGAATGTAGGAGGATGTTAAAAGCTTTACTCCCTCGATAGCAGCTACGCAAGCTAAAGGATTAGCAGAGTATGTGTGTGCGTGAAAAAAGCTTTTTTCATTTTTATCACTCAAAAAAGCATCATAAATATCTTGTGTAGAACTTGTAGCAGCCAATGGTAACAACCCTGCAGATAAAGCTTTAGACATACAAATAATATCTGGCTTTGTTTGCATCCAATCAGAAGCAAAATAAGTTCCTGTTTTTCCAAAACCAGTCATTACTTCATCAGCAACTAATAAAACATCTTTTTTTCTACAAAATGAAAGTACTTGTTCTAATGCCTCTTCATCATGCATTTTCATCCCAGCAGCTCCTTGAACTAAAGGTTCGTAAACAAGAGCTGCTATATCATTAGCTTTTGTAAGTTTTTCTAAGTGTTCAAGAACATATTCAATGTTATTTTTTCTTGGAGGAAGAATTTTAGTTGCTGAAACCATAAGTGGTTTAAACGGCTTATTATATACTGATTCACCAGATGCCGCCATAGCACCAAAAGTATCGCCATGAAACCCCTCGTTAAATCCAATAATTTTTGTTTTGTTAATGCCTATATTGCTCCAATACTGGAGAGCTATTTTAATGCCAACTTCAACCGCAGTAGACCCATTATCCGAAAAGAAAACCTTTTTTTGATTTTTGGGTAATATTTCAACTAGACGTTCGCTTAACTCAACAGCAGGTTCGTGTGTAAACCCAGCAAAAACAATTTGATCAAGTTGATCCATTTGTTTTTTTACAGCATCAGTGATGGTTGGGTTACAATGCCCATAAACAGCAGTATACCAAGAAGAAATACCATCAATGTATTTGTTGCCTTTCTCATCATAGAGATAAATACCTTTAGCCTTTACAATAGGCAAACTGTTAGGGTGTGTTTGGTGCTGATTAAGCGGATGCCAAATGTGTTTTTTATCTCTCGAAACTAAACTCATAGGGCTAATAAGTTTTCTCTAAAACGATCAGCATATTCGCGTACAACAGTTTGGTCAAAGTACGGTTCAGGATCAATCCTGCCAATAACATTTAATCCACTCATTTTTGTAATAATGCTTTCTGTTGATGGGTGTTCTTCTCCATTAAAAATAATTCCAGCGATGGTAAGTCCCCTGCTTTTTAAAGCCTCAATTGTGAGTAGCGTATGATTAATGCTTCCTAAATAATGCCTTGAAACAATAATTACTTTATCGCTAGGTTCAATTAAATCAATAATGGTGTTTTTGTTATTTAAAGGAACTAATAACCCACCAGCACCTTCAATGATTAGATGATTATCTGTTTTTGGATGAGAAATTTTTTTAAGATTAATCGTTACCCCATCTTTTTTAGCTGCACTATGAGGAGATTCTGGGTGGTTGAGAGCATAAGTGTTTTTATGAAATACTGAGTTATCATTACTAACAAGCTTTTTTACTTTATCCGTATCCGAGTAATGTAAGTCGCCAGCTTGGATGGGCTTCCAATAATCAGCATGTAAGCTTTCTACAACAATTGCAGAAGCTATGGTTTTACCAACATCTGTATCTATACCTGTAATAAAATATCGTTTTTGCATGTATCTCTTTCCTTGCTTACTTAAAAATAAAGGAAATAAACGAAAAGACTAGTATATTTAGATTCCTACTCAATAAAACAATAAAAGGAGAAATTATACATTTTATCCTTACATAAGTTATTTTTCTATGATTAAAAGAATTACACTTTTTTTTCTCTTTCTGTCTTTTTCATTAGTTACTAAAGCTCAAAACGAGTCTTTTTTAACCAGTCAAGAAAAAGCTTACCTCTATCACATTGTGATGAAAAGCTCAACGCTAAGTAGAAACTTAGCCCATGCATTTGAATATACAGGTGCTGTTGATGAAAAAGAGCCAGATAATTATCTATATATCGAAGAGCAAATTTTAAAAGAACCTACAACACTTAGGATATATTTAGATGAATTTAAAAATCAATCATCGGGAGTTATTGCTGAACTTGCTAATAAAATGGCTTTATGGACCTTGTATAATGAATTAAAAGAAGGAATAACAATTAAAAATGAAGAAGATTACCCTGCGAATTTTCAGCAGTTTTTAGATACACTAGTGAGTAAATCTCCCAAGCAATTTTTAATGGTTGATAGGGATTTAAATGAAATTTTTCCACGTAAGCATTTTAATTTACTTAATCCCAACCTCACTTACAACGAAAGAAAAGAAATGATTAGTAAAGTTGGAGGGTTGGAGTCTAACCAAGAGAAACAGTTAATAGACGCTATTCATGAAACTATAAAGGATTATACCACTAGAAAATCCAAAGATGTTTACCGAATGCTTGGAATGGATGGTGTAATAACCGAAAATTTTTTGTTAGCTGCTGGTGATGGAAGTGGTACATCAGGTTTACTGGGTGAAATTGAAAAGGATAATAAAGATGAAAAGGGAGTAGCTAAAGGAGTCGGCTTATTTACTTACGAAACTTACATTGAAACAGTAAAGGATAAGCAAGTATTGTTCCCAGAGAAAGAGCCAAAAGTAACCGTAAATACAATAGGAGATAGAAAAAAAACAAATGTCCATTTAAGCATGTGGGGTTTTAATTATTTAAGTCAAACTACAGTTGTGGTTACCAAAAATGAAAAGTCTTATTTGTTTTATGGTAGTAAGTATACTGGTGAGTTGTCACCAGACCCTAGATACAATAACGATGAAAAAACGTATAAAACACACCTAAAAAAGCTTGAAGAAGAGGAGGTACCTGAACAAGAAGAAGAGGTGTACGGAGAAGATGGTTTTGAGGCAAAATGGAAGCAGCTGAAAGTTAATAGAGAAGAATTGATTAATGAAATTGAGAAAAACGAGTATAAGGAATCCATGCTCCGTATGAATCAGCGAAAAAATAAGTCTAAAATCAAAAAAATAGGAAATAAATTAGATGCTCAGCACAAAAAGCTTTGGGCACTTGAAAAACGTATAGCCGAAGCCAAAGAAGAGTTTGACGAAGAAAAACTCAAACTAGATAAAATGAAGTTTCGTTTAACAAAAATGAAACGAAACCTAGGCAATTTTGAACAAAAATTTAAAGCGATAAATCATTTGATATACCAGTTCGAAGATGGAACAATTTTTAACGTTAAAACTCAAGATTTAATTTTTGAAGCTAACGATGAACCTCAAGAATTAGATATTCAATTATTAGCAGTTGGTGCTAACCCTATGAGTGAATATGCCGATGAAGTGCAATTAAATATTGCTGTTACTGAGGTAAATGAAAAAGAGGAAATTATTCAAGAAGTTGAATTAATATTAGTTGATGCTTTTTCATCGGATGGTTACACCCTAAAAAAGTTAAGTTTTGGGCCAGAGGCAAACTATCTATTCTCAAAAATGGTAGAACATAGTATTGATGAAAACATCTCGTTAGAGTTAGAGCTTAGTGGAAATGGAATAGGAGAGTACAAAGGAGCTAAAATAAGTGCGAGAAAAGATCAAAAAAATCAGCTTAAAACATATCCCGGAGAAACGAAGGAAGAAAGAGAAGAGGCTAAACAATCAGATGAATTTAAAGAGCTAAGAGTAACCACAGGTTGGATTAAATTCACCAACAAAAAACTAGAAATCACCCTTGATTCGTATACAGATCCTGTAAAATCTAATGTTGCACGAAAAAGTGGTTACCTTGATAATTTCATGAAACAACATCCAGATTTAACCGAAAATCAATTATTAAGTGGTTTACGAACGTTTGGTGTATTGGATCAGTTGATTAAAAAAATGAAAAACGTATCTGATGAACATTTAAAACAGGATTTGGATAAACAAAAAAAGTATCAAAAATATTTCGACCATCAACGTGATATAGCTCCTGTTATGATTAATGATTTTCGCTTAACGTACGATGTTTTTAAAAAAAGTATGTGATATTAGAGTAGAAGCATGAAACAATTCATCTTTATATTCTCATTTTTCTTAGGAACAAGTTTAATAGCCCAAACCTTTAAACTTGATGTTCAATTTGAAGTTCCCTTTGGAAAAATTGATGGATATTGGGAACGTCCAATTTTTAACGACTTATCTTTAACCCAAACAGATAAAGATCGTTACTACAAAGAATTAATTTCTAAAATAAAAGATACTACGGATTATAACTCAACCTTAATCTCTGTTGAAGCATATGATAAAAATAGCGCTAATTTGTTAGTGGCATTTGGTGGTAAATATTATTATGCTAATCAAAACGGTATTTCCCCTACTAATACTTATAACAAGTCTATTATTACTACTAATCAAGTACCTGTTTATGATTATGAAACAGGACAAGAAGCTATTGATAATGATGGTTATACGGTATACCGAACAGACACAATACTAGGTTCCATTAGGAATGCTATTGAAGGAGTCAACTCAAAAGAACAATGGATAATTAACAAAAAAGGATTTTGTAAACAACCAAAGGCAACAGAAACGATTTTAGTTGGAAATAGTGATTACAAGTATTATGACTTAAGGTTCTTAGGATTTACGCAAATAAACTCACAAAAGCCGAGCTGGAAGAAAAAATACATATTTAAAAAAGATGTAGCCTATAATTATTTTTTCTTCCCTTCAATTTTAAAACAGAATAGTTTATTTCCTGAGGAGTATGATCAAGTGAAATTAAGAGATGCTCAATTATCAGCTATAAACCAAAACGAAGCTGAAAACTTGATTAAATTTATCGTCAATCAGCTTTTCAAAGGGGAGTTTAAAATTAGAAATAATCAAGGAGAGAAAATACCTTTTAATGAGCAACTAATAAAAGATGTTTCGTTACTAGCAGTAGTAGATCAAGAGACAGGAGAATTTTCAGTAGATGAAAATGGTGATCCAATCTATGAAAAAGAATATGTGACCTATTTACCTAAAGATTTTGCTGGTATCCATTTCATAGAAGATTGGTATTTCGATGCTAAAAAAGTAGGTTTTTTTAAAAAGGTGAAAGAAATTCAATTATTAGCATATTCATATAATCCAGAGATGGAAATAACGGGCTATGAGTCATTACCTTTCACTATTATATTCGAATAAAAAAGACGCTTCTACAAGTAAAAGCGCCTATTAAAACTATTATGTTCAATTATATTAGTTAATCTCCAATACTTCAATTTCAAATACCAAATCTTTACCAGCTAATGGATGGTTACCGTTAACAACTACATGCTCATCCTTAACTTCTGTGATGATTAATTGTTGTTGAGACCCATCTGGATGAGAAGCTACTAGTCCCATTCCAACTTCTGGATTCATTTCTCCTGGAAGTTGTTTTTTGTTTAGTTCGTGATAAAGCTCATCCTTTTCTTCTCCATATGCTTCAGTGTAAGGAATAGTTAACGTTTTCTTTTCGTTCAACTCCATATCTGTAATACGGCTTTCTAAACCAGCGATTAATTGGTTTTGACCTAATTGAGCTTCTAATGGCTCACGCTCTAAAGAGCTATCAAATACCTCACCGGTTGTTAATTTTCCTGTGTAATGAAATTTTACTTTACTGTTTGCAGTTACTTTAGTCATTAAATTTTATATTAATTGTTTCCCTATATGGTACAAAAAATAAAGGAGAAATAAAAGGAAAGTCCGGTTTATTATCTTTTTAACTGAAAGATTATTAAATCATTATTGATAAAAAGTATAAAAACAGAGGTTAGTTTTCCAGTATAAAAGATCCCTCTAATTAAATGCGAGAGTTGTATCTTTAAACATGAATAAAATGCCCTTAGATATTCTTAAAACGGTTTTTGGTTACAATTCTTTTCGTGGAGATCAAGAAGAAATTATTCATCATGTTTTAGAGAAAAAAGACGCCCTAGTTTTAATGCCCACTGGAGGTGGTAAATCACTGTGTTATCAAATTCCAGCATTAATTTTCGAAGGTGTTACGGTAGTTGTTTCTCCTCTTATTTCCTTGATGAAGGATCAAGTACAGGCGTTGCAAGCTCATGGAATATCGGCAGAATACATTAATAGTTCGAATAGTCCTCAAGAAGAGGAAATCATTATTGAACGAGCACTTCATGGTGATATTAAATTGCTTTATTTATCCCCAGAAAAATTACTTACGGTTTCGTCTACTTGGTTAACTGGTTTAAACCTTTCAATGATTGCTATAGATGAGGCACATTGTATAAGTATGTGGGGACATGATTTTCGTCCGGAGTATGCTCAAATGCAAAACTTAAGGAAACAATTTTCTTCCATACCATTTATTGCATTAACAGCTACTGCTGATAAGTTAACGAGAGAAGATATTGTTGGTCAATTAAACTTATCTCACCCAAAAACCTTCATCTCTTCATTTAACAGAGAAAATTTAAGTTTAAATGTTCGTTCGCAAATCCCTAAAAAGGATAAACTCAAGGAAATCAAACGCTTTATATCCGAAAGAAGCAATGAATCTGGCATTATATATTGTTTAAGTAGAAAAAACACCGAAGATTTAGCTGATGAATTGGAAGCCTATGGTTTTTCAGTTGCATGCTATCATGCAGGGTTACCACCTCAAAAAAGAGAGCACATTCAAGAAGCATTTATAAATGATGATTTAAAAATTATTGTAGCCACCATTGCTTTTGGGATGGGGATAGATAAATCAAACGTGCGATGGGTAATCCATAATAACTTACCTAAAAATATAGAAGGTTACTACCAAGAAATAGGAAGAGCAGGTAGAGATGGTTTACCTTCTGATACATTACTGTACTTCAATTATAAGGATGTTGTTTTATTGAAGCAATTTGCTGATCAAAGTGGGCAACAAACTATTCAGCAAGAAAAACTAAAACGTATGCTTCAATTTGCAGAAGCAACTTCTTGTAGAAGAAGAATCTTATTGGCTTATTTTGGAGAACATTTAGCAGAAAACTGTGGGAATTGTGATGTTTGTAACGACCCGCCTAACTTTATTGATGGAACAATAATTGCCCAAAAAGCAATGTCGGGGATCGTTCGATTAAAAGAAAAAGTAAGTGTAAATATGCTTATTAATGTTTTGAGAGGATCAGCAAATGCCGAAGTGATAGGCATGGGTTACAACAAAATAAAAACCTATGGAGTAGGTAAAGAATATTCTTTTTTTGACTGGCAAAGCTATATTGTTCAACTGATTAATCTTGGAGGAATAGAAATTGCGTATGATGATAAAAACAGACTAAAATTAACCCCTTATGGGTGGGAAATTTTAAAAGGAGATCAACAAATTCAATTAACAATACCTAAGAAAAAAGAGCAAATTAAAAAGAAATCTTCTGCATTAGTTAAAAAAGAGACAGATAGCCAGCTTTTTGAAAAGTTAAGAGCATTAAGAATGCAAATAGCAAAAGAAGAAAATGTTCCTCCTTATATTATTTTTAACGATAAGTCTTTAAAAGAAATGGCTGCTGATATGCCTGTTACAGATAATCAGTTTTTGGGTGTAAGTGGGGTTGGAGAACAAAAATTATTGAGATTTGGGGAGGAGTTTATGAGTATTATTAAGCAGTACAAAAATGCTAACAAGCCTGTAGCTAAAAAATCTACATTAAGTGAAACGTTGGACTTATATAAACAAGGATTTTCCCCAGCAGAGATTGCTGAAAAAAGAAATTTACAAATAACAACTATTTATTCTCACTTGGCATCAGGTTATGAAGAAGATAGTAGTATAAACATTATGCCTCTTTTTAGTTCTGATAATTTGTTGACCATCAAAAAAATAAAATCAGACTTAGGAGCAGAAGATCAAAACAAGTTAAAGCCCTATTTCGAGCAAGCAAATGAAAAAATTCCGTATCATGAAATTCGCTTGATATTATCTTTTTTATCGAAAGATGTTTGACCTATGGAGTTATTAATGTTATTTGCTTAACATCACCATTTTCCATGTCTTCAATAGTATGTGATCCCACTCTGTAACGAACTAAACGTAAAGTTGGAAAACCAACTTTAGCAGTCATTTTCCTTACCTGTCTAAATTTTCCCTCTCTTAAAGTAATACTCACCCAACTGGTTGGTCCGTGTCGCTCATCCCTTATTTTTTTGCCACGTTGAGGTAAATTGGGCTTTTCTATGATCTTTGCTTTACAAGGTTTAGTTATGTATGGAGTTCCATGAACAGAAATTCCAACTCCATTTCTAAGTTCATCTATGGCTTTTGTAGTAATTAAACCATCTACCTGTACATAATATTCTTTTTCAAAATTACCACTGCTGGTTACTTCATTACTTACTTTTCCATCGGTTGTTAGTAGTAGTAGTCCTTCAGAGTCTGCATCTAATCGACCTATAGACATTGTGCCTTCAGGAAAATTAAATAATTCACCTAATCTTTTTTTTGATTTTTTGTTTGGGTCAACCTTAAACTGACTGATGTAGCCAAAAGGTTTATATAGCATAAAATGCTTATGGAGTTCCATAATTATCTCTCGCTTAAATTATTTTTGAAATGCTGTAAAACAAAAAAGACTACCAATAGGTAGCCTTTAAAATGCGTTGTATAATAAAAACGATTACTTAGAATCTTTTCTCCACTTATTTACTGTGTTTTCAGCTTTTTTAACTTGAGCTTTATGGTAGTTCAACTCTTCTTGCTTCTTAACAATTTTCTTTGCTACTCTCAATTTCATGACCTTAATGTTTAAATTTTGAACTTAGGAAAGGCAAAGATAGAATAAATCTTTAGATAAACAATACTTATAAATACTAAATCAAATTAGGTCGTCCATTTCTTTTCCTTCCCAGGTGCCTCTACTTTCAACTAAATAAAAGCGATTAAACATATACTCCTTAAACCAGTTTTTATCTAAACTAATTTTAGCTGCTTCTCCATGGTGTTTATCCTTATGAGCAAATTGAATCATTTCTTCTTCACTTTTCCATATACTAAACGTAACTTGATAAATCCAAGGTATTTCACCAACTCCTACAGAGAATATATTAGCATCTTTAGTAAGAATAAACTTGCTAATAGCAGGAACTCTCCTCCAAAATGGAATCGTTCTCCATAGTTTTATTGAGGCTCTCGTAATAACTACAATTGGAGCGTTCATATCTCTCTCTTCATCTATAATGAAAGGCATTTGTTTGTCCCAAGCACCTATTTTTTTATAACATTTAAAAAATGTTGTCCACTGCTCGCTCGATTCGTTTTTTAATGTTTGATATAAATCGCTTTTAAAAAATAATTCAGCTTTTTCTTTAGATTCCCAAACATGAAGTAAACCATATACTCCAAAGTTAGGGGCTACTCCAAATCCTGTTCCTCCTCCACTACCAAGTAGCTTAGTAAAAATACTACCTTCTACCTTTCGAAGTTCTTTAGGTAAAAGTCCCATGTTTTTTAATGCTTTCCACTTTTGCTTAAATCCCTTGTATTTAAAAAAGGTTATGCTGGTAACTTGCGACATACTAGAGTATTTTTTATTATAAAAGTTTGATCATGAAATAGATGCAAAATAAATAGTATTACATTTCTGCCATTTTGAGCATGGTTCGTAAGTTGCGAGCAGTTGCTTGTATGTTAAGTTTTTTCTCAATGAGGTTGTTGTCTATTTTGTTGTTGCTATAACCTTTATTTGTGTATAAGTAAATGGTGTTTTTAAACCATTTAATGTGTTTAGGTGTAGCATGTTTGTTTTCATGAATAACCATAATCTGTTCATCGCTTAGTTTTTGGTTACACATCACAAAATAAATGCTTTTAGGATCAAACGTGTCGCTTTTTAAGAAAGGGTTGTTATCAATGATAGCTTTAATTTCATTCTTCTTATACACTTGAACAGGTACTACATATCCATAAGCTTTTTCTATGATGTGTTTGATGTCTTTTTCAATTTGTTTTTGGGTTAACTCAGATGATAAAATAATGTTACCACTTTGTATATAGGTGCTTACATTGCTAAAACCTTGTTCCTCTAAAAGCTCTTTAAATTCTTTCATTCGGATAATGTTTTTGCCGCTAACATTTATTCCTCTTAAAAAACAAACAAAAGTATTCATACTATAAAAACTGACTTTTATCTAGGTTTAACCAGCTTAATGCCGATTTATGGAGTAAGTCATTTTTAACATCTACAGATAAATCAGTTTCCTTAATTAATTTTCCAGGTTGTAACTCTCCTAGAGGAAAAGGATAATCGGTGCCTAATGCAACTTTTTCGCTTCCTACCAGTTTTATTAAATAGTTTAGCATGTTTTCATCATGAACAAGGGAGTCTAACCAAAATTTTCCTAGATATTCTTTAGGGGCAACATCGTTATCAATAGCACATAAATCTGGGCGAACATCAAACCCATGTTGTATCCTAGAAATAGTAGCAGGAAATGAACCTCCACCGTGTGCAAAAGCTACTCTAAGGTTAGGTAATCGCTCAAAAACTCCCCCAAAAATCATAGAGCAGATAGCCAAAGAAGTTTCTGCTGGCATACCAACTAACCAAGGCAACCAGTACTTTTCCATTTTACTTTTACCCATCATATCCCAAGGGTGAATAAAAACAGCCATGTCTAAATCTTGACATGCTTTAAAAATGGGGAATAAATTAGGATCATTAAGGTTCCATTCGTTTACGTGTGTTCCAATTTCAACTCCTTTTAATCCTATACTTTTACAGCGTTCAAGTTCTTGAATGGCAAGCTTAGGAGATTGCATAGGTATGGTTCCTAGTCCAACAAATCGTTTAGGAAATTCATCTACTACAGAGGCAATATGATCATTTAAAAACTTAGAAACCTCTAAACAATCTTTTGGTTTTGCCCAATAAGAAAACATAACAGGAACAGTAGATAAAACTTGTACATGAACTCCATGTTGATCACATTCTTTTGTTCGTGTATCACCACTCCAGCAGTTACTCTCGATTTCTCTAAAAAATTTATCATCCATCATCATTCTTGCACAGCATGGCTTATGATGATCAAGATGAATAAATCCTCCATACCCAAACTTTTCCTTAAAATTTGGAATGTTTTCAGGTAAAATATGTGTGTGTATATCTATCGTTAAAATATCCTCCATAGCTTAAATAAAACGATCGTCAGTTTCCATTATGGTGCCACATTCATTACACGTTCTTAATTCTTTTGATGTGTAAAACTCCTTGAACCTAGGCAGAAAGTCTTTTTCTATGTTATCAAGTTTAAAATAGGTTTCATACAGTTTGTTATTACAATTTTCGCAAAACCATAGTAGCCCATCTTTTGCGTTAGGGTTGCTCCTCTTTAATTCAACAACTAAGCCTACTGATTTTTCGCTTCTTATAGGAGAATGAGGGATTTTTGCAGGAAGTAAAAACATTTCTCCTGCTTTAATAGGAACGTCAACAGCTTTGCCATCTACTTGTACCTTAACTAATATTTCTCCTTCTAATTGATAAAAAAGTTCTTCAGTTTCGTTGTAATGATAATCTTTCCTAGCGTTTGGACCACCAACAACCATTACAATGTAATCACCAGCATCAGCATATAAATTCTTATTACCTACTGGAGGCTTTAACAGGTCTCGATTGTTATCAATCCACTGTTGTAAGTTAAATGGAGGAGTAAGTTTCATGTTTAAAATCACTTTAATCTAATATACTAATTGTATGGCGCATTACATATAAAAAAACCCCAATCATTTGATTGAGGTTTTAATATCAGTTAACAATTAATCTCTTATTTTTTATCCGCTACACATTTCACATCCATCAGGATCGTCTAGTGAACAAGCGATTTGAGCAGCTTTATACTCATCACTGTTTTTATCAACAAACATATCATCAGAAGAAGATGTTGTGTTTGGAGTAGGCTGAACAGTTGCTTGAGATTCGCTTACAGAAGCTGTTTTAGTTAAAACCTTAGCTCTTGCTTCATAAATAGGTGTCCCTACTGATGATGAAGCTGTAGTCGTTGGTTCTGGTTTTTCCGTTTTAGGAGTTGTTGAGGCAGGAGCAACCGTAGCTTGTACTTTAGAAGCTGGTTTTTCTTCTGTTTTAGGAGCCGATTGAGCTTCTTTTTGAACTGTAAATTTAATTGCATCTACAGCAGCTTTAGTACGTAAATAGTACATTCCTGTTTTTAATCCTTTTTTCCATCCGTAAAAATGCATTGAAGTAAGCTTACCGAAGTTTGCATTTTCCATAAAGATGTTTAATGATTGAGATTGACAAATAAATGCACCTCTATCAGCAGCCATATTAATAATAGCCTTTTGGCTAATTTCCCAAGCTGTTTTATAAATATCTTTTAAGTCTTGTGGAATGCCCTCAATGTTTTGAATAGAACCATTATGAAGCATAATTTGATTCTTCATGTCGTTGTTCCATAAACCTAAACTTACAAGATCTTTTAATAAGTGTTTGTTTACAATAATAAACTCACCAGAAAGTACTCTTCTTGTATATAAGTTAGATGTATAAGGCTCAAAACACTCATTGTTTCCTAAAATTGAAGCTGTAGAAGCTGTAGGCATTGGAGCTAATAATAAAGAGTTTCTTACTCCATGTTCAACCACGCTTGATTTTAAAGAATTCCAATCCCATCTGCTAGATGGAGTTACTCCCCACATATCAAATTGGAATATTCCTTGAGAAGTTGGAGAACCTTGGAATGTTTGGTAAGGCCCTTCTACCTTTGCTAAATCGTTTGAAGCAGACATTGCAGCAAAATACATCGTTTCAAAAATCTCAGCATTTAATTTCCTTGCTTCTTCAGATTCGAAAGGATAACGCATTAAAATAAACGCATCAGCTAATCCTTGAACACCTAAACCAATTGGTCTGTGACGCATGTTTGAATTACGAGCCTCTTCAACTGGGTAATAGTTGTTATCTATAATTTTGTTAAGGTTTACAGCAGCTTGATAAGTTACATCATAAAGCTTTTGATGATCAAACGTACCGTCTTCAACAAACTTAGGCAATGCTACAGATGCTAAATTACAAACTGCAACTTCGTCTGGAGCAGTGTACTCCATAATTTCTGTACATAAGTTTGATGACTTAATAGTACCTAAATTCTTTTGGTTTGATTTACGGTTAGCGGCATCTTTGTAGAGCATGTAAGGAGTTCCTGTTTCAATTTGAGACTCCATAACTTTAAACCATAAATCCTGTGCTTTAATTGTTTTTCTTCCTTTTCCTTCTTGCTCATATTTGGTGTAAAGCTTTTCAAACTCTTCCCCATAAGCATCAGAAAGTCCCGGACACTCATTTGGACACATCAACGTCCACTCCTCATCAGCCTCCACTCTTTTCATGAACAAGTCAGAAATCCATAATGCATAGAATAAATCTCTAGCTCTTTGCTCTTCCTTACCATGGTTTTTCTTTAAATCTAAGAAATCCATAATATCAGCATGCCATGGCTCAATGTAAATAGCGAAAGAACCTTTTCTTTTTCCCCCACCTTGATCAACATATCTTGCTGTATCGTTAAATACTCTTAACATAGGAACTATACCGTTAGATGTTCCGTTTGTTCCTTTAATGTACGATCCCTTAGCTCTAATATCATGAATAGATAAACCAATACCCCCTGCAGATTGTGAAATTTGAGCACATTGCTGAAGTGTATCATAAATACCACTAATACTATCTTCTTTCATGGTTAATAAGAAACAAGATGACATTTGAGGCTTAGGTGTACCAGAGTTAAATAAGGTTGGTGTTGCGTGTGTAAACCATCCTTCTGACATTAAGTTGTACGTCTTAATAGCCGATGTAATATCGTTTTTGTGGATACCAATAGCAACACGCATTAACATGTGTTGTGGTCTTTCAGCTACTTCTCCGTTTAACTTTAATAAGTAAGATCTTTCTAAAGTTTTAAATCCAAAGTAATCATATCTAAAGTCTCTATCATATATTATACTAGAGTTTAAGATATCTGCATTTGCTTGAATTACTTCATAAACATCATCAGCTAAAAGTGGAGCAGGTTCATTTGTTTTAGGATCTATGTAATTGTATAAATCTTCCATTGTTGAAGAGAAAGATTTAAGCGTGCTTTTGTGTAAGTTTGATACCGCAATTCTAGATGCTAATAATGCATAATCTGGATGTGCAATTGTGTTTGTTGCAGCAATTTCAGCAGCTAAGTCATCTAACTGTCTTGTAGTTACCCCGTCATAAAGTCCTTCAATAACCTTCATGGCTACTTTGGTGTAATCCACTAACGGACTTAATCCGTAACAAAGTTTAGCCACACGAGCCGTAATCTTGTCGAATTTTACTGGCTCTTGTCTTCCATCTCGTTTTACTACATACATAAAAGCAATAATTTTTTAATAATTTATTAATATATAACTACATAGGCATCACTATAAAGTTAACGCCAAAACTCATTTAATTTGTTGTGTGTTGAATAGCCTTATTAACAGGTAAACGTTAAAAAGGCTTTTAATTTTAAAGATTAAAAATCTTCATCCAAGGAGAACGACTGACCTGTAGTATCGTTTGATGCTACACCAGCTTTTTGATATTCTCCAACTCTTTTTTCGAAAAAGTTAGTTTTTCCTTGTAGGTTAATCATATCCATAAAGTCAAATGGGTTAGAAACATTATAAACTTTAGGGTTTCCTAATTCAGAAAGTAATCTATCAGCTACGAATTCAATATATTGAGACATTAAATCCGAATTCATACCAATTAATTTCACTGGTAAAGCTTCTGTAATAAACTCTTTTTCAATTGCTACAGCATCCATAATGATCTGCTGTATTTTTTCTTGAGGTAACTTATTGATTAAGTGCTGTGTGTAAAGTAAAACAGCAAAATCACAATGCATTCCCTCGTCTCTAGAAATTAACTCATTAGAGAAAGTTAATCCTGGCATTAATCCTCTTTTCTTTAACCAAAAGATAGAGCAAAAACTACCAGAAAAGAAAATGCCTTCAACCGCAGCAAAAGCAATTAAACGCTCTGCGAAGCTTCCGTTTTCAATCCAACGTAATGCCCAGTCGGCTTTTTTCTTAACAGGCTCAAACGTTTCAATAGCATTGAATAAATAATCTTTTTCTTTTTTATCCCCTATGTAAGTATCAATAAGAAGAGAGTATGTTTCTGAATGGATGTTTTCCATGGCAATTTGAAAGCCATAATAGAATTTAGCCTCTGTGTATTGAACTTCAGAAACAAAATTTTCAGCTAGGTTTTCATTTACAATACCATCACTAGCAGCAAAAAATGCTAAAATATGTTTAATAAAATACCTTTCATCATCGTTTAACTTATTTTCCCAATCATCAATATCAGCAGCTAAATCTAATTCTTCAGCAGTCCAAAAACTTGCTTCTGAATTTTTGTAAAATTGCCAAATATCATCATGTTGAATAGGGAACAAAACAAATCGATCTTTATTCTCTTTCAACAATGGTTCTTCCTGCTGGAACTGATTGGTGTTTTGCATAAGTTAAAAATATTTATTGGTTTCTATAAAACTAGCTGTTAGCTAATTACTGTTTTGTGTAAGTGAAAATGCTTATTCGAAAATCAGTACACAAAAGTGGAAAAAAAAGCTCCTCGTTCCAATTTTAAAAATCCACAAAGATTTACACTTATTAACAAAAGAATCGTTAACTGCTTGTAGAATCTAGGGTTCAAGTTTTTTAAAGAAAATTTAATGGATTTTTTTTTATAAAAACTTGTGTTTTTGGATTCTTATTTTTAGTGAGCGTTGTAGCGAGATATAAGTTTCAGTTGCTTGATTGTATTACACTTATATGTAGCTTGTTTAATTATTTTAATATAGCTAATATTAGGATTAAAAGTCAAGTGATTTTTGATTAAAATCATCTTTATTGTCATTTTGTTTGCATCACAAGAAAAATCTGTTTTTTATGTGATGCTAAATTTAATGTCACACTACTTTAAAAAGTCATTTAAACATTCAAAAAGTTGAATAAAGTCCTCTCTATCTTTGGTAGGGTATCTTTCTTGATAAAAATTAGGCATGTATGACTTTTTGTAAACAGTGTTATTTTTAGTCAACTGAAAATAAAAAATTGAGACAGTTTTTCCCCCGCTGTTAGTTAGCCCAATCTTAGTTGAGGTATCCATGAATAAATTAAGCGAATCATTGTTAAAAGAAGAAAGTTTTTCAATGTCACAATTGAAGGGAGTTTTCCTTGTTTTAGTTTTTTTAATGCTTTTAATTTTTAGCTTATTAAATCCAGTCTTTTTGTAGCAAAGTTTGAGTTCAAATATATTATCTCCTTTTGTTCCAATCCCTTTCAAATATCCTCTTTTTTTGAAGGAGTTGTTGTTTAAAATAATAAACGAGTCATACTTCTTTTGTAGCTTGTAAAAACGTTGGCTGAACGAATAATTTTCATTGTCACTTGTTGAATCTTTTGATTGAGATTCGCATGGTTGTATAGTTGAAATGATAAATAGTGATAACAGATACTTTTTTAATCTAATACTTGGCTTCGATTTGGCTATATTTCGATGCGTTTTTGACAAAAAACATATTTTAAAAAGAATATTTAAAAAAAAACGCATCTTTTAGAAGTCTAAAAGATGCGTTGTGGAGGTCGCGAGCGGATTCGAACCGCTGTAAAAGGTTTTGCAGACCTCTGCCTAGCCGCTCGGCCACGCGACCTTAAATTTAAGGAAGCCAAATTTACTAAAAGGATACGATCTAACAAATCTTAATATTGTTTTATTTTTTTAAGCATGTTTTTTTATCGTTTATTACTTGTTAAAAAGTAAATCTTTTAGAGGTTGTTTTTTTCTTATTCAAAAAGGTATCTTTGGCTTCAATTAAATAGATGCTCAGATGAAATTTATTGTATCAAGCACAGCGTTGTTAAAAGAATTACAAGCAATAAGTGGTGTGTTAAGCACAAACAATACGTTGCCAATTTTAGATAATTTTTTATTCGATATCACAAGTAAAAGACTTGTTATAACAGCTTCAGACTTAGAAACAACTATGTCTGCGGGGTTAGATGTTGAATCAAAAGAAGATGGTTCGGTAGCTGTTCCAGCTAAGTTGTTGCTGGATACCTTAAAAACATTTCCTGAGCAGCCGCTAACGTTTACTGTTGATACTGAAAATTTCGGGATCGAAATTAAGTCTGATCAAGGGAAATATAAATTGAGTGGACAAAATAGTGCGGAATTTCCGAAAACTCCAGAGGTTGAATCACCAGCTTCTATCACGATTCCTGCTGATGTTTTATCAAGAGCAATTAATAAAACATTGTTTGCAACAGGTAATGATGATTTAAGGCCTGTGATGAGTGGGGTTTATTTCCAGTTAGAAAGGGAAGGGGTAACACTTGCTTCAACTGATGCTCACAAGCTTGTGAGGTATAAAAACACAAATGCGAAAGCAGATAAAGAATCAGCATTTATTGTGCCTAAAAAACCATTGAACTTGCTGAAAAATTTAGTGGCAAACACAGCGGATAATGTGCATGTGGAGTATAACGAATCTAATGTTCACTTTAAGTTTGATGAATTTGATTTAGTTTGTCGATTAATTGACGGGAAATACCCTAACTATGAAGCGGTTATTCCTAAGAAAAACCCGAACAAATTAACAATCGCTAGAAAGGATTTGTTGAACTCAATTAAAAGGGTGTCTATTTTTGCTAATAAATCAACAAACCAGGTGCGTTTTAAAATTGCTGGAAGCGAATTGTCAATCAGTGCAGAAGATCTAGATTTCTCTAACGAAGCAAATGAGCGTTTAACATGTAGCTATGATGGAGCCGATATTGAAATTGGTTTCAATTCTAGGTTTATTATGGAAATGCTTTCCAATTTAGAGACTGAGAATATAAATATAGAATTAAGCGACCCAAGTAGGGCGGGTATTATTCTTCCTGTTGAAAGCGATATAGAAGGAGAGGATATCTTGATGTTAGTAATGCCTGTTATGCTAAATAAATAGTTTTTTTGATCATTATTGTTTAACATATTTTAATTCCCTTTAACGTTCTTTAACGCGGTTGGATGTTTTCTTTTTTCATTTTTGTCAAAATAAAATCAAACAAAAATGAAAAAGAAATTAAAAAATGTAAGTGTGTTGCTTTTAATTGCATCACTTGGATCTTGTACAATTACAAAAAGACAACATAGATCAGGTTATCACATCGAAAAAAGGAATTTATTTGCTTATTCTTTGAAAAATAGTGTCTCGAAAAAGGCAACAAAAAAAATAGATGGAGAGACTCCATTAATAGGTCAAAGCATTATAGCAGAAGATGATGTAAATAAAACTGATTTTAAGGTTAAATCAAAGCCTAAACTAAAGGGACAAATTGAAAAACTTACTCATATTAAAGTTCCAGTCCTTCAAAAAGAAGAAGCTAAAAGTGTTGTTTCTAATAAAAAAAATGTTGCTAGTAGCGAAGTTAAATATTTACAAAAGGAAAAATCTGGTAAAGTTGAGATTGGAGAAAAAGAAATTTGGTCTTATATGGGGTTAATCTTTACCATTTTAATGGCTTTGTTTCCTTTGTTTATAGGAGTTCCGGCATTGATTTACAGTGTTAAAGGCTTAAAAAGTAATAAGAGAAAAATGTCTCGATGGACATTGGTTATTACTATTTTGCTTTTTCTACTAATGATTATTTCTTGGGTAAATGTTGGAATGATTTATTTTCAAGGACTATACTTTGTTTTTTAATTACAAGATTCATGATTTAAATCTGTTATTATGTTAATAACCTTTTTGATTGGTTAAAGTTTCCTTTTAGTAGATTTAGATAGGGATAAATAAAAAAGCTATTTTTGCTTATCAATTACTAAGTGTATTTATCTCATGCAAAAAACAGATACCCAGCCAGCAACACTAGAGCAAGCAAAAGAGTTAGGTTTATTAGAGTCAGAGTTTGAGCAAATCAAAGAAATTTTAGGACGTACACCTAATTTTACAGAAACATGTATATACTCTGCTATGTGGAGTGAACATTGTTCTTACAAAAACTCAATAAAGTATTTAAAAACATTACCTAGAGATGGTGCTCATATGCTAGTAAAAGCAGGAGAGGAAAATGCTGGACTAGTTGATATAGGGAACGGATTGGCTTGTGCTTTTAAAATAGAATCTCACAACCATCCTTCAGCATTAGAACCTTATCAAGGAGCTGCTACAGGAGTTGGAGGAATTAACAGAGATATCTTTACAATGGGAGCTCGACCAGTTGCTCAATTAAATTCACTTCGTTTTGGGAATATCGATTCTGATCGTACAAAGTGGTTGTTAAAAGGGGTGACCAAAGGAATAGGAGATTATGGTAATGCATTTGGCATACCAACTGTTGGAGGAGAAGTGTTTTTTGATGAATCATTTAATACGAACCCACTAGTAAATGCCTTTTCTGCTGGAATTATGAAAGTAGGAGGGACAATTTCTGCAACGTCATATGGTGAAGGTAATCCTGTTTTTATTGTGGGTTCAGCGACAGGTAAAGATGGTATTTTAGGAGCTTCTTTTGCTTCAAAAGATATTACGGAAGACTCAGTAAATGATTTACCAGCAGTTCAAGTTGGAGACCCATTTCAAGAAAAGTTACTTTTAGAAGCGACACTCGAATTAGCTAAAACTGATGCCATTGTTGGAATGCAAGATATGGGAGCGGCAGGAATTACGTGTTCAACTTCTGAAATGAGTGGAAAAGAAGGCTTTGGAATGGATGTTTGGTTAGATAAAGTACCAACCAGACAAGATAATATGAAGCCTTTTGAAATTCTTTGCTCCGAATCGCAAGAACGTATGCTTGTTGTTGTTCATAAAGGAAAAGAGCAAGTTGTTCAAGATATTTTTGATAAATGGGATTTAAATTGTGTTCAAATAGGTGTTGTAACTAAAGGAGGTATTCTTAATTATTACATGTATGATGAGCTGGTTGCATCTACCCCTGCAGAACCATTAGTTTTAGGAGGTGGAGCCCCAGTTTATGATAGAGAATTTAAAGAACCAGCGTATTACCAAGAATATAAAAAGTTTGATTTAAATACGGTTCAAGAGCCAACAGATTATAAAGAGGTTGCTATGCAATTGATTCAACTACCAAATGTTGCTTCAAAAAGATTTGTTTACGAACAATATGACTCTATGGTGGGTACGGTAAACATGAGTACAAATAATCCGTCTGATGCAGCTTTAGTAAATGTTAAAGGAACTGATACTGCTTTGGCGATGACAGTAGATTGTAACTCTCGTTACGTACATGCTGATCCAGTAAAAGGGACAGAGATAGCAGTTTCTGAAGCTGCTAGGAATATCGTGTGTTCAGGAGGAATCCCATCAGCAATTACAAATTGCTTGAATTTTGGAAACCCTTACAATCCCGAAAGTTACTGGCAGTTTGTTGGAGCTATTAAAGGAATGGGAAATGCTTGTAGAAAGTTTGATACTCCAGTTACAGGCGGAAACGTTAGTTTTTATAACCAAACATCAATAGATGGAGTTGAAACTCCCGTATTTCCAACACCAACAATTGGTATGATTGGAATTGTCCCCTCTAAGGATAATGTGATGAGTATTCCATTTAAAAATAATGAAGATCATATCTTTTTAATTGGTGAGTCAAAAAATGATATTTCCAGTTCAGAGTATTTAGCAAATATTGTTGGAGTTAAAGGATCGCCAGCTCCCGCTTTTGATTTAGATGAAGAGTATCAGTTACAAGAAACAATTAAAGAGTTAATTAATAATAAGCTAATCAATGCAGCCCATGATTGTGCAGATGGAGGATTGTTTACTGCTGTTTTTGAAATGGCTTATCCTAATGCCTTTGGTTTTGAAATAACAAGTGATTCCGAACTAAGAAAAGATGCTTTTTTATTCGGAGAAGCTCAAAGTAGGGTAGTCGTTGGAGTTTCTGATGATAAGCTAGATGCTTTTGTGGAGTTTATGGCACAATCAGAAACAGCATTTAGTCAATTAGGAAATGTAACCAAACAAGATGTAGTAGTTGATGAGGAGAACTGGGGCAATATCAATGAAATAAAAGCCTTATATTTAACGTCAATTGAAAATAAAATGAATAAATAAGCCTAATGAAAAAAAACATTTTAATAGCTTCTAGTATCATCCTTTTATCATCGTGTGTAACAAAAAAGCACCATAATGAGCTTGTTGAGCAAGCATTAGATTCACAAGAAAAAATAGAAAAGTTAGAGAAGGAAAAATTGGAGCTAAAAGAAAACTTACAAAAACAATTAACAGCTGTTAAAGAAGAAAAAGTTGAGCTAGCAGGAAAGTATTTCTCAGAAAAAGCTAAAGCAAATTTTTTAGAGCAAGAAGTAATTGAAAAAGAAGAAAAAAATAAAGCTTTACAGGCCAAAGTTTCAAAAAATACAGAAAGCAACACATACGATTTGTCGGTAGAAATAGATAAAGTTAGTTATAGTTTAGGTGCTAATACCGCAAAAGGAATGAGCGATCAAGGGTTAAAAGCAATAAAGTTTAACGCGTTTGCACAAGGATTTAATGATGTATATAGCAATAACCCTGTAAAATTAACTCCAGATCAAGCACAAGCAGCCTTGCAAGGCTTTTTTAATAAAACCGAAGAAAACAAAATAAATAAACAAGAAATAAAACAAACACAGCCAATGAATTTAGAAAACGAAATTGACAAAGTTAGTTATAGTGTAGCAGTTAATATTGCTCAAAATATCAAAAGCCAAGGATTAACGGAGATTAATCAATCGGCATTTGCTCAAGGGATTAAAGATGTTTACGAAAGTAATACAGCAAAAATTGATGAAGCAGAAGCTCAACAAATTTTACAATCATTTTTCCAAAAACAACAAGAAAAACAATTTATTGTAGCTAAAGAAGCAGGAGAAAACTTTCTTGAGTTTAACGCAAAAAGAGAAGAAGTAACTGTATTACCAAGCGGTTTACAGTACGAAGTAATCAAAATGGGAGATGGAGAAAAACCAACAGCAGAGAGTACTGTTAAAACACATTACCACGGTACGTTAATTGATGGTGATGTATTTGATAGTTCTGTTGAAAGAGGAGAACCAATTTCATTCCCTGTTGGTGGAGTAATTGCAGGTTGGACAGAAGCGTTACAATTAATGCCTGTTGGTTCTAAATGGAAATTATATATTCCTTATAACTTGGCTTACGGAGAAAGAGGAGCAGGACAAAAAATTGGACCTTATTCTGCACTAGTTTTTGAAGTTGAGCTATTAGGAATTGAATAAATCCATGTTAAGGTTTTCAATTTTAATAGTATTCATTTGCTCTTTTTCTTTTGGAAAAGCACAGGATTATCAAACAGGTATTGGTGTTAGAGGAGGTTTGTCAAATGGAATTACAGTAAAGCATTTTATTAACTCTAATCAAGCTGTAGAAGGGATTTTAACTTCTAGATGGAGAGGATTTAATATTACTGGACTTTTCGAAATTGATCATTCATTAAGCCCAGAACGACTGCATTGGTATTATGGAGTTGGAGGACATGTTGGATTTTGGAATGGATATAAAAACCACCCTTGGTTTAAAGATGATCGCTCTTACACAGTAATAGGTGTTGATGCTATCTTAGGGCTAGAGTATAATATTGAGGAGATACCTGTTAATATAAGTTTAGACTGGAAGCCTGCCTTTAACCTTATAGGTTATCAGGGGTTTTGGGGAGATACTTTTGCATTATCTGTAAGATATATCTTCTGAATTTTTTAAAAACAAATTTATAATATGAAAAAAATTATTTTAGGAGCAACAGCTCCATTTCTTATACTTGCTTCGTGCAACAATGAGAAAAAATCAGAAAAATTTACTTCTGAAAACATTAGTACTTTATCAGATTCTATTAGTTATTACATAGGGTCGGATATTGGTAATGCACTTAAAAGAAGTAAATTCCAAAAGTTTTTTGATGCAAGTGCCTTTAAAGCAGGTTATGAGGCAAAAACAAATGGCGAAGAGTTACTATTAGGTTTGCAAGAAAGTCAACCTTTTATGCAGCAGTTTTTCGCTAAGCAACAAGGAACAGTACCACCAGAAGGACCATTTACATATAAAGTAGGAACGTTTGATGGATTAAAAACTGCTGGAGATAGTATTAGTTATTTGAATGGTGTTTCTTTAGCTCAAGGATTAAAAACGAGTAATCTAGAGTCGTACTACAATGAGCCAGCTTTTTTAGGAGGTTTAAACCACAGTGTAAATGAGGATAGCATTTTAGTTGATGCATCTGTAATGAGACAAAAACTCCAATCTATTATTTTTAAAGAAAAAATAGGAAAGCAAACAACTTTCTTAAATGAAATTTCTCGTAAAGAAGGTGTTACAACATTACCTAGTGGATTAAGGTACGAGGTGATAAAAATGGGAACTGGTCCTAAACCAACAGCAAACGATATTGTTGAAACGCATTACCATGGAACACTAACTGATGGAACTGTATTTGATAGCTCTGTAGAAAGAGGTGAGCCTGCAAAGTTTGGTGTGAGTCAAGTAATTCCAGCTTGGACAGAAGCATTACAATTAATGCCTGTTGGTTCTAAATGGAAATTATATTGCCCATCTGATTTGGCTTATGGTGAAAGAGGATCTCCTCCAAGAATTGGTCCACATGAACCACTTATTTTTGAAGTAGAGTTATTGGGTATAGCTCAGTAGTTAAAGATTTAGTTCATAAATAAACAAAGGCTTCCAAACGTGGGAGCCTTTTGTTTTATGGCACCTTTTCAGTTAAAAAGAAAAAACAACCAACCAAAGCTAAAAATACAAACACAACCATAATACATATATTTACTTGTTCAACATCATCTTCAAATAAAAGACGAATTAAAAATTAAATAGGTTGGTTGTAATAATGAGTAAATGATTTAACGGATTGTTTTACACCGCTAAAGGTTAAATAAACTAATATCTATTGTATACTGGAGAGCGTAAATCAGCAATACTAGGATGATTTATTGCCAAATCTATCTGATTTAAAAATGCTTGTTTATCTTTTCCTAAAACTCCTTTTAGCACCAGTATATTGGAAGCATGATCAGACCTGAAAATAGTATTGTTTAGAGAAAGATTTTCCATGAAAAGTTTCATTTCTGTAAATAACTCTAGCTGATTCAATTGCTCAAATTCAACAGAAATTTTATTACTCAAGCGATTTTTAAAATGGTCAAACCCTCTGTGAGTGGTCAATACCAGTGTAGATGCAAATTTTGGTTGAGTTTCATTCAACACTTTGGCTGATTGTATCGCGTGTTGCTTGCTAAAATACTTTCCCCCAACTCCGTTAATAATCATTACCGAACAGTCCATGCCAGCCTTTATTCCTTTGTTTATTCCTTCAATAGTAGATTGATGCGTTTCTCCTTTTTTTATGTATTCAAGCACCTGATCATCGCCAGATTCAATACCCACATAAAGTAAGGTTAAACCAGCTTGATATAAGTCTTTAAGTTCTTCTGCAGACTTTCGGTTTAAATTATTTGGAGAAGCATAAGTTGAAACTCTTTTAAGGTTAGGAAATGTGTCTTTAATTTTTTCTAAGATTCGAAGTAAGCGTTTAGTAGAAAGTACCAAAGGATCTCCATCAGCTATAAATACTTTTGTGATTGCATGCTTATATGGTTCAAATGCTTCAATGTCAGCAAAAAACATCTTCTTCCCTTCTTGCTTTAAATCGTTTGGTAGTATACATTTCACAAAACGAACACTCATTCCAGCTACATCCTAAAGTTGCTTGTATAATTAATGACCTGCCTTCACTAGGTGGTCTAAATAAGGGTTCATCGTATTGAATAGGAAAGTGCATAGAAAAAATTATTGTAGGTGCTTATTATTTCTTTTTTACAGGAGCTTTTTTATTTGGCATTGGTCCACGCTTATGAATAATCAATCCATTCAAAAAGTTACGCAGCAACTGGTCACCACAAGGTTTGTAATTTGGATGATCTTCCTTTTGAAAAATAGCTTGCAAGCTACTCTTAGAAATCTCAAAATCTACAAGTTTTAAAATTTCAATAATGTCTTCATTTCTTAAATGAAGAGCAACACGTAGCTTTTTAAAAATATCGTTGTTTGTCATAATAAATTTAATTTTGCTTGAAAAGTTAGTCCAATGTTTTTAGCTGTTTGCTTAGCATCTTCGGCAACAGATCCTTCAAAATGGTCATCAATGTTTTTGGCAAAAAGAGTCAACCACTCATCAAAATGACTTTTGTCAATCGGTAAAGGGGCATGCTTTTTAAACGGACTACCCTTATAAGTCCCTTTTGAAAATAAAACAGTATTCCAAAAATTGTACATTTTATCTAGGTGAGCAGTCCATTCAACACCCGCATGATCATTAAAAATAGCTGATAGCTTTTCGTTTTGGTTCACCTTTTCGTAAAAAGTATCTACCATCAACTTAATATCCTCTATGTTTTCAATGTCTTTCTTCATATAATAAATAAAACTAATCAACTAGAATCAATGAGCCTCCAACCAATTATTACCCGTATTATACTCCACTGTTAATGGAACAGGAAAATCAACCGCTTTTTCCATTTCGTGTTTTACAATTTCTTGCACTGTTTCTACCTCCGATTTTTCTACATCAAATACTAATTCATCGTGTACCTGTAAAATCATTTTGGATTTCAACTTCTTCTCCGTAAATACACGGTCAATATTAATCATTGCCAGCTTAATAATGTCGGCAGCAGTTCCTTGAATTGGGGCGTTAATAGCGTTCCTTTCAGCATGTCCTCGAACAATCGCATTAGGAGAATTAATATCTTTTAAATTTCTTCTTCTTCCTAGTAAAGTTTCTACATAACCCTTTTCACGAGCTTTTAAAATGGCGTTATCCATGTACTGTTTTACGCTGGAGTATTCTTCAAAATAGTTGTCAATAATTTCTTTAGCTTCCTTTCTAGGAATGGATAAACGCTGACTTAAACCAAAGGCAGAAATTCCATAAATAATTCCAAAGTTCACCATTTTCGATTTACTTCTCATATCCCTAGTAACCTCATCAAGACCAACCTTAAATACTTTTGAAGCTGTAACCGAGTGAATATCTGTTCCAGAACTAAAAGCCTCAATCATTGTTTTGTCCTCACTTAAAGCAGCAATAATTCTCAATTCAATTTGAGAATAATCGGCAGCTAATAATACATGGTTTTCATCTCTTGGAACAAAGGCCTTCCTTATCTCTCTCCCTTTCTCTGTTCGAATAGGAATATTTTGTAGGTTAGGATTTACAGAGCTTAATCTACCTGTAGCAGCAATGGTTTGCATATAACTGGTGTGGATTCTACCAGTATGTTCATTGATTAATGCAGGTAAAGCATCTACATAAGTTGATTTTAACTTCTTAGTTGAACGATAATCTAAGATTACATCAAAAATTTCGTGCTTGTCTCTTATTTTTTGGAGAGTTTCTTCGTTGGTAGAATACTGACCAGTTTTTGTCTTTTTCACTTTGGCCTTAATACCCATTTTATTTTCATCAAATAAAACATCTCCTAACTGCCTCGGGCTATCAATATTAAATTCCTCCCCTGCCATTTCAAAGATTTTAGACTCATATCCTTTAAGGTCTTTTTCTAACTCCTCAGAAAATTTAGCTAAAGCATCTTTGTCAAGTTTAACCCCTTCTCTTTCCATTTTCTCTAAAACCGTAACTAAAGGATATTCAATTTCGCCATAAATTTTCTCAAGATGACTCCCCTTAATCTTCGAATGAAAAAGCTCCTTAAACTGCCAAGTAATATCAGCGTCTTCACAGGCATAGGTTACAATTTCTTTTGGGTCAAGATCAACCATGTTTTTTTGATTTTTCCCCTTTTTACCAATTAAATTTTCAATAGGAATAGTTCTGTAACCTAAATATGTTTCAGCCAAAAGATCCATCCCATGCTTCATATCTGGTTTAATAAGATAATGGGCAATCATAGTATCAAAATTGCTTCCCTTAACTTCAACTCCATAGTTTTTTAAAACAGCAATATCGTACTTAATGTTATGAGCAACTTTCTCTATAGATTCATTCTCAAAAACATTTTTAAATATGTCGAGTGTTTCTTTTGCTTCCTTTTCATCTTGAGCAACAGGAACGTAATAAGCTTCATGTTTTTTAAATGAAAATGCTAAACCAACCAATTTTGCTTCAAAAGCCTCTAAAGAAGTTGTTTCTGTATCAAAACAAAAAGAATCTACTTTGTTAAGTTTAGCAGCAAGCTCATTTATGTCTTCTAACGTATCAATAAGCTGATAATTAACATCAACATCTTCGATAGTTTTAAAGGCTTCAACGGTTATTTCTTCTTCTTGTTCTTGTGTGTTTACGCTAAACATATCTAACTGCGGAGAAGTGTTCACATTTTGAATGGTAACTCCAAATGCTCGTTGAGCAAGCGTTCTAAACTCAAGTTCACTAAATAACTCAATCACTCGCTCTTGATCTGGTTCACATATTTTTAAATCTTCCTCATCAAATTCAACAGGCACATCTAAAATAATTGTAGCAAGTTGCTTGGATAGTAAGCCTTGTTCAGCAAAATTTATTACATTCTCTTTCTGCTTTCCTTTAAGATCAGTTTCAGCATTTGCTATTAAATTTTCAATGCTTCCATATTTTGCAATAAGCTTTTTCGATGTTTTTTCTCCAATCCCTGGTATTCCTGGTATGTTATCAACCGCATCTCCCCACAAGCCTAAAATATCAATCACTTGTTTTGGATGCTCAACCTCAAATTTCTCTTTAATTTCTTTAACACCCCATACTTCTGCTGGCTTACCGCCTCTGCCAGGGCGATACATAAATACATTATCAGTCACCAATTGACCAAAGTCCTTATCGGGGGTCATCATATAGGTTTTAAAACCAGCTTCTTCTGCTTTTACAGAGATAGTTCCAATTACATCATCAGCCTCATAACCTTCCAGCATTAGAATAGGAATATTAAAAGCTTTTATAATATCCATAATTATTGGAATGGATTTTTTAATATCCTCAGGTGTTTCCTCTCTGTTGGCTTTATAAGCTGTAAAGTCTTGCTGACGAAGTGTAGCCGATGGATAATCAAAAGCAACAGCAATATGTGTAGGGTTTTGATTTTTGATGACATCCAACATAGTAGTAGTAAAACCAAAAATGGCAGATGTATTTAGTCCCTTAGAGTTTACTCTAGGATTTTTAATAAAAGCATAATAGGAACGATAAATCAATGCATAAGCATCGAGTAAAAAAAGCTTTTTCTCTTGTGACATGTAAAAACGATTTATACCAACAACTAGTTATTTCTTGCTGTTTCAACTAAGGTACAAATTCCAATAAAATCTTCTACGGATAATTGCTCAGGTCTTTTCCCAAATATATCATTTGATCTTGCCTCTTCGGGAAGAATTGATTTTAAGCTGTTTCTTAATGTTTTTCTACGTTGATTAAATCCTAGTTTTACAATTTGTTTAAATAGTTTTTCATCACACGAAAGATGTTTAGTCGTATTCCTTTCCATACGCATAACACCAGATTTTACCTTTGGAGGAGGGTCAAAATCATTTTCGTTAACTGTAAATAAATACTCAACATCATAAAATGCTTGTATTAAAACACTTAAAACTCCGTATGTTTTTGAGCCAGGTTTAGCACAAACACGTTCAGCAACTTCTTTTTGAAACATGCCAACCATCTCTAATACTTGATCCTTGTTATCATATATTTTAAAAAGGATTTGAGAGGAAATGTAATAAGGGAAGTTTCCAATAATAGCAATAGGGGCTTGATTATAAAAAGATGATAAGTCCATCCTTAAAAAATCTTGTTCAATAATTTCAAGTGAGGGATAATGTTCCTGCAAGTAGGCAATTGATTCTCGATCAATTTCAACAACCTTTAAATTATAGTCTTTTTCTACTAAGTATTTTGTAAGCACACCGGTTCCAGGTCCTATCTCTAAAACATTGTTATAAGGTTGTTTTTGTGAGAGAGCATCAGCGATACGTAAAGTAACCTCTTCGTTTTTTAAAAAATGCTGACCAAGGTGTTTTTTTGCTTTTACCATAATTAAATCGAACACCAAAAGTAAGAAATAATAGCAAACAGTATAATTATTAATGATTTGTAATGAGAACTAAGCAACCTTTATTAACTTAACCCCGTATTAGACAAAACCTAACGAAACTGTAAATGCACATTAAATTTTTAAAAATTGTAACACTAATGCTTTTTATCCTTTTGGGCTTAAAAGGGCTTAGTCAGTGCAACATTATTTATGTTTCAAATAATGGGGTAGGTTCGGGAACAAAGCAATCTCCTGCGAGTTTAGTTAATGCAGTAACAGCAGCAGTTTCTGGTGATGTTTTACGACTAGATACTGGAATTTATGTTATTTCAAACCCTATACAAATACCCACAGGCGTAACCATTGAAGGGGGGTTTATAGCGGGGAATAATTGGACAAAAATAAGTACAGCAGGAGCTTCTACAATATTAAGAGATACATTAAATCTTGAGGGTGCTGTTGGTCAGCAACGATTAGTAGCTTTTTACGGAACGGGAGTTTCCAACTTTCGATTTCAAGATGTAACAGTTCAAACGGCTAATGCTCCTTCGGGAAGTGTTACTACTTATGGGTTACATTTAACATCCTGCTCTAATTATTATTTTACACGAACAATGGTTGTTGCTGGTAGAGGATCAGATGGATTAGCTGGTACACCAGGAGCAGATGGAGCAGATGGATTTGATGGAGCAGATGGAGGAGCACCAGATGCAGATGATGAATGTTCGGTTGATGCCGATGGTGAAGGTGGAGCGGGAGGAAATGGAGGAGGAGGAGCCATAGGTGCACCTACTACACCAGTTTTGAGCAATGCTTCGTGCGATACAACAGGAATGTTTGGAGCCGATGGTGCTAGTTCAACAAACCCTCGAGATGGAGGGGGAGGAGGAGCTGGTGGTTCTGGAGGAAAGGAATTTGAAACTCCATCGTTAGGCTATGGAGGCGATGGAGGAAACGGAGGAGGAGTCAATTTTGGACCAGTGAATACAGGTATAGGTATTGGAGGAATAGGTGATGATGATGATGGTTTGCCCGGAACATCAGGCTTAGATGGTACAAATGGAACTAACGGAACAAATGGAACAAATGGAACAGTAGGAACATACACTGGTGGATTTTTTGTTCCTGGTGCAGCAGGGACTAATGGAACACCTGGTACTGGAGGAACAGGAGGAGCTGGTGGTGGTGGCGGTGGAGGTCAAGGAAGAGACTTTATTGCTGGTGAAGGGTTAGGAGCAGGCGGAGCTGGTGGTGGAGGCGGTGGCCAAGGGGGTGAAGGTGGTCTCGGTGGACGAGGAGGTGGCGGATCTTTTGCCGTTTACCTTTATAATAATGGGGCTAACGGTAATTTTGAAAGCTGCTTTTTGAGTAATGGTGGATTTGGAGCTGGTGGAACCGGTGGGGCTGGAGGAACTGGCGGACTTGGAGGAGCTGGAGGAACTGGTGGAGGAATTAATGGTGGAGCAGCTCCAGATAGTGATCAAGTTGGAGATGGTGGAGACGGTGGAGCCGGTGGAAATGGTGGAAATGGCGGAGCTGGAGGTAATGGACTACCTGGTGAAGCAGCAAATATTTATATTGATGGAGGTGTTGCTCCAACAACACAGGTTACCAATCATGATTTTATAACTGAGCCAACAATAACTATGATAGGAGCAGGGTGTACTCAATCAGAGGTTTTATATTTTACTGGTGCTATTTCAAATTGGAATTTTGGTTCTAGTGCTACCCCACAAACAGCAGCAGGAGTTCAATCAGTAAATACCGAGTATGGTTCAACAGGGAGGTATGATTTAAGCGTTAATGCTTATACCTTTGAAGGTTTTACGCATGTTTGTACGAGCTCTTATCAAATTATTCAAGATATTTTAGTTCAAAATGAAACGTGTGACATGGCGAATGGTACAGCAGAAGTTCAAGTGTTGGGAGATACTAGTTTATTTGATTATGCATGGCAACCAACAAATGATACCTCAGCATTAATTAATGGATTAACAGCAGGCATTTACAGTGTTGTTGTGAGAGATTCAAATAACTGCTTAGACTCATCAAGTGTTACAGTTCTAAATACAGAAGGCCCAACGGTAGAGTTAGATTTTGATATAGGTTGTTTTGGTGAACCTACAGCAATAACTATTGATACTACAGGGGCAGTTGTTAACTGTACCTATGATTTTGGTGATGGAGGTAATTCAACCATTTGTGGAACAAATAGTCACTTATATAATGCTCAAGGCACTTATTATGCGTCAATTATTGTTTCTGATGTTAATGGATGTGCAGATACGGCTCTAGATACGGTTATAATCAATCCAAAACCTGCAGGTACTATAATTGTTGATCCACGTAATGGCTGTGAGCCATTGCTAGTTAATTTTATTACAGATATTGTAGATACAATAAACAATGCATTCTTATGGCAAAGTGACGATGGAAATAGTGGATCAAATGCTACGTTTAGTAACGTATACAATCAAGGAACGTATTTTCCATCTGTAACAGTTACAAATCAGTTTGGGTGTGATACCACCATAGTGGTAAATTCTTCTATTCAAGTTTCACCCACTCCTCTTGCTGATTTTTCTTATTCACCAACCGAATTGGATGCCTATAATTCAACGGTAAACTTTATTGATGAATCATCAGGAAATGTGGTTTTATATTATTGGGATTTAGGAGATAGTAATACTACTTCTGTTTCTAGGGATATCAGCCATACCTATACAGATACAGGATCATATGTGGTGATGCATGTTGTTGGTAACAGTGCGTTGTGTTATGATACCGTTTATCAAATAGTACGTGTAAATGAAGTGTTTTCCTTTTTTGTCCCTAATGCTTTCACGCCAGATGAAAATGGAGTGAATGAAGCTTTTCAATGGGTTTCCACTGGTGTTAGTCCAAACGATTTTGAATTTATCATTTTTAATCGCTGGGGAGAAGAGGTGTTTAGAACCAATTTAGTTGATGGGTTTTGGGATGGAAAAAAGGATGGGGAATACGTTCCTTCAGGAATTTATCCATACCGAGTACAACTAAGAGATAACTTTAATAAGAAGAAGTATTATTACGGACATGTAGGTATTTACAGATAAAGTAACTTTATATCGATAAAAGCACTACCTTTGTTCCATTAAAATAATTTCTTACGCTCCGCTGCGTATTTTTGGGCTTTCGTTTAATAATTAAGGGGTGTTAGAGATGTTAAAACAAAATAACAATGACATTCCAAGAATTAGGATTAAAAAAAGAAATCTTAGAAGCCTTAGATAAATTAGGTTTCGAAACACCAACAGCCATTCAAGAACAAGCTATTCCAGAAATTTTAAATAACGCAAGTGATTTAGTTGGTTTAGCACAAACAGGAACTGGTAAAACAGCTGCTTTTGGTTTACCAATGATTCAGCTAATTGATTTTAGTAGTAAAAAAACACAAGGTTTAGTGGTTGCGCCAACTAGAGAGTTGTGTATTCAAATAGCAAAAGATTTTGAAAGTTTTTCTACAAAGTTTAAAAAAGCAAATATTGTTGCCATATATGGTGGAGCAAGCTTTGAAAACCAAGCAAAGCAATTAAAGTCTGGTGCCCAAATAATAGTAGCTACCCCAGGTCGTTTGTGCGATATGATCCGTAGAAAAAAAGCAGATTTATCACATGTTGCTTATGTAGCATTAGATGAGGCGGATGAGATGCTTAACATGGGGTTTAAAGAGGATATTGATTTTATTCTTGAGCAAACACCTTATGACAAACGTACGTGGTTATTCTCGGCTACTATGCCTAAAGAAGTAGCAGCAATTGCTAAAAATTATATGGTTCAACCTGCTGAAATATCAGTAGGTACTAAAAATGCAGGGAATAAAAACATAGAGCATATCTATTATAAAGTTGATGATAGAGATCGCTACCCAGCTTTAAAGCGTGTGATAGATTTTGCTCCAGATATCTTCGGATTAATATTTTGTAGAACAAAACGAGAAACGCAACAAGTAGCCGAGCGATTAATCAAGGATGGTTACAATGCAGATCCGCTGCACGGAGATTTGTCACAATCTCAAAGGGATCGAGTAATGAAAAAATTCCGTGATCGTAGCATTCAAATATTAGTTGCTACAGATGTAGCTGCGAGAGGAATTGATGTTGATGATGTAACGCATGTTATCAATTATAATTTACCAGATGATATAGAAAGTTATACGCATCGTTCAGGGAGAACCGCTAGAGCTGGTAGAAAAGGAACATCTATTATTATCGTTAATAATCGAGAAGAGAGAAAAATTTGGTCGGTTGAGAAGGTAATTAAAGCAAAAATTAAGCAAGGAGTTATTCCTTCTGGAGATGAAGTGTGCGAAAGACAATTAATGAACTTAGTAGATCGTGTAGTTCAAGCAGATGTTAAGGAAAGTCAAATTGCTCCCTATTTGCCAGCAGTTGAGGCTAAGTTTGAAGATTTAACGAAAGAACAGTTAATTAAGCATTTTGTAAGCTTAGAGTTTAATCAATTCTTAAAGTACTACGAAAACGCAAAAGATATTAATTACACAGGAAAGGGAAGAGATAAAGAAGGTAAAAGCTCAAGAAAAGGAGATAGAGATCGGGATAGAGGAAGAGACAGAGATAGAGGCAAAGGAAGAGATAGAAGAGAAAGAAGGGATAGAGGAGATGGAAAAGGATTTAATAGAAATGTTGACGGAGATTCAACTACTATTTATGTAAACCTAGGTTCTAAAGTAATCCAAGATAAAGGGCATCTAATTCGAATCGTTTGTGACGAAGGAGGTGTTGCTGGAAAAAATATTGGTAGAATTAGAATGATGGAAAAATTTTCGTTTTTAGATGTTGCTCCAAAAGTTGCTGAAAAACTGGTACATCACTTAAACGGAAGCGAGGTTGATGGTAAAAAAATACGAGCAGAAATAGCAAATAATTAATCCAATGAATAGACAAGAACTTATAAGTGAAATAAAGCGTAAGCGCTCATTTTTATGTGTAGGTCTTGATACTGATTTAAAAAAAATACCTAAACACCTTTTGGCTTGCGAAGACCCTATTTTTGAGTTTAACAAGCAAATTATAGATGCTACTAAAGATTACTGTGTGGCATATAAGCCAAACATTGCCTTTTACGAAGCTTTAGGTAAAAAAGGGTGGTGGAGTTTAGAAAAAACGCTAAACTATATCCCAGATAATATTTTTACTATAGCTGATGCTAAAAGAGGAGACATAGGCAATACAACCAATTACTATGCACAATCTTTTTTCGATACGTATGATTTTGATTCGTTAACAGTTGCTCCCTACATGGGGCATGATACGGTAGAGCCCTACCTTGAGTATAAAAACAAATGGGTGATTTTACTTGGCTTAACAAGTAATGCTGGGGCGCTGGATTTTCAGTTGCAAAAGCTACACGATAATACATTTGTTTTTGAAAAAGTGCTGAGTTTATCTAAGGAGTGGGGAACAGATGAAAACATGATGTACGTAATTGGTGCTACCAAAGCAGAGATGTTACAAAAAGTAAGGGCAATTGTGCCTAATCATTTTTTACTTATTCCTGGCGTTGGAGCTCAAGGAGGGAGCTTAGAAAAAGTAGCACAATATGGTTTAAATAAAGATGTTGGTTTGCTTGTTAATTCTTCAAGAGGTATTATTTATGCTGGTAACGAAGAAGATTTTGCTATAAAAGCAGGACAAAAAGCCAAAGAAATTCAACAGCAAATGGAAGAGGTTCTCAAGCAGAGAGAAATTATTTAATAGATTAGCACTACCATCTCACGGTAAAAGGGGATTCCTAATATAATATTTAATGGAAAAGTAATTCCTAAAGCCATTGGTAAGTACAATCCTGGGTTAGCATTTGGGACAGCATTTTTCATTGCAGCAGGAACTGCAATATAGGATGCACTAGCAGCTAAAATGGCAAAAAGAATAAGGTTTCCTTCAACGGAAGTGAAAAACCCAGCCACAAACAAGGCGGATATTCCAGTGAAAAATGGAAAAACAATTGCAAAAATAAAAGGTGTTATTCCCTTTTTAAATAAGCTGCCAATATATTTTCCACTCGTGATACCCATATCTAATAAAAAGACAGATAAAAAACCAACAAAAATATCTGTTGTAAAAGGTTTAATACCTTGGGCTTGACTTTCGTTTGCTAAAAAACCGATAACCAAGCTACCTAAAACAATGAGTACACTGCTATTTGTTAACGAGTGTTTCAATATACTGCCCATACTCGATTGTGAGTTTTTTTCTTTAGAGAACCAACGGATAAGCAATATCCCAGAGATAATGGCAGGAGCTTCCATGATAGCCATAACAGCTATCATATGAGCCGAATAGGTTATGTTGTTAAATTCTAGAAAAGCAATGGTTGTTACAAAAGTTACCGCACTAACAGAACCATAAGCAGCTGCAATAGCACCAGAGTTTTCTACACTTAGGTATTTTTTTAATAGAAAAAAAGCTATAAATGGAATAGTAAAAGCAATTGCACCAGCAAATACCATACTCCATATAACTTCATTGTTAATTTGTTGATGCGATAGTTCTTGTCCACCATTAAATCCAATACACAGTAGCAAATAAAGAGAAATAAATTTTGATGAGTTCGCAGGTATCTTTAGGTCACTTCCAATTTGGCTGGCAAAAATACCTAATACAAAAAATAGTAGTGCTGGGTTTGTAAGATTATCCAAGATTATTTGATTTTAATTACCGTGTTTTTTTCGTACGAAATCTGTTTGCCTAAACTTTCTAAGTGCAGGGTAAATCCATGAATGAGAATTGAAGGTAAATCTGAAACAATAATTTGACCATTTTCCTCTTTAAGACTTCTTGCTTTATCGTGTAACCCTCTTTTCGCTAAAAAAGATCTAAACTCGCTTAACACATCTTTATTCAACTCCTTATTTCCTTTTGGAGTATACTTGCATGATTTTTTTACTATTATTTCCATGACATAATTTTTTTGTAAAACTATAAAGTAAAAAGTATAAGTTTTTATTTATATTTTTAATGATAAACATAAGCTATGAATTATACTTTACAGCAAATAAAGGCATTTCATTGTATTGCAAAACACAAAAGTATTACTAAGGCATCCGAGGAATTAAATTTAACTCAGCCGGCAGTTTCAATACAGTTAAAGCGTTTTCAAGATCAATTTGATATACCTTTAACAGAGGTTATTGGACGACAATTGTACTTGACTGATTTTGGGTACAAAATATTAGATATTTCGGAAAAAATATTGCAAAATAATGACCAAATAAAAGAGATAACAAACAAATATAAAGGAGTTCTTTCTGGTACAATTAGAGTTTCTTCTGTATCAACCGGAAAATATGTGCTCCCATATTTTATATCTGATTTTATAAAAGAAAATCCACAAGTTGATTTAATAGTGGATGTTTCTAACAGAAATACAGTTATTGAAAAGCTTAAAAAAAATGAAACTGATATTGCTTTAGTTTCTTTATTACCGAGCGATATAGAAGTAGATCAATTGGAGTTGATGAAAAATCATTTATTCTTAGTGGCATCTATTAATAATAAGTCTGTAAAAAGAGTTAAAGGATTCAAGGGGTTGTCAAATGAAAGAATGATTATTAGGGAACAAGGATCTGCCACCAGAAAAGCCATGCAAGCATACTTAGATGCAGCAGATGTTTCATCCTCTCAAAAGATGGAGTTGATGTCTAACGAAGCAGTTAAACAAGCTGTGTTGGCTAATTTAGGGTGCTCAATTATGCCGTTAATTGGATTGAAAAATGAGTTGTTAAATGATCAGTTGCAAATTGTAAAAATGAAAAACCTTCCTATTGAAACTTCATGGAAATTTATTTCACTGAAATCAAAAGAGCTCAATATTGCAACTCAAGCTTTGTTGGCTTATGTAAAAAAGCATAAAGAAGACATTATAAAAGAACGCTTTGATTGGGTAAATGCATTTATATAAATGCAATTTAGCTTAAACGAAAAAGCCGAGGAAAGATACTTTTCTCGGCTTTTTATATTGTGTATTAACGGAGAGCTAGATTAGCTATTTCTCCATTCTTCGTAATCTTCTTCCAGGTTATTCCATCTTTCTTTTGTTTCATCAGTTAGGTTATCCCAACCTTCTTCAACAGAGCTTGATGTTTTCTCCCAGGCTGTCTCAAGTCCATCGCCCATATTTTCTAATCCTTCTTCTGTTTCTTCAGCCGTGTTAGCCATCCAATTTTCTAGATCATCTAGCATACTATTAGTTTCAGAATTAATTTCTTCTACTTCCTCGCTAACTTCGGTTTTTGTTACCTTGTATGATTCTTTAGCTTCTTCGTAGCTTTCTTCTAGGTCTTCAGAAACCTTGTCGGTATACTCATCAAGCTCTTCTACTCTGTCATCGTACTTTTCCTCGAATTTACTCCATGAGGCTAATGTATATTCTTCATCGCCATCCGTTTTGTCTTTTACCCATTCAACAAATTCTTCCATTTCTTTTTCTGCTTTTGTTTCTTGACTTCCGCAAGATGCCATTAGTGTGGCAGAAAGTAATCCTGCTGTAATAAATTTAAATTTCATACTATTTAGTTTTTGTGTTCTTAGCTAAACATTGTAAATACTGAGCCAGTGTACTAAGTAATTGTTAAACAGCATGTTTTTTCGCTAGTGAATTGTTTGTATAGTGCTGTAGTTGCACGATTTGTTTATTATGTACACGGTTGTGCTTATTAATGTTGGAAAATGAGCTTGTATTAAATATTTTTTTGTAATTACGTCTTGCTTCGATTTTAAAAGGACATTTAAGTCTTATTAGTTTTTCGTTATTATGTACCAATAATGTTTTATCAGATACATGGATAATGTATTTATTCATTAAGTGATTACGTTATTAAAAATGATGGATTAACCTATTGAAAGGTCAAAGGGGCATATAGGTTCACTATATGGTTTGTGTAATAGAGAGTAAAACGAGTAATGTTTTTATTGCTTTATACTTTTGGTAATATGTAATATTTTGGATATTATTCAAATAATTAATAAACACATGAGATACAAATGAATATTGTGAAAATTTATAAGGAAAATATTGAATATCCCATCAATATAAATTTAGAATCTCCTTACTTAAAGTTTAAGTATATAAAAGTCATTAATAATTCTTATAATGTAATTTATAATTATGAAATTTCATTAAACGTTAAAGCCAAAGAAATTAATAACGGTTCATCAGCGGGACCAATTCATGTTGAAAAATGGGAAAAAGACATAGGTTATATAAATAAAGAAATTAACTTAAATACTACTGAATCTATTAGTGTTGTTGTAGAAAACTTTGAAATATATAAAGGTGTTTGTATAGAACTATACTATGATAATATCCCTTTCATTAGTGTTTCAAAACCATTTAGTGAATTCCATGAACACATAGGTAACTTATTAAACCAAAAAATATTATTTTCTGCCCCATTTGGCCAAGGGAAATCAACATTTTTAGACCTTTATTTTACAGAGAAAAACGACAAGTATAATGTGTTTAAAATTTACCCTGTAAATTATTCTATTGCTAGTAATGAGGATATTTTTAGATATATAAAAACCGATATATTATACCAACTTATTGATAAAAATATAGATATTGAAATCAATAATATTTCTTTTTCTCATGCAGCTTATGAATTAGCAATCTCAAATAAATCAAATGTAATATTTGGTTTCATAAAATTATTTACTGCATTAGGTAAAAATTCAAGACATTTAACTAAAGTTGTCACCGAACTAGAAAGTGCTTTTAATAGTATTAAAAACCATCAATTAGATGTTAATCAAGGAGAGTTAAAACTAATAAAATCTTATTTATCAAAAACCAACTTTGATGAAGGTTCACTTTATGAAGATAATTTATATACTCAATTAATTAGAGATTACTTAAAGCAACTTAAAAATAATAATACCAAAAAAAATGTACTGCTAATTGAGGACTTAGATAGAATTGATCCAGATCATATTTTTAGAATATTAAATGTTATTTCTGCACACATAGATATATATAGAAATACAGGTATAGAACAATCGAATAAATTCGATTTTGATAAAATAGTACTGGTTGCAGACGTTAAAAACATTGAGTATATCTACGAGCATAGATACGGTGAAAATGTTGATTTTGATGGTTATTTGAATAAATTTTTTAGCACTTCACCTTATTACTATGTCAACAATAGGGTGCAAAAGCAATTAATTAATGAGATCATTGATAAATCTCAAATGAATAGCAGTAATCATTTAAAAAGAGCTTTTTTATCAGTTGCATATCCATTATATGAAACAGGTTTTTTAACATTAAGAGACACATATAAATTATTAAAATATGACATGCTTCATATTACTCAAACCTACAGAACTCATACAAATCATGTAAAAGATTCGCATGCTGTTTTTATGCCTATTATTGGTTTACTTTTAACAATTCAAAATCAAAACTCATTAATAAGAAAATTAGAAATATGTAAAAAGAAAAGATATTTCCATAATAAGAGTTATAGGAATCCTCTGTGTCAATATTTAATAGCTCCATTAGCAAAAGAAAACCCGTCTGAGGATAAACTTTATACATTTATATGGGAATCCAAAAGATTTAATTTTGAAATTGAATATTCACATGAATATGATTTTTTAATTCCTAAATCTGAAAATAGAGAGTATCCTTCTCATACAAATAATGAGAATCTAAATGAATTTAACTTCTCTGTTGATGACTTTTACGACTTATTGATTTTAAATATACGCAGGTATGAGGAATTAACCTTTAATAATAGTTTTTATGGATAAAAAAAACTGTAATAATTTTATTTTTAAAAGATTAATAATTGACCATCCATAACATCTAAGTATTCACAACAGTATAGAAAGCAATTTGATTAGAAAGTTTCTAAATAAAATTAATATGCTACATATTCTCGTTAAGAAGTTGTTTTATAACTAACTGCTAAGTATAATGGTGATTTACCATCTTTTTTACGAATTACACTTTCTCTTAAGAAAACATAAATTCTTAATATATCGCTCATAATCTAAGATTTGAACCATAGAAATCCAGCACTTTATATTGCACTAAATAATACGGAGAAATTAAAAATTCTCTAAAACAAGAATTAATCTAAATAGCTGGAAATCTTATAAAACAAAAAAGCCTTCAAACATTAATTTGCTTGAAGGCTTTGTCTTTACTGGTGGGCGATACTGGATTCGAACCAGTGACCCCCTGCTTGTAAGGCAGGTGCTCTGAACCAACTGAGCTAATCGCCCCGAAACGGTTGGCAAATATATATAACTTTTTTATTCTTCCAAAAGAAAATCAAAAAAAAGGTTTTTTATACTTATCAGCACAAATTTTTTAATAAAATACTTGGCATATAAAGTCACATTCCTGTTTTTGTTTCTATTTTTGCACTTATTGTATTTTAACGCTTCAATATCTGCCAGTTTTAGGTAGGCTTCAATACTAAATGAGTAAAAAAAAAATTAAAACGGCATTAATCTCTGTTTTCCACAAAGATGGTCTTGGTCCTATAGTTGAAGAACTTCATTCTATTGAGGTTAAATTATTTTCCACGGGAGGTACCCAAAAATTTATTGAAGATATGGGGATACCAGTTGTTCCGGTAGAATCATTAACTTCTTACCCTTCTATTTTAGGAGGTAGGGTAAAAACATTGCACCCAAAAATTTTTGGAGGTATTTTGTCAAGAAGAGAAAATGAAAGTGATATTGCAGAATTAACTGAGTTTGAAATTCCACAAATAGACCTTACCATTGTTGATTTGTATCCATTTGAAGAAACAGTACAGTCTGGTGCAGATGAACAGTCAATTATTGAGAAAATTGATATTGGAGGCATTTCTTTAATTCGAGCAGCTGCAAAAAACTATAAGGATACAACTGTAATTTCTAATAGAGAGCAGTACGAAGGTTTACTAGAAATACTTAAAAACCAGCAAGGGGAAATTACAGCAGATCAGCGAAAAGCTTTTGCTAGAAAGGCGTTTAGAGAATCATCTCACTACGATACCCATATTTATAAGTATTTTGAAGGTGATCAAGCGGGGTCTTTTAATGAAAGCTTGAAAGAAAGTAAAGTATTAAGATATGGTGAAAACCCTCATCAAAAGGGATGGTTTTACGGTAATTTGAATGATTTTTTTGATAAAATTCATGGTAAAGAATTGTCGTATAATAATCTTCTTGATGTTGATGCAGCTGTAAACCTTATGCTTGAGTTTAAAAACGACAAACCAACATTTGCCATACTTAAGCACAATAATGCCTGTGGTTTAGCCACAAGAAATACCATACATGAGGCGTATGTTGATGCATTAGCTGGTGATCCAGTATCAGCTTTTGGAGGAATTTTAATTAGCAATACCACTATTGATACATCAACAGCAGAAGAAATACATAAGCTTTTTTGCGAAGTAGTTATAGCTCCTTCATTTGATTTAAATGCGCTAGAAATATTAAAAGGTAAGAAAAATAGAGTTATCTTAGTTCAGAAGAAATTTGAATTACCGAAAACACAATATAGAACGATACTAAATGGTGTATTAGTTCAAGAAAAAGATAGTGTAACGGATCAAATTTCAGATTTTAAAACTGTAACAGAACAAACACCGTCTAAAGAACAAATGACAGATCTTGCTTTTGCAAGCAAAATTTGTAAACAAACAAAGTCTAATACAATTGTTTTAGCAAAAAACAATCAACTATTAGCTAGTGGAACTGGTCAAACATCGAGGGTTGACGCACTAAGGCAAGCAATACATAAAGCTAAAAGTTTTGGCTTTGATTTAAATGGAGCAGTGATGGCTTCGGATGCTTTTTTTCCTTTTCCAGATTGTGTGGAAATTGCTTATGAAGAGGGCATTAAAACAGTGATACAACCTGGAGGATCAATTAAAGATCAATTATCCATTGATTTTTGTAACCAAAATGGCGTAGCAATGGTATATACAGGTATAAGACATTTTAAACACTAAACCCTACCAAGATGGGATTATTTGATTTTTTTCAACAGGAAATAGCGATAGATTTAGGTACAGCAAACACTATTATCATTCAAAATGATAAGATTGTTGTAGATGAGCCATCTATTGTGGCGATAGATATTAAAACCGATAAAGTTATTGGGATTGGTAAAAAAGCCCAGCAAATGCACGGTAAAACTCACGAAACAATAAAAACTGTTCGTCCGTTGAAAGATGGAGTAATTGCTGATTTTAAAGCAGCAGAAGCAATGATTCGTGGGATGATTAAAATGATGAAGCCTGGTAGGAGTATTTTACCGCCATCTATGCGAATGGTTATTTGTATCCCATCGGGTATTACGGAGGTAGAAAAAAGAGCGGTAAGTGACTCTGCTCAGCATGCAGGAGCTAAGGAGGTTTACCTTATTCATGAGCCAATGGCAGCTGCAATAGGTATTGGAATTGATGTGGAAGAGCCAATGGGTAACATGATTATTGATATAGGTGGGGGAACTTCCGAAATTGCAGTAATTGCTCTTGGAGGTATCGTTTGTGATAAATCTATTCGTGTAGCAGGTGATGATTTCACTTCAGACATAGAAGAATACATGAGACGTCAGCATAACATCTTAATTGGTGAACGCACTGCTGAAAAAATTAAAATAGAAGTAGGAGCTGCCCTTCCAGATTTAGAAAATCCACCAGAGGATTATCCAGTTAGAGGACGAGATTTAATGACGGGTATCCCTAAAGAAATTTCTATTTCGTATAAAGAAATTGCAGGAGCATTAGATAAATCAATTTCTAAAATTGAAGAAGCTATTTTATCAGCTCTTGAAATGACTCCACCAGAATTATCAGCAGATATTTACAAAACAGGTATCTATTTAGCTGGGGGAGGTTCACTGCTTAGAGGCTTGGACAAACGAATTTCTCAACGTACGCAATTACCTATCCATATTGCAGATGATCCACTAAGATCGGTAGTAAAAGGAACAGGTAATGCGCTTAAAAATATTGGGAAGTATCAATTTTTAATGAAAGGACTGTAGACAAAGCAATCATTTAAAAATAGCAAATGAAAAATCTTATAGCGTTTATTAGGAGCATCAGATTTTTGCTGTTTTTTATTTTTCTACAACTATTAGCTTTTATTTTTATTTCAAACGGTAAGGGATTTCAAACTTCTTCAATCATAAGCTCTTCAAATGCGATGTCGGGCTGGCTTTATGAAAGAAACCAAGCGGTTATCGATTATTTTCATTTGGCCGAACAAAACAAATTATTACTCGAAGAAAACACACGTCTACAATCAGAAATTATTGAAAACTACCGCAAGGGAGGAGCAGAAGATATTATTTACAACGACACAATTTTTGAGCTTAAATACAAATATTTTCCTGCTAAGGTTATTAAAAATAGTGTGAGTAAGCGATTCAATATTATTACCCTAAACGTTGGCAGAAAACAAGGGATAGAAAGGGAAATGGGAGTTATAAATAGTCAAGGTGTTGTTGGGTTTGTAAAAGATGTTTCTCAAAACTATTGCACGGTTATGCCTCTCATGAATGAAAATGTAAGGCTAACAGCAAAGTCACAAAAGCAAAATTTATACGGGAACTTGCTTTGGGAATCTGATGACGATTTTAATCAAGTTACGGTTAAAAAAGTGCCTACTTATATCGATTTAATAAAAGGAGATACTATGGTAAGTACTTCACAAGAAAGTATTTTTCCAGAAGGTAAACCTATAGGGCGAGTTTTAAATATCTCAAAAGAGCAGGGGAGTAATTATAAAACTATTCAGCTTGAAACTACTGTTGATTTTTATAATCTTAGTCATGTAATGGTGGTTAAAAACATGTTTAAAGAAGAAATTGATTCATTAAATATTCAGTAAGCATTGCAATTAGTTATTATAAATATTATCCGATTTGTTCTTTTGGTTTTTATCCAAGTGTTTATTGTAAATAACATTGATTTTTGGTCGCTAAATTATTTAATTAGTCCAATGATTTACATTTCTTTTTTGTTTACGTTACCTGTTAATATTAATAGGTTTTTAACACTAGCTATTGCTTTTATTTTAGGCTTATCGGTTGATTTATTTATGGATTCCTATGGAGTTCATGCATCAGCATGTGTGTTAATTGCTTATTTAAAACCCAGGTTTACCAATCAAATGGAAACACAAAACACGTTCCAAAGCACATATAACCTTTCGGTTCATATGGTTGATAGTATTCAATATATTGTTTACATCTCTAGCTTATCAGCTATCTTTTTCTTTTGGCTTTTTCTTTTGGAGGAATTTAGTTTTGTCCGATTACATTATATTCTTTTAAAAACCATTTTAAGCACTATCGTATCTGTTATCTTTATACTGGTAGGGCAATTTTTATTTTTTAGTAAACCACAAACATAAATTATGATTAACGTAAACCTTTTATCTAAAATATGCGAAACACCTGGTACTTCAGGATTTGAACAAAAAATTCGATCATTAGTTATTGATGAGGTAACACCTTTAGTTGATGAAGTTACTTTAGATAATATGGGGAATGTTACGGCATTAAAAAGAGGAAAATCATCCGATAAAAAAGTGATGCTAGGTGCACACATGGATGAAATAGGTTTTATTGTTACACATATCGATGATCAAGGATTTGTGCGTTTCCATACATTAGGAGGTTTTGATCCTAAAACATTAACTGCTCAACGAGTAATTATTCATGGCAAAAAAGATTTAATTGGTGTCATGGGATCTAAACCCATACATGTAATGAAGCCAGAGGAGCGAACGAAAGCACCAAAAACAACTGATTTCTTCATTGATTTAGGAATGAGTAAAGAAGAAGTTGAAAAGTATGTTTCAGTAGGTAACCCAATTACTCGTGAAAGAGAATTAATTGAAATGGGGGATTGTGTAAACTGTAAATCTATTGACAACAGAGTATCTGTATTTATATTGATTGAAACCTTAAGAAATTTAAAAGAAGTTCCTTACGATGTATATGCTGTGTTTACGGTACAAGAGGAGGTTGGAATTAGAGGGGCTAATGTAGCAGCTTTAAATATTCAGCCAGATTTTGGTTTTGGTATTGATACAACTATTGCTTTTGATGTGCCAGGAGCACCAGCTCATGAAAAAATTACTGAATTAGGAAAAGGAACTGCCATAAAAGTAATGGACGCTTCAACTATTTGTGATTACCGCATGGTTGATTACATGAGAAAAACTGCTGATAAACACAACATCAAGTGGCAAAACGAAATATTAACAGCTGGTGGTACAGATACCGCAGGAATTCAACGAATGACTCCGGGAGGTTCTATTGCAGGAGCAGTATCAATTCCTACTAGGCACATACACCAAGTGATAGAAACAGCTAATAAGGAAGATATCAAAGCAAGTATTGATTTATTGGTTGGTTGCCTTAATGATATTGATACGTACGATTGGAGTTTTAAATAAACGATCTTGTTTGCTAGCTATACCGGTGTAATTATTCGAAAAGTTCCTCAAACAGGGAACGGGTTTATACTAAAAGTTTATACGAAAGAAGAAGGAATAAAGTCTTTTTATGTGAGAAAAACGAAACAAACAAAGGCTACATTAATGCCTTTAGCTTTGGTTTCGATAACAGCTTATAACAACAAGAAGAAACCTGTTTTAAACAGTAAGGAGTTAAGTTTAAGCATTCCTTTTAATTCTATTTATTCGGATATAACAAAGAGTAATATTGTTCTTTTTATTAATGAGTTATTAGATAAGCTCTTGGTAGAGGAGGAAAGTAATGAGGCACTATTTGATTTTATCGTGTCAAGCCTTTTATCGTTTGATAGAAACGAGTTAGACCTTGATTTTCATTTAGCATTTTTAATGAATTTATCCTATTACTTAGGGATTAAGCCAGATATAAGGGTAGGAGCTTTTTTTGATATTGAAAACGGTGTTGCCAAAAACACTCCGCCTCAACATGTAAATTATTTTAACGAAGAAGAAACTTATGTTTTTAGGGAACTCTACCTATACGTTTTTGAAGAAAAAGAGTTTAAAGGGAATAACACAAAAAGAAAAAAACTAATCGAGTTACTTATTCAATATTATAACTATCACTTTGGAATAAAAAACATTAAATCTTTACCAGTTTTGAACATTATATTTAACTAACATATGGAAATTTTAAAGGTTAATGAATTTCAAGGACATATTGGAAGTATTTACACGTTAAGTGCTTCAAGCGAAGACCATATTGTTTATTCTGTAGGTGCTGATAAACGAATTATTGCTTGGGATTTATACGAACCAGACAAAAGTAGTTTGTTGGTTAATCTAAACATTAAAGCTTTTGCTATTAAGTATATTGAAGAGTTTGATTTGTTAACTGTTGGAAACATTAATGGAGGTATTCATATTATCGACTTAATTAAAAAGCAGGAAATTAAATTACTCCAACATCACACTGGACCAGTGTTTGCTATTGAATTTGTGGTTTCTAAAAATGAACTAGTTGTGGGTTCGGAAGATGGGAGTTTTTCTGTATGGTCTGTGCCTGATTTTAAGCTGTTGTACACCAGGAAAGTGAGCGAGAAGAAGGTTAGGAGCATAGCTATAAACGAAAAGTCTAATCAATGTTTCATAACCACTAGCGATTTAAATATTATTGAGACTTACTTAACAGATTACAGCGAAAAACAATCCTATAAACTTGAAGAAAAAGATCAGTTTATTACATCGTCTATAATAAATGATGATGATTTGATCATTGGCTCAAGAGGGTATTTATCTATTTATAACAACGGTAAGCTGATTAAAAAAATAGCAGCTCACAAATTTGCTATTTATAGCATCGTGCTTTCTCCTAACGGAAAATATATGGCAACCTGTAGTTTAGATAAGACAATACGTATTTGGGATGCTAAAAGCTATGCTCTAATAAAGCAAATAGACAGAGCAAATGATAGCTCACACTCCAATTCAGTAAACAAACTCTTATGGAATACCTACAATAACTACTTGATAAGTGCCAGTGATGATCGTTTAGTTATGGCTTGGAAAATTCTTGATTCCTAATTGTTTTTATATGTTAAAAGTTTGGTTTTAACATGTATTTGTGGTAAAAATTATTGATCTCTGCTACTGCTTCTTCTGCAGTGTCAACTACTTTGTATAAGTCTAAGTCTTCAGTAGAAATATTTTTTTCTCTTTCTAAAACTACGGAGTTTATCCAGTCAAGTAAGCCCTCCCAGTAATCTCTCCCTAATAAAATGATTGGGAAACGACCAATTTTTTTTGTTTGAATAAGTGTTAATGCTTCAAATAATTCATCCAATGTTCCAAATCCACCTGGTAGAGCAATAAAACCTTGAGCGTATTTTACAAACATTACTTTACGCACAAAAAAGTAATCAAAATCGATAGATTTATCATGATCAATGTATGGGTTTGATTGTTGCTCAAAAGGTAAATCAATATTTAGTCCAACAGAAATTCCGCCACCTCTTTTAGCTCCTCTATTACCAGCTTCCATAATACCAGGCCCTCCACCAGTAATTACACCATAACCACTTTGTGTTAATTGGAAAGCGACCTCTTCAGCTAGTTTATAAAACTTATGGTCATCTTTTGTTCTAGCAGAGCCAAAAACAGAAACACATGGGCCAATTTTAGACAGTTTTTCATATCCATCTACAAATTCAGCCATAATTTTAAAAATTGCCCAGCTATCATTTGTTTTTATTTCGTTCCAATTTTTAGTTAGATGTTCTTGCTTTTTCACTCGTGTAATTTTATAATTTTTATTCTACAGATGTTTGGTCTGTTAACCTGTGCTTAATCACATCAAATAATTAAAGCATCTAGTGACGGTTTCAATCATTTAATGATTTAATCAAACAAATATATACATCTCAAGTGAAAAGGATAATATTTTGATGGCTCATAACAGTTATTTATTTGTTATAAAGCCTTTTCTTTTGTACCAATATAGCCACATGAACGAACTATTGTGCAATAAGTTGTTTGAGTAAAGTTTATAGGATGATTGACGTTTTTTTTAGATTTTTTAATTGTAGTAATTATTTTCTTTTTCATCACTTTAGTTTGTTGTACTAAGATGAAAAGAAATACGTTATGAAGTGATGCGTTTAATCAGCTGTTTAATTGATTTTTATCAGGTTAATACTGGTAATTAATAAGTTCATTCTTTTTTTTAATGATAATTTCTTTACCATCTACTTCAATTAGGCCATCTTTTTTAAACTCACTTAGTGTTCGAATAACAGATTCTGTTGATGTTCCGGCTAAATGAGCAAGTTCTTCTCTGGGAACGGATAAAGAGTTTGTAGGTTGCTTATTGGCGTATTTTACTAGTCCGTTTGCTACTCGTTTTTTTACTGAATCATATGTTTTACTTAGCAACTCCTTTTGAAACTCTATTGTATCTCTCGATAAAAGTTTTATGAAATAATTAGAAAGCTCAGTATTCGTAGAAATATAATTTAAGAATGAATCACCAGGGATAAGCTCAAGTTTTACTTCAGTTAAGCTTACAGCTGAATCGGGATAATTTTGGTTGTTTAATAAAGCATGATATCCAAAATATTCGTTTTCAGAAATAAGTTTTACAGTCAATTCTTTTCCTTCATCATTTGTAGAGAATATTTTTACTTGTCCTTTTAATACCTTAAAAAGGTAAACGGGAGAACTATGCTCTAAATAGATAAAGCTTTTTGAATCTAACTTTTTTGTTTTCTTATGTTGGGAAAAAACATCTAAAAAATTTTGCCCTGCACCGTTCTTTCCAGAAGTATCTGTGTTTTTTGATCTATTGACTTTGTTTATTCTTTGGTCAATAGCTTTAACTAAGGTAACATCATCAAAAGGTTTAGTCAGGTAATCATCAGCTCCTAATTCCATACCTTTTCTAAAGTCTTGTTTTTCTGATTTTGCCGTTAAAAAAATAAAAGGGATGCTTGCTGTTTTATTGTCTAAGCCTAAAAAGTAGATAACGTCATATCCATCCATCTCGGGCATCATGATGTCACATAGAATTAAATCAGGTATAAAATCTTTCGCTTTTTTAATACCTTCTTTTCCATTTTTTGCTACTGTAACATGGTAACCAGCTAAGTCTAATATTTCTTCAATGTTTTCTCTAACATCTTCATTATCTTCTATAACCAATATTTTAGTGCTCATAAATTAGCATTATTAGGAATAATTAATCTTACAGTAGTTCCTTTATTTTCCTCACTGTTAATCAAAATCTTGCCCTTTAGCAAATCAACGTAGCCATAAACAATATTTAAGCCTAATCCAGTTCCTTGAATATTTGTAACATTTGAGGCTCTAAAAAAGCGTGAAAACAACTTGTTTTGGTCTTCCTTTGGAATCCCAATTCCCTTATCCTCAATTAAGATATCAATTGTTTGACTATTTATTTCAACCATGCAGGAAACGTCTTGGGAAGAATATTTTATTGCATTTGATAGCAAATTAATTAAAATAGTGGTGAGTAGTTTTTTATCAGTAAAAATAAGTGCGTCATCTGGTATGCTAATATTTAGTGATTGATCGATATTAAAAAACAAATCCTCATCAATAGTAGCAATTAACTTAGTTAAGTTTATTTTTTCTCTATTTATTTCAATTTGCCCTTCTTCAATTTTACTTAAAGAAAGTACGTCATTAATCATATGAGTCAAAAGGTTTACTGAGCGCTCAATTTTATCTAAATGCTTGAGTTCTTTATCATACTTCTTAAGCTCGTTATATTTCTTAATTAGGTTGGTTGATGATAAAATAGTACTTAAAGGTGTTTTGAACTCATGAGAAGCCATAGAAACAAACCTACTTTTTAAATCATTTAACTCTTTTTCTTTCTCTAAGGCTTCAAGCATTTGTATTTCTAGCTGTTTCTCTTTGGTAATGTTTTGTTCGACTACTAATATTTGGGAAGTTTTATCATTTTCCTTTAAAAGAGGTACAGCATTTATCTTGTAGAAATTGCCCTTGTTTTCAATTGTAAACGAAACAATACCTCCTTGAAAAACGGAAGTTAGTTTATTAGCGATTGACGCAGCAACTTTCTCATCTAACCAACTAAGATAGCTTGTGCCTTTAAGCTCTTCTTTTTTTAGGTTTAATTTATGAAGCTCTTGTCCTTCGGTGAAAATATAATTTAAATCTTCATCAAGAACATTGATCGTTCCATTAGGGAAATTTTGAGAAATTAATCTGTATAGACGTTCACTTTCTAATAGTGCTTGTGTTCGCTCTTCTACCTTTTTTTCTAGGTTCTCATTTAATTGTTTAATCTGCTTTTCTTGCTTTTTTCGCTCGCTAATATCGCTTATTAAAGCCATTACATATAAATCATCATTTAAATGAGCATAATTTAAACTGATTTCAATTGGAATTTCAACTCCGTCTTTCCTTAACCCTTTAAGGTCTCTTCCAACTCCCATGCTTCTTTTTTTGGGTGAATTCATGTAGTTGTTTCGTAATTTTTTATGACTGTTTTTTAAAGATAGAGGTAGTAAAAGTTCTAGTTTTTGATTGATTAATTCCTTTTGATGATAACCAAACATCTCACATAACCTATCATTTACTTTAACAATGTCTCCATACTGGTTGCAAATCAATATTCCTTCAGTTGAAGACTCAAGTAGTAATCGATAAACCTCTTCGCTATTGTTTATTATGCTCAAAATTAAGTGATTTGAGTAATCTTTGTTTTAAGTTGTTCAATGTTTTCTTGTGTAATTCCTAAATGGGTAACTAATCGGATACTACCTTTTCCTAGCGACATAGCTAAAACATCTAACGTTTTTAATTTATCGCACACTTGTTGTGCATCAATGTTATCATGGCAATGTACCATTACAATATTTGTTTGCACAGGAGAAACCTCTTTAACCCAAGGTTGAGCATTAAATATTAATGCTATTTGCTTAGCTGCCTTATGATCATCTTTTAAACGGTCAACATTTTGCTTTAAAGCATAAATACCTGCAGCCGCTAAAATACCTGATTGTCTCATACCTCCTCCAAAAACTTTTCTTGTTCTTCGTGCATGATACATCATTTCACTTGAACCAAGTAGCAAAGAACCAACTGGGGCGCCCAAACCTTTTGATAAACAAACAGAAATGGAATCAAATGGTTTCGCATAAGTTTTTATATCAATACCATTTTCAGTAAGAGCGTTAAAAACTCTAGCTCCATCTAAATGTAATTTTAGGTTGTTCTTTTTTGCAAATGCTTTGATATTTAAAATATCATCAAAATTATAAAAAGTTCCTCCTCCTCTATTAGCAGTATCTTCTAGACAAATCAATGTTGTTTTAGGATAATGTATATCATCTGGATTTATTTGTCCTTCCAATAGGCTTGGGTCAATTCTTCCTTGGTTACCTCCAATGAAGCGTGTTGATACTCCAGATAGCCTTGCGATTCCCCCACCTTCATACCTGTAAATATGTGATTCTTCATGACAAATCAACTCATCACCAGGATTCGTTTGCACATTTATGGCAATTTGATTTGTCATGGTACCGGATGGGCAAAACAAAGCAGCCTCCTTACCAAATATATCAGCTGCTAGCTGTTCTAATTCCTGAACCGTTGGCTCGTCTCCAAGAACATCATCTCCCAAAGCAGCATTCATCATAAATGCCTTCATTTCTTGGGATGGTAATGTAACCGTATCGCTTCTTAAATCAATCATTTTATTGTGTAATTGGAAGTGTTCTTTCAATTCGTCCAGAAGTATATTGAATAATATTTACTTTTCCTTTTTCTAAGGCAGGTATTTTTTCACCAAGTACGTTATAAATAGCTTGAACTTCTTCTGTTTTTTCTTGTTTAGTATTAAGCACACTTGTTATTTGCTGGCAAGACAACATAACATCAACCGAAATGGTTTTAGAGCCTAGCATTCCCTCCCCAAAATTCACCCAAAACTTGTAATCTCCAGATTGATTAACTGTTATCTCTTGAGTAGTATCTCCATTTGACCATATGTATTTATCATACCCACTAGGAGCTATTAGTCGTTTTTGAAAGGAAGTTGAGTCTGCACATACAACTTTGGGTTGAACCAATATATTTTCAAACCAAGATTTTTCATAAAATCTAGTTCTGTAGGAAACAACGCTGTCAGGAAAAACAATACTTACTTCTTCTAAATTAGCATCATCTAACACTAAAATACTAGGGCTGGGACGATATAGAAAACCGTAGTTTAGCAAATACGCATTAGAATTAATTTGTTGATAATTCCCCATAGCCATAGCATAAATTGAGTCTAAGCTTTTTGTTTCTTTTACTAAAGAGGCTGTCCAGTTTATGGTATCTAAAGCGTATTCAACTCCTCTTGATTCTTTAAGTGTTGATGTGTTTGTATTATCAAACAGTGAAATATTTCCATTAGCTTTAATTCTGGCATCATGCTGACCAGAAAATCCACTGTCATTTACAAATGTAAAATCACTGAGCTTCCCTCCTAAGCGCCAAATAATGTTTCCAGTAGGTGATATCTTGTAAACACAATTGGTGTGTCTCATAGAAATGTAGTAGTTTCCTAAAGTATCTTTATCAACTGAATTAATATGTGCATAATCAAAATGAGCTGAATCAGTAGAACCAGGGTAACCATCAACAACTTCTGAAGGGTGTATGTAATCATTCGGGTTCCAGTCAAAAATAAGATTTAAATTTGAGTCAAACTCCTGTATACCAGTTCCAATACAAACGGTGTTTGGTTTGCCTGGTTGTCCATTAAAGGTATAGCCAGTTAAATCAAACAAACTATCCCTTTGAGTATTTATTACATAACCTCCTTCTTTGGTTTCAATAATATCATGAATATCAACTTTAGCATTTACAGCAAATATAGAATCCTGAATATCAAAGCTCTTATTATATATATGATATCTTGGATTGTTGTAGATGTTTAGATCACTTTTCGTAATGCTGAATTTTTTATTTTTTACTAAAAATTTAAAGTCTAGTAAAAACAAATAGTCGCTAGCGGTGTACCAAATAAGGTCACCATTATTATCAATAATATAAGCAGCGGATAAAAAATTTGCAGGTGTATTGTTTATAAAAACAGGTGTTGTTAGGTAATATCCTTCAAGATCATTTGTATAGGAATTAAACTCATATGGGTAAATGCCCGAAGGAACTAGCTGGTTGAAGTTTTGAGAAGATAGAACAAAAACATTTAGAGCTAACAATAATAAAAACAGTTTTTTCATTCAAACAAAATTTAATAATAACGAAGATAATAGTAATTCAAAATACCCCATGGAAAACAATACATTTGATTAGTGTAAAAATTAACTTTAGGTATATAATTCAGCAATTTTTGTCTTTTTAAAGGAAGTAAGTTAAATTTAAGAGTTAAACCTTTTTAAATGCCTAAATTAGCAACCAAGATTAATCCAAATTCTGATCAGTTTAAATCAAATGTTAAAGAACTGGAAGAGAGAATTTCCTTACTTGAAGATATCATATCTCAAAGTTTACATCAAGGAGAAGAAAAACATATTCAACGAGCTAAAAAGAGCGATAAGCTACTAGCCAGAGAACGTATAGAAATGCTTTTTGATGAAGATTCTCCTCAAATGGAGTTATTACCTTTTGCTGGTTATCAAAGAAAATGTTTTACCGTTGGTAGTACAATGATTGCTTCTGTTGGCCTTATTCATGGAAAAATTATTTTAGCTATTGCTAACGTAGGTACAGTGAAAGGAGGTGCAATAGAACATGTGTCCTTACAAAAAACACAACGCCTTAATCAAATTGCTTTAGAGAATAGGTTACCTGTAATCTATTTGGTTGAATCAGCGGGAGCTAACCTGCCAGATCAAGTAAATATTTTTAATGCGGGGGGTAATAATTTTTATGAAATTACAAGAAGGTCGAAAGAAAAAATACCAACGATTGCCATCGTATTTGGAAACTCCACAGCTGGTGGAGCATATATTCCTGCGATGTGTGATTACATGATTATGGTGAAAGATAAATCACAAGTGTTTTTAGCAGGGCCGCCATTGGTTAAAATGGCAACAGGAGAGGAGGTTGATGCAGACACGCTTGGTGGTGCAAATACACATACTAAAATATCTGGGGTTTCTGATTTCAAGGCAGAAAACGAAATGCATGCGATTAAAATAGCCAGAGATATTGTACATCATCTGAAACTTAAAACTTCTTCAAAGGAAGACCTACATGTTCAAACATTTGAAGAGCCAAAACATGATCCAGAAGAACTATTAGGAATAGTATCTACAGATCTAAAAAAGCCATTCGATATGAGAGAAATTATCGCTCGTATTGTTGATGGTTCTGACTTTATGGAGTTCAAACCTGATTATGGTTCAACACTTGTTACGGGTTTTGCTACCATTCAAGGGTATCAAGTAGGTATCATAGGAAATAATGGCGTGCTGTTTTCTGAAGCGGCAAATAAAGGAACTCAGTTTATTGAGTTATGTAATAAAAATGGAACGCCCCTTCTTTTCATGCAAAACATTACTGGTTTCATGGTAGGCAAAAAATACGAGCATCAAGGAATTATTAAACATGGAGCCAACATGATAAACGCTGTGGCTAACAGTAAAGTTCCAGCAATTACATTGATTGTTGGTTCATCTTATGGCGCAGGAAACTATGCCATGTGTGGAAGAGGGTATAATCCAAGATTTTTATTTACTTGGCCAAACTCTAAAATAGCAGTAATGGGAGGTGAGCAATTATCGGGAGTGATGGAAATTATCCAAAGACAAGCAGCTGCTAAGTCTGGACGAGACCTGGACGAAGCAAAATTGCAAGGAATGAAAGAGCAAATTCAACAAAAAATGGAAGTTGAATCGGATGCTTTTTTTGCTTCAGGACACCTCTGGGATGATGCGGTAATTGATCCAAGAGAAACAAGAAACTATTTAGGATTTGCTTTGGGTATTGTTCACAATGCGCCAATTGAAAAAGCAGATGAATACGGTGTTTTCAGATTTTAAGCTCTTTTAATTATGACTAAATTGATTAACAAAATACTTATCGCCAACAGGGGCGAAATTGCATGTAGAATAATTAAAACATGCAAAAAAAAGGGAATACGCTCACTTGTTGTTTTTTCTGATGCAGACGCAAATAGCAAAGCAGTTCAATTGGCAGATGAGGCTGTTCATGTAGGTAAAAACGATTTACATGACTCCTATCTAAATATTCCAAAGATTATAGAAGTTGCTAAAAATAATGGCGTTGATGCCATTCATCCAGGGTTTGGATTTTTATCAGAAAATGCTGGATTTGCTCAAGCTTGTAGTGAAAATAATATCATATTTATTGGTCCGTCCCCAGGTTCTATCGAAAAAATGGGATCAAAAAAAGTAGCTAAAGAAATCATTGAATCCATAGGAGTTCCTACAACACCTGGCTATAACGGAAAAGATCAAAGCATTGAAGTTTTCAAGCAAAAAGCTGATGAAATAGGTTATCCAGTGTTATTAAAAGCAGCCATGGGAGGTGGAGGAAAAGGTATGCGAGTAGTTGAAAACTCCTCACAATTTAATGCTGGTTTTGAAGGAGCAAAAAGGGAGGCGTTGAATGCATTTGGTGATGATACTTTGCTAATAGAAAAATTCTTCACTTCTGTACGTCATATCGAAGTACAAATTGTTGGAGATCATCATAAAAATTATAGACATCTATTCGAAAGAGAGTGTTCCATCCAAAGAAGACATCAAAAAATAATTGAAGAAGCTCCTTCGCTTGTTGTAACCGATGAGGTTAGAGAAAAAATTACAGATGCAGCTCTCAAAATAGCTAAAGAACTAAATTACTATAGCTTAGGTACTGTAGAATTCATTCTAGATGAAGATCTAAACTTTTACTTCTTAGAAGTTAATACACGAATCCAAGTAGAGCACCCAGTTACTGAAATGATTACAGGAATGGATTTAGTTGACCTACAAATTGATATTGCTGAAGGACAAAAAATTGGGTTTAATCAAGAAGATGTTCCCATAAATGGTCATGCCATTGAGACTAGGATTTATGCTGAAAATCCAGAAAATGAATTTCTACCACAAACGGGTCAACTATTTACTTATATAGAACCTCAAAGTGCTCGAATAGATTCTGGTGTACTAGTGAATGATACTATTACGGTTTTCTTTGATCCTATGATTGCAAAGGTGATCACGCATGGGAAAAATAGAAATGAGGCGATCCGTAAAATGATCGGTAGTTTAAATGAGTTTCATATCAGTGGAGTTACTACAAACAAAAATTTCCTTATAGATATTTTACAAAATGATACGTTTATTGATTACACGTTTGATACAAATTACATAGCAAATACATACCCAGAAGGGTATAAAACCAAAAATGCTGTTTCTAAAGTTGCAGGTCATGCCATAGCTTCATTGGTTTATGAATTAGAAAAAAAGAAACAAAACAGACCATTGCTTGGGGGGCTTCCGCTAGGTTGGGCTAATCAAAGAGCGGAATTACCATCAAAAACGTATCTTTTCAATGAGCAAGAGATACCAGTGAGTTATCACACAATAAAAAATGGTATAGAAGTTATTATTGGGGATTTTAAAGGTGTGGTTTCAAATGTTTTTTTGAATAATACACTAAATCAGCTATCATTTACCATTAATGGTGTATACAAGCAATTCTATATAAAACAAAAAGAAAATAGGTTTTACCTCTCTTCAAGTGAATATGGTAGCTTCATTATAAATAAAAAGCCACGCTTTGAAGATTATTCATCACAGGTTACCGAAGGAGATTATTTATCACCAATGCCTGGAGAAGTTATTAAACTACATATTAGTAAAGGAGATGAGGTAAAAAAAGGAGACCCTTTATTAGTGATGCTTTCTATGAAAATGGAAAACACCATTCAAGCAAACGAAGATGGTTTAATAGAAGATGTTTTTGTTGCAGAAAAATCATTTGTTGAAGCCGATACACTTTTACTAAACATTAAAAAACAAGATTAACGCATGTATTATACCAAAGAACAAATAGAAAAAATCGATCAAGAAACCTTTGCATATCTTTTGATTGAAGAAAAAGATCATATACTTAACGTAACACTTAATCGTGAAGAAAAGAGAAATGCACTTACACCTATCATGGTAAATGAGTTAGCATTTGCTTTATCTTACGCACACCATTCTTCATCTGTTTGGTCTGTAGTTATTGATGCCAAAGGACCTGTGTTTTGTGCGGGTGCTGATATGCGAGCTTTTTCAGGAAAAGAAGAAGAAAATAATTCTACTATTCCGAAACCTGAAAAGACAGTTTTATTAGGAGAAATTTTTGTTGAGTGTCACAAGCCATGTATTGCAAAAGTTGATGGTCCAGCTTATGCAGGAGCATTTTTAATACTTTGTGGTTGTCATTATGTGATTGCATCAGAGAAAGCAAAATTTGGCTTGCCAGAAGTGAAAAGAGGAATTTGGCCGATGCAGGTAATGGAAAGTTTACTACAAATTATTCCAGCAAGAAAAGTATTGGACTGGTGTATGCTAGGTAAAACCATATCAACAGCCGAAGCTTATAATTTAGGGTTGGTTACAAATGCGGTAAATTCTTCAGATATTAACGAAGAAGTAGCAAAATTAACGAACGAAATTTGTTCAAACTCTCCTTCTGCTATCAAATATGGGCTCAGAGCATTTGATGAATTAAGAAGCATTGAAAAAGATCAGGCACACACCTACTTAAGCAAAATGTTAAGGGAAGTACTTAAAACAAAGGATGCTTCCGAGGGAATTACTGCCTTTAAAGAAAAAAGAGAGCCGGTTTGGACAGGAGAATAATTAATTGAGCGACCAATAAAGAACACTCAAATGAAATGCCCATGATGGGCCACAATAGCTGAGACAATGCCTGCCGATTTGATCAGATCAAAAAGCAAATTATCAGTTATTTATCTTATTATTAACGTATGAAAAAGATTAAAATAGCTAGCGGACAAGGATTCTATGGGGATAGTAACCGATCTGCTGTACAGGTGGCAAAAAACAAAGCTGCTGATTATATTGTTTTTGATGCTTTAGCAGAGCTAACATTATCCATTTTACAAAAAGATAAAATGAGAGATGAAACTTTAGGTTATGCTAGAGATATTGAAGCAAATGTTAGAAAGTTATACCCAATCGCACTACAAAATGGAATTAAACTTGTAACTAACTCAGGAGGATTAAACCCTAAAAGTGCGGCTAAAAAATTGAGTGCTGCGTTAGCGAAACAAGGATTAGATGGTGTAAAAATTGCTACAGTTGAAGGGGATAATTACATCAACCGTTTGGATGAGTTGCAAAGCAATGGAGAGGAACTAAAACATTTAGATACTAATCAGCCTTTTGCTACAAATGAAAACGAAGTAACGCATGCCAACTTATACATTGGTGCTCAGGGTGTTGTAGACGCTCTTAAACAAGGAGCTGATATTGTTCTAGCAGGACGAGTAGCTGATCCATGTTTAACCCTTGGAATTTTAGCCTATGAATTTGGATGGGATTTAAATGATGAGTCGCAAGAAAACCTGAATAAACTCGCTCAAGGAATTACAGTTGGACATTTATTAGAGTGTGGCGGACAAGCATCTGGGGGTAACTCATATGCTGAGTGGCCGATGGAGTATCAACTAAGTAATTTAGGATATCCGATTGCTGAGGTTGATGAAAATGGTGTTGCTTTATTTTCTAAATTAGAGCAAGATGGCGGTAAATTAACGCGAAATACATTGAGGGAGCAATTGGTTTATGAAATTCATAATCCAAACGAATATTTAACACCAGATGTAACTGTTGATTTTACTCAAACCACTATTGAAGAGATCGCTCCTAATCAAGTGAAAGTGGAAGGTTCGATTGGTAAACGAAAGCCTCAAAAATTGAAACTTACCATGGGGTTAAACGAAGGATTTATTAGTGAACAATTCTTTTTTATGTCATGGCCTTATACTTACACCAAAGCAAAGAAATTTGTAAAAGCTGTTGAAGAAATTTGGAGCAAACTTCCATTAGAAATGGATGAGTGGAGATATACATTTACAGGGATAAATGGTATTCATGAAACTGCAGCACCTCTTCAATCAGAAGAAGAGTTAAATGAATTAAACGAGATTGGAGTTAGATTAGCTATAAGACATAAAGATCCAAAAGTTGGGAAAATTGCTTTGGGTTCTGTAATTCCGCTAGGACTTAATGGTCCTCCAGGTTTAATTAGCATTCCAGGATGGGGGAAAATAAATCGTCAAATTTTAGGACTCTGGCCTACACTTATAGATCGTAAGTGGTTTAAAGAAGAGGTAAATATCTACGAGGTAAAAGCAACAGAAAAAGCACATTAAGATGGGAAAAGTTAAACTTATAGATATAGCAAGTGCGCGTTCGGGCGATAAAAACAACATTTGTAACATTGGGGTTATGGCAAAAACGCCAGCTGATTACGAAACCATAAAAAAGCATTTAACGGCAGATGTTGTAAAAAACCACTTCGGTGAATTAATCAAAGGAAAAGTAGATCGATACGAATGGGATTCGATAGAATCATTAAATTTTATTTGCCATGAAGCACTTGATGGTGGTGGTTCACGATCGCTCCGGATGGATACCTTAGGAAAGAATTTTTCCAGTCATTTATTACGTTTAGAATTAGATATTAACTAGCATGCATACAGAAGAACATAATTTATTGAGAGAATCACTAAGAGGATTCATCAAACAAGAAATCGTACCAAATATTGATGAGTGGGAGAAAAACAAATTCTGTGATCCAGCTTTATTCAAAAAGATGGGAGAAAACGGCTTTTTTGGAGTTTCTTTCCCTGAGAAATACGGTGGGAGTGGCATGGATTTTTGGTCTGCCGTGATTGTTCAAGAAGAACTTTGCCATGCAAATGCAGCTGGTATCGCACTTTCTTTTTATGCACATACGTTTTTACCCTTGCCTTTAATTATGGCAATTGGAACCGAAGATCAAAAGCAAAACTATCTTGTGCCAGCATTAGCAGGAGATAAAATTGCAGCATTAGGTTTAACGGAGCCTAACTCTGGTTCGGATTTAACAGGAATTACAACGACTGCAGAAGACAAAGGAGACCACTACTTATTAAATGGTTCTAAAACATTTATAACCAATGGAACTATCGCTAATTTTGTGGTAACCTTGGTAAAAATTAAGGGTAAAGGACATTCTGTGTTGCTAGTAGATACCAAAACTGCTGGTTTTTCATCTTCAAAACTTACGAATAAGATTGGGATGCACTCATCCGATACAGCAGAGCTCTTTTTCGATAACTGTAAAATCCCTAAAGAAAATTTGTTAGGAGAAGAAGGAAAAGGATTTTACTACATCATGAGTAACATCCAAGAAGAACGCTTGCTTGCTGCTGTAACGGCTACCGAAGCGGCCGCATTTGCTACGCAAAAAGCGA